>NZ_JBHSIQ010000010.1:0-22046 GCF_042653705.1 Alcaligenes sp. GCM10023179 | reverse complement strand
ATTTCGATGAAAGTGTCCCTGATCGCTCCTATCGCCATGGAAGAAGGTCTGCGCTTCGCTATTCGCGAAGGCGGCCGTACCGTTGGCGCTGGCGTGGTTGCAAAAATCATCAAGTAAAAAAAGAGTAGTAATTTTGGGCGAAAGAGGTTAATATCCTCTTTTGCCTAAAAGCCAAACGTAGCAAAGTAGCGCGCTACGGTTTGTCAAGGTATAGGGGTATAGCTCAATTGGCAGAGCGTCGGTCTCCAAAACCGAAGGTTGAGGGTTCGATTCCTTCTGCCCCTGCCACCACAGTCACTCGCCACCACCTCGCGTGGCGTCACTCGTCGGAATATGTCGAATACCAACGTAGAAACCGTTAACCGAGGTTCCGAGCGCATCAAGCTGGGCCTAGCGGTCCTAGTCGTCGCCGCCGGTATTGTTGGCTATTCCGTTCTGGATGGCCAAAATTCACTGGTTCGCGCTGGGGTATTTGTTGCCAGCTTAATCGTCGCCGTATTGATCATCTGGTTTAGCGATACAGGCCGCCGCCTGGTCGCTTTTTCTCGTGATGCCTACACGGAAGTGCGTCGCGTTCACTGGCCATCCCGTAAAGAAGCAACGCAAATGACGGGTATCGTCTTTGTGTTTGTTGCCGTTATGGCCATCTTGTTGTGGCTGATTGACAAAGGGCTCGGCTGGATCATTTATGGCCTGTTGCTGGGCTGGAAATAAAGGGCACACATGAGCAAACGCTGGTATGTGGTTCACGTTTATTCCGGCATGGAAAAAAGCGTGCACAAAGCTCTGGTGGAGCGCATTGAACGCGCTGATCTCCAAGAAGCGTTTGGTCGCATTCTGGTTCCATCGGAAGAAGTCGTTGAAGTAAAGAACGGCAAGAAATCAATTACAGAGCGACGTATTTACCCTGGTTACGTTCTGGTCGAGATGGCCTTGACCGACGAAACCTGGCACTTGGTAAAAAGTACGCCGCGAGTCACCGGCTTTTTGGGCGGTTCCGGTAACCGTCCCGCTCCCATCTCCGAGCGCGAAGTGGAAAAAATCCTGTCGCAAATGGAAGAGGGCGTTGAGAAGCCACGGCACAAAGTGCTGTTCGAGGTTGGCGAACTGGTACGCGTCAAGGACGGTCCGTTTGCAGACTTCAACGGTAACGTCGAAGAAGTTAACTACGAGAAAAACAAGGTTCGTGTCACCGTTACTATTTTCGGTCGCGCCACCCCCGTTGAACTCGATTTCGATCAAGTCGAAAAGACCTGATTAATTACAACCCCCGGGAAGCCTGTCGCATCATGCGCCAGGCGTCATCACCCGCAAGGAGCTAAGCATGGCGAAGAAAATCGTCGGCTTTATCAAGCTGCAAGTCCCAGCTGGTAAGGCAAACCCATCCCCTCCAATCGGTCCAGCGCTGGGTCAGCGCGGTCTGAACATCATGGAATTCTGCAAGGCGTTCAACGCCCAGACACAGGGTCTGGAACCCGGTCTGCCAATTCCTGTGGTGATCACCGCTTTTGCTGACAAGAGCTTCACGTTCATCATGAAGACTCCTCCAGCAACCATCCTGATCAAAAAGGCTGCTGGTATCAAATCCGGTTCTGCACGTCCTAACGTGGATAAAGTCGGTACGCTGACCCGCGCTCAGGCTGAAGAAATCGCCAAGACCAAACAACCCGACCTGACCGCTGCCGATCTGGACGCCGCTGTGCGTACCATCGCTGGTAGCGCTCGCAGCATGGGCATCAACGTTGAAGGGGTGGTGTAAGTCATGGCTAAAGTAAGCAAACGCGCAGCCGCTATTGCTGCCAAGATCGACCGCAACAAGTTCTACCCTGTGGCCGAAGCTCTGGCCCTGGTGAAAGATACTGCCACTGCCAAGTTCGACGAATCCATCGATATCGCTGTTCAGCTGGGCATTGATCCTCGTAAGTCCGACCAACTGGTCCGTGGCTCCGTGGTTCTGCCTGCTGGTACCGGTAAAACCGTGCGTGTTGCCGTTTTCGCCCAAGGCGAAAAAGCCGACGCCGCTCGTGAAGCTGGTGCTGACATCGTGGGTCTGGACGACCTGGCTGAGCAAATCAAAGCCGGTCAAATGGACTTTGACGTTGTGATCGCTTCGCCTGACACCATGCGTGTTGTCGGTACCCTGGGTCAGGTTCTGGGTCCTCGTGGCCTGATGCCAAACCCCAAGGTTGGTACTGTGACTCCTGACGTTGCTACGGCTGTTAAGAACGCCAAGGCTGGTCAAGTTCAATACCGTACCGACAAGGCCGGTATCATTCACAGCACCATTGGTCGCGCTTCGTTCAACGTTGAACAGCTGCAGACCAACCTGGTTGCCCTGGTTGACGCCTTGAACAAGGCTCGTCCAGCCGCTGCCAAGGGTGTTTACCTGCGCAAGGTTGCCGTGTCCTCCACCATGGGTGGCGGTGCACGTGTTGAAATTGCATCTCTGACTGTTTAATCAACAGTTAGAAAAAAAGAACTTTGGGCTGTGATCCTGTTTACAGGGTCACTGCTGTCAAAGACCGTTGGAGCAGTTGGCTGACTTGTCATCTCACTGCTTAATCGGGGCAGAACGTCCCATCCAACGTAGACGGCGCCCGTGGAAGAATTCGTTATAGAACTCGTCCAGGTGCGCCGCATTCGGTTGATGTTGGGAAGCCTTCCCGACATCGTTTGAAGGAGTGTTCAACCGTGAGTCTCAATCGTGAAGAGAAAGCGGTAGTCATCGAAGAAGTCACTGCCGAACTGGCAAAGGCCCAATCGATCATTATCGCCGAGTACCGTGGTCTGGACGTCGCTTCTGCTACCGTATTGCGCAAAAAAGCGCGTGAGTCTGGCGTCTACCTGCGTGTGTTGAAAAACACCCTGGTTCGTCGTTCGTTGGCAGGTACCTCGTTTGACGGTATCTCCAGCCAGCTCGTGGGTCCTCTGATGTACGCCATCAGTGAAGATCCCGTTGCTGCGGCGAAAGTCGTTGCAGATTTTGCCAAGACCAATGACAAATTGGTCATCATGGGCGGTGCGCTGCCCAATAGCGTTCTGAATGCTGATGGTGTTAAGGCTCTGGCCACAATGCCCTCGCGCGAAGAATTGCTGGCGAAACTGCTGGGCACCATGCAAGCACCTATCGCTACTTTTGTGCGTACGCTTAACGAAGTTCCCACCAAGTTTGTTCGCGGCCTGGCGGCTGTGCGCGATCAGAAAGAAGCTGCGTAAGCAGTTTTCCTTCAGGAAACTTCGTCGTTGCGAACGACAACCAAACCTGGCATTTACCTAATATCTGGAGTTCTTAAAAATGGCTACTAAAGCTGAAATCCTTGACGCCATCGGCGCAATGTCCGTGCTCGAACTGTCCGAGCTGATCAAAGAAATGGAAGAAAAATTCGGTGTGTCGGCTGCTGCCGCCGCTGTTGCTGTTGCAGCTCCTGCTGCTGGTGGCGCTGCTGCTGCCGCTGAAGAGCAAACCGAATTCACCGTGTTCCTGGCTGACGTTGGCGCAAACAAAGTTAGCGTCATTAAAGTCGTGCGCGAAATCACCGGTCTGGGCCTGAAAGAAGCCAAAGACCTGGTTGACGGTGCTCCTAAGGCTGTTAAAGAAGGCTTGTCCAAAGCTGATGCTGAAGACGCTCAGAAGAAGCTGGAAGAAGCTGGCGCCAAGATCGAGCTCAAGTAAGAGTATCGATAGATGCCCGGGAATGCGTTTCAAGCCTTCCCGGGCTTTTGCGTTTCCAGAAAACCCATGATTTTTAATTAGTATTGTAGAAAGTCGGGTTTTTTAGAGTCGTAAACCAGGGCCGTGGTTGACGGTCCGTGTAACCCTTGAGTCGGAGTGCTCATGCCTTATTCGTACACCGAAAAAAAGCGCATACGCAAGAGCTTCGCCAAACGTGAAGACGTACAGCAGGTTCCTTACCTGTTGGCTACCCAGCTGCATTCTTTCAGAACCTTCTTGCAGAAGGACACGCTGCCTTCTCAGCGTAAGGTTGAAGGCTTGCAGGAAGCTTTCAGTTCCATATTTCCAATAGTAAGCCATAACCAAATGGCGCGGCTAGAGTTCGTGAGCTATACGCTCGGCGAGCCGGTGTTCGACGTCAAAGAGTGTCAACTTCGTGGTTTGACCTATGCTTCCCCCTTGCGGGCGAAGGTTCGTCTGGTCCTCATGGACCGCGAGGTGAGCAAGCCTACCGTCAAGGAAGTAAAAGAGCAAGAAGTCTACATGGGCGAAATGCCCCTGATGACTGATAACGGCTCTTTTGTGATCAACGGTACCGAACGAGTCATCGTTTCCCAGCTGCACCGTTCCCCCGGCGTGTTCTTTGAACACGATCGCGGTAAAACGCACAGCTCGGGCAAGTTGCTGTTCTCGGCTCGCGTGATTCCTTACCGTGGTTCCTGGCTGGACTTCGAGTTCGATCCCAAGGACATCCTGTTCTTTCGTATCGACCGTCGTCGCAAGATGCCTGTGACTATCTTGCTGAAGGCCATTGGCCTGACGCCAGAACAGATCCTGGCCCACTTCTTCGAGTTCGATCACATCGAACTGCACCAGGAAGGTGGCAAGCTGCAATTCGTTCCAGAACACTGGAAGGGCGAGGTTGCCCGTTTCGACATTACCGACCGTGATGGTCGCGTACTGGTTGAAAAGGACAAGCGTATCAATGCCAAGCATTTGCGCGACCTGCAAGCAGCCAAGATCGAATACATTTCCATCCCGGAAGATTTCCTTCTGGGTCGTGTGCTGGCCAAGAACATCATCAACGCCGAAACCGGCGAGGTGATTGCCAACGCCAACGACGAAATTACCGAATCCATTCTGGCCGAAATGCGCGCAGCCAATGTGCGTGATTTCGAGACCCTGTACGTCAACGAACTGGATCAGGGCGGCTTTATCTCCCTGACCCTGCGCACGGACGAAACAGCGGATTCCAATGCTGCCCGCATCGCGATCTATCGTATGATGCGTCCCGGCGAGCCACCAACCGAAGAAGCGGTTGAGGCTTTGTTCAACCGTCTGTTCTACAGCGAAGAGTCCTACGACTTGTCGCGCGTGGGTCGCATGAAGGTGAACAGCCGTCTGGGCCGTGGTGACAGCATTGAAGGTCCCATGACCCTGACCGACGAAGACATTCTGGACACCATTCAGGTGCTGGTGAATCTGCGTAACGGCCGCGGTCAGATCGACGATATCGATCACCTGGGTAACCGTCGTGTTCGTTGCGTGGGCGAATTGGCTGAAAACCAGTTCCGCGCCGGTCTGGTGCGTGTGGAACGTGCCGTCAAGGAACGTCTGGGCCAAGCCGAGACCGAAAACCTGATGCCGCACGATCTGATCAACTCCAAGCCCATCTCTGCGGCTGTCAAGGAGTTCTTCGGTTCCAGCCAGCTGTCGCAATTTATGGACCAAACCAACCCGCTGTCCGAGATCACGCACAAGCGTCGTGTTTCGGCACTGGGCCCTGGTGGTCTGACTCGCGAACGTGCGGGCTTTGAGGTGCGCGACGTGCACCCAACCCACTACGGTCGCGTGTGCCCGATTGAAACGCCTGAAGGTCCAAACATTGGTCTGATCAACTCCATGGCGCTGTACGCTCGTCTGAACGAGTACGGTTTCCTGGAAACGCCTTACCGCAAGATTGTTGACGGCAAGGTCAGTGAACAGATCGATTACCTGTCGGCTATTGAAGAAAGCAATTACGTCATCGCTCAGGCTAACGCCGAGTTGACCGAAGACGGTGCCTTTGCGGACGATCTGGTTGCCTGCCGTGAAGCTGGCGAAACCATGATGACTGCGCCAGAGAACATCCATTACATGGACGTTGCTCCTTCGCAGATCGTGTCTGTGGCTGCTTCGCTGATTCCGTTCCTGGAGCACGATGACGCCAACCGAGCACTGATGGGCGCCAACATGCAGCGTCAGGCAGTTCCGTGCCTGCGCCCTGAGAAGCCTTTGGTCGGTACCGGTATCGAACGTACTGTGGCTGTTGACTCGGGTACCACCGTACAGGCCCGTCGTGGCGGTGTGGTTGTAGACGTTGACGCACAGCGCGTGGTTATTCGCGTGCACGATGACGAGAACGTGGCTGGCGAGGTCGGTGTAGATATCTACAACATGACCAAGTACACCCGTTCCAACCAGAACACCAACATCAACCAGCGTCCTATCGTCAAACGTGGCGATATCGTGGCTCGTGGTGACGTGCTGGCTGACGGTGCATCGACTGACCTGGGCGAATTGGCTCTGGGTCAGAACATGCTGATCGCCTTCATGCCCTGGAACGGCTACAACTTCGAGGACTCGATTCTGATCTCCGAGAAGGTCGTGGCTGACGATCGCTACACGTCGGTTCACATCGAAGAGTTGACGGTTGTTGCCCGTGACACGAAGCTGGGACCTGAGGATATCACCCGCGATATCAGCAACCTGTCCGAAATTCAGCTGAACCGTCTGGACGATTCCGGCATTGTGTACATCGGCGCCGAAGTGCGTGCTGACGACGTGCTGGTCGGTAAAGTGACACCCAAGGGTGAAACTCAGCTGACGCCGGAAGAAAAGCTGCTGCGCGCCATTTTTGGTGAAAAAGCCTCTGACGTTAAAGACACGTCCCTGCGCGTGCCTTCGGGCATGGTCGGTACGGTGATCGACGTTCAAGTCTTTACCCGTGAAGGTATCGAGCGTGACAAGCGTGCTCAGTCCATCATTGATGATGAACTGCGTCGCTACCGTCAGGACCTGAACGACCAGCTGCAAATCGTTGAAGACGACGCCTTTGACCGTGCCTTGAAGTTCCTGGTCGGCAAAACCGTCAACGGTGGTCCACGCAAACTGCCCAAGGGCACCGAGCTGACTGCTGATTACCTGAACGATCTGGATCGCTGGCAGTGGTTCGACATCCGTCTGGCAGACGAGCAACACGCACTGGTGCTGGAGCACACCAAGGAATCCTTGGAGCAAAAGCGTCACCAGTTCGACTTGGCTTTTGAAGAAAAGCGCAAGAAGCTCACTCAAGGCGATGAGCTGCCTCCTGGCGTGCTGAAGATGGTCAAGGTTTACCTGGCTGTTAAGCGTCGTCTGCAGCCTGGTGACAAGATGGCTGGCCGTCACGGTAACAAGGGTGTGGTTTCCCGCATCGTTCCCGTGGAAGACATGCCGCACATGGCTGACGGTACCCCTGTGGACATCGTTCTGAACCCGCTGGGCGTGCCTTCGCGTATGAACGTGGGTCAGGTTCTGGAAGTTCACCTGGGTTGGGCTGCCAAAGGTATTGGCCACCGCATCAACGACATGATGCAAGAAGAAAAGAACGTGCAGGTTTCCGAACTGCGCGCGTTCCTGGACAAGGTCTACAACACTGCCGGCAAGAAGACTCGCATCAACGAGTTGACTGACGACGAAGTGATGAACATGGCCACCAACTTGCAGAAAGGTCTGCCATTGGCTACGCCAGTGTTCGACGGTGCAACCGAGCAGGAAATCGACCAGATGTTGCGTCTGGCCTACCCTGACGACATCGCCGAGAAACTGCAGCTGGCACCACACCGCACGCAGGTTCGCCTGTTTGACGGTCGTACCGGCGAAGCCTTTGAGCGTATGGTCACCGTAGGCTACATGCACTACCTGAAGCTGCATCACCTGGTCGATGACAAGATGCACGCTCGTTCGACAGGTCCGTACTCCCTGGTTACTCAGCAGCCGCTGGGTGGTAAGGCTCAGTTCGGTGGTCAGCGTTTCGGGGAGATGGAAGTCTGGGCGCTGGAAGCGTATGGCGCCGCCTACACCCTGCAGGAAATGCTCACGGTTAAATCCGACGACATCGCCGGCCGTACCAAGGTCTACGAGAATATTGTCAAGGGTGACCACGTGATCGACGCCGGTATGCCGGAGTCCTTTAACGTTCTGGTCAAGGAAATCCGTTCCTTGTCCCTGGACATGGATTTGGAGCGTAAATAATGAAAGCGCTACTCGATCTCTTTAAACAAGTCACTCAGGACGAGCAGTTCGATGCCATCAAGATCGGCATCGCCTCGCCCGAGAAAATCCGGTCCTGGTCTTTCGGTGAAGTCCGCAAGCCAGAGACCATCAACTATCGCACGTTCAAACCCGAGCGCGATGGTCTGTTCTGCGCCAAGATTTTTGGTCCCATCAAGGACTACGAATGTCTGTGCGGCAAGTACAAGCGCCTGAAGCACCGTGGCGTCATCTGCGAGAAGTGTGGCGTTGAAGTCACCGTCTCCAAGGTGCGTCGCGAGCGCATGGGTCACATTGAACTGGCCTGCCCGGTTGCTCACATCTGGTTCCTGAAGAGCCTGCCATCCCGTCTGGGCATGGTGCTGGACATGACCCTGCGTGACATCGAGCGCGTGCTGTACTTTGAAGCATGGTGCGTGATCGAACCTGGCATGACCCCGCTCAAGCGCGGTCAGATCATGTCCGATGACGATTTCCTGGCCAAGACCGAAGAGTACGGTGACGACTTCCACGCCCTGATGGGCGCGGAAGCGGTGCGTGAACTGCTGCGTACGATCGACATCGATCGCGAAGTCGAGCGCCTGCGTGCCGAACTGAAAGCCACCGGCTCGGATGCCAAGATCAAGAAGATCTCCAAGCGTCTGAAAGTGCTGGAAGGCTTCCAGAAATCCGGCATCAAGCCAGACTGGATGATCATGGAAGTGCTGCCCGTGCTGCCACCGGACCTGCGTCCGCTGGTACCGCTGGACGGCGGCCGCTTTGCGACTTCCGACCTGAACGATCTGTACCGCCGCGTTATCAACCGTAATAACCGTTTGAAGCGTCTGCTGGAACTGAAGGCACCGGACATCATCTTGCGCAACGAAAAACGTATGCTGCAAGAGTCCGTGGACTCCTTGCTGGATAACGGTCGTCGCGGTAAGGCCATGACCGGCGCCAACAAGCGTCAACTGAAGTCCCTGGCCGACATGATCAAGGGCAAGAGCGGTCGTTTCCGTCAGAACCTGCTGGGCAAGCGCGTGGACTACTCCGGTCGTTCCGTGATTGTGGTGGGTCCTCAGTTGAAGCTGCACCAGTGCGGTCTGCCCAAGCTGATGGCGTTGGAGCTGTTCAAGCCTTTCATCTTCAACCGTCTGGAATTGATGGGTCTGGCTACGACCATCAAGGCAGCCAAGAAGTTGGTGGAAAGCCAGGAACCGGTGGTGTGGGACATCCTCGAAGAGGTGATCCGCGAGCATCCCGTGATGCTGAACCGTGCGCCTACGCTGCACCGTTTGGGTATTCAGGCTTTTGAACCGGTCCTGATCGAAGGTAAAGCGATTCAGCTGCACCCCTTGGTGTGTGCCGCCTTTAACGCTGACTTTGACGGTGACCAGATGGCCGTTCACGTGCCGCTGTCGCTGGAAGCCCAGCTGGAAGCGCGCACTTTGATGCTGGCCTCCAACAACGTGCTGTTCCCCGCCAACGGCGAACCATCCATCGTTCCTTCCCAGGATATCGTGTTGGGTCTGTACTATGCGACCCGCGAACTGGTAAACGGCAAGGGCGAAGGCTTGTTCATGGCCGACGTGGCTGAAGTTCAGCGCGCCTACGACAACAAGGAAGTCGAGCTGCAAACTCGTCTGACCGTCCGTATCGAAGAATTCGAGAAGGGCGAAGACGGTGAGTGGGTCAAGACCATCAAGCGTTACGAAACGACTGCTGGCCGTGCCTTGCTGTCCGAAATTCTGCCCAAGGGCATGCCTTTCACCGCACTGAACCGTGCGTTGAAGAAGAAAGAAATTTCGCGTCTGATCAACCAGTCCTTCCGTCGCTGCGGCCTGCGTGCCACCGTGATTTTTGCCGACAAGTTGATGCAGTCCGGTTTCCGTCTGGCAACTCGTGGTGGTATTTCCATCGCCATGAATGACATGGTTGTGCCTGTCGTCAAGGAAAGCATCCTGGCTCAGGCTAGCAACGAAGTTAAAGAAATTGACAAGCAGTACTCCTCGGGTCTGGTGACCGCTCAGGAACGCTACAACAACGTAGTGGACATCTGGGGCAAAGCCGGTGACCGCGTGGGTAAGGCCATGATGGAACAGCTGGCTTCCGAGCCAGTGATCAACCGTTTTGGTGAAGAAGTACGTCAAGAGTCCTTCAACTCCATCTACATGATGGCAGACTCCGGTGCTCGTGGTTCGGCTGCACAGATTCGTCAGCTGGCTGGTATGCGTGGTCTGATGGCCAAGCCTGATGGCTCCATTATTGAAACGCCTATTACCGCGAACTTCCGTGAAGGTCTGAACGTACTGCAGTACTTTATTTCGACTCACGGTGCTCGTAAGGGTCTGGCCGATACGGCGTTGAAGACGGCTAACTCCGGTTACCTGACTCGTCGTCTGGTCGACGTGACTCAAGATCTGGTCATTACCGAAGACGATTGCGGTACCAAGGGCGGCTACACCATGAAAGCCATCCTGGATGGTGGTGAGGTTATCGAGCCCCTGCGCGATCTGATTCTGGGCCGTGTGGCCTCGACCGACATCGTCAACCCTGACAATCAGGAACTGGTTATCCCCGCCGGCACCTTGCTGAACGAGGACCTGGTCGACCTGATCGACAACCTGGGTATTGATGAAGTCAAGATCCGCACTCCGCTGACTTGCGAAACCCGTCACGGCTTGTGCGCAAGCTGCTACGGTCGCGATCTGGGCCGCGGTATGCTGGTTAACCGTGGTGAAGCCATCGGTGTTATCGCTGCTCAGTCCATCGGTGAACCGGGTACTCAGCTGACCATGCGTACGTTCCACATTGGTGGTGCGGCTTCGCGTGCAGCGCTGGCAAGCTCGGTGGAAACCAAGACGGCTGGTACGGTCGGTTTTGAAATTGGTCTGCGCTATGTGACCAACGCCAAGGGCGAACGCGTTGCGATCTCCCGTTCCGGTGAAATCGTCATTTTTGACGACAACCGTCGTGAACGTGAACGCCACAAAGTGCCTTACGGTGCCACCATTACGGTGGGCGATGGTGAAGCCATCAAGGCTGGCCAGCGTCTGGCAAGCTGGGATCCGCTGACCCGTCCTATCGTGTCCGAGTACACCGGTACCGTTCGCTTCGAGAACATCGAAGAAGGCGTGACCGTGGCTCGTCAGGTGGACGAAGTGACCGGTCTGTCGACTCTGGTTGTGATCACTCCCAAGACACGTGGTGGCAAGATCACCATGCGTCCTCAGATCAAGCTGCTGAACGAGCAAGGTCAGGAGATCAAGATCGCTGGTACCGATCACATGGTCAATATCTCCTTCCCGGTGGGCGCGCTGATTACCGTTCGCGACGGTCAGCAAGTGTCCGTGGGTGAGATTCTGGCGCGTATTCCTCAGGAATCGCAAAAGACTCGAGACATTACCGGTGGTCTGCCACGTGTGGCCGAACTGTTCGAAGCTCGTTCGCCCAAGGACGCCGGCCTGCTGGCCGAAGTTACGGGTACGGTTTCCTTCGGTAAGGACACCAAGGGCAAACAGCGTCTGGTCATTACCGACCTGGACGGCGTCAGCCACGAGTTCCTGATTCCGAAGGAAAAACAGGTTCTGGCTCACGACGGTCAAGTGGTGAACAAGGGCGAGATGATTGTGGACGGCCCAGCCGATCCGCACGACATCCTGCGCTTGAAGGGTATCGAGAAGCTGGCCAACTACATTGTTAACGAAGTGCAGGACGTTTACCGTCTGCAGGGTGTGAAGATCAACGACAAGCACATTGAAGTGATTGTTCGTCAGATGCTGCGCCGCGTGAACATTGTGGATGCCGGTGATACCAACTTCATCACGGGTGAACAGGTTGAACGCTCCGAACTGCTGAACGAGAACGATCGCGTTCTGGCCGAAAACGGTATTCCAGCTACGTACGAAAACGTGCTGCTGGGTATTACCAAGGCCTCGCTGTCGACCGACTCCTTCATCTCGGCGGCTTCCTTCCAGGAAACCACCCGCGTGTTGACCGAAGCGGCCATCATGGGCAAAACCGACGATCTGCGTGGTCTGAAAGAAAACGTGATCGTGGGTCGTCTGATTCCTGCTGGTACCGGTATGGCCTTCCATTCCGCCCGCAAGGAAAAAGAAGCCTTTGAAGTGGCAGAGCGCAAAGCAGCCCGTGAACTGGAAAACCCGTTTGCATCGGCTCCTGAGCCTTCGGAAGATCCGGTCTTTGTGTCCGGTGCCTCCGAGCCCGAGCAGCAACCTGCAGCCCCAGAGGGCGATCAGGAATAAGCAAGACTTAGTGGTTCCCCACCCTGCTTATCCAGGGTGGGCCGCTACCTTCAGGTAGTCGGTTAAAACCAGATAGTTCGAGCTAAAAAAAATCCCCACATGGCCAGGCCACGTGGGGATTTTTTATGGCCGTCTGGCGGCTACAAGCGGATGCGCTTAGCTACCCAGCTTGATTTCGCCAGTCATGATGCTCCAGTGACCTGGGAAGGAGCAGAAGAATGCGTAGTCTTCGCCTTCTTTCAGCTTGGAGACGTCAAAGGTTACGGAGGTGCTTTCGCCACCGCCAACCACGTCAGTGTGAGCGATCACGCGTTCGTCACCGGCTTTAACGTAGTTGTTGTCCAGACCGGCTTTCATGCCATCGGTAGCAACAGCGCTTTCATCGGCTTTCTTCGAGATAACGACGTTGTGGCCCATGGCTGCTTTAGGCAGCTTGCCAGTGTGTTTCAGGTTGATTGTGAATTCCTTGCATGTCTTGTCAACAACGATGCTCTTGGTGTTGAACTGCATGGAGTCATTGCCTTCGATGGTAACGTCGCAAGCAGCAAAAGCAGGCACGCTGGCCAATCCAAGAACGGCTGTGAAAGCGATTTTGGCAAACATTCTAGTAACTCCTTGAAAACTGACAAAAAAAGGAACGGGACACGGGGGGTGTTGTTCCGGTCTTACAGCATAGACTGTAGCGCACTCAAGGTGCTTAACAAAACAAAGACCCGGACTATTTTACCGGCTTATATCGCCGCGTCCGAGACCGTAAATGATTTGTTTTCCCATCGTTTGATGTGGCTCTAACAGCCTCACTCTATCACCTTCAGGTAGCTTGACGGCGGTGCAGATCAGGTTTCACTTTTCGGGATGTTTAGTTTGTGACCAAGTGTTGAGCCACGTTGAAGAGGGCGGCAGCGGCAATCAGGCACAACAGCAGGCCACAGAGTTGTTCGATACGTGGCAAGTGCTTTTGTATACGCTGCTGCCAAAGCGGGTGCCCGATCAGAACGGTGATGAACAAGTCCCAGAGCAGAACAATTAAAAACATCCACAGACCCAGCAAGATGTGCAGGCCGGTGCCAGCGCGGCTGCTGGCCAGTACGGAGGCCAGGCTGGCGTAAAACAAGGCGTTCTTGGGATTCAGCAGCCCCGAGAGCAGGCCAAGCAGAGCATGATGCCACCAGCCACCTGTAGAGGCTTCAGAGGCCTTGATCCTTTGCCCAGCAGTGTGGTGGGCTACCTGCAGGAACGTCACGCCCAAGTACAGTAAATACAGTCCTCCAGCGCCCTGTAGCAGCACAAAGAGAGGGCTGCCAGTGCTTATCCGGGCAAAGCCCGTTAGTGCCAGGCTGATGTACAGGCCATTGGCCAGGGCGACACCGGCACACGCTCCGCTTGCGACCCAGCGTCCATGGGCCAGGGTGCTGCGGGCGATCAGGAAAAAATCGGGGCCGGGGGAAAGCAGGGCCAGGAAATGGGTGCTGGCGATCAGCAAGAACAAGGACACGGCGGTACGTCCAGGAGCAAAACTGCAGTGTGACCAGAAGCGTGGGTGCCGTATTGAATAAAAGTGCGCGCGCTTTAACTGCGGTACTGGCCCGGAGTGACACCGGTGTAGTGCTTGAAGACACGCTGAAAATGACTTTGGTCGGCAAAGCCCAGGCGATAGGCAATATCAGCCAGCTCGTCACCTTGGCGCAGGGCGTTTCGGGCAAGATTGATACGTTGATTCAATTGCCAGCGCTGTGGAGTCAGGCCGGTATGGCGACGAAAGGCGCGAATCAGCTGGTAGCGGCTAAAACCGGTTTCCTGGGCCAGTTCGTGCAGGGGGATAGTGGCTAATTGGCCTTCAACCCAGCGATCCAGGGTTTTCTGCAAGATGGGGCTAGGTGGGGGAGCGGGTGCCAAAGGCTGGGATTGGGCTGAGCCGTGGTGCAGCAAAAAGTCGATCAGGGCTGCTTCTTTGCTCAGTAGAGGAGCGGCTGAAAACAAGAGCGAGTTCAAGTCACAGTAGGCTGCATAAAGCAGCGGCTCGTGACTAACGCGGATGGGCTCCTGGGCTTGAAGTCTGAACTCTGTACTTTCCTGCCAAAGCTGCTCCAGCCACCCTGCATCCAGATGCAGCATCTGATAGCTCCAGGACTGATCTGGCAAAGGATTGCAGGCATGGCTGCGGTGCGCAGGGACAAAGACCAGAGAGCCTGGTGCAAGCTGGACCGGGCCGCCGGGTGCGCCCGTAAAGACGCTGCCACCGCCATCAACGGCGCCAATCGAGTAGGTGGGGTGGCTGTGTTCCTGATAGCAGATCCGGCTGTTGCAGGCACGTCGGCTTTCTACATAGGGCAGGGCGGCATCGCGCCAGAATTCAGTCTTCATCGGAGATAGTAATCGTGGCCAGGGAGACGATAAAGGTACAGCCTTGCTCAGGCGTACTGTCCAGGACAATATCCCCGCCGTGTTTGTTGATCACGGTTTTCACAAAGGCCAAACCTAAGCCGCTACCCGAAGGTGCACCTTCGGTATTTTCGTGGGCTCGATGATAAGGCTCAAAAATCGTCGCCTGATTTTCTGCCGGAATTCCCCAGCCTTGATCTTTGACGAATACCTGAACGCTGTTGTTGCCCAGCACAAGGTCTATATCAATCTGGTTGCCATCCGGTCCGTACTTGATGGCGTTTTGAATCAGGTTGGTAAAGGCGCGGCGCAGCATGGGCGCATTGCCGTTCACCCAGACCAGCTCCGAGTCGTTCAAGTTCAGGCTGATAGAGCGCTTGCTGGCGCTGGCCCAAGCGTCATCCAGACAGTCTGCCAGCAGATCAAACAGGTTCAGCGGGCTCAGTACCATTTCCATGGCTTCGGCCCGTGCCAGACTGATGAAGTTGTCCACCAGTTCCAGCGTTTGTTCGGCATAGCCTTCCATCTTGTGCAGAAACTGATCTGGCGGCAGCTTGCTGTCATCCTGACGTTGCAAGCTCGTTAGTGCCAGGATGGAGTTCTGGGGCGCCCGCATATCATGCGAAATGAAGCGCAAAGTCTCTTCACGCTTGGTCTGAGCCTGGCGCAATAGATTGATGGATTTATGCAGCTGGGTCAGACGATGAGGCAGGTTACGTGTACTTAAGCCCGATAGGCGCTCGTTCAAAGCAGTTCTGACGTCGGGGTATTCCAGCTGCAGCTTGTTCAGTTCTTCGGTCACCTGATTCAGGGCAGCCTCCTGACTGCGCCAGTGCCATAGCGGGTAGGCCAACAGAACAGTGATCAGGCTGGCTAGTGGCGGAATCCACAGATTGAAGCCATGCATGGCGATCCAGTTCACCAGCAGGATCGCAAAGACCAGCCCGATCAGGCTCAGCAAGGTGGCGCGTGGCGACAGATAGATCAGAACCTGACATGCCAGCAGGACTGGCAGGCAGCTGGCCAGCGCAATGAACCAGGCCGGTGGGGTGCGCACCCAATGATTGCTGCGTACGGCTTGCAAGGTATTGGCCAGGATCTCAACGCCCGACATGCTGCTCATGCCGGCTTTGGACAAAGGGGTAGGAAAGGTATCGCCCAGTCCACTGCCCCAGGCTCCTACCAGCACATACTTGTCCTTGAAGAAAGAGGGCGGAATATCGCCGTTCAGGACATTGAAGTAAGGCACGGTCCGAAAGTGACCGCTGCGGCCCAGAAAGGGAATGTGGGGAATGTCTTTCTGACTGGAGTCCAGAGCTTGCAGGGCCAGATCCACATCTCCGCCTGTCATCAACATGGCAATCGTGAAGTGCGGCAGCACACGGCCCAAGGGGGTCGTCTGCTGCAGGGCGACACGGCGCACTACCCCATCTGAATCAGGTTCGATATTGATGTAGCCCGACGCCTTGGCTGCCTGGCTGAGCACGGGAATGGCGGTATGCACGGCCTGCCGCTGAGTGTCATAGATCATTGGCAGCACAACGCGTCCGTGATGATGTATGGCCTCTGATAGAGCCAGGTCATCATCGGGGTAAGCCGGGTTGGGCTCCTGAAAAACCAGATCGATGCCGACAGCACGAGCCTGTTCAAGACGGCCTAGCAGTTGGGCATGGTTGATACGTCGCCAGGGCCAAAAGCCCAGGTTGGCGATGCTGTAGTCGTCGATGGCGACAATGACAATATCCGGGGGCGCAGCCTGTGGAAGAGCGGCTGCCATGGTGAAGTCGTAAATCAGGTTGTTCAGCTTGCCCAGCGCGAAGTCGTCACGCAGGGAGCTGAACAATAAGGTCAGCAGCATCAGCAAGCCCGAAACCAGATGCCACTCTTTCCGAATCCGGTCAGAGAGTAGCTTGTTGTTTCTGGGGGCTGGGCTGCTCATGCCGTACGCCGTTTAGCTACTCGAACTGAGAGAGCAGGATTGGATCGCCAAAATTGCTGACCACGGCTTGGCCATCCGAGCTGGTCAGGCTGGCTGCGCCTTCAAAGCTTTCGATTGTGTCCGGGCCCATCAGACCATGGCGGTCAATGGCACGAACGGTAACGTAGTACGTGCCGGGACGCGAGGCACCGAACTGAATATCCGTATCTGTCGTAATGTTACGCGACAGCAGCTTGGCACCTTGCGGGTCGGTAGAGGTCTGGACCAGATAGGCCTGGGCACCGGGCACGGCCTGAATCGTGCTGTTCCATTGGCCACCGCGACGCTCGGGCGTGGAGATCTGCGGAGCGGGCAACAAAGGCTCCAGCGCCATGATATTGCCATCTGTGCCTACAGCGGCCCCTTGATTCTGCTTCAGGGCGGTGGGGGTGCTGCGTTGCTGGGTTCCCAATTCTGCGCGGCCTTCCAGCACTTCGCTGTGAGCCATGCCTTGTTGAGTACGCACACGCAATTCGGTGCCACGTACACCGGTAATGCTGACAGGGGTGCGGACTTCAAAGCGACCTACGCCGGTTTTTTCCGGGGAAACGCGTGATTCCACGTCGCCATCGTCCAGAGCGATGATCGAGTCGGTCAGGCCGGTGCCTTCAAAGGCACGCATGCGAGCCACGCTCAAGGATGCCTGTGCGGGTACGCTCAGTTGGCTGCCGTCTTGCAACTCCAGCGTCAGGTAGCCATTGCTGCCTGTGCGGATCAGGTCGCCTTCTTGCAAATGAGTCGTTCCTGCACCCAGTGCTTGACCATTCACAAGAATTTGGCCGGTCTGGTGAGTGATACGGGCGGGGGCGGGCACTTCCGGAATCATGCGAAATGGGATGTGCAGTTCTTTGCCGATAGGCAGACGGTAGGGATCGGCCACCGCGTTCAGACGCTGAATTTCGGACCAGTTGCGGTCCTGGCGGGTGTAGGTCTGGGAGATGCCCAGCAAGGTGTCACCGGCCAGCACTTTATAGACAAAATTTTCGCCGCGGGCGCCAGAAGGTTGGGCTGACACGACGCCACCCCAAATCAGGCCGCAAACGAGAGGCGCGGCGATACGCAAAGTAATCATAGAAATCAGCTAGGGTCGGTCAAAAGTTCAAGGCGATAGCCCAGGGCGTAAGACGCCGTCAGGCGTACCCCGTTTTCGGGTCGCAACTGGAGTTTACGGCGTATGTTGGACAGGTGAGTGTCCAGCGTACGGGAGGTGGCCGGAATTTCCCGGTTCCAGACCGCGGAACTTAAAACATCACGCGAGAACAGGCGGCCGGGGTTGCGAAACAGCAAAAGGGCCAATTCAAATTCTTTGGGCGCCAGAGTAACGGTTTCACCGTTCAGCACAATATGGCCTTGTTCAGGAAAGATATCGTAGCCTGCAAACGAAAAGCGGCTGTCCTGAGTGGCCGAGGTGCTCAGATCCAGACGGCGCACAGCGGCATTGACGCGCGCAACCAGCTCTCCCTTGCGTACGGGCTTATTAATATAGTCGTCGGCTCCGGCCTGCAAACCCGTGACCAGATCCTCTTCCTGGGTACGGCTGGTCAGGAATATGACGGGCAGGGCATGGCCCAGTGTGGTGCGAACCCAACGCAACACATCCAGGCCGCTGACGTCCGGCAGTTCCCAGTCCAGTAGCAATAAACCGAAATTATGTGGCTTGGCCAGAGCGGCCAGCAGGTCCTTTCCTTGATGAAAGGAGCGACACTCATAGCCAGCCTCGGTCAGGATCCGGGCAATCAGTTCAGCCTGGACGAGGTCGTCTTCCAGGGAAGCGATGATCATGGGTATTGTCCTTGTCGCAGAAGTGCAATAGCCCTGCAGTATAACGATATGTAGATAGCGAGTGACCAAGTGCTTCCATGCGTGTGCCGTGACAACGGGAAACTGCCGGATTGGTGTCCAAATCGTTGACCTATAAGGGTTTACTGTGGTAAATTTTAGAGCTTACTTTAAGGATCCTTTGCCGGTACACCTTGCAGTAATTTGATGGCAGCCCTGAATTTAGGGGCTGCGGGCACTTTTTTAGTGCTTGAAATCAAGCCCAAGCCATGTGCAAGACCGCTCTTTTTCGTGTTTTATGGGGAGTGGTATTGCGCAATGCCGCTTCCGGTCCAGGGTTTCAATACCCGCCAACTGGACGGCGTTTTTCAAAACATATACGTCAACCAGTACGTAAAGTACGTTATAGGATACGTAAAGGTCATGCCAACCATTAGCCAGCTCGTGCGTAAACCGCGCGAAGTCAGCCGCGTTAGCAGCAAGAGCCCTGCGCTCGAGAACTGCCCACAACGCCGCGGTGTTTGCACCCGTGTATACACCACGACCCCCAAGAAGCCTAACTCCGCTCTGCGTAAAGTCGCCAAAGTGCGTCTGACCAACGGCTTCGAAGTCATTTCTTACATCGGTGGTGAAGGCCACAACCTGCAAGAGCACTCGGTCGTTCTCGTCCGTGGTGGTCGTGTTAAAGACTTGCCAGGTGTGCGTTACCACATTGTTCGCGGTGCTCTTGACCTGCAAGGCGTCAAGGATCGTAAACAAGCCCGCTCCAAGTACGGCGCCAAGCGTCCCAAGTAATCCATGTATCCATTGATCAGTTCACTGATCTGGATCCGTGCAACCGTGGCCTGAGTGCCATGGTAGGTAAGTGGTCATTTGTCATGAATGACCGAGACCGCGAAAAGCGGTTCAACTGAATAGTCACAAGGAAATAAAAATGCCTCGCCGTCGCGAAGTACCCAAACGTGAAATCCTACCTGACCCGAAATTTGGCAGCGTTGAGCTGGCCAAGTTCATGAACGTGGTCATGCTGTCCGGCAAGAAAGCTGTTGCCGAACGTATTGTTTATGGCGCGCTGGAACAAATTGCGCAGAAAACCGGCAAAGATCCGCTCGAAGTGTTTAATGCTGCCATCAATAATGTAAAACCTGTTGTTGAAGTGAAGAGCCGCCGTGTTGGTGGCGCTAACTACCAGGTACCTGTCGAAGTGCGTCCCGTGCGTCGTTTGGCTCTGGCCATGCGCTGGGTGCGTGAAGCCGCTAAAAAGCGCGGTGAAAAATCGATGGACTTGCGCCTGGCCGGCGAATTGTCCGATGCGGCTGAAGGCCGTGGCGGTGCAATGAAAAAGCGTGAAGACACGCACAAGATGGCCGATGCTAACAAAGCATTCAGCCATTTCCGTTGGTAATCTGAGGACATATAACCATGGCCCGCAAAACCCCTATTCAGCGCTATCGCAACATCGGTATCTCGGCTCACATCGACGCCGGGAAAACGACCACTACCGAGCGCATCCTGTTCTACACCGGTGTGAACCACAAACTGGGCGAAACCCACGAAGGTTCGGCCACCATGGACTGGATGGAGCAAGAGCAAGAGCGCGGGATCACCATTACCTCGGCTGCTACCACTGCTTTCTGGCGTGGTATGGCGGGCAATTACCCAGAACACCGTATCAACATCATTGATACCCCCGGCCACGTTGACTTCACTATTGAAGTTGAGCGTTCCATGCGCGTGCTGGACGGCGCTTGCATGGTTTACTGCGCGGTGGGTGGTGTTCAGCCTCAGTCGGAAACCGTATGGCGTCAAGCCAACAAGTATGGCGTGCCTCGTCTGGCCTTCATCAACAAGATGGACCGTACTGGCGCTAACTTCTTCAAGGTTTACGACCAGCTCAAGCTGCGTCTGAAAGCCCACCCCGTGCCTGTCGTTATCCCGATCGGCGCTGAAGAAGAGTTCCAAGGCGTGGTTGACCTGATCAAGATGAAAGCAATCATCTGGGATCAAGCCAGCAACGGCGTGAAGTTTGAATACACCGACATTCCTGCCGAGCTGCAAGCTTCGGCCGAAGAATGGCGCGAAAAAATGGTCGAGTCGGCTGCTGAAGCCAGCGAAGACCTGATGAACAAGTACCTGGAAAACGGTGATCTCTCCGAAGAGGACATCAACCTGGGTCTGCGTACACGTACCATTGCCTGCGAAATTCAGCCAATGCTGTGCGGTACCGCGTTCAAGAACAAGGGTGTACAGCGCATGCTGGACGCCGTGATCGACTACCTGCCATCGCCTGTGGATATTCCACCTGTCGAAGGTACGGACGATGACGGTGAAGTCATTCATCGTAAAGCCAACGACGAAGAGCCTATGTCCGCTCTGGCGTTCAAGCTGATGACTGACCCCTTTGTTGGTCAATTGACTTTCGTACGCGTTTACTCGGGCGTTCTGCGTTCGGGCGACACGGTCTACAACCCTATCAAGGGCAAGAAAGAGCGTATCGGCCGTATCTTGCAGATGCACGCAAACAACCGTGCCGAGCTGAAAGAACTGGTTGCTGGTGACATCGCTTCCGTGGTGGGTCTGAAAGACGTGACCACAGGTGAAACCCTGTGTGACGCCGGTCAGCACATCATTCTGGAACGCATGGAGTTCCCAGAGCCCGTGATTTCGCAGGCTGTGGAACCAAAAACCAAGTCCGACCAGGAAAAAATGGGCGTGGCCTTGTCCCGTCTGGCTCAGGAAGATCCTTCTTTCCGCGTCAGCAGCGACGAAGAATCCGGCCAGACCATTATTTCCGGTATGGGCGAGCTGCACCTGGAAGTTCTGGTAGACCGCATGCGCCGTGAATTCGGCGTGGAAGCCAACGTGGGTAAACCACAAGTGGCTTACCGCGAAACCATCCGCAAGACTTGCGACGAAATCGAAGGTAAATTCGTCAAACAGTCCGGTGGTCGTGGTCAGTACGGTCACGTTGTCCTCAAGCTGGAGCCCCTGGAAGCAGGCGGTGGCTTTGAGTTCGTTGACGCCATCAAGGGCGGTGTGGTTCCTCGCGAATTCATTCCTGCCGTTGAAAAAGGTATCCGCGAAACCCTGTCCGCAGGTGTGGTCGCTGGCTACCCAGTGGTTGACGTCAAGGCTACGCTGTTCTTCGGTTCGTACCACGATGTGGACTCGAACGAAAACGCCTTCCGTATGGCCGCTTCGATGGCCTTCAAGGATGGTATGCGCAAGGCTGCCCCAGTTCTGCTGGAGCCGACCATGGCTGTAGAAGTTGAAACCCCTGAGGAATACGCCGGTACAGTGATGGGTGACTTGTCCTCCCGTCGCGGTATGGTTCAGGGTATGGACGATATGGTTGGTGGTGGTAAGGTCATCAAGGCCGAGGTTCCTCTGGCCGAGATGTTCGGTTACTCGACCAGCCTGCGTTCGCAAACACAAGGTCGCGCTACGTACACGATGGAATTCAAGCAATATGCTGAAGCTCCAAAGAACGTGGCTGACGAAGTGATCAGCGCTCGCGGTAAGTAATAGCAATATCAGCCCGCCCTATGGCGGGCTGCTCAACAATTTTTTTGTTTTCCTGTAAAACATAATTGGGATAAATCATGGCAAAAGGTAAGTTTGAACGGACTAAACCGCACGTCAACGTCGGTACTATCGGTCACGTTGACCACGGTAAAACCACTCTGACCGCTGCAAT
>NZ_JBHSIQ010000009.1:0-923 GCF_042653705.1 Alcaligenes sp. GCM10023179 | reverse complement strand
ACGGTACGGCCGCCTTCGCGAATAGCGAAGCGCAGACCTTCTTCCATGGCGATAGGAGCGATCAGGGACACTTTCATCGAAATGTTGTCGCCTGGCAGAACCATTTCCTTGTCTTCTGGCAGCTCGATGGTGCCGGTCACGTCAGTTGTACGGAAGTAGAACTGAGGACGGTAGCCCTTGAAGAAAGGAGTGTGACGACCACCTTCTTCTTTGGACAGAATGTACACCTCGGCGTCGAAGTCGGTGTGTGGCTTGATCGAACCGGGTTTGGCCAGAACCTGACCACGTTCCACGTCTTCACGCTTGGTACCACGCAGCAGCAGACCGACGTTATCGCCAGCTTCGCCCTGGTCCAGCAGTTTGCGGAACATTTCAACGCCGGTACAAATGGTCTTGACCGTGTCTTTGATACCCACGATTTCGATTTCTTCGCCGACTTTGATGATGCCGCGCTCAATACGACCGGTCACAACCGTACCACGGCCGGAGATCGAGAACACGTCTTCAACAGGCATCAGGAAGGTACCGTCAACGGCACGCTCAGGCGTAGGAATGTAGCTGTCCAGCGCTTCGGCCAGAGCCAGAACGGCTTGGCTGCCCAGTGGGCCTTCGTCGCCTTCCAGAGCCAGTTTGGCCGAACCCTTGATGATCGGGGTGTCGTCGCCAGGGAAGTCGTACTTGGACAACAGTTCGCGAACTTCCATTTCAACCAGTTCGATCAGCTCTTCGTCATCAACCATGTCGGCCTTGTTCAGGAACACGATGATGTAAGGAACGCCAACCTGACGGCTCAGCAGGATGTGCTCGCGAGTCTGGGGCATTGGGCCGTCAGCGGCCGAGCAAACCAAGATAGCGCCGTCCATCTGGGCAGCACCGGTAATCATGTTCTTGACGTAGTCAGCGTGGCCGGGGCAGTCAACGTG
>NZ_JBHSIQ010000008.1:0-1379 GCF_042653705.1 Alcaligenes sp. GCM10023179 | reverse complement strand
TCAGCAGCCAACTCGGAACCAGGAACGTCCACGTTCCAGGTCTTGCCATCAGCGTTAACGGTGGTCGTGTAATCCTTACCGTTGACCGTCACGGTCACGGTATCACCGGCCTTCACATCCTTGCCAACCGTACCAGTGATGGTAACGTCGGCTTCGGACTCGGCCTTGTTGATGACGTCGTCACCGGCAATGGTGTCGATCGTGATCGAAGCTTCAGGCAGATCGGTATCGACACCGTAGCCACGGTCAGCTTCAGCGCTCGCTGGGTTGCCCGCAGCGTCTTCGGTCTCGACCTTGGCGTGAACATTGCTGTCCTGGGCCAGTTCGGTACCAGGAACATCCACGTTCCAGGTCTTACCATCGGCGTTCACGGTGGTCGTGTAGTCCTTGCCGTTCACGGTCACAGTGACAGTGTCGCCAGCCTTCACATCCTTGCCAACCGTACCAGTAATGGTCACGTCGGACTCGGACTCAGCCTTGTTGATCACGTCGTCACCGGCAATGGTGTCGATGGTAATCGAAGCTTCAGGCAGATCGGTATCCACACCGTAGCCACGGTCGGCTTCAGCGCTCGCAGGGTTACCCGCAGCATCTTCGGTCTCAACCTTGGCGTGTACGTTCGAATCAGCAGCCAACTCAGCACCAGGAACGTCTACGTTCCAGGTCTTGCCATCAGCGTTAACGGTGGTCGTGTAGCCCTTACCGTTCACGGTCACAGTCACGGTGTCACCGGCCTTGACGTCTTTACCCACAGTACCGGTAACAGTGACATCCCCTTCCGATTCGGCCTTGTTGATCACGTCATCGCCCGCAATGGTGTCGATGGTAATCGAAGCTTCTGGCAGGTCGGTATCGACACCGTAGCCGCGGTCGGCTTCAGCGCTGGCTGGGTTGCCCGCAGCGTCTTCCGTTTCCACCTTGGCGTGAACATTGCTGTCCTGGGCCAGTTCGGTACCAGGAACGTCTACGTTCCAGGTCTTGCCATCAGCGTTAACGGTGGTCGTGTAGTCCTTGCCGTTCACGGTCACAGTGACGGTATCACCAGCCTTGACGTCTTTACCCACGGTACCGGTGATGGTCACGTCGGACTCGGACTCGGCCTTGTTGATCACGTCATCGCCAGCAATGGTGTCGATCGTGATCGAAGCTTCGGGCAGGTCGGTATCGACACCGTAGCCACGGTCAGCTTCAGCACTGGCTGGGTTGCCCGCAGCATCTTCAGTCTCAACCTTGGCATGTACGTTCGAATCAGCAGCCAACTCGGAACCAGGAACATCCACGTTCCAGGTCTTGCCATCAGCGTTAACGGTGGTCGTGTAGTCCTTACCGTTCACGGTCACAGTGACGGTGTCGCCAGCCTTCACATCCTTGCCAACCGT
>NZ_JBHSIQ010000007.1:0-40418 GCF_042653705.1 Alcaligenes sp. GCM10023179 | reverse complement strand
TCAGACTCGGACTCAGCCTTATTGATCACGTCATCGCCCGCAATGGTGTCGATCGTGATCGAAGCTTCAGGCAGGTCGGTATCGACACCGTAGCCGCGGTCAGCTTCAGCCGAAGCGGGGTTGNGTCGTTGTTGACCAGTTCGGAACCAGGAACGTCCACGCTCCAGGTCTTGCCGTCCGGGTTGACGGTGGTTTCGTATTCTTTACCTCCGACGGTCACAGTGACCTTGTCGCCAGGTTTGACGTCTTTACCAACCGTACCAGTAATAGTTACATCACCTTCGGACTCTTCCTTATTGATGACGCCGTCTTCAGTAATGGAATCGATGGTGATTTCAGCTTCTGGGGGCAGCGTGTCGACCGTGGTCGTGTCTTCGCCGCCGTTACCTGGGGTGCCAACTTCGTTGGTGTAGCTACCGTCAGGCACTTTGACGGTGATTTCACCTTCGTAGTTCGGTGGGGGAACCAGCGTTCCGGTCCAGGTCTTGGGATCTTTGTTGTCTGGTGTCAGACCTTCGATGCGACCGCCGCCGGTGACCACGATATCTTCGATATCAAAGCCAAATGGCACTTCAGTAAATGTGAAGGTAACGGTGCCGTCGTCATTGATCTTGACAGTAACGGAGGGAGGAACCAGAGGACCGGCCTCTTCTTCGCCAGTACCGCTGTAGCCACCCAGGCGCACGTTTTCAACGGTGGGCACGCCAGGACGTGGGTATTCCAGGGCCAGAGGGCGTGTGGTTTCCACAATGCTGACCAGGCGGGTGAAGCTGCTGCCACCGCCTTCGCCACCACCGGTCAATACGGCAGCGGTTGGGTCAAGTTGGGAGAATGGGTCATCGCCAGCTTCCAGAGCGGCCAACACAGCCGTAATGGCTGGGTCGTTCGGGTTGGCCAGAGCAGCGGCTACTGGGTCCACATCGGTTTCTGCGATATCGCCGCTGACCAGGAAGGAGCGGTTATCGGAAATGGTCATCGATGGGCTGCCAGGGATCTCAAGCTCGACGCTGGCGCCGGTCTCGGTGATGATCTCGGCATTAACAGGGACGCGCATCCCTTCTTTGACAGCTACTTTGGAGCCATCGGCGGTACGGATCCATGCCGTACCTTCAACTCGTGTCACTAAAACAGTATCCAGTGCCATGACTGTCTGATTCCTAAAAAAAGACTGCCGCCAAGCAGCAGTCAGAAATGGACTTTCTTTGATCAGAGAATAGCGAGTTGGTCCGCTAGTCGATATTGGCGTCGCCGCCAGTTCGCTGTTTTATTTATTGTTATTGACCTTACTTAACAATACGAACGGGACGGCGAGCAGGGGTTTAGGCTATGCCGTGTACTTTTAGCGCCAACATCAAACGATCTGTTACATCCAGCTTTTCAAAAACCGCCTGCAGATGGGCGCGAACCGTTCTCTCGGTGATGCCCAGGTCCTTTGCGATCAGCTGATTGGAGTGGCCCAGCGAGGCGCGTTGCGCAACCTCGACTTCACGACTGGTCAGGGTACTTTCCCAGCCCGCCTTGGGTTCCAGACGACGGGTAACGTCGCTAAGCAAACGGCTCAGCAAGGACTCCCCAACCCAAACCTGCCCACTAGCCACGTGGTCCAGCGCCTGCACCAGCAAAGGCGACGAGCTGTAGGCGTGAATGTAACCACGAGCCCCCAGGGCCAGTACGGCCTGACCTTCGCTATCCAAAGGACGTGGGCTGGCGACAATAATCTTCATGCCCTGCACAGCCTTGGACCATTGGGGATGATTCCACAAAGCCAGGGCACTATCGACCACCACCAGATCACGCTGCTGTTGTTTCCAACGCAATAAATCGTCCATGCCCTGCCCTCTGGCGGGCAGCCAGGTGACCGAATCCAGATGACGCCAATGCTGCCACAACGCCTCATCGGCAGTCAGAAATAAAACCGAATTTACTTGTCGCATACCGCTTTTCCCTTACTGGTAACACGAGCTATATGCCATCAGCTCTTGGTCTGACTCGGGTGTTACACCTCTATCGTCAGCGCTACTCCCCCAACGGACCAATCAGCCTTAACGCTCTCTGAATGCGTTGGATCTGGCCCTGAGAATAGGTTTGAGTAAGTACTGCATAACAGTCCGCTTGCCAGTCATGATGTGCACTTCGGCCACCATACCGGGCAAGATTGGACGGTTATCGTCACCGACATACACCGTGTCCGTACGTACTTTAGCTATATAGAATGAATTGCCTTTTTCATCGGTAATGGTGTCGGCACTGGTCTGTTCCAGCACACCGGGCAAGCCGCCATAAACAGCAAAGTCATAGGCGGTGAATTTGACCTCGGCAGTCTGGCCTGAGTGCAGAAACCCGATATCGCGCGGATTAATACGCACTTCCAACAGCAGGGTGTCGTCAGTAGGCACGATTTCCAGAATGTCTTTACCGGGCTGCACCACGCCGCCGACCGTATTGGCAGACAGGGTCTTGATGGTGCCGCGCACGGGCGAGCGCACTTCAGCCAGGCGCACACGGTCGGCCAGGGCACGTTGGCCTTGCTCCAGGGAAGCCAGCTTGGCACGTGTTTCAGCCAGTTCGGTACGGGCCTGATTGCGGAAGGTAATTTCCACCTCGCCAATCCGGTTCTGGGCTTCCTGAATCGAGGCCTGAATACGGCTGATCTGTGCCGTGGCCGCTTTTTGCTCACCGCAGTAACGAGCCACATCACGCTGCAGGCGCAGCAAATCCACTTCGGACACCGCCCCACTTTTGAGCAAAGGACGTGTCATTTGCAATTCTTGCGAGGTCAGCCCGCAACTGGACGCGGCCTGATCACGATTGGCCTGCGTCTCACGCAATTCTTGTTGACGCTGGTTCAGCTGTTCCTGAGCCACCGAAATATTGGAGCGCAGCTCTTCGGTACGAGCCTGCCAGACGCGGCGTTCCATTTCTGCCAGATCAGGGGCTTTTTCCAGCACTTCACTGGGCATATCAAAGGGCTGATCGGCAGCAATCGCTTCCAGTCGAGCTGCCTTGGCCATCAAGGACAAGGACTCGGCTTCGTTCTCGCCCAAGGAGGACGAGGCACGGGTAGGATCGATACGCAACAGCACTTCGCCCGCTTCCACGGACTGGCCAGGACGCACCAGAATTTCTTCCACCACACCGCCGTCCAGACTTTGCACAATCTGGACCTGGCGAGATGGCACAACCTTGCCCTCGCCACGCACCACTTCATCAATGCTGGCAAAACTGGCCCAGACAATCAGCAGGCTGATGGCCAGCAAGGTCAACCAGATCAGCAGCGTGGAACCCCGTACATCTTGGTAACGAGCCGTCCACGATGCGTTTTTGAGCATATTGCTACCAGGAGGTGGGGAATTGGTGTCCTGGAGTTGCGCACGCACCCAATTGGTCAGGTTCTTTATTTTCATGCTGCACTCCGGGCCTTACCAATCTGCCCACTACGCAAGGCGGCAATGACCTGATCCTTAGGACCATCCGCCACAATACGCCCCATATCCATCACGATCAGGCGATCCACCAGCTCCAGCAAGGCGGTGCGGTGGGTCACCAGCACAACTGTCTTGCCCTCACATTCTTTATGCAGGCTGCGACGCAGGGCTGATTCGCTCTGGTTATCCATATTGCTGCTGGGTTCATCCAGCAACAGAATGGACGGGTTACCGATCAAGGCACGAGCCACAGCGATAGCCTGACGCTGACCACCCGAGAGGGATTCGCCGCGTTCGCCAATCATCATGTCGTAGCCATCAGGATGGCGTCGTGCGAAATCATCCACCCCGGCCTGACGAGCCGCTGCCAACATTTGATCGTCAGTTGCGTAAGGCGTGCCCATCAGCAAATTGTGTTTCAAAGTGCCATAGAACAGCGTGGGGTCCTGCGAGACATAGCCCATGGAGCGACGCACGTCTGCCGGGTCAATCTGCTGGCTATCAATTCCGTCCAGCACAACGGTGCCGCCCGTCGGTTTGTACAGACCCAGGATCAGCTTGGACAAGGTGGTTTTGCCGGAGCCAATACGGCCGATAATCCCTATCTTCTCGCCAGCCTTCAAGGAAAAACTGACCTTATCCAGCACGTTCTGATTAGTGCCGGGATAGCTGAAACTAACGTTGCGGAACTCGATAGAGCCTTCCAGATAAGGGCGTGGCACAAAGTGACGCTCTTCAGGATGCTCTACCGGCATATTCATGTACGAATCCACCGAACCCAGGGAGGTACGGGCATTCTGATACTGCATCATCAAGCCAGCCACCTGCCCCAAAGGAGCCAGGCAACGGCCTGCAATCATGGAGGAAGCAATAATGCCCCCCATGGACAATTTGGTTTCCTGAACCAGATACACCCCGATAATCACCACGCTGATGGTGACCATCTGCTGCAGCATCTGCACCGTGTTTACGGTCAGGGTGGAAGTCATCTTGATGCGCGCACCCTGACGAGCCAGGTACTCGGTGGACTGCTCCCAATCGCGCTGCGCATTGCTTTGCGCATTCAGGACCTTCAAGGTTTCCATACCAGCCAGGGATTCGACCAGGCCGGCGTTACGCTGGGCAGCAGCCTGGAAGGTCTGTTTGGTCAGACGTTCCATACGTGCCTGAGCAAACCAGGAAATACCCAGGATGATCACAATGGCCACAACGGGCGGGATCAGCATCCAGGGCGAGATCCAGGCCAGCACAGCCAAAAACAGCAGCACAAATGGCAAATCGACCAGTGTCGTCAAACTGGCCGAAGCGATAAAGTCGCGCACCGATTCAAAAGAGCGCAGATTGGCAGCAAAAGAGCCCACCGACGGCGGTCGGTTCTCCATGCGCAAGTCCAGCACCCGCTCCATAATCCGCGCAGACAACTGAATATCCACCCGTTTGCTGGCAGCATCAACTACATAGGCTCGCACACTGGAGAGCACCATGTTCATGACCAGCACCAGCCCAATCCCAATCGACAGCACCCACAGGGTTTCAATCGCTTTGTTGGGAACCACCCGGTCGTACACGTTCATGGTGTAGAGCGGAATGGCCAGCGCAAACAGGTTGATCAGCAAGGCAGCGCCAATGGCGTCGCGATACAGACGCCAGTTTTGCACTACGGCTGTCCAGAACCAGTGCTTGCCCTTCATGGGGGCCACACCATCTTTGGCACGCGCTTCGACGCGGAAATCCGGCTGCACCACAGCCAACAGCCCGGAGTACTGCGCTTGCAGATCTTCCAGGCTGATTTCGCTGGGGCTACCACTTTCCGGGAAATGCACCCGGGCACGTTCTTCTTCCAGCCCCAGCAACACACATGCCCGGTTATTGTTCAGCAACAAAATAACCGGGAACAGATTGGTGTCGAGTTCGGTAAAGGCGCGACGCCATACTCGGGCCGTGCAATGACCACGCGCGGCCGCTCGACTGAGCAAGGCAGGCGTCAAACGCCCACGCTGCAAAGGCAAGCCTGCAGACAAGTGCTGCGGCGTGCAAGGATTACCGTGGATACGGGTAATCTCTGCCAGGCAGGTCAGAAGAGGATCATCATGCGTCAGATGAGGCGGGATACTGTATTGCCCGCTTGCTTGTGTCGTGCTGTCAGATGAGTGGTTCATCGTCATTAATCAAATCCAGCGAATCCCGCAGGCGTTGACGGGTACGTTTGCGCTCGTTCAATTTGGCCAAGGCCTGGGGAGGCAGATCAGTCATACGAAGCACACCGTTAGCAACCAGTGCGTCAATCAAATCCTCCAGCACTCGGATAAAACTGGCATCCGAGACTGAAAGCTCTTGTTTGTAGTCATCTTCGTTCTGACTCATACGTGCCTCCCTTCACTATCCAATAACGCCAAGAAGCAGCTACTTACAGCCCGGCTGGTTTCTCGCGCAGGACTGGCGGAGCCATACCGTCGCGGTAATCAACAGAAACCGGGGTCAGGTTGCTGGTATCTGGAACAGGCGTCATACATGCCTTGAATGCCTCTTCGGGGAAGTCCAGCTTGGCGGCTTCTTCAGGCTGCTCCGAGTAAGGCTGGGACAGGCCAACTGCCGACACCAGACGGTGCGACAAGGTCAACCAACGGTATTCGGCTTGTTGCAGGTCGTAAGTGGCATTGGCCAGAGCGCGACGCGCATCAAACAGTTCGTTTTCCGTATCCAGCAAGTCCAGCAAGGAGCGCTGACCGATCTGGAACTGCTGCATGTAAGCAACGCGAACCTTGGACGTAGCCAGTTCGTGTTGTTTCAGGAATGGCAACTGAGCACGCAGGCGCTCGATGTTGTTCCAGGCCACGGCCAGATCCTGCTGTACGTTGCGGCAGGTGTAATCGCGCACGTCGCGGGCAGCGTACTGCTGAGCTGTGGTTTGACGGATGCGAGCAGCATCGGCACCACCACGGAACAGGTTGTACGACAGCATCAACTGCACGTTGCTGCTTTGCGAGTTGCGGTATGCGGAACCGGGAGGATCATTCTTGTCCTTGCCTGTCGCAGCACGGAATTCCAAAGTAGGCGACATGCGGCCTTGAGCCACGTGTTTGCCCGACTCAGCAGCTTGATACAAAGCCTGCTTGGCCAAAATCACGGGGCTGGTGCGCAAGGATGGCAAGAAGTCGGTGGTATTGGCAGGAATCGACTCGCTCAGGCTAGGGGCCGCTTGCATGACTTCAGGAGCAGCCACACCCACAATGCGACGGTAGCGTTGCAGCACGTCGTTCAGGTTGCCGGCCTCGGTCATCATGTTGCTTTGAGCCAGGGACTGGCGGCCATAAGCCTGTTCCAGGTCCACACCACGGCCCACGCCGGATGCCGAACGCTCCTGAATCTGGCTCAGGATGTTCATGTGCATGCCGTAGTTTTCACGGGCCAGCTTTTCCATTTCGCGGTAACGCAGCACATCAATGTGCGCGTTGGCCGCTTCCAGAGCCAGAGAATCTACCGAAGCCAGCAGCTCGTAGTAGGTAGCCAGTTTTTCGTAACCCAACTGACGAACCTGGTTGATCGAGGAGAAACCATCAAAAATCAACTGACGCAGTTGCAGGCTGTAGCCGCTGCGGGACCAGTCGGTAGACGGAGCACCGGAGGTGCTGCCACGCCACTCTTTGCCAACCCAACCCTGTGCATTGACCTCGGGCAACAAGGCGCCACGGCCAACGTTCTGACCTTCAAGCGCAGACTGGAAATCCTGGAAGCGAGCGCCAAGTTCAGGATTGGACATAATTGCCCGCTCAATACTGTCCTTGAAGCTCAAGCTGTTTTCCTGCTGGGCAAGCGCTGGTTGCGCCAGCAGTAGCGCTGTCAGCAGCGCACTTACCGTTAGAGTTTTCTTACCACGCACGTCGGCCTCCGTAAGATCCTGTGCCGCGTTCGCAACAGACGTCATTACGTCAGCGTTGCAACGCATTGCCAGATCAAATTTAAGTACAAAAATGAAAGAAGAATGGGTTCGGTGTGTCGCTCAAACAAAGCGAAAGAAACACCACCCGAGGGCCCAACACCTATGTATTGCACATGGGCTTTACATCTAAGACTGGTAAGTACATCGCCAGCCGCAGCAGTATGTTCATAATGGACCGGGGCAAGACAAGGCGGAGCTACAGGCTTCTGACCTGTATTCTTGGAGCATAACCTTGTGTCTGATTGTGACTTTTTACGTGACGCATAGTGAAACTCATCACGTAGATCACGGGACAAATTGTATCTTAGATTACAAGGAGCTTCGTGGACGACAATGTTAAAAATGATAAATAGCCCGTGATAAAAAAGGCAACAATACACTGAAATTAAACGATTTCGGGCGATTAGGCGCTTAAGCAATAACTGTTGCGCTTATCCCACGTGGCGCGATCGTTGGTAATAATCTACAAAAAACTTTCACCTTAATAAGCATTTAGGTTACATCAAGATAAAACCAGGTTATCACCAGGCGATAAAAATATTTTCATCGTTAAAAATATAACAATCGCTCACATTAAGAATGCTGCACTTGTAACGATTTCTTATTGCAGCTTGATGCCAGTTTTCATCTCTTTGTCAGGCCTTCAAAAAGAGATATGAAATCAAAAACTTATAACGGTTTCTTGAAGGGCTCCCTGTTTCGCGCCCGTTTGTAGCTTCTCTGAACAATCCGTTGCTGCAATATCCGCCGCCCACGCTTGTCCCGTTTCTGCTCGCCCGATACCATCGAACGGTACGTATTTAGTTAGCAACACAGACAACTTGGAGGCCGCTCATGTATCAACACCTGGCCCTGTATATCAATGGTCAATTTCTGGATGGACAAGGTCGCCAGACCCAGGCCGTCATCAATCCTGCCAATGGCAGCACCTTGGGCCAACTTCCGCTGGCATCCCAGGCGGATCTGGACGCGGCTCTGAACGCCGCCCAGGACGCGTTCAAAAGCTGGCGTCACAGCTCGCCCATGGATCGCAGCGCGATCCTGCGCAAGGTCGCGGAACTGTCGCGTGAACGCGCCCAGGAAATTGGCCGCAATCTGACACTGGACCAAGGCAAGCCCTTGGCCGAGGCGGTAGGCGAAATCATGTCCTGCGCGGACCATGCGGATTGGCACGCCGAGGAGTGCCGCCGTATTTATGGCCGCGTCATCCCCGCCCGCAACCCCAAAGTGCAGCAAATGGTTCTGCGCGAGCCCATCGGGGTCTGCGCCGCCTTTACGCCCTGGAACTTTCCCTACAACCAGGCCATTCGCAAGATCTGCGCGGCTATCGGTGCTGGGTGCACGATTATTCTGAAAGGCCCCGAGGACTCCCCCAGTGCGGTCATGGCTATTGCCCAAGCCTTTCATGATGCGGGCCTGCCTCCGGGTGTACTAAATATTGTCTGGGGTGTGCCACAGGAGGTGTCGGACTACCTGATCCGCTCGCCCATCGTGCGTAAAGTCTCCTTTACCGGATCTGTACCTGTAGGCAAGCAACTGGCTGCACTGGCCGGTGCCCATATGAAACGCATCACCATGGAATTGGGCGGTCACTCGCCTGTGCTGGTCCTGCCTGATGCCGATGTAGCCCGCGCTGCTCGTCAGCTGGCTCGTTTCAAAATTCGCAATGCTGGTCAGGTGTGCATTTCGCCCACGCGTTTTTATATCCACGACGACATCTACACTGCATTTGTGGACCGCTTCACCGAGGAGCTGGCCAATGTAAAAGTGGGCGATGGTCTGGACCCGGATACGCAAATGGGGCCCTTGGCTCACGAGCGCCGCCTGCCCATGATGCAAAAGTTTGTCGACAACGCCCGCTCTCTGGGTGGCAAAGTGTTGCTGGGAGGAGAACAGATCAAGCGCGATGGTTTCTTTTTCTCGCCCACAGTGCTGACGGATTTGCCCGACGATGCACTGGTCATGACCGAAGAGCCATTTGGCCCCATCGCCCCCTTGACGCGCTACAGCGATCTGGACGATGCCATCGCCCGTGCCAACAGCCTGCCCTACGGTTTGTCGGCCTATGCCTTTACACAATCCTTGCAAGACGCGCATCGACTGGGTACCGAACTGGAATCCGGTATGGTCAATATCAATCACTTCGGCAGTTCCCTGCCCGAGACTCCGTTTGGCGGCGTCAAGGACAGCGGCATTGGCAGCGAAGGCGGTGCCGAAACCTTTGACGGATACTTAGTCACCAAATTTGTGACCCAGATCTAAGACTGGCTCCTGGCCCCGCTTTGCGGGGCTAGGGTGAACCCCTACTGTACTAACTGCGCATTCCCGTTACATTATTCAAACACTCGTTTGAAATTAGGAAATAACGGTGAAACGCTCTGATCGGACACAGTCCGCCATTCTCGATGCAGCCGAACATCTTTTTGCGCTGTATGGCCACGAAAATACCTCCATGCGCCAGATTACGGCGCAAGCCAAGGTGAACCTGTCGGCTGTCAATTATCACTTTGGCAGTAAAGACGGACTGACACAGGCCGTGTTCCAGCGCCGCCTGAACAGCATCAATCAAGAGCGCCTGGAAAAACTGGCGTTTTATCGCCAGCAAGCCGGTGAAGGTCCGTTGAAAGCATCCCAGGTGGTGGATGCCTTTTTTGGCCCACTGATCCGCCTGGCGGGTTCAGGCAACGGCGCCCCACGCTCGTTTATTCCTTTGCCGGGGCAGGACCGCCCGGCGCCGCAGGATTTCATTCAGTCCATCTGTTGGGACGAACAAGTCGCCATCTTCCTGCCCTTCAAGCAGGCTTTGCATGAAGCTCTGCCTACCGTGCCTGAAGAAGAAATCATCTGGCGATTCCATTTCATGCTGGGTGCCACCTCTTATGCCTTGATGGGCACCCAATCACTGCGTCGGGCTTTGCAATTACCCCTTAGCGACAGCCCGGAAAGTGAGCAACAACTGCAACAGCGCTTGATGAGTTTCCTGCTGGGTGGATTACGAGCTCCTTTACCCACCAGCACCTGAGCTGAACGGCCCTGACCACCAAGCTACACCACGGTGAACCGCGCCCCTCTCTTAAGGGCAGCAAGTCGAAGGTGCAGCATGAGGGGGTTTTACCGCCGGGTCGCTCCCAAAGCTCGGCGCCCCCGGTAAAAAGTGCCCCCTCGGGGGGCAACAAGCCGAAGGCGCAGCGTGGGGGCCTTCTTCTTTTTTTTCTGAGCTAGTCCGGAGTTGCTATGTTTGTGACCTTGCTATTGATAGTGCTAGTGCTTGGCTGCGTCTACGTTCTCAAAAACCGGAATCTACGCACCAAGTGGCTAAGCCGCCCAATCTACCGCGCCTTTTCCAGCGTTCTGCCTGCCATGTCCCAAACCGAGCGCGATGCGCTGGAAGCAGGTACGGTCTGGTGGGAAAGTGAGCTGTTTCGCGGCAAACCCAACTGGAATACCCTGAGCTCTTATCCGGCCTACCGGCTCACCGATGAAGAGCGCCAGTTCATGGACAATGAAGTCAATGTGGCTTGCGCCATGATTGACGACTGGCAAGTCAGCCAGGAAGACTTCGATATGCCTGCCGAGGTCTGGAACTACCTGAAAGAAAACCGCTTCTTCAGCCTGATTATTCCCAAGGAATACGGCGGTCGCGGTTTTTCGGCGCAAGCGCACTCGGCGGTTGTCGCCAAGCTCTCCACCCGTAACTCGGCCTTGTCCGTCTCGGTCATGGTGCCCAACTCGCTGGGCCCGGCAGAACTGCTGCTGCACTACGGTACCGACGAGCAGAAACAACACTATCTGCCCCGCTTGGCTGATGGCCGTGACATCCCCGCTTTCGCACTGACCAGCCCTTGGGCCGGTTCGGACGCCGCCTCCATTCCTGACGTAGGGATTGTCTGCAAAGGCGAATGGGAAGGCCAGGAAGTGCTGGGCATGCGCGTCACCTGGGACAAACGCTACATCACCCTGGCTCCAGTTTGCACCTTGTTGGGTCTGGCCTTCCGCCTATATGACCCGGACGGTTTGCTGGGTGGCGAAAAAGACATTGGCATTACCTGCGCCCTGGTTCCAAGCGACCACCCCGGCGTTGATACCGGTCGCCGTCACTTCCCCCTGAATGCCATGTTCATGAACGGCCCCACCCGTGGCAAAGACGTGTTCATGCCGCTGGAGTTCATCATTGGTGGCCCCGCCATGGCTGGCCAGGGCTGGCGCATGTTGATGGAATGTCTGGCTGCTGGCCGCTCCATCTCTTTACCCTCTTCCTTTACTGGCATGGCCAAACTGACCAGCCGCGCCGTGGGCGGTTACTCCGCCGTCCGTACCCAGTTCCGCAGCGCCATCAGTAAATTTGAAGGTGTGGAAGAAGCACTGGCTCGCATTGCCGGCCATACCTATGCGATGGATGCCGCCCGCACCATGACGGCTGCTGCCGTGGACCTGGGCGAGAAACCTTCCGTGGTCTCGGCCATCGTCAAATACCATGTGACCGAGCGTGGTCGTATTGTGGTAAATGACGGTATGGACGTCATTGGTGGTAAAGGTATTTGTCTTGGCCCATCAAACTTCCTGGGCCGTGCTTACCAACAGATCCCCGTCGGTATTACGGTGGAAGGCGCCAATATTCTGACGCGCAGCCTGATCATCTTTGGCCAAGGCGCGATTCGTTGCCATCCTTTCATTCTGGAAGAGATGACAGCTGCACTGAACCCTGACCGCGAAGCCGGTTTGCGTAAATTTGACCAGGCTTTCTGGGCACACATCCGCTACACACTGGCCAATACAGGCCGCTCCTTCTGGCTGGGCCTGGGTGGCTGGCGCTTGCTAAGTGGCCCTACCGGCACCTCCAAGGCCATGCACACCTACTACAGCCAGGCCAGCCGTTACAGTGCCGCCTTCTCCTTGCTGGCCGACGCGTCCATGCTGGTTCTGGGTGGTTCCCTGAAAATGCGTGAGCGTCTGTCCTCGCGTCTGGGCGATGTGTTGTCCGAGCTGTACATGCTCAGCGCCGTACTCAAACGTTACCAGGACGAAGGCCGCCAGCAAGAAGATGCGCCTTTGGCTCACTGGGCGGCTCAAGACGCCTTGATGCGCGCTCAACATGCGCTGGACAAAGTACTGGAGAACTTCCCGAACCGTCCTTTGGCGGCCGTGCTGCGCTTCCTGGTCTTCCCTCTGGGTCTGCGCCGTCTGGGCCCTGATGACAAGCTGGACCACACTGTTGCCAAACTGTTGACCAAGCCCGGTGCCACTCGAGATCGCCTGACTTACGACACCTACTTGCCTGACGACGATATGGAACCCGTCGGTGCGATTGAAGCGGCCCTGCTGGCTTCGCTGAACACCCGCGATATTGACGCCAAAATCCGTCAGTTCGAGAAAAGCGGTCAATTGCAGGACAACCCCAAAGCCAACGTACGCGATCTGGCCGAAGCCGTCTTTCAGGCCGGTGGCATCACGGCTCAGGAATACGAGCAAATCCAGGCCCGCGACATCGTGCGCGATCGGGTTATTGCCGTTGATGATTTCCCCTTCGATTTGCGTCGGGAAAATCCTGCCGCTGAAGCCGCCAGTGGGAGCCAAGCATGAGTTTTCAACCGGTCTATATTATTGACGGCGCACGCAGCCCGTTTCTGAAAGCGCGCAATGCGCCCGGCCCCTTCTCTGCTGGAGATCTGGCCGTGCAAACGGGTCGCGAGCTGTTGCTGCGCCAACCCTTTGAGGCCCCGCAGCTAAGCGAGGTCATCCTGGGTTGCGCCGCCCCCTCGCCCGATGAAACCAATATCGGCCGGGTTCTGGGTCTGCGTCTGGGCACAGGTCACAAAGTGCCGGGCTGGACCGTGATGCGTAACTGCGCCTCGGGTATGCAGGCACTGGACTCGGGCGTACAGGCCATTCAAACCGGCCGCTCGGATCTGGTGCTGGCCGGTGGCGTAGATGCGCTGTCTCACGCCCCCATCCTGTTCAGCGACGACATGGTGCGCTGGCTGGCCACCTGGGGCAAAGCGCGTAGCCTGGGCGCACGCCTGAAAGCGCTGCGCAGTCTGCGTCTGTCCTATCTGAAACCAGTCATCGGCCTGCTTAAAGGGCTGACTGATCCCGTCGTTGGCCTGTCCATGGGGCAGACCGCTGAAATTCTGGCTCACGAGTTTGGTATCAGCCGTCAGGATATGGACGAGTTTGCGGCCCGCAGTCACCGTCTGGCTTTGCGTGCTCAACAAGAAAACGCTTTTGAAGAAATCGTGCCGTTAAGCGACACGCGCGGTAATAACTACCCACAAGATGATGGCGTACGCGAAGACTCCACGCCCGAGAAGCTGGCCAAGCTGCGCCCAGTCTTTGATCCGCCTTGGGGCAATATCACGGCCGGCAACAGCTCCCAAGTGACCGATGGCGCTGCCCTGCTGATTCTGGCCAGCGAAGCCGCCGTCAAGGAACATCAGCTCAAACCCATTGGCCGCATTGTGGATGCGCAATGGGCTGGTCTGGATCCGGCCACCATGGGCCTGGGCCCTGTTTTCGCCGCGACGCCTATTTTGGAGCGCAACCGTCTGGCCCTAAATGGCCCGGACTTGTGGGAAATCAACGAGGCTTTTGCAGCACAGGTACTAGCATGTCGTGCTGCATGGGACAACCAGGAGTGGTGCCAAAAGCATCTGGGTCGTGATGCTTTGGGTCTGCTGGATATGGACAAGCTCAATGTGGACGGTGGCGCCATTGCGATCGGCCACCCGGTGGGTGCCTCCGGAGCCCGAATTGTGCTGCATTGCTTGAATGCCCTGCGTCGTCGCAACTTGCGTCTGGGCATGGCCGCTATTTGTATTGGCGGCGGACAAGGCGGTGCCATGCTGATCGAATCGCTGCAAGGAACTGAATCATGATGCCCGTCGCTACCCTGGATTTGCAAAACTTCACGCTGTACACGGACGATCAGCAAATTGCCTGGCTGAAAATCGATTGCGTGGGCAGCTCGGTCAATAGACTCTCGGCAGCCGTTCTGCAGGAGCTGAACCAGGCACTGGATTACCTGGGCAGCCATCCTCCTAAAGCACTGATCATTTACTCCGGCAAAGCTGCCGGTTTTGTAGCCGGTGCGGACATTGACGAGTTTTCGGAACACAACAACAACCCTGAAAAGGGCTTGGCACTGGTCACACGCGGCTGGACCGTCTTCAACAAGCTGGCCAAGCAGAGCTACCCCACGTTGGCGCTGGTGCAGGGCCACTGCCTGGGCGGTGGTCTGGAGCTGGCCCTGGCATGCCGTTATTGCCTGGCCGTAGATCAGGACGATACACGCCTGGCTCTGCCTGAAGTGATGCTGGGTATTTTCCCCGGTTGGGGCGGCATGTTGCGCCTGCCTGAATATATAGGCCCTGCCGCCGCCATGGACTTGATGCTGAGCGGCAAAAGCGTGGATGCCCGCAAGGCCGCCCGTCTGGGTATGGTCGATGCCTGCGTTCCCGTCCGTCTGGCCAAGCAAGCTGCCATCAAACAGGTGCTCAGTGGCAAGAAGCCGCGTCGCGCCAAGGGTCTGCCACGCCTGATGAATACCAAGCTGCTACGCCCCCTGGTTGCTAATCAGGTACGCAAGCAGTTGGCAAAGCGCGATCCCTATCAGCACTATCAGGCGCCCCGTGCCATCCTGGAGATCTGGGAAAAGCACAACGGCAATGCCTTGAAGGCTCCCGAGCTGATCGAGCAAATCACCCGCTCGAACACCGCAGCCAATCTGCTGCGTGTCTTCCATTTGCAAGAGCGTCTGAAAAGCGTAGGCAAGCATTCGTCGACTCAGGAGATCACGCATATTCACGTGGTCGGTGCGGGTGTCATGGGAGGCGATATTGCCGCCGTATGTGCGCTGAAAGGCATGCGTGTGACGCTGCAGGATCAGGACCGCAAGCGTATCGCCCAGGCACAAGGTCGTGCCGCCAAGCTGTTCCAGCGCCGTCTCAAAGACCGCAGACTGGTACAAGCCGCCTTGGACCGATTGATCCCGGACCCGGACGGCCACGGCATCCCGTCGGCAGATCTGGTTCTGGAGGCCATCTTCGAGAACGCCGATGCCAAGCGCAGCCTGTACGCCACCATTGAGCCCTTGCTAAAGCCCGGTGCTGTGCTGGCAAGCAATACCTCCAGCCTCCCTTTATCCGAGCTCAGCCTGAACCTGATCAATCCGGAACGACTGGTAGGCATTCACTTCTTTAACCCGGTCTCTCGCATGCCCTTGGTTGAAGTGGTGGAAAGCGAGTTGCTGGCCCCGGAAGTGCGCAGCGTTGCCTACGCCTTTGTGAACCAGATTGGCAAGCTGCCCCTGCCCGTTAAAGACAGCCCCGGCTTTCTGGTCAATGCCGTGCTGGCTCCTTACATGCTGGAAGCCATGCGCTGCGTGGACGAGGGGCTAGACCCGGCCACCGTGGACAAAGCCATGCTGCAGTTCGGCATGCCCATGGGCCCGCTTGAATTGGCCGACACCGTGGGCCTGGATATTGCCCGTGATGCAGGTGCCCAATTAAGCCAGCAGGCGGCCATGCCAGCCTGCCTGAAAACCCATCTGGACCGCCAGGAACTGGGTCGCAAAACCGGCCAGGGTTTCTACACCTGGAAAGACGGCAAAGCCCAAAAATCTCCTGCGGGAACAGTCCCAAGCGGTCTGGCAGATCGCTTGATCAAACCACTTATCGAACAGACCGAACACCAGGTTCGCATCGGTGTTGTGGAGAACGACGATCTGGCCGATGCAGGCGTGATTTTCGGTACCGGCTTTGCGCCATTCAGAGGGGGCCCTCTGCATTACAAAGCAACACAAAAACAACGCAATTAGTTCGGATTGGCACAAATACCTATACGCCGATTGGCCTAGGTCATGCACCATAGAAAACAAACAGGTGTTTTAAAACTTGTCATAAGCCTCTGTCAGACGTCGCACCTATACCTTGGAGAAGAGACATGAAAAAGACGGTTGTAGCTTTGCGTACCATCCCCGCCTTGCTGATTCCTCTGGGAATGAGCATGGGAATGGGTCAAGCCCATGCGGCTGGTTTTAACTTGCTCGAACAAAATGCGAGCGGCCTGGGCAATGCCTACGCAGGCTCGGCCGCCATTGGTGACAATGCCAGCACGATCTACTTCAACCCGGCCGGCATGACCTTGTTGCCCGAGACCAACTTCTCGGCAGGTTTTAACGCGATTAAACCTACCTTCAAGTTCTCCGATAAAGGCAGTACCGACCCCCTGGCCCTGACAGGTGGCGCCAGCCGTCCCGCTACTGGCGGCTCAGGTGGTGATGCCGGTAAAGTCGCCGCCGTTCCCAATATTTATCTGTCCCATCAGCTCTCGCCCAAGTGGTGGGTGGGCCTGGGTATTGGTGTCCCGTTTGGTCTGACAACTGAATATGACGAAGGCTGGGTTGGCCGTTACCACTCTGAAAAATTTGCCATTGAAACCATCAACGTCAACCCGTCGGTGGCTTACAAAGTCAACGATCAGTTGTCCTTCGGTGTGGGTGTGAACTGGCTGCACATTGATGCGGACTACCGTCTGGCTACCCCGGTTGGTTATCACCCGGCTTTGGGTCCACTGGACATGGACACCCGCGTCAAGATGAAGGGCGACGCCTGGGGCTGGAATGCCGGTTTGCTGTACCAAATTACCCCCAGCACTCGTTTGGGCGTTTCCTATCGCTCGCAAATCAAGATCACGGCTGATGGCGACACCAAACTGCGTAACCGCAACGTGCCGGCTGGCATTCCTGCCCCCAACATCAATTGGGACGCAGAAGCCACCATCAAGCTGCCTGACACCGCCATTGTCAGCTTGGTGCACGACCTGAACTCGCGCTGGCAATTGCTGGCCGATGTGTCCTGGACAGGCTGGAGCAGCATCCCGCGTCTGACCATTGAAAACAGCGGCCCCGGTGCCAAGGATTCCGGTCTGGAACTGAAGTTCAAGGACGCATGGCGCGTCGCCCTGGGTGCGAACTACCACTACAACGAGCAGTGGACCTTCAAGGGTGGTATTGCTTGGGACCAATCCCCCGTTCGCGACAAGAACTACCGCCCAACCGCCCTGCCTGACAGCGATCGTTACTGGGTGTCCCTGGGTGCTCAGTATCGTGCCAGCAAGAACGCCACCTGGGATATCGGCTACACCCACTTGTTCCTGAAAAATACCGACATGAACAACAACACTGATCTGAAAGGTCGTGGTCTGACACGCGGTACTTACAAAAACAGTGGTGACATCCTGGGCGTGCAGTTCAGCTATCGCTTCTAAGGATGCACTATGGCCCGCAGTCGCCGCATGGAGCTGCTCGCACGCCTACCCCCCACATGGCGTGCGCGCTTTTTGCAGCTGGGCTTTAACTGGCACCCCGCCTTCCGGGCAACCGGCGGGCGGGTCCACAAAGTTTCAGCGAACTTGCAACACATCGTCGTACGCCTGCCATTGCGTCGTCGCACTCGCAACATCAATGGCTCTTTATTTGGCGGCTCCCTGTTTGCCATTACAGACGGCGTGCACGCCACCATGCTTCTGGCTGGGCTGCAACGCCATGTGATTGTCTGGGACAAGAATGCAGAGATTCAGTACCGCCGCCCCGGCTACCAAACTCTGTACGCCAATTTTCAAATCAATCCAGATGAACTGGACGCAATACGAGGACAGCTAGACCAATACCACGAGGCTGAAGCCACATTTACCGTGCAGATCCAGGACCCCGAAGGCCAGATCTACACCACGGTGGAACGCACCATCTATATCGCCGACGCCCACTTCTACAAGCAGAAATCACAATCACGCTAATTTGCCGGAGGACCGCTTCATGTTTACCCCCCGCTGTGCCGCCCTGATTTTAAGTCTGTCCCTGGGGCTACCCGCCGCCCAGGCCGCTACTGTTGCGAATGTCACCGTGCCAGACACGGTCACCGTCGAGCAGCAAAGCCTGAAACTGAATGGGGCAGGCCTGCGCAAGAAAGTTGTTTTTGATGTGTACGTCGCCGCCCTGTATACCGCTTCGCCTTCCCAGGATGCCGAGGCCATTATTCAATCCCCCGGACCACATCAGATCCGGCTGGTCCTCAAACGCGACCTGGATGCCCAAACCCTGATCGATGCCCTGAAAGACGGCATTCACAGCAACCTGACTGATCCTGAAAAACAAGAACTGGACCCGGTCATCAAGCAATTTGAAGACTTGATGCGCCAGGTGGGTGAAGCCAAGGAAGGCGACGTTGTGGTGCTGGACATGCACACCCCTCAGGTCAAGATCCTGTTCAACGACAAGACGCTGGGCGAGCTCTCTCACCCTGATCTGACCCCTGCTTTGTTGAAAATCTGGCTAGGCAAGAAGCCTGCCCAAGAATCGCTCAAAAAGGCCCTGCTGGGATTGTCTTGAACCTACACGCCTCGGAGCGCTTCATGGATAAAGTCTGGCTGCAGAACTACCCCGCCGGTATTCCTGCCACTATCGAAGATCAGGCCCAGCAGTACTCGTCCTTGCTGGATGTATTTGAACAAAGTTGTACCGAGTTCGCGCAGCGCACTGCCTATATCAGCATGGGCAAACGCATGAGCTACCGCGAACTGTCGACCAATGCCTTGGCCCTGGCCAGCTGGCTGCAAAGCCAAGGCGTGAAAAAAGGCGATCGTGTCGCCCTGATGATGCCCAATATGCTGCAGTACCCCATCAGTCTGTATGGGGTGTTGCGCAGTGGGGCCACCATTATCAATACCAACCCGCTGTATACCGCCCGTGAACTGCGCCACCAGCTGCAAGACAGTGGCGCGGAAACCATCATCATTGCGGAAAACTTTGCCCACGTGCTGCAGGAAATCCTGCACGAAACCCCCATCAAGCGAGTCATTGTGACCAGCGTGGGGGATTGTCTGGGCGGCTTCAAGGGCTGGCTGGTCAATCAAGTGGTGCGCCACATTAAAAAAGGTGTGCCTGCCTGGTCCTTGCCTGGCTCCGTCTCTTTCAAAGCCGTACTGGCTCAGGGCCGAGGCCGCGCACCGGCCCCGGTCAAGCTGACCCACGATGATATTGCCTGCCTGCAATACACCGGGGGCACGACGGGCGTTGCAAAAGGAGCCATCCTGACCCATGGCAATCTGGTTTCAAACCTGAGCCAGGCCCTGTCCTGGATTCGCCCTTATTTGAAAGAAGGCCAGATCGACTGCGTTGTTACTGCCCTGCCGCTCTACCATATCTTCGCTTTCACCGCGAACCTGCTGGTGTTTCTGCGTCTGGGTGCGGAGAACCTCTTGATCATTAACGCGCGCGACATTCCCTCCATGATCAAGGACATGTCCAAGCTGCGTTTTACTGCCATTACGGGGGTGAACACGCTCTTTAATGCCATGCTGAACAATGCCGAGTTCCGCAAGCTGGATTTCTCCTCGCTGCGCTTTACATTGGGTGGCGGTATGGCAGTGCAGGAAGTGGTCGCCAAGCGCTGGCTGGAAGCGACCGGCAAACCCCTGGCCCAGGCTTATGGACTGACTGAAACTTCACCAGCAGCCACGATCAATCCGCTGGATAAAAAAGAGTTCACCGGCTCAATCGGGCTGCCCGTTCCTTCTACCGACATACGCATACGCGACGAAAACCAGAACGACCTGCCGTTGGGCGAAACGGGCGAGCTATGCATTCGTGGGCCGCAAGTTACTCCCGGCTACTGGCAACGTCCCGATGAAACCGCCAAGGTCTTTGATCGCGACGGCTTTTTACGCACGGGCGATATTGGCTATATGGACGAGCAAGGTTATGTCTTCCTGCTGGATCGCAAAAAAGACATGATTCTGGTCTCGGGCTTTAACGTCTACCCCAATGAGGTGGAAGCGGTCGCCGCCCAGCACCCGGATATTGTCGAGGCCGCCGCCGTCGGTGTACCGGATGAAAAAGCAGGCGAAATCGTCAAGCTCTATGTCATCAGCCGTAATCCCGAGCTGACGGAAAAAGACGTGATTGCCTTTTGCCGCAAGGAGCTGACCGGCTACAAGGCCCCACGTATTGTCGAATTCCGCGACGATCTGCCCCGCACCAATGTGGGCAAAATCCTGCGTCGGGAACTGCGTCCATAACACGTATTTCGCACGCGCTTAGACCAAGATGAAAGGGGCTTATGCCCCTTTTTCATTAACCGGAGTATTCATAAACAAATAAGAATCGGATCGTTCGTAGCCCTGATACCGCTCTTTAGAATGGGACAAACTATTTATATAAGCGAGTGTCAGAATGCACGCCCTGTCCCGCCTCTCGGAGTCCAATCGCACGGCGATTGCTCAAATTACCGACGAGCTCGATCCGCTGTCCCTGAACTGGCTGTCCGGCTATCTCGCGGGTGTCGCGCAAGTGCGCCACACCGGCCTTCCCGCTCAAGCGCCTGTTTCTCCTGAACTGTCGTTGGTGCCCGCCACCGCTGCGCCCGCCCAACGACCTGCCACTATTGTGTTTGGCAGCCAGACAGGCAATGCCCAACGCGTCGCCGAAGCCTTTGCCCAACGCTGCGAAGCCGCCGGCATCCCCGTGCGCCTGCTGCGCGCCGATCGTTACCCCACGCGCGAGCTGAAAGAAGAGCGTCTGCTGTACGTCATTATCAGCACCCAGGGTGAAGGCGACCCGCCAGACGATTCCATCGCATTCTTCGAGTTCCTATCCGGCGCCCGTGCTCCCAAGCTGCCCGAGCTGAAATTCGGTGTGCTGGGTCTGGGTGATTCCAGCTATCCCCTGTTCTGTGGGATCGCGGAAAAGATTGATCAACGTCTGCTGGCGCTGGGTGCGGAACGCATTCTGGACGCAGGGCTGGCTGATCTGGATATTGATACGGTCGCCGCCCCCTGGCAGGACAAAGCCTTTGGTTTTCTGGAAACGGATCACAAGGCCCACGCCGCTGCGGCCGTTCCTGCCGCCCAATCCAGCAACGTTACGGTGCTGGAAACCCAGACCCGCAGCAGCTTCACCCGCGACAATCCATTCCAGGCCACCGTGCTGCAAAGCCAAAGCATTACGGGCCGCGACAGCACCCGCAACATCTATCACTACGAGTTGTCGCTGGAAGGCAGTGGCCTGAAGTACCAACCCGGTGATGCATTGGGTGTCTGGCCTACACAAAACGCCAAGCTGGTCGAAGCAGTTATCCAGACGTTGAAGCTGGACCCGCAAGAGACCGTCACCATTCAGGACAAGTCACACACGCTGCAAGAGTGGCTTAGCCATTACCGCGAGCTGACACAACTGACCAAACCTTTCCTGGTGGAACTGGCCAAGCGCAATAGCGATGCCGTGCTACAGACAGCCGTAGGCCCAGAAGGTTTGAGCACTTTGCAAGAGCTGCTGAAAACCCATCAAGTGCTGGACGTACTGGAGCGCTTCCCGGCCACCTGGAGCGCTGCCGAGCTGGTGCAAGCCTTGCGCCCTCTGGCACCCCGCATGTACTCCATCGCCTCCAGCCAGTCCGAGGTGGACGAAGAAGTACATCTGACCGTGGCCAATGTGCATTACCAATTCAACGAGCAGGATCGTTGGGGCGTGGCCTCCGACTATCTGGCCCGGCTGAACGAAGGCGATACCGTGCCTGTCTTTATCGACCCCAATACACGCTTCCGCCTGCCTGAAGATACCAGCCGTGACGTAATCATGATTGGTCCTGGCACCGGTGTAGCTCCTTTCCGCGCCTTTGTGCAGGAGCGCAGCGTTCAGGGTGGCGAAGGTCGCAACTGGCTGTTCTTTGGCAACCCGCACTTTCACTCCGATTTCCTCTACCAGACCGAATGGCAACGCGCCTTGCAGGACGGTCAGTTGCAACACCTGGATCTGGCCTTCTCGCGCGATCAGGAAAACAAGGTTTACGTCCAGCACCGCTTGCTGGAAAAAGCAGCCGAGGTCTATGCCTGGATTCAGGGCGGCGCCCACATTTATGTGTGCGGTGATGCCAATCAGATGGCCAAGGACGTACACCAGACCCTGCAGGAAATTGCCCGCCAGGAAGGTGGATTGGACGCAGACCAGGCTCGCAGCTGGTTGGAAGAACTCTCGGCGCAGGGCCGCTACGCCCGCGACGTTTACTGAGAAGCAAGGACATGACAGAAAAGAAAATCGCCGCTATCGAACAAGTAAAAATTGATAGCCGCTATCTGCGCGGTGGCATTACCGAGGGTCTGGCAGACCCAATCACGGGCGCCATCAGCGAAGACGACAACAAGCTGCTGAAATTTCACGGCAGCTATCAGCAAGACGACCGCGATCAGCGTGAAGAGCGTCGCAAGCAAAAGCTGGAACCGGCGTTCAGCTTCATGATTCGCGCCCGCTTGCCCGGCGGCGTGGTTACGCCCGCCCAGTGGTTGGCCTTTGACCAGATCGCCTGTGACTGGGCCCAGTTTGGCCTGCGCATCACCACCCGTCAGACCTTTCAATGGCACGGCGTGCGCAAGCCCTTTTTAAAGCCCACACTGCAAGCCATCAACAAGGCCATGTCCACGACATTGGCTACTTGTGGTGACGTGAACCGTCAGGTGGTCAGCGCCACCAATCCCTTGCTGTCCGAGCAGCATGGTCTGGTTCAAGAGTGGGCTGAAAAGATTTCCGAAACCTTCCTGCCCAAAACCCGCGCCTATGCCGAGATCTGGCTGGACGGCAAAAAAGTCGAAGACGCCATTGACGGCGAAGACTTTGAACCGATTTACGGCAAGACTTACCTGCCCCGCAAATTCAAGATCGGCATTGCCGTGCCTCCCTTGAATGATGTGGACGTATTTGCGCAGGACATCGGCCTGATCGCGATTATTGAGAACAATCAGTTGCTGGGCTTTAACGTCGCCATTGGTGGTGGCATGGGTGCCACACATGGCGACGACACCACCTATCCACGGCTGGGCAGCGTGATCGGCTTTGTACGCCCCGAGCAATTGCTGGCCGTTTGCGAGGCCGTTATCACCACACAACGTGACCACGGTAACCGCGACGAGCGCCGTCATGCCCGTCTGAAATACACCGTGGATAAGCTGGGCGCCGACTGGTTCCTGGAAGAAGTGCAAAACCGCAGTGGTCAAACGCTGGAGCCGTCACGCCCCTACCATTTTGACCACAATGGCGACCGCTTCGGCTGGACCCAAGGCAGCAATGGCCGCTGGCACCTGAGTCTGCGTATCGATTCGGGCCGCATCATGGATACCGAAGTCGGCCCCTGGCTGACGGGTATGCGTGAGATCGCGAAGATCCACCAAGGGCAGTTCCGCCTGACCTGCAACCAGAACCTGATCATTGCCGATGTGCCTGAAGAAGATAAGGCCAAGATCGACAAGCTGGTCGCAGATCACAAGCTGGATGTGTACCAGACACAAAGCGGCATACGCAGCAGCACGATTGCCTGTGTCTCTCTGCCCACTTGCGGTTTGGCCATGGCCGAGAGCGAACGCTACGCCCCCATCTTGCTGCCCAAGCTGGAAGCCTTGCTGGACAAATACCAGTTGCGTGACGAACGCATTGTGCTGCGTATCTCCGGTTGCCCCAATGGCTGCGCCCGTCCTTACCTGGGTGAAATTGCCCTGGTTGGCCGTGCTCTGGGCCGTTATGACTTGCGTTTGGGTGCGAACTTCAGCGGCGAACGCCTGAACGTAATCTATCGCCAAAATATTGCCGAACCTGAAATTCTGAGCATTCTGGACGAGCTGTTTGGCCGCTTCGCTGCCGAGCGTCTGGAAGGCGAGCACTTTGGCGATTTTCTAGTTCGCGCTGGCGTGGTTGCCGAGCCTACAAGCCGCTTGATTCCTTTAGTTTTACAGCCAGCCTGACATGAACCTCTTTCCTTTATTCGCCAACTTGAAGCAGCGCGCGGTATTGGTGATCGGCGGTGGAGAAATCGCCGAGCGCAAAGTGCGTCTGGTCCTGGCCGCCGGTGCCCAGGTCACGCTGGTCGCCCCCTATGTGGTGGACAGTCTGGAAGAGCTGGCGAATCAAGGGCGCATCACCCTGATTCGGGAGCGCTATCAGGCCCAGCATCTGCAAGGGGCCTGGCTGATTATTGCCGCCACTGACAAGCGTGACGTGAACCAGGTCATTGCCCAGGACGCACAAGAAGCCCGCATTCTGGTCAATGTGGTGGACGACCCCGAATTGTCCAGTTTTCAGGTGCCTGCCATTGTGGATCGCTCACCGCTGATTATTGCGATTTCTTCAGCGGGATCAGCCCCCATGTTGGCACGGCGAGTACGGGAGCAACTTGAAACCATGTTGGACCACAGCCTGGGTGCGATCAGCCGTCTGGCGCAGGAATACCGCAGCGCCATTCGGCGCGCCCGCCCCGAGCTGGGTGCACGCCGCCGTTTCTACGACTGGCTGCTGGATGGCCCGGTAGGTGCCGCCCTGCGCAGCCAGCAAGCCGAGCAAGCCCGCTTGAGCCTGGAGAGCGCGCTGCAACAGCCTGAGTCACCCCGCGCCACACAAGGCCGCGTGATTCTGGTGGGCGCCGGTCCAGGCGATCCAGGTCTGCTGACCCTGCATGCCCTGCGTGCACTGAATCGTGCTGATGTGATTCTGTACGATCGTCTTGTATCCGATCAGGTGATGGAACTGGCTCGTCGCGATGCCCACCGTATTTTTGTAGGCAAGCAATTGGGCGAAGATCATCACCAGACCCAAAACCGCATTCATCAGTTGATGATTGAACACGCCCGAGCAGGTCAAACCGTGGTGCGCCTGAAAGGCGGTGATGGCTTTATTTTTGGCCGTGGCGGTGAAGAACTGGAATATCTGGCCGAGCATGGCATCGCATTTGAAGTGGTACCCGGCATCACGGCTGCCATTGCATGTGCGGCTTATAGCGGTATTCCTCTGACCCATCGTGACCACGCGCAGTCCGTGCAGTTTGTGACGGCTCACCGCAAAAGCGGTCATGGTATTGAGGACTGGAACCCGCTGCTGGATACCAGCCAGACGGTTGCTGTCTACATGGGTTTGCAGCAGATTCTGGGCTTTAGCCATGAGCTGGTACAACGGGGCCGCAGTGCCACTACGCCCTGCGCCTTGATTGAAAATGGTTCGCGCCCCGAACAGCGCACCTTGCTATCCACGCTGCAAAACATTGCCCAGGATGCGCAGCAGCATCAGTTTGCCAGCCCCTGCATTCTGGTGATCGGTCAGGTAGCTACCTTGGGCAGTACCTTGTCCTGGTATGGCGAGCTAATCGACCAGCTCAGTCCACGTACAGCAATTACGCAGGATGCGGACAATACCCTGGTCGCTGCATGAAGGCAGTGATCAAGGCCTAGCTAGAGTCTCGTCTCAAGATCACTTTTCTATACATACCAACTAAGGCTCCAGTCAGTGCGGGATTAGCATCCTTGAATACCGCTTCAAACTGAATCTAAAAAGGCCCTCAACATCCCAATGTTGAGGGCCTTTTTTATCTTTCTGCAGCTTCTGAAAAGCCACTAAGCACCAGGTAAAACTGGCAGCGGCAGATAGCCTGAGCATGCTCTGTCACTTGTCTTTCCTGGAAATACAAAACAGTCAAAGCTCTTCGCCTGTCGGCCCAAGGGCTGATTATTTAGCGCTGTCCCAAGGCCGCAAATAAGGCTCGCAAAGCGCTATCCAGCAGATAGCCAATCAGACCAATCAAGACAATTACGGCCATCAGTTCGGAATACGCCATACGGTCGCGCGTATCCAGAATCAGGTAACCCAAACCGGCCGACACACCCAGCATTTCGCAAGGTACCAGCACAATCCACAAGACGCCGATTGCCAGTCGGCTACCCGTCAGCACCGAGCCTACAATGCCGGGCAGAATCAAGTACAACAGCGTTTCCAGCTTGGTAGCCGCCAGACTGCGACCCAGCATCAGCCAGCGCGGATTCAGATGCCGTACGCCCGAGGCTGTATTCAGCAAGACAGGCCAGACACCGGCCACACCCAACAGAAAATAAATCGGTGCATCCCCAATGCCAAAGGCCATGACGGCAATAGGCATCCAGGACAGGGGCGAGATCATGCGCAGGAACTGGAACAAGGGAGTCAATGCGGCGTGAGCTCGGGCTGACAAACCCAGCAGCAAACCGGCGGGCACGCCGACACCCAATGAGATCGCCAGCCCTACAAAAATACGCTGCAAGCTGGCACCTACGTGCATCCAGGTCTCGGACCAGCCCAGTATCTCCAGCAAGCTATGAAAGGCAGCGGCCGGCCCGAATTGCTGCATCAAAGAGCTGCTGGACCAGGCTGTGGCCAAGTACCACAGCACGACTCCCGCCAACAAACCGCCCAAGCCCCATAGGGTGCTGGCAATCCAGGCATTCATTTTGGGGCGTCGCAAAGACGCAGCCGATCGCGGATCAGACTGCGCCAATGACGGAGAAGAAGCAGACGCACTCAAACTCATACAACAATGCTCTCGTTGCGGATGTATTGCTCGGACAAGCCAAACTGCGCCAGGCCCCCCTGCTTTTCCAACGCGGCACGGACAAAGCGGTCATCCACCAGATCGCTGGCTACGTGTTCAGGAGACAGCCCTTCCAGGAAACCACGCTCGCCCTGAATCAAGGTCCCTTGCAGCATTTGCACCAAGGACTCGGTGTAGCTGGGGAAGGGATAAGGTTGAAAATCGATACGCTGGTCGTCCCAGTCCGGATGACGAATTACGCCAGACTTCACGTATTGCGCGCGATCCGCCGGGTTCGGGGACAGCACTTTCAACAGGTTTTCCTGAGTGTGCGGGGTATAGCGGTTCCCGCCTTCACGCGACAGAATCTGGGCCGCCTCGGCACGGTGACTACGTATCCAGATCTGTGCCTTGACCAAGCCATCCACCACGGCTTGCGACCATTGGGGGCGAGTCTGCAAATCCTGCTCGTGCATGAAGGCCACGCAACAGGCGTGATCGCGCCAGACGTCGCCAGTAAAGCGCAAGATGCGGCCCATGCCCTGAGTTTCGGCCAAGGCATTGAAAGGTTCGGCCACCGTAAAACCGGCAATCCGCCCAGAAGCCAAGGCCGGCGGCATATCAGCCGGCGCCATCACCACCAGATTGACCTCATTGGGTGCCAGCGCACCGGCGTTTTTCACGACAGGCGTCAGGCCATGAGCTTTGAGCACATGCTGCAGCACCACGTTGTGAATCGAATACCAGAAAGGAATCGCCACCGTCTGCCCGCCCAATTGCTCGGCCGAGCTGATGTTCTGCGCAACCGTGATAGCAGAGCCACTCATGTGATTCCATGCCACCACTTTTGCAGGGACTTTGCTGCCGTAGCGCGCCCACACCGTCATGGGAGAGAGCAAGTGCACCAGATTGACCTGACCGGAGATGAAAGCCTCGATCAACTGAGCCCAACTGCGCACCATCACGGGCTTTTCAACCGCAATACCCGCTTCTTCAAAATATCCATTGTGATGCGCCACCAACATGGCGGTGGCATCGGTAATCGGCAAATAGCCGATACGCAAAGGCGCATTTGACTCACTTTGTGCACGAGCAGTCCCTTGGGCCAGCAAGGGCGCAGCACCCGCCACGGTCAGCAAAGACGCCAGTTTCAGCAAGTCGCGACGGGTACGAGACGTAGGAGATTCAATCATGACGTGCACCTTACAAAACAGAAGCGTGAACCACCTGGGAGAGGCTTTGCTCCAGGCTGGCCACAATTTCCAGGCGTATGGCCTGAAGCCAGTTATCCAGATGAGATCGGGGGTGGGCCGGGCAGCTCCATTCACGCTGCAAACCGGCAGGACGGCCACCTAACAGCAGGACACGGTCCGCCAGCAAGAGGGCCTCATCAATATCGTGAGTGACCAGCACAATGGCGCAGCCGGTCTGATCGCGTATCGACAGAATCAGCTCCTGCATCTGGCGACGAGTTACTTCATCCAGGGCGCCAAAGGGTTCGTCCATCAACAAGACTTGTGGGCGTCGAGCCAGACAACGCGCAATGGCAACACGCTGTGCCATACCGCCCGACAAGGCACCAGGACGCTGATGACGGCTTTCATACAAACCAACCTGACGCAGCGCCTGTTCAACCCGCAGGCGGCGCTCGGCGGCGGATACGGATGGCTGGCGCGCAAAGCCCAGACCAAAACCGGTATTGGCCTGCACATTCAGCCACGGCAAGAGAATGGCTTCTTGAAACGCCATGGCCAAAGCGGGGTGAACCCCACGCACGGGCTGCCCCAGAAAGGACACCTCTCCCTGGGTGGGCGTTTGGAGGCCTGCCAGTACCCGCAACAAAGAGGATTTACCCACTCCGCTGGGGCCCAGCAGCGCCACGATCTCTCCCGCGCGCACGTTCAAATCCAGGTTCTGCAAGATCGTCTGGCCACCGTAGGCCAGACTGATCCCCCGTGCGGACAAGAGCCCGGCCCCTTCAGAATCGGTAGGCGAGGGGGCGCCGGAACTCATACTGCATCCTGCCCAAGTTCGGCTTTCAGTTGCGCCACCGTGGGTGAAATCAAAGGCACCAGCATGGCTTCGCGATAACGGCGCAGCAGTTGCGGATGCTTGCCCTGCATATAGGTCGCCCCGCCGATCGCGGAGCTTTCCAGGGCCACAGCTTGCGACGCCAGACCGCTTAGCTCGATACGGACTTTGAACAAATCAGGCGGCGTGGCCGAGCCGGGCTTACGTACGGCATCAACCAGCACATCCGACAATTCCTGCACACGATCCAGCAGGCGGCGGGCGGGCTGCTCCTGTACCCATTGGCAGCGTGGCGCATCCAGCACTTGCTTCAAGGAACGACGTGCCAAGCCCATGGTCATCCCGCATTGCAGCGCCATGAAACGGGGGCGTACCGAGCGCACAAAGTGGCCTGCATCGGGATGCAGCAAACGCTCTTGTCCCAGACGCACAGCATTGAACTTCAAAGCGGCGGTATTGCTGCCACGCAGTCCGACCAGATCCAGATCTGCGGAACGCTCCAAGCCTGGATCGCCCAGTTCTGCCACCCAAATACCGGCTTGCTCTTCAGGCATGGCGGCCACAATGGCAACCAGGCAGTTGCCGGGACGCAGATTGGTAATCCAGGGCAAGCGGCCCTCAAACTGCCAATGTCCTTGTTCAGGCTGAGCACGCACTTGCAGCTCTTCAATGCCACCCAAAAACTTGATGGCATTGGACAGACCCGTCGCACCCGCAACACTGCCATTCAGCAAACCGGGCAAATAGCGCTCGCGCATGGCGGGGTCCTGAACGTCACGCAGGTATTCAATAAAGGTACGCTGGCTCCACAGGACAAAACCTGCCGTCAGCGAATGCTCGGCCACTTCCACGATGGATTGAACGGCATCACCGAAGTCGGAAAAATCCGCTTTCAGGCCCAGGCTCAACAAACCGTCTTGCGCCAGGCGAGGCAACAAGGCCTGCGCCTGAGATGCATCGCTATCCAGCGACAGGGCATGCTCTTCCAGCCACTGGGCCAAGCCAGGCGACAAAACAGGGCGCTCTGAGGCCAGCACAGGCTGCTCAGCGCGCTTTAAGGCGTTTCCCATGCGTAGGCCTCCAGCTGGCTATTGAGCGGCGTACGAGCCAGATTATTGGCAAAGTTGCAGATCGTCGCCAAGCCAATACCGGTAATCACTTCCAGAGCCTGCTGGTCGCCGTAACCAGCAGCGCGGAAATCGGCCAGAGCCTGATCCGACACCTGACCACGGGTATCAATCACGGCGCGACTGAACAGAGCCAGAGCCTGCAGGCGCTCGTCGTTGATCTGATCAAAGCCACGCGCACGCAAAGCGGCCAGAATTTCCGGGTCCAGCTTGGCTTTATTGGTCGCAATGGCGGTGTGACCGGCCACGCAGAAGCGGCAACCGTGAGTGGTACCGGCAACCAGTTGCACGACTTCACGCTCGACCAGCGACAGGCTGGCGGTGGCGTTCAAGGCAGACATATCCTGATAGGCTTGCAGGGCAACGGGAGCATTAGCCAAAATAGCCAGCAAATTGGACAAAAAGCCGCTACCACGCACAGCTTTCTCAAGGGCTGGTTTGACCGCCTCTGGTGCGGAGTCCACAGTATGCAAAGTTAAGCGAGTCATGATGGCGACAATTCCTTAGTTAATCCGAGAAGGTTTCATTGTCGATTGACTGGCGCCTTATCTCCATGTGCGAACATAGCGGTATTCATATTAAAAATATCCACGAAAAGAAATAAGCATATTTTCTGCATGAGCGACTCTGCCTTTCCTGACAGCCATTGCGCTGTCGACTCCAAAGACACAGGACACCCTGTGGAGGAACTGCTCTTGTCCGGGCTGGAGATCTCTGCCAGCCTGTTTCACTTGGGGCAATACTGCAATCAATGGGAAAGCAGCCTGCACGGGCACCAACGCGCAGGCTTTCATGTGGTCTTGCATGGGCCGTGCTGGCTGCATATTCAGTATCAGGAAGCCTTGGCCTTGCAGGCGGGTGACGCTGTGTTCTTCTTGCGGGATGTGCCCCATCGCTTAAGCTCCTCGCCCACGCCGCCAGACTGGAATGCGGCCATGCGGCGACAAACCATGCAGAGCCTGGAGCCACAAGTGCCACACAGTACGGGCTTGCTCTGTGGTTTTCTGGATCTGGGCCGTGGTTTGAGCGAATTGCTGCTGGCGACCGTGCCTGATGTTTTGTTGATTGATGGTTCTCAGACAGATGCAGATTCAGGACGCCCTTTGCTGGACTTGATCCAGGCCGAAATGCGACGCCAGCCGCAAGCCAACTCCAGCCTGCTGGAAAAGCTGGTGGAGCTGTTGTTGTTCTATACCTTGCGCCAGCAAATCGGACAGACACCTGCCGAAGGTGCCCTGCCCGCCGGCTTGATTCATCTGGCAAGTGACCCTGCCTTTGGTGGCCTGATCGAGCAGCTGCTGCGTGAACCTGCCAAAGCCTGGTCGGTGGACGATATGGCCGCCTACTTGAACATGTCACGCGCTGCCTTTCACCGCCGCTTTACCTTGCTGTGCGGGATGGCGCCAGCCCAAGTACTGTTGCAACTACGTATGCAGCTGGCCAAGCGTCAGCTGGAGCAAGGTCTGACCATGGAGCAGATTGCCGAGCGTATCGGTTATAGCTCTGCGGCCGCATTCAGCGCCGCGTTCAGGCGTAGTGTGGGTGTCAGCCCGGCACAATGGCGCAAGCAAGACGCGCGTCCATAAGTCAGCAAGCTGCTACAACTCTGACCCCCAGATTGTCGTCCTAACCCGAGTACGTATGCAGGGTAGCTGGCACGATATCGCCCTCGCCCCATAGTTGCCACCGCACAGAATAGAACAAGCTGTTCCCGCTTTTTTGTGAAGGCTTCCGGCTTACGCATACAAGCCGCCATGCCCCAAGCTTGATCATTCAGTTCAACTCCGGGTTTAAGCGGCATGACGGGCCACAAGACGAAATACGAACATTGCTCCTGTCTATGAGCAACAGCAAAGTGGACAAGCATAAAAAAACCCCAATCTGTAAACAGATCGGGGTTTTTGACCTACCAGAGCCAGGCCGAAGCCTGGACATCTGAGCAAGCGTTTAGATCACGCGGGCTGCTTCGATCAGACGCACAACAGTCCAGGACTTGCTGCGGCTGATAGGACGGCCTTCGGTAATCTCAACGGTATCGCCTTCGTTGTACTGGTTGGTCTCGTCGTGCGCTTTGTATTTATTGGAGCGGACGATGATCTTGCCATACAAGGGATGTTTAACGCGGCGTTCAACCAGAACGACGACAGTTTTGTCCATCTTGTTGCTGACAACTTGACCGATCAGGGTACGTTGACGTTTTGCGGTAGTTTGAGTTTCGCTCATCTTACTTTCCTGCGGTCTCAGCCATGACGGTACGGACGCGAGCGATGTCGCGACGTACTTTGCCCAATTGGCTGGTGTTGGAAAGCTGTTGAGTAGCACGCTGCATGCGCAGGTTAAATTGTGCTTTCAACAGGCTCTCGAGCTCTTTTTGGAGCTCGGCGGCATCTTTAGTACGGAGTTCGCTGGCTTTCATGACGTCTCCTTAAGCACCGATCTGACGCGTTACGAACGTCGTCGAGATAGGCAGCTTGGCAGCGGCCAGACGGAATGCTTCGCGTGCCAGCTCTTCGCTAACACCTTCCATTTCGTACAGGACCTTGCCTGGTTGAATCTCAGCGACCCAGAACTCTGGATTACCCTTACCGTTACCCATACGAACTTCGGCAGGTTTCTGCGAAATTGGCTTATCGGGGAAGATGCGGATCCAGATGCGGCCACCACGTTTGATGTGACGGTTAATTGCACGACGTGCTGCTTCGATCTGGCGAGCAGTCAGACGGCCACGGTCAGTGGCTTTCAGACCAAATTCGCCAAACGAAACTTGCGCACCGCGAGTAGCCAGACCGGTGTTACGGCCTTTGTGCTCTTTGCGATACTTTCTGCGAGAAGGTTGCAGCATGTTTTATTCTCCTTCGGACGCAGCAGGAGCAGCGTCTTTACGAGGACCGCGGCCACGACCACCTGGACGGCGGTTTTCAGGGCGGTCACCACGTGGACGACGTGGGCGGCGCTCTTCAGGGGCTACGGTGTCAACAGGCATTTCGCCGTTAGGCAGCATGTCGCCCTTGTAGACCCAGACCTTGATACCGATGATCCCGTACGTCGTGTGCGCTTCGGAAGTACCGTAATCGATGTTAGCGCGCAGGGTGTGCAGAGGCACACGGCCTTCGCGGTACCATTCGGTACGAGCGATTTCGATGCCGTTCAAGCGACCCGAGCTCATGATCTTGATGCCTTGGGCACCCAGACGCATGGCGTTTTGCATGGAACGCTTCATCGCACGACGGAACATGATGCGCTTTTCCAATTGCTGAGCAATGGAGTCGGCGATCAGTTGAGCGTCGGTTTCAGGTTTGCGAATTTCTTCGATGTTAACGTGCACTGGCACGCCCAACAGGCGCTGCAGGTCAGCCTTCAGGCTTTCGATATCCTCGCCGCGCTTGCCGATCACTACACCAGGACGAGCCGAGTAAATAGTGATGCGAGCATTCTTGGCAGGACGCTCGATGACCACACGGCCAACGGACGCACTTTTCAGCTTGCGTTTCAGGTATTCGCGCACACGGATGTCGTCAGCCAACATCGTACCGAACTCAGCACCGTCAGCGTACCAACGCGAGCTCCAGTTACGGTTAACAGCCAGGCGGAACCCAATTGGGTGGATTTTCTGTCCCATTGTGACTCCTTAAGCGCCGACTTTGACCACAATGTGGCAAGTCTGCTTCTCAATACGGTTACCGCGGCCTTTGGCTCGTGCAGAAAAACGCTTCAACGACTGAGCCTTGTCCACGTAAATGGAGGTGACTTTCAGTTCGTCGATGTCGGCGCCGTCATTGTGCTCAGCGTTGGCAATAGCCGATTCCAGAGCTTTCTTGATGATGCCAGCGGCTTTCTTGGGAGTGAAAGTCAGCGTATTCAGAGCGTGAGCGACGGACTTGCCGCGGACCATGTCCGCAACCAGACGTGCTTTTTGCGCCGAAATATGGACTCCACGAATAATTGCTGTAGTTTCCATCACTTATCTCCGGGCCTTTTTGTCCGCAGCGTGACCCTTGAAAGTACGGGTCAAAGCGAACTCGCCGAGCTTGTGGCCAACCATGTTCTCGTTGATGTAAACGGGAATGTGTTGACGGCCATTGTGAACGGCAATCGTCAGCCCAATGAACTCGGGCAGGATGGTAGAGCGGCGCGACCAGGTTTTGATTGGTCGCTTGTCGTTACCCACAACGGCTGCGTCAACCTTTTTGATCAGGTGAGCATCAACGAATGGGCCTTTTTTGATCGAACGTGACATAGTGTTCGCCCCTTACTTGCGCTTACGGCGCGAAACAATCATGTTGTCTGTGCGCTTGTTACGACGGGTGCGGTAGCCCTTGGCAGGAGTACCCCATGGGCTGACTGGCTCACGGCCTTCACCCGTACGACCTTCACCACCACCGTGCGGGTGATCGACTGGGTTCATCGCCACACCGCGAACGGTAGGACGAATACCACGCCAGCGAACAGCACCGGCTTTACCGATTTGACGCAGGCTGTGATCGTGGTTGCTGACTTCGCCAATCGTGGCGCGGCAGTCGATGTGAATGCGGCGAACTTCACCGGAACGCAGACGCACTTGAGCGTACGTGCCTTCACGAGCCAGCAACACAGCGGAACCACCAGCGGAACGAGCGATTTGAGCACCCTTACCAGGCAGCATCTCGATGCAGTGAATGGTTTGACCCACAGGAATGTTGCGGATAGGCAAAGTGTTGCCGGAACGGATAGGAGCTTCCGCGCCAGACACAACCGTTGCACCCACTTCCAGACCACGAGGGGCGATGATGTAACGACGCTCGCCGTCTGCGTAGCACACCAATGCGATGTGAGCGCTGCGGTTAGGGTCGTATTCCAGACGTTCTACTTTCGCAGGAATACCGTCCTTGTTGCGACGGAAGTCGACAATACGATAATGCTGCTTGTGACCGCCGCCACGGTGACGAACCGTGATGTGGCCGTTGTTGTTACGGCCAGCACTGCTGGATTTCTTTTCCAGCAAAGCCGCGTAAGGAGCGCCTTTGTGCAGTTCAGGGTGAACCACTTTGATCATGCCACGGCGACCTGGCGACGTTGGTTTTACTTTTACCAATGCCATATTAGTTCACCTCAGAAAAGTCGAGTTCCTGACCGGGCTTGAGCGAGACATATGCCTTGCGCACACTGCGGCGGCGACCCATGAAACGGCCAAAGCGCTTTTCCTTGCCCTTCTGATTGAGCACCTGCACCGACTCAACTTCTACTTTGAACAGCAGTTCAATAGCAGCTTTGATTTCAGGCTTGGTAGCATCAGGAGCGACGCGGAAAGCGATTTGCTGATTTTTTTCGGCAACGTACGTGGCTTTTTCAGTCACGACAGGAGCCAGAATTACTTGCAATAGACGTTCGGCGTTCATCCCAACATCTCCTCAAACTGAGCGACAGCCGCTTTGGTGACCAACACTTTTTTGTAGTGGATCAGGGACAGCGGGTCGGCGTAGCGTGGTTCAACCACAGCAACGTGAGGCAGGTTACGCGTAGCCAGGTACACGTTCTCGTCCAGCGCGTCGGTGATGATCAGCACGGATTCCAGGCCCAGGTCTTTCAGCTTGTTGGCTGCCAGACGGGTCTTGGGTGCTTCCAGAGTGAAGGAATCAACAACCAACAGACGCTCGTCACGGACCAACTGAGACAGAATCGCGCTGATACCGGCGCGGTACATCTTCTTGTTGACCTTGTGTGCGTAGTTTTCTTCACCGGTGTTGGGGAATGCACGACCGCCTCCACGCCACACGGGCGAGGATGTCATACCAGCACGAGCGCGGCCGGTGCCTTTCTGGCGCCATGGCTTCTTGGTGCTGTGGTTGACTTCGGCACGAGTCAATTGCTTGCTGTTACCGCTGCGAGCATTGGCTTGGTATGCAACAACGATCTGGTGAACCAGTGCTTCGTTGAATTCACGACCGAAAACGGTTTCGTTGGCCTGCAATGTGGATGCAGCTTGGCCTTGTTCGTTCAGGAGCTTCAGTTCCATGGATTAGGCTCCTTTCACAGCAGGGCGCACAACGATATTGGCATTCTTGTGACCTGGGACAGCGCCCCGGACCAGCAACAAGCCACGCTCGGCGTCGACGCGGATCACGTCAAGATTCTGAACCGTACGGGTAACGTCACCCATATGGCCCGACATTTTTTTACCTTTGAACACACGGCCTGGATCCTGGGCTTGACCAATGGAACCGGGTACGCGGTGCGAGCGCGAGTTACCGTGGCTGTTACGCTGGCCGCCAAAATTGTGGCGTTTGATGGTACCGGCAAAGCCTTTACCGATCGTGGTGCCCGTAACGTCAACCTTCTGACCCGCTTCGAAAATGCTTTCCACAGCAACTACGGAACCGGCGGAAAGCTCGGCGATAGCAGCGGGGTCGAGGCGGAATTCTTTCAGGATGCTGCCAGCTTCAACGCCAGCTTTTGCATAGTGCCCTGCCTGGGGCTTGGTAACGCGTGTTGCACGACGGGTGCCAAAGGCAACCTGTACAGCAGCGTAACCGTCAACTGCGGGCGTCTTGACCTGGGTGATGCGGTTGTTGGACACGTCCAGCACGGTCACAGGGATGGACTCGCCTTCCTCTGTAAACACACGGGTCATGCCAACTTTACGCCCAACAAGGCCCAGCCGCCACGCGGCAGGCGTAGGTGTCGAGTTCGACATCGTTTTCTCCATTCCTGACTACGATTGGTCAGGGCTAACTGAGAGTACACGCAATAATTTGCGCGACGACCATAGCCAAAACTTTTTGGCTAAGCTAGTAAATATAGCACGCAGCTGTAAAGCCAAGCAAGATTTACTGCAAAAATCTGCCCTAAACTGCTTGATTGACAACAGTTTTTTTGAATTCGGGGTGCTTGGCTACACAGTCTGAATCAGAAAAATTGATCTGCCGCGCATTTTCTATTGGTGCGCCTTATTGACAAAACGAGCCACGTATTCGTTCACCGGTTCATCACGAATTTGAGCCGGAGTACCGCTTTGTTCCACCCTGCCCTCACGTAGCACCACAATATGCTGGCCCAACCGTAATGCCTCATCAATATCGTGAGTAATAAAGATGATGGTTTTGTTCAGGCTGCTTTGCAGGCGTAAAAGCTCATCCTGCATCTCGTAGCGAATCAAGGGATCCAGGGCCGAGAAGGCTTCGTCCATCAAAAGAATGTCTGCATCAACGGCCAAGGCTCGGGCAAGTCCTACTCGTTGCTGCATCCCGCCTGACAATTCGTCCGGATAGTTATCGGCATAATCATGCAGACCCACGCGCTCCAGCCATTGCCGAGCCTGCTCTCTGGCCTGTGAACGCTTGTCTCCTCGGACCTCCAGACCGAAGGCGACGTTCTCCACCACCGTCAAATGGGGCAGCAAGCCAAAGGCCTGAAAGACCATGCTGATTCCATAGCGACGAAATTGTCGCAAGCTGGCCATGTCCAGCTGCAATATGTCCTGCCCATCCACCAACACCTGCCCGGCACTGGGGTCGATCAAACGGTTGATGTGACGCACCAGCGTGGATTTGCCCGAACCGGATAAACCCATGACGCAGGATATCTGCTGCGCGGGAAAGCAGGCATCGACCCCTGCCAGGCCTACGATGCAATCCGTCTGCTTTTGCACCGCCTGCTTGTCAGCCCCCTGCTTTAACAACTCCACGGCTTCGGTCGCCCGGTTGCCGAAGACCTTATAAACGTCTCGCAGTTCTATCTTGCAGGCCTGCTCACCCGAGGGGGTAGGAATGATATTCATGCTTGCCTCCTGACCTTGCGACGGTGACGCTGAGAACGGCCAAAGGATTGAGAAATTCGGTCAATAACAATGGCCAGGATCACGATCGCCACCCCTGCCTGCAAACCACGCCCTATATCCAGTGTCTGAATACCAGCCAGCACGTCTTCACCCAAGCCCTGGGCTCCAATCATGGAAGCAACTACCACCATGGACAAGGCCATCATGGTGGTTTGATTAATACCGGCCATAATGCTGGGCCGCGCCAGGGGCAAGGTGACTTTGGTCAGCATTTGCCAGCGTGTAACCCCGTACGCCTGGGCTGCTTCCATCACATGTTTGTCTACCTGTCGCAAACCCAGGCTGGTCAGACGAATCAAGGGAGGAACGGCATAGACAACAGTGGCCAGGACGGCGGGAACCTTACCCAGACCGAATAGCATCAGTACCGGGATCAGGTAGACAAAACTGGGCATGGTTTGCATCACATCCAGTACGGGCGTCAGCACTTTTCTAAGCAGGCGGCTACGAGCACTAAGAATGCCAACCGGGACGCCGATCAGCACAGAAAAGACTGTGGCCACCAGCACCAAGGTGAAGGTTTGCATCAGCTTGTCCCATAGACCCATGGCGCCTATCAAGTACAGGCCAGCTACATAGAGCAGAACAGGCAAAAAGCGCCGTTGTCCCCACCAGGCCAGCAAACCGGTCAAAGCCAGAATCGCCCAGGCAGGCACCTGCTGCAAGACACGTTCCACCGGCAAAATGGCATGCGTCAGAATCCAGGCGCTGATCTGACGAAAACCTGTGCCCCAATCCTGCACGGCAACCAACAACTGACGGTTAACCCAGTCTGCAGCTGACCACTCCGGGAAGAAGCGGGACTGCGCTGCGGCTACCGGCTGTATTGCCTGAGGTTCCAAAGCTGCCTGCAAGCGATCTGCCTGGGCCATTGGCATCCACTGACGCCATTGCTCTGCATTCTCTTTCAGGAACTTCTGTACCTGGGTGCTGGCGTTCTGCCCACCCTCTGTCATGCCCAGAATAATCTTGTTCATCTGTTCGGGCTCCAGCTGGATCTTTTCAAACAAGGTGACCAGCTCGGGGTGGGACTCTACGAAAGGAGTAGAAGCCGCTACGCCTATATGCGCCAGGATAAAGTCCGTTGGACAGATCTTGCCCTTACCCGACACAGCGGCTTCCCAACAGCTTTCATTGAAAGGCGCGCTAGCTAACTTCTTGAAGGAATACTTGGCCATCAGACCCGCAGGCTGCCAGTAATAGAACAGGATCGGTTCACGCCTGTCATAGGCGGCGCTGATTGCCGCATCCAGAGCCGCGCCCGTACCGGGCCGAAAGTTTTGATAGTGTTCGCCCAGACCATAGAGATCGAACAGGCGACTATTGAAGGTTTCACATACCCAGCCGGAGGGGCAGTTATAGAAGCGGCCTTTATTGGGCTGTTCCGGGTCACTAAAAACAGTGGCGTAGCGCCCTAAATCCTCAACTTTCTGTAGCTCGGGTGCAGTGGGCTTGATTCCCTTGTCCGGGTCGCCATCGACGACATAGTCCGGCACATACCAGCCCTGTTCTGCCCCACCCTTCAGGGTATTACCAAGTACCTGCACCTGGCCGGCTTCAATGGCTTTTTCAATGATCTCGGTACGTCCCGACCAGATCTCGCCAATTACTTGAATATCATTTTGCGCCAGCGCACTTTCCAAAGCCGCCGAGGAGCCTGGAACCCGTTCGGTCTTGCAACCGTAGGCCTTCTCCAGAATCTGCTGATACAGCTCGGTGCTAAATGCTGCGCTCTCCCAGCTCAGGTCCGCCAGCCGTATGGGTTTGTCGTCCCCACACGCTTGCGCTGATGCACTGCTTCCCCACAGACATAGCCAGAGCGCCAGGAAATACCACAGGGCCAGGAACGGCTGTCGTCTCCGATTTATCATTCTTGTCCTCCTTCAACCCTGCCCATCGTCGCATTTGTAGCCCTGGCAAAGTGTGTCCGGTCGTAAAAAATAGACCAAAACCCGCTTTTTCCCAATCACAACACCATGATGAACTAGCCATGAAGCACCTAAGAGCAAAGCTCTTGTTCTGTTCAGGATAAACGGGCAGTCGCCATTGCTCCTGCAGCGTCCGAAGGAAACGTGCAGACGAAAAAAAACGCCATGCAGTTGCATGGCGTTTCTTTCGATGTAACTCGAACAGCTAGGCAGAATTACTGCAGAGCGATTTCGACGTCAACACCGGCTGGCAAATCCAGACGCATCAGAGCGTCGACGGTCTTGTCGGTAGGATCGACAATGTCCATCAAGCGCTGGTGGGTACGCATTTCAAACTGATCGCGCGATGTCTTGTTGACGTGCGGCGAACGCAGAATGTCGTAGCGACGGATACGTGTTGGCAGTGGTACTGGACCACGAACAACAGCGCCAGTGCGCTTGGCGGTTTCTACGATCTCAGCAGCAGACTGATCGATCAACTTGTAATCGTAAGCCTTCAGACGGATGCGGATTTTCTGGTTTTTCATGGGTAATCCTAAAGAACGATATAAGTGGGGGCTTTTTGACCAGGTTTATCGATGACTCGAAGAAACGCTGACTAAAAAGCACCCCTTTTGGGGGTAGCAAAGACGCGGCGGGAAGGTCTGCACCTTCACACCGCGATCAAGGCTTATTACTTGATGATTTTTGCAACCACGCCAGCGCCGACGGTACGGCCGCCTTCGCGAATAGCGAAGCGCAGACCTTCTTCCATGGCGATAGGAGCGATCAGGGACACTTTCATCGAAAT
>NZ_JBHSIQ010000006.1:0-358285 GCF_042653705.1 Alcaligenes sp. GCM10023179 | reverse complement strand
GCTCTCTGTAGCGCTTCAGGGAAAACCCTGTGTGTGCTGCAGCGAGAAAAGAACTATAGCACGAGGATTTTCCGCTTTGCAAGTTTTTTACCTGAATATTTCATGTAAAAGAGGCGGTTTACAGTAATTTTCCACTTAGATCATTGTTATATATGATAAAACTTAAATGAAACTAAATGATGCCCAAATGACTATATCTCGTTCATAGCTGGAGAGACACCAGAACTGGCAGGTGAAACGCCAGGATGCCCCATCGCAGAACAGGTCGATTCCAGGCTTTTTCTCTCCAGCTCAGCATCGATTCCCTTGTTTCGCGCTGAATTCCCGCCCCAAACGTGTTTTCGCAGACAGACAGACAGACAGACAGACAGACAGACAGAAAAGATAAGAATGCAGTTGCGATCCTGGGGAAGGCTGCACAAAGACCCGGCTATCACCATGGGCCGCTAATCTAGAACCTGGTCTACAACACTCTATATATAGAGCGCCGGCCATCCCTCTACATATAGAGACATACCAAGCGCCCTACTTTTGACCCACAAACCCCTCTCTATATAGAGACACCCCATCCAGGCAGATAGGTAAGCCACATCTCCCCTATTACAATAGGCAGACAAATAACTCTGTATGCAGACTATGGCCCGCTCATCTTCTCAAGCCCCTGCGGCACAGCTCAGCCTGATTGGCGAGGAACTACTCTCCGGCAATCTCCTGACCGAGAACATCCTGAATCAAATTGCCCGCCTTCCCAGCGACTGGCGTGCAACATTGGATCGCCCGGAGCTGCAAGACATATTGGCAACTCTGGCCAAGTGGTTGGACAAGGAGTGCCAGGATGGCGCCTCTATTTACCCGGCCGCCCCTTTCCGCGCACTGGAACTGCTGCCATTGCAGAAAGTCAGCGTCGTGATTCTGGGCCAGGACCCTTATCACGGTCCCAATCAGGCGCAGGGATTGTCATTTTCCGTGCCTGACACTTGCCCGGCCCCACCCAGTCTGCGCAATATCTTTAAAGAGCTGGAGCTGGAATATCCCGACACCACCTTGCCAAGCAGTCATGATCTGAGCAACTGGGGTCGACAAGGTGTCTTGCTATTGAATACATCGCTGACTGTAGAAGATGGTTTGCCTGCCTCTCACGCCAAGAAAGGTTGGGAGCAGATTACTGACTCCCTGCTGATGAACCTGGCCCAGCAGACTACACGCCCTATTGTTTATATGTTGTGGGGTGCTCACGCCCAAGCCAAAGAAGCACTGATTCAGCAGCACTCCCAGCATCCTTACCTAATTTTGAAGGCCAATCACCCTTCCCCCTTGGCTGCTCGCCGCCCCCCTGTTCCTTTTATTGGCTGTGGTCATTTCCAGCAAGCCAATGACTGGCTCAAAGAGCAAGGCGTCACTCCCATACAATGGTTTGCCACTGGCGCTTGACCATCCGTTCCCCTTACCTGATCCAGAACCATGCCTTTAAGCCCTGCCAATCCAGAATTAAGCTCTCAAGAACAACATGCTCTTTGGTCGAACGAACTGCTCGAACAATATGGCTGGCAATTTCAGGGAGAAACGCCGTTTGCCGTCCCCTTAAGCAGCCTGCCCTTGCTGGATGAATTGTTCAAGTTTGTGAACGAGACCATCAAGGACTCTTTTGATCGCTCTTTATTCTGCTGGACTGATCTTAAACAAGACAACAAAGGTCTGACGGCCTGGTATCTGGGCGTCGAAGATTACGACGAAGTGCTGGAGCCTTATATAGAGAGCTTGTCTGCCAAGGCCCTGGCCCAGAGTGATGCAGTAGAAAGCCCACCGTCCGAATAAAAGGACACCAGCAAGCAGTGATACAGGCAGCCAGGGATACATGCCCCAAGAACCGCGAACGACTCTCCGGCTTGCTGGCTGCCCTGAAACCTGTAAAAAAACAGGCAGACGCGGATCAACAACACCGGAAAACCCGGAAGTCATAAAAAAAACCCGGCGCCAAGGCCGGGTTCTTCAAATAAAAGCCAAGTCTTACAAAGACCTGTTCTCTTATCTTTAAGGTTGCACACCTGCTGCGTGCGCCTGCTGGTCTGCGTGATAGGACGAACGCACCATGGCACCAACCGCCGCATGGGTAAAGCCCATTGCATAGGCCTCGCGCTCAAACATCAAGAATTCATCAGGCGTCACGTAGCGCATCACGGGCAAGTGGTGGCCGGATGGCTGCAAATACTGGCCAATGGTCAGCATATCAATATCGTGAGCTCGCATATCGCGCATCACTTCCAGAATCTCTTCATTGGTCTCACCCAAGCCAACCATCAAACCGGATTTGGTTGGAATGTTTGGATGCAACTTCTTGAACTCTTGCAGCAGTTTCAAGGAGTGGTGGTAATCCGAACCAGGACGCGCCTGCTTGTACAAGCGAGGTACCGTTTCCAGGTTGTGGTTCATCACATCTGGAGGGCAGGCATTCAGGATCCCCAACGCACGGTCCAGACGAGCACGGAAGTCCGGCACCAGCACTTCAATAGTCGTAGTTGGCGAATGCTCGCGCACCTGACGGATACATTCCACAAAGTGGGCAGCGCCACCATCACGCAAATCGTCACGGTCTACGGAGGTAATAACCACGTAGGACAACTTCATGGCGCCAATGGCCTTGGCCAGGTTGGCAGGTTCATTCTCGTCCAGCGGGTCAGGACGGCCATGGCCCACATCACAGAATGGGCAACGACGTGTGCACTTGTCGCCCATGATCATGAAGGTGGCCGTGCCCTTGCCAAAACACTCCCCGATATTGGGACAGGAAGCTTCTTCGCACACCGAGAACAGCTTGTGCTCGCGCAGAGTTTCCTTGATCTCGTAGAAACGGGAATTCGGTGCAGCCGCCTTCACCCGAATCCAATCAGGCTTTTTCAAACGCTCTGCCTGCACGACCTTAATGGGAATGCGCGAGGTCTTGGCCTCGGCCTTCTGCTTTTGCGTTGCGTCGTATTCGACAACGCGAGGGCGCACAGTAGGTTTGGAATCGACGGACGTATCTGTAGGGGTGGTCATAGGCGTCTAAATAGAAAAACAGCGTGCGGGCAACATCACTAAACGATGGGCGCAGTGGTCAATTGTAGCCCCTTCGCTTTACAAGCGCCTAGAACAAGGGCGATAGTTTGTACCAGTCCCCTCTAATATAGAGGTCGACTTAACGATGCAGCAACACCCAAAAATAAAACCTGCACATACTATAAGTACGGAGACTTGCATGTCACAAGAGCACCTCGCCGATCCCGTCCTGCTGGAACAGCATCAGGGACTGGCCCGCATCACCTTGAACCGGCCCGCCAAGTACAACGCGCTGTCTGAAGAAGTGTTGGACTCTTTACAACACATTCTGGACAAGCTGGCCCAGGACCCCAGCTTGCAGTGCGTCATCATTCAGGCGGAAGGCAAGGCCTTTTGTGCCGGGCACGATCTGAAACAGATGCGCTCCAAACCCGAACACGACTATTACCGTGATCTGTTCAGCCGCTGCAGCCGCGTCATGCAAGGTGTGCTGGCCTTGCCCGTGCCGGTGATTGCTCGTGTGCAAGGGCTGGCCACCGCAGCGGGCTGTCAGCTGGTTGCTACCTGCGATATGGCTGTTGCCACCGAGTCCACTCGCTTTGCAGTATCAGGCATTAATGTTGGTCTTTTCTGCTCCACCCCTGCTGTTGCCCTGTCACGCTGCGTGCCACCCAAGGCCGCCATGGAAATGTTGATGACTGGCGAATTCATCAGCGCCCAACGAGCTCAAGAGCTGGGGCTGATCAATTACGCGGTAGCCGAAGACCAGCTGGATCAAACCGTACAGAAACTGGCCGACAGCGTCATGGCCAAGAGTCCGGTCGCCGTCCGCGCAGGCAAGGCCATGTTCTACCGCCAGCGCAGCCTGGCTATTGAACAAGCCTACGACTACGCCGGTCAGGTCATGGCTGACAATATGATGAGCAATGATGCCTGCGAAGGTATTGATGCTTTTATCGAGAAACGCGCGCCACACTGGAGCGGAACCTGAGGCGGCACTTGACGAATAAATAACAATATAAAGATGAGCGCCGCCACATGCGGCGCTTTATCGCTGCGCTATTTAAGCTGCCGCTGCCTGTAGGCGCAGAGCCATCGCTTGCGATAGATAATTAGACAAATACTGTGCAACCTCGTCCATGGGGACCACGACGCCTTGCGAACGCATATCTGTTGTTTGCAGCCCTTCATAGCCACAGGGATTGATGCCGCTAAATGGGCTTAGATCCATGCCTATATTCAAGGCCAGTCCATGGTAAGAGCGGCCATTGCGAATCTTGATCCCCAATGCGGAAATCTTGGCCAACTCCTGGCTTGCCACCCCTTGCGGTACATAGACACCCGGTGCCCCTGGCTTGCAGCAAGCCCCTTCGACACCAAAATGCGTCAGACAAGCAATAACAGCCTCTTCCAAAAGGCGTACGTATTCTTTGACGTATAAGCCCACCCGGCGCAGATCAAACAGGCAGTACACCATTAACTGCCCAGGGCCGTGATAGGTAATCTGCCCGCCCCGGTCGGTTTGCACCACGGGGATGCCACCGGGATTCAGCAGATGTTCCGGCTTGCCAGCCTGTCCTTGCGTATAGACAGGCGTGTGCTCGACAAGCCAGATTTCATCAGGAGTCTCCGCCTCGCGCTGCTCGGTAAAGTCGCGCATTGCCTGCCAGATAGGTTCATAGGCGCTGGGCCGCTCAAACCACTTGATACGAACTGAGTCGGACATGAACGCCTGATCCCTGCTTTACATCACCACACGCACCAGATGATGCGCATGCAGGGCACGGTAAAGATTATCCAGTTGCTCACGCGAGACAGCGCGCACCGTGAAAGTCAGGCCCGTGTAGTTGCCTGCCTTGCTGGGACGCACCTCGATAGTGGCAGCGTCAAAGCCTGGATCGTGTTCCAGCACGATAGCCAGCAATTCGTCTTGCAGGGTTTCGTGAGTCTGGCCCATGACTTTGATAGGAAAGTCACTGGGGTATTCGATCAACGATTCTTCGGGGGAAATTGTCATGCTTGCTCCGCAGCCTTGATGGCCTTGTCATAGCCTTCACGTAATTTGGCAAAGACAGGGCCGGGTCGTCCGTCGCCGACGGGCTGACCGTTAAATACAACGATGGGCAGCACCTCTTTGGTGGCTGACGTCATCATAATTTCATCGGCAGTGTCGACCTCTTCACGAGAGATCTGACGCGCCTGAAAAGCTATACCCGCCTGGGCGGCCAGCTCTTCCATCAAACTGTAGCGAATCCCTTCCAGGATCAAATTGTTGCGCATGGGTGCCAGCAAGGTACCGTCGCGCACAATCCAGATATTGCAGGAGGCCCCTTCGGTCAGAAAACCGTCTCTGAACTGAATGACCTCGTCCACACCGGCTTCCAGAGCCTGTTGCTTGGCCAAAACATTGCCCAGCAAGGAAATGGATTTTATATCGCAACGCAGCCAACGCTCATCGTCAATGGCCACCGCCTTCAAACCCGTTTCGCGCTCTTGCTGCACTCGCTTGAAGGGCGAGACCATGATGAAGATGCTGGGCGGCACATTGCTGGGGAAGGCGTGGTCGCGCTTGGCAACACCGCGGGTTACCTGAATGTAGACCATGCAGTCGGCACCCCGGCCCGAACGGGCCAGCATATCCAGCACCAGCTTTTCCCATTCACGGCGAGTGAAAGGGTTGGTGATGCCCACTTTTGCCAGACTGCGCTCCAAGCGCCCCAGGTGCCCATCAATACGAAAAGGTTTCCCGTGATAAGCAGGCACGACATCGTAAATGCCGTCGCCAAAGATAAAGCCACGATCCAGTACCGAGATCTTCGCTTCACCCAAGCGCACAAAGTCGCCGTTCAAATAAACAATGCTGTCGGGGTCAATGCCTGCAATCATAGGATTTAGCCTCGCACCAAGGAATTACTCAAACATCAAGCGCACTTTGTCGGCCATACGACCAAAAAAGCCGGCCTCGGGCACATCTTGCAGCACCAGCAAAGGCTGCTCTGCCAAAACCTTGCCATCCAGGGACAAAGTCAGTGTACCGACCTTGTCACCCTTGCTCAACGGAGCCAGCAAAGGCTGGGTATAGTTGGCAACAGGCTTGATTTCCGAGGACTTGCCACGTGGAACAGTCAACCACAAGGCTCCTTCTGTACCCAGGCCTACATTCTCGACCTCACCTTCCCAAACGCGGGCGGTGACAGCAGGATTGCTGGCGTCGTACAGTTTGACCGTTTCAAAGTTCTGGAAGCTCCAGTTCAGAAGCTTCAGGCTGTTTTCTGTACGAGCGGCGTCATTTGCCGTGCCCACCACAACCGACACTACGCGACGGCCATCGCGCAAGGCGGTCGACACCAGGCAGTAACCGGCCGATTGGGTATGGCCGGTTTTCAAACCATCAACTGTATTGTCCAGCCACAGCAGGCGGTTACGGTTGGGCTGCTTGATATTGTTGTAGGTGTACTCTTTTTGGCTGTAGTAGTGCAGATACTGGGGGAAGCGGGCAACCAGTGCCGCGGACAACACGCCCAGATCACGTACCGAGGTCAGATGCTCTGGATCAGGCAAGCCGGTGGAGTTCTTGAAATGCGTAGCCGTCAAACCCAGCTTGGCGGCTTCTTCGTTCATCAAGGCGGCAAAAGCACCTTCGCTACCCGCAACGGCTTCGGCCAAGGCAACAGAGGCATCATTGCCCGATTGCACGATCACACCTTGCAGCAGATCATTCACGGCCACTTGCGAATTAACTTTCACGAACATGCGCGAACCTTCGGTGCGCCATGCCTTGTCCGAAATCACAACGGTCTGATCCAGCTTCAGGCGACCGGATTCCAAAGCATCAAAGACCAGATAGGCCGTCATCAGCTTGGTCAGGGAAGCAGGCTCGACCTGTTCGTTCAGCCCTTCTGCCGCGATGATCTGGCCACTATTAACGTCCATGGACAACCAGGCACGTGCCGTCAGGCTAGGTGCGGGTACAACGGACAAATCACCTGGCAAGGCAGGCGTCTGAGCGCCAAGCACTTGAGCCGATTCTGTCGGGGTAGGGGTTTGAGTCTGTGCCTGAGCCACCATAGGCAGCGCCAGGGCAAGTGCCACCACACAACGAGAGAGGACTGGAGATGCAAATTTTTGAATAGAAGTCATGGAAAAAATCGATTGCTTTGACAGTGGCGGAAAGAACCCATTATGGCAGAGCCATCTGGGCCTGTGAGGGGCAAGGCCCCTGAGTCTGAACAGGAAAACGCAACGATTTGAAAGCAAAACCCGGCTTAGGTTCCAAGCCCGGCCAAATGACGGCTGACCAACTCACGCAGCTGAATCAGCTTGCCATGAAAAAAGTGGCCGGCCTCGGGCAGCACAACCATGGGCAACTGATGCTCACGCGCAAAGTCCATGCCTTCCGACAAGGGAACGACATCGTCGGTTTCACCGTGCACTAGCAAGGTATCGGCAGGAGGGCTGACATCCCGGAAGCGGAAACGATTGACCGCAGTACCAGTCAGGATGAAGGCGCCGGGCAAAGGTGCCTGGGCTTCCTGCAGGCTGGCATACACTTGAGCAGCGACTGCAGTGCCAAATGAAAACCCGGCCAACATGGATGGGCCGGAACTCCACTGCGGGAAATGTGATGGGAATTGCTCAATCAAAGCCAGCATATCGGCAGTTTCGCCGCGGCTGCTATCGAACTCCCCGGCAGACTTTCCGACACCACGGAAATCCGGGCGTACTGCCAGCAAACCATGTTGAGTGGCACTGCGCGACAAGGTTGTCACCACTTTGTTGTTACGTGCCCCACCATGCAAAGGGTGAGGATGCAGCAACAAGGCCCAACCCTTGGGCTCGCCCGCTGGCCAGTCCAGAGCACAGTCAATAACACCGGCCTGGCCGGAAAATTGGATTGTATCTACGCGTTCAGACATGCTCAGATCAAATATCACATAAGATTACGTTTAACTCATCCAGTGTACCGGATTGTCATGAATACCTCTTCTGCATTCACCCTACCCAGCCCGCGCGATATGGTGGCAGAGCTGCGTACGCGCTTGCCACATTTTCCCCAGATACGCTGGGTAGACTCGACCGAATCGACCAACGCCGATTTGCTTGCCCTGGCTCGTCAGGAATCCGGGCCGCGTGTGCGTCCCTGGTTGCTGGGCGCACATCTGCAAAGTCGTGGTCGTGGGCGTGCCGGACGCACATGGGAAAACAGCGTCGGTGCAAACCTGATGTTTTCCTGTGCCTTTGATATTTTTCTGCCTGCGCGGCAGCTGCCTACTCTTTCGCCGCTGTCCGGTCTGGCAACGACGGAAGCGCTGCGCCAGTTTCTGGAACCGGCAGTGCGTAATCGTCTGGCCATGAAATGGCCGAATGACGTGCTATGGGATCAGGCCAAGCTGTCCGGCATTCTGGTTGAGGCGACCCGCGCCAGTGCAGCGCCCAGCTCCAGTGACCATCATGTGGTGATTATCGGCATAGGCCTGAACCTGCGTGAAGCAGAGACCATCAGCCAGAACACGCAACGCGCCATTGCAGACTGGACCAGCATTGCTGAACACTCCCAGCAAGCGTCTCTGGCACGCTGTTCGGACCTTGTGGCCAAAGTCGCGCAAAGCCTGTACCTGAGCCTGAACCATGTCACAGCCCACGGTTTTGCTGATCTGCCTACACGCTACGCGCAAGTTGACGCGCTAATTGGCCAGCAAGTCCATATCATTGACAATGGCCAAGTCCTGCATACAGGCATCGTGACGGGCATCAATACCTCGGGGCAATTATTATTGCGCCACCCCGATGGTTCCGAACGCGCGGTCACAGTGGGCGAAGTTTCCGTTCGCGCTCACCGCTGATCGCTATACTGCACTCTTTTTAGCTCTGACGATCCGGCATGACCCTGCTCATCGACTCTGGCAACACCCGTATCAAACTAGGGTGGTGTCATCCTTTAAGCGGCGCGCGCGAAAGCCAGCCGGTTAGCGTGCATGCCGACCAATTGGATCAATTGGCGGTTTGGCTGGAGGCAGGCCAGGCCCCGCTGCAGGAATTCGCCCAACAAAAAGGTGTACAAGCACTAGGAGTGAATGTGGCCGGGCCACAGGTCCAAGCGCAAATTGATGCGGCCGTCAGCCGTCTGGGCTTGGGACCGGTACGCTGGTTGCAGGCCCAAGAGCAGGCTTTTGGGCTGCACAACGATTATGAACAGGCTGGCCAATTGGGTGCCGATCGCTGGGCCTCCTTATTAGGGTTAAGCGATTTGCTAACCCAGGAATACCCGGTCGACCAAGGCGCCTTGCTGATCAGCTTTGGTACTGCTACCACGATTGACTTGCTGGGACCTGCACAAAATGGAGTGCGTCACTTTTTAGGTGGCTCCATTCTGCCCGGTCCCAGCTTGATGCTGGCTTCACTCAAGCAAAATACGGCGCAGCTCCCTGAGGCGCATGGGCAAACTGCGGCGTTCCCACGCAATACTCAAGAAGCTATCAGTACCGGGGTTGCTGCCGCACAGGCTGGAGCCGTGTTGCGACAATGGGAGAAAGGCCGTCAGCATCTGGGACACAGCCCATTGGTCTTTTTGGCGGGCGGTGGCCGCGCACTGGCGCAGCAAGAACTGTTAGAACAATTAAGTCATCATTGCCGTTTGCTCAATATAGAGCCCCCCCATCTACACGAGCTGGAAACTCCTGCCTTGCGGGGTCTGTCGCTGTTTGTGGCGCACCCGTAAGTCGATTCGAGCTTACAACCGTCCCTCTGCCCCCTCTTGCCTGTGAACTGCCGGTGACCCATAGATACGATTGGCATTAAAACGGATGAACTTAAACTCCCCTACCCGTACAATCTTGGGTTGAACTGTACTTTTCAGGGCATTTGCGATGCGACTGCTTTTCATACTGATCCTGGTGGCAAACCTTGCCTTGCTGGCTTTTGGACAAGGCTTTTTTGGCACGCCCCCCAGCGAACAAGGCCGTGAGCCTAGACAGTTTTCGCAGCGTAACCAAGATGCCATTCAACTTGGAACCCCGGCCCATCCGACGCCAGCTTCCCCTTGATCCTCGATTGACGACACTATGAAACCCATACGCAAAGCAGTTTTCCCCGTCGCCGGTCTAGGCACACGTTTTCTGCCCGCCACCAAGGCCATGCCCAAGGAAATGTTGCCAATTGTCGACAAACCACTGATTCAGTACGCTGTCGAAGAGGCTGTCGCCGCTGGAGTCACAGAACTGATCTTTATCACTGGCCGCAACAAGCGAGCCATTGAAGATCACTTTGACAGCATCCCGGAACTGGAACACGAACTGGAAGGCAAGAACAAGCTGGAGTTGCTGGATGCCGTTCAAAACATCATTCCCAGCCATGTCAGCTGTATTTACACCCGCCAGCCGCGCGCGCTGGGTCTGGGCCATGCCGTGCTGTGCGCTGCACCCATCGTGGGCAACGAGCCCTTCCTGGTCCTGCTGGCGGACGACCTGATCGACGCCACCACACCTGTATCGCGGCAACTGGTTGAGGCTGCGCATCAATACAACGGAAGTATTGTGGCAACTCAAAATGTAAATAGAAATGAAACAAATAAATATGGAATTGTTTCGGGTAATTTAGTCGACTCAAAAGCAACTCGACTTAATGGAATTGTTGAAAAGCCTGCACCCGAAGTAGCCCCTTCTACACAAGCCGTTGTAGGCCGTTATGTATTGGAAGCGGAAATATTTGACCACCTGCGACGCACTCAAGCAGGGGTAGGTGGAGAGATTCAATTAACGGATGGAATTGCCAGTCTTTTGGAAAGTCGTGCGGTATATGCATATGAATATGAAGGCACACGTTACGACTGTGGTAGCAAGTCCGGTTTCTTTCATGCTACGCTTGAATTTGGTCGTAAATACCACGGACTTTAACGAGGGGCGCAGAGGGGTCCGTTACGATAACAAGCTTGGTTGCAATTGTTGATCAAACACTGCCTTAAAACCACGCAGAGGGTCGATTTAGCTTGACTTACAGGTTAAATACCCCCTACGATTGGCGGTGCAGGATTTCAAGTTCGTCGAAGTTTGTTCAATACGGTATTGTTTCTAATACTCATTGCCCTGATTTTTACATCTTGACAATCTTTTTTGAGCAGATTGCTCGTCATTTTTAGGGAATGCAGGAAATGCAAACAGAAACCGGTATCGTGAAATGGTTCAATAACGAAAAAGGCTACGGCTTTATCTCCCCCGACAACGGTGGCAAAGATCTTTTCGTTCACCATTCCGACATCTTGGGCACGGGCTTTAAATCCTTGGAAGAAAACCAGCGCGTTTCGTACGTGTCGGCTGAAGGCCAAAAGGGTCCACAAGCTAAGAGCATCCAAAAACTGTAAATCGATCTCGATTAGTTTTTAGATCTCAAAAAAGCCCGCTAAATGCGGGCTTTTTTATTTAACTTGATTCAAATCAAGACGAGCTGTCCTCAAATCGCCACAAATTCCAAAACATGTAAAACTAAATACTTATTAGCTAATAAACAGCTACGTATTTAATCGCGGATTTGTGCCAATCCAGAAAGTACACGCTGCACTGCGCCTTCGTGCATTTGAACCCAATGCAAACCCGCATCAGCCATTTTGTGATGACGTGCTGGATCATCTACTAGCTCCAGTGCCTGCTGCAACGCCAAGGCTGGCGTACCCGCACGTATCGCAGCGCCGGCCTGCATGGCATCTTGCATGGCTTGGGCAAAATTATGAGTATGCGGGCCCACAATCACAGGGACACCCACTGCGCAGGCCTCGATAAAGTTCTGCCCGCCCAAGGGCTGGAAGCTGCCCGCCACAATGGCGACTCGTGCCAGGCCGTAATACCAGTGCATTTCACCTAGGGTGTCGCCCAGCAGCACATCCACTTCACGACAAGCCTTGATCGCACTGGTGCTGGTATCGCCCTGCTCCAGCAACTCGCTACGCCGCACGGAACGCAAACCTAGCTGATTCAGATAATCTGCCGCTTCTTCAAACCGCTCCGGGTGACGTGGAATCACAACAAACAGGACTGGGCTATGTAGCTCGCTACCATGCTCTCGTTCACGGCGCAGGTAATGGGCAATGGCATCAATGAAATCGACATGCTCAGTCTCGCGCGTACTGGCGATCACCACCACACGCCGTCCCAGGTCACTGGCAAAGCCACGGCCACGTGCAATCTTGTCCTGTGGCAAAACTACATCAAACTTCAGATTCCCTGACACGCGCACGCCTTGTGCGCCCGCCAATTCCAGCCGCTGTGCATCAGCCAGGCTTTGTGCATAGATCAACTTGAAGGAGCGGTAGGCCTCTCGCATGACCGAACCTGCTTTCAGGCTGGTACGCAATGCACTTTCCGAGAACCGGGCACTGGCCAACATCATGGGAACACCTTGCCGGCGTGCCGCAGCCAATAGATTGGGCCACACCTCGCGTTCAATCAGCACCCCGGCACATGGCCGGTAATGGGCGAAAAAACGTCGTACCGAGCCCGGAAAGTCGTAGGGTAGCCATTGTTGCAGTAATTGCCCGCTGGCAATCTCAGCCGCAAACGCAGTCGCACCTTCTGTACGGCCCGTAACTGTCATATGGGTTAACAGGACCGTCTCACCCTGATCCAGCAAAGCACGAATCAAAGGCTGCGCCGCACGCGTTTCACCCAAGCTGACCGCATGCACCCACACCGGGGCTTTCCTGGGCGCAGGCAGCGAACCATAAAAACCAAAGCGGGGACCCGATAACACCTGCCATTCGCCACCAGCTCGACGGGCACGCAAGCCCATCCAGGCCATCAAGGCTGGAGCCAATATGCGAATAGAGGCGGTATAGAAGAATCGGTTCACCCGCTTAGCCTCAGTACGAAATCAGCAGCAGCCAAGCCACGCTCGGCGCTACCAGGAAGACGAATAGAAAATAATGTCAGGCAGACAAAGGGCCTGCACCCAGGCGGGGCTGCAGGCCCCTTAGCATCGCGTATTGTAAGCACAAAGCCGGCTGACAAAAAAACGAATTGGCGATCAGGCCCGAACTAGCCTTTTGGCGCGTCCAACAAGGCCGCCTCCGGCACTACTGTCCGCCCCAGCGCCTGATCGATGGCACAGAGCACCGTTTCCGCTGAAGGAGGATGCCCACGCTCGCCCAGGCTGGCGGTGTAGGCGGAACCTTCCAGGGGGGTACGCACTGGGGTCGAGGCTTTATAGATACCAATAGTAGGACGGCCCAAACCGGCTGACAAATGCGTCAGACCACTGTCCAGACCCACCATGACTTGCGCTCCAGCCAATTGCAAAGCGATAGGCGTCAAATCCATTCTTGGCATCACCTGAGCCTGGCTGCGACCAATAATCAGCGCCTCGGCACGGGCGGACTCGGCAGGGCTGCCCGCCAACAAGCGCAATGCCATCCCTTCCCCTTGCAGGCGATCAAAGACCTGTTGCCAGTTCTCCGGCTCCCAGAGCTTATCGTCGCGGCTGGCCGACGGCATGATAATGGCGTAAGGATCCTCGTCCTTGGGGGCTTGCGCGGCCAAACCCTGCAAACCAAAATCAGGAGCGCCTTCAAACTGATAGCCAAAGGCAGACGCGGCCAAGCTGCGCTGACGGAACACAGCAGGCTGCCAGAAACCGACGCGATGACGCACATCGTAGAACAGCGAGGCCAGCGGTTCACGCGCCGACTTCCAATCCAGCCCATGACGACGGCCTTTAGTCTGCCGTACCAGCCAGATGGATTTCATCAGCGCCTGCATATCCAGCACAACATCGTATTGGCGTGATTGCAGTTGTTCGCGCAAGGCGGCGCGTTCCTGGCGTGTCTGGGCAGACCACCACTGTTTGCGCCAGCGCCGATGCGCCACCGGGATCACTTCATTTACTGCCGGATGCCAGCCCGGAATCTGAGCAAAGCTCTCTTCTACGAGCCAATCAATTTGTGCACCGGGCACATGGCGTGCAATGTCCGAGATTGCTGGCAGCATATGCACCAGATCTCCCAAAGAGGACGTACGCACAATCAGTATCTTGCAAGTCATGGGCGAATTATAGTGGTGGCCGCGTCCAATCAAACAAAGATGCAGAAAAATATCCGCCTGCTCTACTTATGCCCGCCAATTGCCATCAGGCATAATAAGACTGCCTATTTTCTGGACCGGAAACATGATTGATCTCAAACAGATCGAAGCCTTTGTATGGGTTGCCGAGCTTGGCGGTTTCCGGGCAGCTGCCGAAAAACTCAACACGACCCAACCGTCTATTTCTCAGCGTATCGCCGGACTGGAATCCAGTCTGGAGCTGCGCTTGTTTGATCGGGGTGCCCGGGGCATCAAGCTGACCGATAAAGGCCAGGAGTTGTTGTCGCACGCACAGCGCATGCTGGATCTGCGTACCGAGATGCTGCGCGCCGCCAAAGAGCAGAACGCCATCCGCGGCCTGCTGCGTCTGGGGGTGGCTGAAACCATTGTGCAGACCTGGCTGCATGAGCTGATCGACAAGCTGCATCAGGAATACCCGGCTTTGGTCATCGAGATTCATGTCGACACCACCAGCGTGCTGCGCCAGCAACTGGCCAGCTTCCAGATTGATATGGCCATGATTGTGGGCGTAGGCCAGGATCCCAAAGAACAATGCATTCGACTGTGCGCTTATCAGTTAGGCTGGGTCGCCAGTCCCGAATTGAAGTTGCATGGCCGCAAAGTCAGCGTTTCCGAGCTAGGGGTTTACCCTGTAATCACCTATCCATCCGGTAGCGTTCCCTACCTCGCCACACGCGAAGCTTTGCTGCGTGCCGGCGTCAAATCCCCACGTATTTTTGGCAGTGCATCGCTAAGCACAATCGTGCAAATGACGCGTCATGCCATGGGCCCCAGCGTGCTGGCTCCCGAGGTCATAAAAGACGAGCTTTCCGAGGGAAAACTGCGCCTTTTGAAGGTGGATCAACCCCTGCCGGCCATCGAATTTTTTGCCTGCTGGATGGATTCTCCGGACAGTCATATTGCCCGCGTCGTGGCCAATCACGCCCAAGAAATCGCCCAGCAATACGTGCAGTCCGATAAGTAATCGTTATGGCCTAGGATTCAAACATACGATTGGACACAAATTATCTGATCGGTTGCAATCCGAGGCTGTGATCAACCCCCTTTGTGCGAGTGGTCATCATGAACCTGCAAACCCTGCCTGTGCTGGCGCCCGAGGCTGAAAAATGCCGCGAGCTGATCCGTCAAGAAACTCATACTGGTCCTACCGCAGGACTGGCCGCAGGCTATGTGCAGGCCAACCTGATGATTCTGCCCAAAGACTGGGCCGATGAGTTCCTGCTGTTTTGTCAGCGCAACCCCAAACCCTGCCCTTTATTGGCCGTGACGGAACCCGGTCAGTTTCAGGTGCCAACCTTGGGTGGCTCGATTGATCTGCGCACGGATTTCCCTCGTTACCGTGTCTGGCAGAACGGCGAGCTCAGCGCCGAGCCACTGAACATCGAAGATGTCTGGCGCGATGATCTGGTGTCCTTTCTGATTGGCTGCTCCTTCTCCTTTGAAGAAGCGCTGCTGGCCGACGGGATTGATGTGCGCCATATCAGCGCGGGTGTGAATGTGCCCATGTATCGCAGTTCGATCCAGACCCAGGGCACACAGCGCCTGTCTGGCCCGCTGGTGGTATCGATGCGCCCCATGCGTGCGGCCGATGCCATTCGTGCCATTCAGATCACCTCGCGCTTTCCGTCCGTGCACGGTGCCCCGGTTCATATCGGCGACCCGTCCCTGATTGGAATCAGCGACCTGCAACAACCCGACTATGGCGATGCAGTGCCAGTCGGCCCCGACGAATTACCCGTTTTCTGGGCTTGCGGCGTCACCCCTCAAGCCGTTGCTGCCCAGGCCAAGCCGCAGTTTTGTATCACGCATGCCCCTGGCCATATGTTGATTACCGATCTGCCCAACACACGGCTGGCCGCGCTTTAAGCAAGTTTTGACCGACACAAAACCGGTCACCCCTTTGGTTTCAATATGCAGCCCCTGCAAACAGGGAGCGCACTCTATCAACCATACAGCTGGACCGCTATTAGGAGCACCTTATGAAAAAAATCGTACTGACCTCCCTGGCTTTGGGCTCGCTGGCCCTGGGCTCTGCTGCCATGGCCCAGGAACTGCCCAAGACTTCTTTGAAAGTTGTCGGTGGCTTGAGCAACCTGACCGCCTACCAGAACACCGAGCAACCCTTCTGGACCAAGAAAGTACCTGAGCTGTCCGGCGGCCAGATCACGGCCGATATCAAGGGCTTTAACGACATGGGCCTGAAAGGTCCTGAAATCATGCGCTTGATCAGCCAAGGTGTGATTCCTTTCGGTACCGCCACCCTGGCTTACTTTGCCAGCGACAACTCCATTAACGAAGCGATCGACCTGGCGGGCCTGGCTCCCGATATTGAAGTGGCCAAGAAGCTGACCGACGCGTTCACTCCCGCCTACGAACAGTTCTACGCCAAGAGCAACGTCAAGGTTCTGGGCTTTTCCACCTACCCTGCCCAAGTTCTGTTTTGCAATGGCAACTTCAATGGCCTGAGCGACCTGAAAGGCAAGAAGGTGCGTACCAGCAGCCGTACTCAGGCTGAATTCGTTCAGGCTCTGGGCGGCAACAGCGTAACCATCCCATTTGGTGAAGTGGTTCCTGCCCTGCAAAACGGTGTGGTCGATTGCGCCATTACCGGCTCCATGTCCGGCTACTCGGCCAAGTGGTACGAAGTCAGCTCCAAGCTGTACGAAATGCCCATCAACTGGAACCAGCAGATTCACGCAGCCAACCTGGGCACCTGGAACAAGCTGGACCCCAAAGTTCAAGAGTTCCTGGCCAGCAACATCAAGGCCATGACCGAAGAAATCTGGGTTGCCGCTGCCAAGGAAACACAGGAAGGCTATGACTGCAACACGGGCGCCGACGCTTGCACGCAGCCCGTCAAAGGCAAGATGACTCTGGTCAAGCCTACCGACGCTGACCGTGAACTGCTCAAGAAAGTCATGAGCGAGACCGTGGTTCCCAAGTGGGCCGAGCGTAGCGCCGCCGACACCGTGGCTGCATTCAACACCAGCCTGAGCCCGATCCTGGGCTTCGAAGCCAAGAAGTAAATCTGTACGTCCTGCCTGCCACCAGACTCACGGTGGCAGGCTGCCTGTACCCCAGGCCCCTCCCTCCTAGACCCTGTACGGGGTAGACATCATGGAAAATACCGAAAAATTCGCCATGCTGAACCGTTTGCTGTCCGCCGCCACATCCCTGTCGCGCGTCGCCATCTGGTTCGCAGGCAGCCTGACATTGATCAGCGCCCTCTACATCACCGCGGACGTCCTGTTCCGCAAATTCAGTGGCAGCTCTCTGGGCGGCTCGGATGAACTGTCCGGCTATGCCTTTGCCATCAGCATTTCATGGGCACTGTCCTTTGCCACCCTGCAACGGGCCAATATCCGTATCGACGCCATCTACCAGCACTTACCTGTTCGTCTGGCTGCCCTGCTGGACTGGATTGCTCTGGTGGCCCTGTCTGTTTTCATTGTCTACCTGACCTTGTACGCCACCGACGTGGCCGGCCTGTCCTGGACCAACCAGTCCACCGCCAACACCGCCATGGGCACTCCCTTGTGGATTCCCCAGTTCCTGTGGGTGGGCGGCCTGATCTGGTTGTGCGTCGTTCTGGCCTTGATGCTGCTGCGCTCCAGCCTGGCCCTGATTACAGGTGACCTGGCCGGTATCCAATCCCTGTGCGGTATCCGCAGCACCCAGGAAGAAGCCTCTGAAGAAGCCGAGGCTGGCAAACGCATGGTGCAAGGAGACGCCAAATGATTACAACCGCACTGACTCTCTTGCTCGTTCTGATCGGACTGAGCATTCCCGTGGGCGCTGCCCTGGGTGTTTTGGGCCTGATTCTGGACCCGCTGTACTCCATGCTGCCCCTGACCGGCGCATTGGGTGAAATTTCCTGGGGCACCAGCAACGAGTTCCTGCTGGTGGCCATTCCCCTGTTCATCATGCTGGGCGAGATCCTGCTGCGCTCGGGCATGGCTGAACGTATGTACAACGCCATGAGCCTGTGGCTGTCCTGGCTGCCCGGCGGCCTGATGCACGCCAACATTGGTGCCAGCGCCCTGTTTGCCGCCACCTCCGGTTCCAGCGTGGCCACTGCCGCCACCGTGGGCACCGTGGCCCTGCCGCAAATCAAGAAACAAGGCTATAACGAGCCTCTGTTCCTGGGTAGTCTGGCCGCTGGCGGTACCTTGGGCATTCTGATTCCGCCTTCGATCAACCTGGTGATCTACGGCGTACTGACCAATACTTCTGTGCCCAAGCTGTACTTGGCCGGCATCATCCCCGGTTTGGGTATGGCCTTGCTGTTCATGTTGGCAATTGCTGCTGCATGTATGGTCAAACCCAAGTGGGGCGGTGCGAAGATCAAGGCCTCCTGGGGACAGCGTTTTGCCAGCCTGGTGCATCTGGTTCCACCACTGGGTATTTTCCTGCTGGTCGTGGGCTCGATTTACGCCGGGATTGCCACTCCAACCGAGGCTGCTGCCCTGGGTGTGGTCGGCGCCTTGATTCTGGCTGCCTTCTCGGGCCGCATGAGCTGGAACATGATCAAGGAAGTGCTGGAAGGCACCATGAAAGCCACCGCCATGATCATGCTGATCGTGATCGGTTCGGCCTTCCTGAACTTTGTCATGGCCGCCACCGGCCTGACCAACGCACTGACCGATGCCATCACGGGCCTGGGTGTCTCGCCCATGGTCATGCTGCTGATCATTGTGGTGTTCTACCTGGTGCTGGGCTGCTTCATGGAAACCCTGTCCATGATGATCACCACCATCCCTATCGTGGCTCCCATCATGATCGCCCTGGGCTTTGATCCGGTGTGGCTGGGTATTGCCATCATCATTCTGGTGGAAGTGGCGCTGATCACTCCGCCTGTTGGTCTGAACCTGTTTGTGGTCCAGAGCCTGCGCAAGAGCGGCAGCATGAATGACGTCATGATTGGCAGCCTGCCCTTTGTGATCATGCTGCTGGCCATGGTGGGCCTGCTGGCTATCTTCCCGGATCTGGCTTTGTGGCTGCCACGCCTGTTCGGTTAATCCCAATCTGTCTTTGAGTAAACGAGTACTGCTATGCGTTTGACCTTTGAACTGGCCCAGGCCACCCACACTGAAATCATCGAAGCTGATTTGCAGCACTGCATCGTGGCCGGCTGGGCTGGCCGCGATCTGGCTGCCATCGAGCACCACATTGAAGAGCTGGCCGAACTGGGCGTACCACGCCCTAGCTCGGTGCCTTTGTACTACCGCATCGCCGCCAACCAGATGATCCAGGATGCCGACATCCAGGTCGTGGGCTCCGGTTCGTCCGGCGAGACCGAAGTGTTTGTGTTCAACCACCAGGGCCGCCTGCTGGTCAGCCTGGCCTCGGACCACACGGACCGCGTGCTGGAAGCCCACAGCGTGGCCCTGTCCAAGCAGATCTGCGCCAAGCCCGTTGCCCGCGAAGCCTGGTTGTTCAGCGATGTGGCCGACTACTGGGACGAGCTGATCATCCGCGCCTACATTCAGGAAGACGGCAAGGAAGTCCTGTACCAGGATGGTCCCTTGTCCACCCTGAAGAACCCGCTGGAGCTGATCGAAGGCTACTTCCAGTCCACCACCATGCCTGAAGGCTTTGGCATGACCTGCGGTACCGTGGGTGCCATTGGTGGCATTCGCCCTGCTACCCAGTTCACCATGGAACTGTATGACCCCCGCCGCGAACGCAGCATCCGTCATACCTACGTAACCGAAATCCTGCCTGAAGTAGCCTAAACTGGCCCAGCCCGCCCCACCCATTTATTTTGCGAGTGACCCATGCTAGCGACTATTACCGAACTGCAACGTGCTCTTGATCGTGGCGAAACCACCTCGGTCGAACTGACCCAGCAAGCCCTGGACCGTATCCAGGACGAAAGCCGTGACGGCGCTGCCACGTTCATCGAAGTGTTTGCTGAACAGGCTCTGGCCGCCGCCAAAGCCTCCGACATTTTGCGCGCTGCCGGTTTGAGCCGCTCGCTGGTTGAAGGTCTGCCCATGTCGGTCAAGAACCTGCATGACATCGCAGGCTACATCACTCTGGGTGGGTCGGCTGTACTGAAAGACGCCGAACCGGCCGAACAGAACGCCACCATTGTGGAGCGCCTGCTGCGCGCCGGTGCCATTCTGATCGGCTCCACCAATATGACCGAGTTTGCCTTCTCCGGTCTGGGCATCAACCCCCACTACGGTACGCCTCGTTCCGTCTGGGACCGTGACAATGCCCGCATCCCGGGTGGTTCGTCCTCCGGCGCCGGTGTCGCGGTTGCCCAGGGCATGTCGGTTTTCTCCATTGGTACCGACACGGGCGGCTCCATCCGTATCCCTTCGGCCTTTAACGGCCTGACCGGTTTCAAACCCACCGCCGAGCGCGTTCCCAGCGAAGGCACCATGCCTTTGTCGCGCAGCCTGGACTCCAATGGCCCTCTGGCTGCCTCGGTAGAGTGTTGCGCCATTGTGGACTCCATCCTGACCGACCAGCCTTACGTGCCCGTGGCAACGCCTGCCCTGGACACCTTGCGTCTGGCCGTGCCCAAGACCTTTGTCTTTGACGGCATTGATGAAACCGTGCGTGCTGCTTTTGACCGCGCCATCGCCCTGCTGCGTGAGCAAGGTGCTGTGGTTGAGGAAATCAACTTGCCCGAGTTTGACCAACTGCCGCAAATCAACCGCAAAGGCGGCTTTGTCTGCGCCGAAGCCTGGTCCGTGCACCGCGACACCCTGCAAAGCAAGGGCGAGCAATATGACCCACGCGTGGCCTCCCGCATCCTGCGCGGCAAGGACATCGATTGCGCCGACTACATCGAACTGCAAGACACCCGCCAGGCCTGGATCAGCGCGGTGGAAAGCCGTCTGGAGCGCTACGACGCCGTCCTGATGCCTACCGTGCCCGTTGTCGCTCCCCGCATTGCCGATCTGAAAGAGTCGGACGACGTCTACTTCGCCACTAACGGCCTGGTCCTGCGCAACCCCACCCTGATCAACTTCCTGGACGGCTGCGCCCTGTCGCTGCCTTGTCATGCCGCTGATGAAGCCCCTGTGGGCCTGATGGTGGCAGCCCCTGCCTACCACGACGAACATCTGCTGGCAGTAGGTTCAGCAATCGAACGGGTATTACCCCTGCGCAAACGCTAATCCAGTAAGATTTACGTTCCTTCCAGGACGGCCATCCGGCCGTCCTTGTGCTTTTCGTCAGGAGCCTGTCATGAGCACACCCCAGTCCTCCTCCTTGCCCCAGACCCTGACACCCACGGTCTTTCCCTTGGCGGGGGTGCTCATTCTGATTCTGTCTTCCTGGGCCCTGTCGGGTCTGGATGCCAGCGGCAAATGGATCATGGGCTTTGGCGTGCCCCTGCTGGTGATGTGCTGGTTTCGCTACGTCATCCATCTGGGATTAGTGCTGGCGCTGGTCTTGCCGGTCAAGGGCCGCAAGATCCTGCGCAGCTCCCGCCCCAAAGCACAAATTTTGCGTGGCACAGTGATGATGCTGTCCACCTTCTCGTTTTTCAACGCCTTGAGCTATCTGCCTCAAGCCGAAGCCACCTCCATCAACTTTCTGGCCCCTTTGCTGGTGCTGTCTGTCGCCCCCTGGATTCTGAAAGAGCCACCGCGCATCAGTCGCTGGGTAGCTGCCGGAGTCGGCTTTCTGGGCGTGCTGATCATCATCCGGCCTACCGCTGGCCTGCACCCAATAGGGGTGCTGTTTGGCTTGATGACCGCCTGTCTGTTCGCCACGCAATTTATCGCAACACGTCGCGTGGCCGTGGACAATTCGCTGACCACCCTGATCTGGAGCGGTGCAGTCGGCAGCATCTGCTTGACCATTGCCTTACCCTTTTTACTGCCCGCCGCCCTGCCTGCCTTAAAAGAGCTGAGCTTTTTCCAATGGTTGATTCTGATTTCGACCGGACTGTGGGGTTGTCTGGGCCACCTGCTGCAAATCCAGGCCTATCAACGCGCCTCGGCGTCTTTGCTGGCCCCGTTTGTGTATCTGCAAATTGTGGCCGCAGCCGCGCTGGGATGGCTGATCTGGGGTCAGTTCCCGGATGTCTTTACCTGGATCGGGATTGCTGTGGTGTGTACCAGCGGCATTGTGATTGGGACTCTGGAGTGGCGGCGCCAGAACAGATCTGGCGCCTGAGTCCAGGCGGCAAGGCTTAGCGAGACTGCCAGCCCTGCACAAAGACGGCGACGGGCTGACGCTTGGAACCGGCTTTTTGCAGCTCCAGCAAACGCAACACACCTTCCCCGCAAGCCACGTCAATGCCTTGGGCACTGACGTTCAGAACCTCACCAGGTTCTGCTGAATGCTTTTGCTCTAGCGCCTGAGCGCGCCAAACCTTCACGGGCTGCTCCAAACCGGGCAGGGACAGGGTGGAGCCAGGCACTGGGTCAAACGCGCGAATACGGCGCTCCAGTTCCTTGGCCGGTTGGCCTAAATCCAGCACCGATTCGGCCTTGGACAGTTTCTCGGCGTAGGTCACGCCTTCTTCTGGCTGGGGAGTCGCCTGCAAGGTGCCATCACGCACTTGCTGCAAGGCTTCCAGCAAGGCCTGTGCACCTAGCTGCGCCAAATCGTCATGCAGGGTTGCGGCACTGTGATCATCACGAATCGCCAGCTCGCTGCGCACCAGCATATCGCCGGTATCCAGGCCTTCATCCATCTGCATGATGGTAATGCCCGTGGCCGCATCACCCGCCTGAATTGCACGCTGAATCGGTGCCGCACCGCGCCAACGAGGCAAGAGGCTGGCATGAATATTGAAGCAACCATAGCGCGGCAGCTCCAAAGTCCACTTGGGCAAAATCAGGCCGTAGGCTGCCACCACCATCAGGTCCGGCTGTAAATCCAGCAAGGTCTGGCGGGCCTGGGCTGCTTCCTCGGGATACTTGCCATCCAGACGCAAGCTATGCGGCTGCAGCACCGGGATATTAGCGTTCACAGCGGCTTGCTTGACCGGGCTGGGACTGAGCTTCATGCCACGGCCAGCTGGACGGTCTGGCTGCGTCATGACCAAAGGAACATCAAAGCCCTGCGCTAACAGAGCTTCCAGGGCGATACGGGCAAAATCCGGGGTGCCGGCAAAAACAATACGCATGGCGACTATTGCCCTGCCTTCAGTGCTTCACGCTGCTGCTTGCGCAGACGGCTGCGGATACGCTCACGCTTGAGCACGGACAGGTACTCCACAAACACCTTGCCATCCAGGTGGTCCAGTTCATGCTGAACACACACGGCCAACAGGCCATCGGCTTCTTTCTCGTACCACTCGCCTTTTTCATTCTGGGCCTTGAAGCGAATATTGGCGGCGCGCTCAACCTTGTCGTAGGTATCAGGTACAGACAGGCAGCCTTCTTCGTAAACCTTCAGCTCTTCGCTTTTCCAGGTGATCTCAGGGTTGATCAGCACCAGCAATTCATTGCCGCTTTCCGATACGTCAATGACCACCACGCGCTCGTGCACGTCAACCTGCGTCGCGGCCAGCCCTACGCCGGGTGCGTCATACATGGTCTCGGCCATATCCTTGACCAGTTTGCGAATACGGTCGTCGACCTCCTGCACGGGTTTGGCAACCGTGTGCAGACGTGGGTCAGGAAATTTAAGGATAGGAAGCAAAGCCATTGTCATGTCCGAAGAAAAAGCGATAAGTCGATATAATAAAACAAGTTTCAGGGCGGCACCCGATTGCCCCGGCAGCATATGAAGCCCTAGCCCACAAAGCGGCAGTCACACTGGATACAAACGTCCGGGCCACACAGAACAAAGATCGGTTTCGTGCCACACTACCTTATGCCTGATCATTTTAGCTCGGATGAAATCTCGGAAGAATTGCGTGCCTGGTTGCGCCTGTCGCTGGAGCCAGAGCTTGCGCCCGCCCAGGCCCGGCAATTGCTGGCTGCCTGTGGACTGCCACCGCAAATCTATCAAAGCTCGGTTCAAACCCTGTCGCGCCATCTTCCGGCCGAACTGGCCGTGCAACTAAGCCAGGAACCACTGGACGAGCTGCAGGCGCAGATTGAACAAGCGGTGGCATGGCTCAAGCAAGCCAATCACCATATCGTGACGCTGGCTGACCCCACCTATCCCGCCTCCTTGCTGGACCTGCACGACGCACCTCTGCTGCTTTATGCCAATGGCGATCTGGGAGCCTTGCAACGCAAAGGACTGGCTATTGTGGGAGCCCGCAATGCCACCCAATCCGGCCAGGAAATCGCGACAGATTTTGCAGCTACTCTGGCCGCCAGAGGCTGGTGTATCATCAGCGGCCTGGCTAGCGGCATCGACCAGGCGGCACACAAAGGAGCGTTAAAAGCCGGCCCTTCTTCCGCAGGCACTATTGCCGTGATGGGGACGGGGCTGGACTTGGTCTACCCGGCAGCACACCGCGATCTGGCTCATCAGATCAGCGCTCAAGGTCTCTTGCTGAGCGAGTTTCCTTTGGGCACCCGGGCCATGCCCCATCACTTCCCACGCCGTAATCGCATTGTGGCTGCCTTGGCCAAAGGCGTACTGGTGGTTGAAGCGGCCAAACAAAGTGGCTCCCTGATCACGGCCCGTCTGGCCGGAGAATTAGGCCGAGAAGTTTTTGCCATTCCCGGCTCCATTCACTCCCCTTTGGCTCGCGGCTGCCATGCCTTGATACGCCAAGGTGCCAAACTGGTGGAAAGCGCCCAGGATATTCTGGATGAACTGGGCAATGTGCAAGGCGACTTCAATCTGGATACGGCTCCACAAACTGGTTCAAAACCCAATCCTTATGAAGCCTTGCCCGAGGAATTACGCCCTATTCTTGAGCGCATTGACTTTGCGCCCCTCAGCCCCGAACAGCTGATGCGGCGCACAGGCCTGCTGGCGACCGAACTGCCCGCCGTTCTGGCTGAACTGGAGCTGGCAGGCTGCATCGAGCCCCTGGCAGACGGACGCTTTCAACGCTTGAAACCTTAAAGACCATAGGGCAGTTCCTAGGACGCCAGCCCTGGCCTTCAAGAGGTATCATGACGATTACGTAAGGGCCTTCCAGCCCCAGCCATCTACCCCTTCAGGAAACTTCATGTCATACCCATCGCGCGTCAAGATTGTGGAGGTCGGTCCTCGGGACGGCCTGCAGAACGAAAAAGAATTCATCCCCACCGACATCAAGGTCGAACTGGTCAACCGCTTGTCCCACGCCGGTTTTGTGAACGTGGAAGCCGCGTCCTTTGTCTCGCCCAAATGGGTGCCGCAAATGGCGGACGGCGCAGATGTAATGGCTGCTATCGACCGACGTCCCGGTACGATTTATTCGGTTCTGACCCCCAATATGCGTGGTTTTGAAGGTGCCCTGGCCGCCAAGGCTGACGAAGTGGTGATCTTTGCCGCCGCCAGCGAGGCATTTTCCCAGCGCAATATCAATTGCAGCATCGAAGAATCGCTGGAGCGCTTTGCCCCGGTTGCTCAGGCTGCCAAAGAAGCCGGTTTGCGTCTGCGCGGCTCCATCAGCTGTTCTTTCGGCTGTCCCTATGAAGGCGCTGTGGCTCCCTCCAATGTGCTGAAAGTGGGCAAACGCCTGATCGAATTGGGCTGTGACGAGATCGACGTGGCCGACACCATCGGCGTAGGCACGGCCCGCCAGGTGTATGACGTCATGCGCATGGTAACCGAGCACATTGACCCGGCTCATGTGTCCGGCCACTTCCACGATACCTACGGCCAGGCCATCGCCAATATCGTTGCTTCCATGCAAGCTGGCATCCATATTTTTCACAGCTCCGTAGCCGGTCTGGGCGGCTGCCCCTACGCCAAGGGGGCAACCGGCAACGTCGCCACTGAAGACGTTCTGTTCCTGATGCAAGGCCTGGATATTGAAACCGGCATTGATCTGAACGCCGTGGTAGACACGGGACAATGGATTTCGGCTCATTTGAAGCGTAAATCGGCCAGCAATGCCGGTAACGCCCTGGCCGCCCGCAAGCAAGGGGCCGCCGCGTGCTGATGAGCCAAGCTCCCTCGAAAGAGGAAATTGACGCTATGTTGAAGGATCTGGGCTCGCTCCCCATTCAAGGCCGTTCCTGGCCCAAATGGGTGGCGGCCAGCGCCTGGATTGTGCTGGCCCTGATCGGCGTGCGTTTCGCGCTGGTGGCCAGCTCCCCACAAGGCGCTGCCATCAGCCCCGTCCTGGCAGGCTGTCTGGTCCTGCTGTTTACCGGCCTGATTCTGATTGCCTGGCATATGTGGCATGGCATCACCACGATTGATCAGAACGGTATACGCCAGAACTGGATCATGAAGCGGGAAGTGCAATGGCAAGACATCCACTTTGCCAAGTTTGTGCCGTTGTTCAACTCCAAGCGCCTGATCTGCTTTACCCGGCGTGGCCGCCCTGTGATTTTCCAGGGTGCCACACAGGATCTGCAAGTGGCCTTTGCCAAGATCTCGCTGGTATTGCGGCGCAAGAGCTAAGTCTCCCTGTTTGCCCCATACGGCTTGCCATATCGGGGGAAACAATGCTGGACGTCTCCCATCCGAAAACCGTGTACTGCAGTTACGTAGCCTATCTATCGCCGTGTTCCAATACACGGCGATACATGCACCAAGGGTTCAGGGCAGCCCATATCGCCAGGGGGCAAAAAGCACAAAGCTCATCAACGTCATAACCCCCAGATCGATCAGTAAATAAAAAAGCAGCCCTCAAAGAGAGCTGCTTTTTGCATATCGCGAATCCCGAAAGGATTAACGAATCGGCAGACCGTAGATCAGGCCACCGTCAATCCACAAGGCGTTCAGGCCACGTTCGATTTGCAGGGGGCTGCCTTTACCCACGTTGCGCTCGAAGGACTCGCCGTAGTTACCGACTTGCTTGATGATGTTGTAAGCCCATTTCTCGTCCAGGCCCAGGTTTTTACCAGCACCGGGAGTCACGCCCAGCAAACGCTGGATGTTGGGGTTGTTGCTCTTGAGCTTCTCGTCCACGTTGGCAGCGGTTACACCCAGTTCCTCGGCGTTGAAGCTGGCCTGAATGGACCATTTCACGATATTCAGCCAGGCATCATCACCCTGACGGACGAATGGGCCCAGTGGCTCTTTGGAAATGATTTCAGGCAGTACCAGGTAATCATCGGGGTTCTCCATTTTGGAGATACGGATCGACGCCAGACCGGAAGCGTCGGTAGAGAACACATCACAGCGGCCAGCCACGAAAGCGTTAACCACTTCGTTGAACTGCTCGATTACTACAGGCTTGTACTCAACCTTGTTGGCACGTGCCCAGTCAGCCATGGTGTTTTCGTTAGACGTGCCAGTCTGCATACAAACCGTGGCACCGTTCAATTCCTTGGCGCTGGATACGCCCAGTTTCTTGGACACCAAAAAGCCCTGACCGTCGTAGAAGTTGATACCGGCGTGGATCGCACCGACAGCGGTGTCACGCTGCTGGGTCACGGTGGTGTTACGAGCCAACAGATCAATCTCACCGGACTGCAGAGCCGTAAAGCGCTGCTGCGAGTTCAAGGGCACAGCCTTGAATTTGCTGGCGTCGCCCAGGGTGGCGGCGGCTACCGAGCGACACACGTCGATATCCAGCCCCGTCCACGTGCCCTTGTCATCAGGGGCAGAAAAACCGGCAAATCCGGTGGTCACACCACACAGCACGTGACCGCGCTGTTTGACGTTGTCCAGGGTGTCGGCCTGGGCAGCAGGCATGCTGGCCATCAAGGCCAGGACTACAGCAGAAACTGGCACAAAGCGCATCGGGCTCTCCTCAAAGATATAGGTATTGACTATTTTCCAGCATAGTACCGCAGCCCGACTGCTACTTGTGTGCATATCTACATGGCTAATTAATCGTAGCTGCGTTGGTCCTCGATGACTTTACCATCCCGAGGCAAGGCTCCTGGCTCCATGAACTCCACCTGAGCACGCAATTTGGTAATTTCACGAATCGAGTCGGCCAAAGCGCTTTCCAAGCCCTCAGGCTTGGCGGAGACTTCAACTTGGAACACCATCTGATCCTGGCCGCTGGCACCACGCACCACCAAGCGCGCCTGGCCCAGTTCCTTGTGACGCAGACGAATCTGCTCCACCTGCCCTGGATGCACAAACATGCCGCGCACCTTGGTGGTCTGGTCAGCCCGCCCCATCCAGCCGCGAATACGCTGGTTGGTACGACCGCAGGGAGACTGGCCGGGCATGACAGCAGACAAGTCCCCTGTCCCGAAACGCACCAGCGGATAGTCGGGGTTAAAGGAGGTCACGACGACTTCGCCCACTTCACCTGGCGCAACAGGCTGGCCGGTGCCGGGACGCACAATTTCCAGAATCAGGTTTTCATTGAGCACCAAGCCTTCGCGGGCCTGTGTCTCATAGGCAATCATGCCCAGATCAGCGCTGCCGTAGGCCTGATAGCCCGCCACGCCGTGCTCGCTGAACCACTTTTGCAAGGAAGGCGGATAAGCTTCGCCAGAGAACAAGGCCTTGCTCAGCCCAGGCAGTGCAATCTGCATGGACTGGGCTTTTTCCATGATGATCTTCAGAAAACTGGGTGTGCCGGTATAACCATGCGGGCGCAAATCGGCCATGGCCTGCACTTGCTGTTCGGTTTGACCTACGCCACCTGGAAATACCGTGCAGTCCAGGGCATGCGCAGCGGTCTCCATCATGGAACCAGCCGGGGTGAAGTGGTAGGAGAAGCAGTTAAAAATCAGTTCCTCGCGGCGGAAACCAGCCGCGTACAGTGCGCGCGCAAAGCCCCAATAATCCGGGCGACGGCTTTCTGGCTCGTACATGGGACCGGGCGAGGCAAACACCTTGCGGGCCGCACCCCAGGCAATGGAGGAAAAGCCCCCGAATACAGACTGCGCGTAATCAGCCGATGGCCCGCCCGAGCGAGCCTGCTCGCGCGCTTCCAGCTGGGCTTTCAGCAGCTCGCTTTTACGAAACACCGGAATGGCCAGCAGATCCTCGCGGCTGCGCACGGCGGCCAGATCAACCGAACCCAGTTGCTTGGCAATCGCAGGGGCTCCTTGCGCGGCCGCTTGCAAGACCTGCGGCAAACGGGACAGTAAATCGGCTTCGCGCTCGTCCGGTTCCAGGGTTTCGCGCTCGTCGTAATATTCGCTCATCTCTCCTCCAGTGGGATGAATTGGCATTCAAACACTCCCGCGCCCAGCCGACGTTCTGTCCGCAGACAGACGGATGTCGATACCAAGCTCTGCTACCACACCCCGTGTAGCCAGAAGCTGCCCAAAACTAAAAACGTCAAAAGGGGTCAGGGCGGCACCTTGTGTGCATCCCGATCGATGGCCTGCTCCTGTGCTGATCCTGCTACTTTCAATACAGGCCAGGCCCTGCTGATACATTGGAAATCCTTGGGAGTTAAGCCAGCCAGCGCTTGCGTCGTCGATAAAATTTATTGTCGCGAAAGCTCTTGCGCTCGCCCCCGGACACACCCAGATAGAACTCCTTGACGTCTTCGTTCTCGGCCAAGGCCTGGGAGGGTCCATCCATCATGACGCGGCCGTTTTCCAGGATGTAGCCGTAGTCGGCATACTTCAGGGCCACGTTGGTGTTTTGCTCGGCCAGCAAGAAGCTGACGCGCTCGCGCTGATTCAGGTCACGCACGATCTCGAAAATTTCTTCCACCACCTGCGGTGCCAGGCCCATGGAGGGTTCATCCAGCAAGATCATGCCCGGGTCGGCCATCAAGGCACGGCCAATGGCACACATTTGCTGCTCCCCGCCCGAGGTATAGCCGGCCTGACTGGTACGGCGCTGCTTCAGACGCGGAAAATACTGGTACACCTTGTCCAGCTCGGCGCTTAAATCGCCGCGTGACAAGGTACGGGTATAAGCCCCGGTCAGCAGATTCTCTTCAATGCTCAAGTGCGCAAAACAGTGGCGCCCTTCCATCACCTGCACCACGCCGCGCTTGACCAGATCAGCCGGAGTCAGTTGGTCAATACGTTCGCCACGCAGATGGATCTGGCCTTTGGTCACATCGCCGCGCTCGGCACGCAGCAAGTTCGATACGGCCCGCAAGGTCGTGGTTTTACCGGCACCGTTGGCGCCCAGCAAGGCAACAATCCGCCCTTCCGGCACGCGCAAGGACACACCCTTGAGCACCAGAATGACGTGGTTGTAAATCACTTCGATGCCATTGACGTCCAACAAGATGGGCGTCTCATCCACTTGGCCTACGGTCTCACTCATAATCTTCCCCACGCAATGCAGTGCCCAGGGCGAACCCTGGGCGCCTGGGTTTAGCCTTCGCAGGTGCGAGGCGTAATTTTCTTCTCGGCGGCGTATTTAGCCGACATTTCCTTGACTAAAGGATCGACAAACTTCTTGTCGGACTGATACCAGTCGGACACGACGTCGAACTTGCTGCCGTCCCACTGCACAATACGGGCCCAGTCATCACCCATGTGGTTGTTGCACGAGGTTTTGACGGGACGCATGATGCCTTCAAAGCCCAGCTCTTTCAGACGTGCTTCGTCCAGATTCAGGTTCTCGAAGCCCCAACGCACTTGCTCGGGGGTCATGTGCTGACCTTTACCGAACTTCTCTTGTGCGGTGCGAATCGCTTCAACCTGCATCATGGAAATCATCATGCCGCGGGTGTGAGCCAGCGTGCCGACGTACTTGTCACCGTTTTCAGCGCCTTTGCCTTTGGCGTGCATCTCGCGCACAGCGTCATGCACCGGACCGTCCCCAGCACTGTTGTGAATGGTGATGCCCTTGTAGCCCTTGGCGGTCTGGCCCAGATCGACCACATCGCTCTCGGAAGCTGCCCACCAGATGCCGTAGATCTTGTCGCGTGGGTAACCCACAGCCTGAGCTTCACGGATGGCGGTAGGCGTCATGATCCCGGCGCTCCACAGCAGGACGAAGTCAGGACGGTTCTTGCGCACTTGCAGCCAGGTGGATTTCTGTTCCACGCCAGGGGCGGTCACAGGGTACAGATCCAGCTTGAAGCCTTGTTCCTTGGCACGGGCCTGCAACAGGGCGATAGGCTCCTTGCCGTACGGCGAATCGTGATAAACCAGAGCAATGCGCTGGTCCTTCAGCTTGTCCTCGCCCACTTGCTTGGCGATGTCCTGGATCATGACGTCAGCCGCAGTCCAGTAGGTACCCAGCAGCGGGAAGTTCCACTCGAATACCGCACCGTTCGCCGAGTGCGACAGGCCGTAGCCCATGGTCTCAATGGTGACGCCATCCACAAAGGCCTTGTCGGTCAGGGCGAATGTAATGCCCGTGGACTGGGTGTCAAAACCAGACGCCCCCCCGTTCTTGCCTTTCATGCGCTCGTAGCACTCTACGCCGCGGTCCGTGGCGTACGCCGTTTCACACTCCTCGTATACCAGCTTGACGCCATTCACACCGCCGTCACGTTCATTGACCAGAGCCAGATAGTCCAGCTTGCCATCGGCCCATGGAATACCCAGTGGGGCAAAGGAGCCGGTGCGGTAGGTCAGCAAGGGAATGTACTGTTCCTCGGCTGCTACAGCGGCTGTACTCATGGTCAGCATTGCAGCGCAAGCACTCAAACCGAGCACAGCGCGTTTCAGTCGTGTTGTCATCTCCTGGTCCTCCGATAAGTACCATTTGTCTAAGTACCCCGTCCCGATTGGCGGGGCTGTTGTTGTAATGAACTGCCTACCTGCTGTTAATGGGGGAAGGGCCACAAGCGCAGCTTTTCCTTACCAATACTCCAGAGTCGAGCCAAACCGTGCGGCTCCACAATCAAGAAAAATACGATCAGGGCACCGAATACCATGTGTTCAATATGCGAGGCGGTATCCACGCCAATAGACACACCAAACCAGTGCGGCACGTTGGTCAGGAACACGGGCAGCAAGACCATGAACGCGGCACCGAAAAAGCTGCCTACGATCGAGCCCAGACCACCGATGATGACGATGAACAGCAACTGCAAGGAGCGGTTCAGGTCAAAGGCCAGCGGCTCCCAGGAACCCAGGTGCACAAAGGCCCACAAGGCACCGGCCACACCGATGATGAAAGAGCTGACGGCAAAGGCGGTGAGCTTGGCGTAGACCGGACGAATACCAATCACTTCTGCGGCCACGTCCATGTCACGAATAGCCATCCATTGGCGGCCAATCGCACCACGCACCAAATTCTTGGCCAGCAGAGCAAACACCACCACGAAGATCAGCACGAACAGGTACTTCTGCATGGGGGTTTGAACCGGCAAGCCAAAGGCGCTCAAGGCAGGCACCGACACGTTGCCCGAGGGCGAGTAGTTCGTGAAGAAGGCAATACGCAGGAAAGCCCAATCCACAAAGAACTGTGCGGCCAGGGTTGTGACGGCCAGGTACAAGCCACGGATACGCAAGCTGGGAATACCGAAAGCCACGCCCACCAAGGTGGCGAACACGCCGCCCAGCAGGATCTGCAGGACCAGTGGCAGCTCCGGAATACGGACACCAAAGTTCCAGGCGGCATACGCGCCCACAGCCATGAAAGCACCCGAACCGATGGAAATCTGGCCGCAATAGCCCACCAGAATGTTCAGGCCAATCGCTGCCAAAGACAGGATCAGAAAGGGGATCAGAATAGCTTGCAGGAAGTAGTTGGATGCCATGGCTGGCACCAGCAGGAATGCCACCAGCAACAAGCCCAACACCACATAGCGATCCTGGCGGATGGGAAAAATCTGCTGGTCAGCCCGATAGCTGCTTTTGAACTGACCATTTTCGCGGTAAATCATATCGACTCCACCTCAGACGCGATCAATAATCTTCTCGCCGAACAGACCTTGTGGTCGGAACAGCAAGAACACCAGGGCCAGCACATAAGCAAACCAGATCTCGATGCCGCCACCTACATAAGGGCCCAGGTACACCTCGGACACCTTCTCGCCCACACCAATAATCAGGCCACCCACAATAGCGCCGGGCACCGAGGTCAGACCACCCAGAATCACCACCGGCAAGGCGCGCAGCGCTGCGGTCGACAAGGTGAACTGCACCCCGTATTTGGAGCCCCAGATAATGCCGGCAACCAGAGCCACCAAACCGGCTACGGTCCAGACCACCACCCAGATACGGTTCAAGGGGATACCAATGGATTGCGCTGCCTGATGATCGTCCGCCACCGCACGCAGGGCGCGGCCCACGCTGGTGTATTGGAAGAAGATGGCCAGGGCCACAACCAGCAAGGCCGCCACCACGGCCGAGCTCAAGTCTTCCAGACTGACCAGAACACCGCCTTCAAACATGGACTCCAGAATGAAAGCCGGGTCTTTGGGCATGCCCACATCAATGGAATACACGGAGCTGCCAAACACGATCTGACCCAGACCGTCGAGCAGATAGCTGATACCGATCGTGGCCATCAGCAAGGTTGTGCCTTCCTGATTCACCAGATAGCGCAGCACCCAGCGCTCAATGACGACGGCCAGCACAAACATCAAGATGGCCGAGACAATGAAAGCCAGCACATTGCCCAGGATGCCCGGCTCCATGCCCAGCAACTGCGGAATCCACTGGGACAGACGGGCCATGGCCAGCGCGGCCACCAGCACCATAGCGCCCTGTGCAAAGTTAAAGACACCCGATGCTTTGAAGATCAGCACAAAGCCCAGCGCGACCAGGGCGTACAACATCCCGCTCATCAGGCCGCCCAGCAAAGTTTCAAGAAAAAATGCCATGTCCGTTCCCCTCAATGGCCAGCGCCAAGATAGGCGCGGATGACATCCGGATTTTGTCGTACTTCGTCCGGTACTCCGTCACCAATTTTCTTGCCATAGTCCAGGACCACCACACGGTCCGAAATATCCATGACCACACCCATATCGTGTTCAATCAAAACAATCGTGGTGCCGTACTCTTCGTTCACATCCAGAATGAAACGGCACATATCCTGCTTTTCTTCGATGTTCATGCCCGCCATGGGCTCATCCAGTAGCAGAATGCTCGGTTGCATCGCCAGTGCCCGCCCCAGGTCAACCCGCTTTTGCAGGCCGTAAGGCAAGCGTCCTACCGGCGTTTTGCGGTAGGCCTGGATTTCCAGAAAGTCGATGATGCCTTCCACATATTCACGGTTGCGAATCTCTTCACGCTCGGCACCGCCCAGTCGGAAAGCCTGGGCAAACACCCCGCTTTTCATGTGCAGATTGCGGCCGGTCATGATGTTGTCCAGCACACTCATGCCCTTGAACAGAGCCAGGTTCTGAAAGGTGCGGGCAATGCCCTGCTCGGCGGTGTGACGCGAGTTCATGCGGGCATAACTCTGGTCACGCAAGACAATCTCGCCTTGTTGTGGTGCATACACGCCATTGATGACGTTCAGCATGGAGCTTTTGCCTGCGCCGTTCGGGCCAATGATGGAGCGGATCTCGTGTTCACGGATGTTGAACGAGATGTCGGTCAGCGCTTTCACACCACCAAAGGACAGCGAAATATTCTTCAAATCCAGTACCACTGGGCCAATGCGACGGCCCGGCATTTGCGCCTCACTCATCATGCGCTCCTTGCTGCTGCGTCTGTCATGCGCTCAATGTGCAGGTCTGCCGAAATGCGACCGCTGCGCCCATCCTCAAACTTCACTTCTGTCTCCACAAACTGCCTGTCCAGGCCATTGAACAGGGCGTCGACCAGAACCTTGTACTTTTGCGCGATAAAGCCGCGACGTACTTTGCGGGTACGGGTCAGTTCATCGTCATCGGGGTCCAGCTCTTTATGCAGAATCAGGAAGGCACTGATGCGCGATCCGGCCAGCTTGGGATCATTAGCCAGATCAGCATTGACCTGAGCCACACAATCCCGAATCAGGGCATAGACCTCGGGTTTGCCGGCCAGATCGGTGTAACCGGCATAGGGCAGGTTGCGACGCTCGGCCCAGTTGCCCACGGCTTCCAGATCAATATTGATAAAGGCACACACTTCCTCCTGACCATCGCCAAAAGCCACGGCTTCCTTGATGAAGGGGAAAAACTTGAGCTTGTTCTCGATGTACTTGGGTGCAAACAAGGAGCCATCGGCCAGTTTGCCCACGTCCTTGGCACGGTCGATGATCTTTAGCTGACCATCGGTGTCCAGATAACCGGCATCACCCGTGTGGTACCAGCCGTCCTCGGTAAAGGACTCGGCGGTGGACTCGGGGTTGCGGTAGTACTCCTTGAACAGGCCGGGGCTGCGCACCTGAATTTCACCGTTATCGGCCACACGAATTTCCACGCCTTTCACAGGTGGGCCTACGGTGTCGGCACGCACATGGCCGTCTTCCTGGACGCAGACGAATACCGAGGTCTCGGTAGCGCCATAGAGCTGCTTCAGGTTGATGCCAATGGAACGGTAAAAGTCGAACAGATCGGGTCCGATGGCTTCACCAGCGGTATAGGCCACACGCACGCGGCTCATGCCCAAGGCATTACGCAAGGGGCCGTAGATCAGGATATTGCCCAGGCCATAGCACAGGCGATCCCACATCCCCACGCCGGGACGCTTGTCCAGAATCTTCACACCCACACGATGCGCCAGAGACATGAAACGCTTGTACAAGGCGCGCTTCAGGGCACCGGCATCTTCCATGCGGATAGTCACTTGCGTGAGCAAGCCTTCCAGCACGCGGGGAGGCGCAAAGTAATAGGTCGGGCCAATATCATGCAGGTCGATGGACACGGTTTCGGGTGACTCAGGGTGATTCACCGTAAAGCCCGTGACCAGGAACTGCGTGTAGGAAAACATGTTCTGCCCGATCCAGGCGGGAGGCAGATAAGCCAGCACTTCCTCGGCATCGGTCAGCGATTCCAGTTCCTGAATGGCCAGGCCACGATCCACCAGAGCGCCGTGAGTCAGCACCACCCCCTTGGGCTTGCCGGTGGTGCCGGAGGTGTAGAACATGGCGGCAGCATGGTCAGGCGTAATAGCCTTCCAGATACGTCGCACACAGTCCGGATCCCGCGCCAATTGCAGGCGGCCCTGCTCCATGACCTGCTCGATGTATTGCAGCTGCTCTTGCTGATAATTGCGCAGACCGCGTGGGTCGTCATAGATCAGCGCATCCAGATCGGGGCACTGATCCCAGACTTCCAGCAGCTTGTCGACCTGCTCCTGGTCCTCGACCACGGCCACGCGTATGCTGGCATCCAGCAATACGTGCAGCATTTCCTGGGCTACCGCATCCTGATACAAAGGCACGGGCACAGCGCCCAGCATTTGCGCCGCCATCATGGCCAGGTACAGGCGCGGGCGGTTTTCACCGATCACCGCGACGTGCTGACCGTCTTTGACACCCAGCCCGGCCAGGCCCGCAGCCAGTTGCTCGGCCTGTTCGGCCAGCTCCTGCCACGTCCAGGTCTGCCAGATTCCCAGGTCTTTTTCGCGCATGGCAACTTTGTTGCCGCGCACCTGGGCATGGTGTTCTATCCAGGCTGGGAAGGTGCCGGGTAAACCCGCTACCTGCTCTTTATCCATCCGCACAACCATGTCTCCTCCGAATTTTCCCGGCTTGTTATGGTCCAGGAGGCTGCTTATGATTGCGGCAGAAGGCAGATGTTATGCCCTCAAGCTATTTGCAGCCTGTTAATAATCAAGTTATCGGCTGCCCGTCCCGAAGATTGTCACGGACATGACATTCGACCTTTATCGAGGGTTAATCCTCATGCATGTTGTAGATGCTTTATCGGAGCGAGCCGCCTGGTTTCGCTTGTTGACACCCGAGCTGCAAGAGCGTGTCCGCCGCGACACACTGATCACCGCATACGAGGCCGGGGCCATCGTCGAACGCAAGGGAGAACGCGCCACCGCGTGGATTGGCGTGCTCTCGGGTTTGCTCAAAGTGTCGGTAGGAAATTCCGAAGGCAAGATCGCTTCCATGACCGGGGTACCTGCCGGTGGCTGGATAGGCGAAGGCTCCTTGCTGAAAAACGAAGAGCGCAAATACGATGTGGTCGCCTTGCGCGACAGCCAGGTGGCCCGCTTGCCCGTACACAGTTTTAACGATTTGCTGGACCAGAGCATTGCTTTCAACCGCTACCTCCTGCATCAGCTCAATGAACGTGTGGCGCAATTTATCGGCAAGGCGGAATACAACAGCCTGTCTACCCCCGATGCCCGCGTGGCACGCTGTCTGGCAGAGCTGTTCAACCCGCTGCTCTACCCCGGAAAAGGTCTGCGCCTGGACATTACCCAGGAAGAGATCGGCTACCTGGCGCGTGTGTCGCGCCAACGAGCCAACCAGGCCCTGCGCCAACTGGAAAACGAAGGGCTGTTGTTGATCAAGTATGGTGGCGTCCAGGTGCTGGACCTGGACGGCCTGAAACGTTACGGCGATGAATATGCCGCCTGATTATGCGGCCACTGTGGGCCGCATCAAGGTCAATCCATACGGATGCCCGCACGCTCGATAACCGTGGCCCATTCAGCCCGTTCACGCTGGGCGTAAGCCTGGAATTCATCGGGCGTCATGGGCATGGGTTCCACCCCCATCTCGCGAATACGCTGGTCCAGCTCGGGCGTTTTCAGGGCCTGCATCAAGTCCTGGCTCAAGCGTTGACGGGCGCCTTCGTCCATCTTGGGTGGGCCCACCAAACCTTGCCAGGCATAGGCATAGAAGTCGGCAATACCCGCTTCGGCCATGGTTGGCACATCAGGCAACAGACTGCTACGCTCGGGCGTGGCAACCGCCAGCACTCGCAGTTTGCCGGCCTTGATGTTGGATAGCGCTGCGGCGGAATCCACAAAGGACATATCCACCTGGCCGCCCAGCAAATCCTGAATGGCGGGTGCAGCTCCCTTGTAAGGAACGTGCACGATCTTGGTATCCGTGCGCTGCTTGAACATCTCCAGAGCCAAATGGTGTGGAGAGCCACTGCCAGCGGACGAGGACGTCAGCTTTTCAGGTTGTTTACGCGCTGCTTCCAGCAGATCGGCCACGGTTTTATAGGGCGACTCCTGTGGCACTGCCAGCATCAGGGGGAAGCGGGCCAGACCGCCCACATAGGTGAAGGCAGCCGGGTCGTATTGCAGCTTGCTGTACAAAGAGGAGTTAAAGGCCAGCGTGCCTGAATCAGCCGTGCCTACGGTATAGCCATCGGGCTTGGCATTGCTGACGTAGGTTGCGCCAATAATGGTGGCGGCCCCCGGTTTGTTTTCCACAATCAAGGTCTGGCCCAGGCTGCTTTCCAGCTGCTTGGCGACCAGCCGGGCAATCACATCTGAACCGCCACCTGCGGGATAAGGGACTACCCAGGTGACGGCAGACTGGGGCCAGTCTGCTGCCAAGGCCGTTCCTGTCAGGCTGGCGCTTAGCAACAGCACACCGGCTCCAAAGTTCTTCCAATGCATGATGTCTCCTCCATGCGTGTAGACAGCGCTTTTGGCGCTATTTTTTTAAGTTTTAAGCATCCCGTCCGGGATGCGCAGAGACATTATGCGCGGACAGCCCTGCACAGGGCATTAGTAACGATGCGGATATCGATTAGCTGTAATCGCGTGCGCCAAACAGGGCCGAACCCACTCGCACTTCAGTGGAACCTTCCTGAATCGCCAGCTCGAAATCCCCGCTCATGCCCATGGACAGGCCTTGCACCTGTTCATGGCCCAACTCCACCAGACGATCGCGCCACTGGCGCAGGCTGGCAAAGCAGGCGCGAACTGCCTGGGGGTCATCGCTATTGACGGCCATGGTCATCAGACCGCGGACCTTCAAGGTATCGAGCGAACGCAGGGACTGCATGAAAGCGGGCAGTTCTTCAGGTGCCAAACCAAATTTGCTGGGCTCGGGCGAGGTCTTGACCTGGATCAGCACGTCCAGGCTACGCTGCTCGTGTTGCAGGTGTCGATCCAGGGCCTGAGCCAGGGACAAACGGTCCAAAGACTGTACTTCGCTGGCTAAGCGTGCAATATCTTTGGCCTTATTGCTCTGCAGATGGCCTATCATCACCCACTGCACCGCGCGATCGGCCAGCTCTGCCTGCTTGTCTCGAATCTCCTGAACCTTGTTCTCGCCCATTCGCGACAGGCCCAAATCCAGGGCTTGAGCCAGCACGGGCACAGGAAAGGTTTTGCTTACCGGTAAAAGAGCCACCGCATCCGCAGGGCGGCCGGCCTGCAAGCAAGCCTGTTCGATACGTTGGCGCAATTGCGCCAAGCGACCAGAAAGGGAAGAGTCAGAAGAAGCCATCAATGCACACGCACCCAGATAAAACCATCGCAAACGCTGCAAACACAACAGCGGCCATTTCCGATAGCATAACTGTTGCACACGGCCACCGCTAAGCCCATCCACAGCGTGTTTGCCAGGTTCTGCGTCTGTGCGCAATCACACGTCTTCACTGTGTACTCGTATCCCGTTTCCCCAACCTTATCGAGGAGCTCATGACAGATCGTCCCACCCATGCTTTGCCGTCATACCTGAACGCCGACGACGTCGGCCCGTGGGGTATTTATCTCGAACAAGTGGAGCGAGTCACTCCGTATCTGGGCAAACTGTCCCGATGGGTTGAAACACTCAAGCGCCCCAAGCGCACGCTGATTGTAGACGTACCCATTGAACTGGATAACGGCACCGTGGCCCACTTCGAGGGCTACCGCGTTCAGCACAATACTTCCCGTGGCCCAGGCAAGGGCGGCGTGCGCTACCACCAGGATGTCACCCTGTCCGAAGTGATGGCTCTGGCTGCCTGGATGTCGATCAAATCGGCTGCCGTGAACCTGCCATTTGGCGGTGCCAAGGGCGGTATTCGTATCGACCCGCGCAACCACTCCCAGGCCGAACTGGAGCGCATCACCCGCCGCTACACCAGCGAAATCGGTGTGATTATTGGCCCCAACAAGGACATTCCAGCCCCGGACGTGAACACCAACGCCCAGACCATGGCCTGGATGATGGACACCTACTCCATGAATGTCGGTGGCACCAGCACCGGCGTGGTCACCGGCAAGCCTGTCTCCCTGGGCGGTAGCCTGGGCCGTGTGGAAGCCACTGGCCGCGGCGTGTATACCGTGGGTTGTGAAGCGGCCCGCGACGCCGGTATCGACCTGAATGGCGCCCGCGTCATTGTGCAAGGCTTCGGTAACGTGGGTGGGACCGCTGCCCGCCTGTTCCAGGAAGCCGGTGCCAAGGTGCTGGCCGTACAGGATCACACCGGCACGGTATACAACCCCAACGGTCTGGACGTACTGGCCTTGCTGAACCACATGGAACAGCACAAAGGTCTGGCCGGAGCGCCCAATGCCGAGGCCATTTCCAACGAAGACTTCTGGCATATCGAAACCGATCTGCTGATCCCGGCCGCTCTGGAGGGTCAGATCAACAAGAACAATGCCGACCGCATCCGCGCCCGCATCGTGATCGAAGGCGCCAACGGCCCCACCACCCCGGAAGCCGACGACATCCTGAACGACAAGGGCGTGACCATTGTTCCGGACGTGGTGGCCAACGCCGGTGGCGTGACCGTGTCCTACTTCGAGTGGGTCCAGGACTTCTCCAGCTTCTTCTGGACCGAGGACGAGATCAACAACCGTCTGGAAATGATGATGCGCTCGGCCTACACCACGGTGGCGGCGGTTGCCAAAGAGCACAACGTCACCTTGCGTACGGCTGCCTTTATCGTAGGTTGCGCCCGCATTCTGGAATCTCGTCAGGTACGCGGCCTGTATCCATAAGGTCATAAGGCGGCGTACCCGGTTTATGCCGCTTTTTATGAGCAAAATACAGCGCTTGTGCAAAAAAAACAGGGGGAAAGCGGTAGAATCGGGGCATCCAGGATATGACACCCGTATGAAACCCTTACCCCCTTTCTCTTTGACCGCAAGGACGTTGCTGTGAATAACAATGACCTGAACGCGGCGGTCCAGGTACGCGACATCCACAAACGCTTTGGCACCAACGAGGTGCTCAAGGGCATTTCCCTGCAAGCTCACAAGGGCGACGTGCTCTCCATTATTGGAGCCTCCGGCTCGGGCAAAAGTACCCTGCTGCGCTGCATTAACCATCTGGTCGTCCCCGATCAGGGCGAAATCCAGATCGGCAATGACATTTTGCGCAGCCATCGCAATCGCAAGGGCATTTGCCAGACAGACAATCCGCGCCTGTTGGAACAAGTCCGCGCCCGCTTGGGGATGGTGTTTCAGAACTTCAATCTGTGGTCGCACCGCACGGTGCTGCAAAACGTCACCGAAGGCCCCATCCATGTCAAAGGCCGCCCGGCCCGTGAAGCGGCGGAATACGCCCGCGAACTGCTGGGCAAGGTGGGCCTGAGCAACAAATGCGATGCCTACCCGGCCGAACTGTCCGGTGGTCAGCAGCAGCGCGTGGCCATTGCCCGTGCGCTGGCCATGGACCCGGATGTCTTGCTGTTTGACGAACCGACTTCGGCGCTGGACCCGGAAATGGTGGGCGAAGTTCTGCGTGTGATTCGCCAACTGGCCCAGGAAGGCCGCACCATGATCCTGGTCACCCACGAAATGAATTTTGCGCGTGACGTCTCTTCCGAGACCATTTTCATGCACAACGGCCTGATTGAAGAACGTGGCCATCCCAAAGATCTGTTCGATAGGCCACAATCCGAGCGTCTACAGCAGTTTCTACAACCAATGCAGTAAGATCATCGCTTCGTGAATACGACACCGGCTGGAAAACCAGCAGGGCCAATACGGCTCTGACCAGCCTATCCACAAAGGAGAGCCAGACCATGAGTTTCCTCAGCAAGACCCTGATCTGTGCCAGCCTGGCCCTGTTGGGCTCCCAGGCTGCAATGGCAGACACCCTGAAAATCGGTACCGAAGGCGGTTACCCACCATGGAGCATGGTGGACGCAGCCGGTAAAGTCACCGGCTTTGACGCCGACGTGGGCGCTGCCCTGTGCAAGGAGCTGAACAGCGATTGCAAATTCATCGTGCAAGCCTTTGACAGCCTGATTCCTTCGCTGGATGCCAAACGCTTTGACTTGATCATCTCGGGCATGTCCTACACCCCCGAGCGTGCCAAGCGCGTGAATTTCAGTATTCCTTACGCCGTTGAAGACGCCATTTTCGTTCTGCCCAAGAACAGTGAACTGGTCGGTGCCGACAACGAACAAGCTATTTTTGATGGTCTGGCTGGCAAAACCATTGGCGTTCAAGGTGGCACCACTCACGGCGCTTTCCTGTCCAAGAAAGCCCCCAAGACCACCGTCAAGAACTACGAGACCCTGGACCAGATGCAAATCGATCTGGACGCCGGTCGTCTGAACGGCACCTTTGCCGACCTGACCTCCCAGTCCAAATTCCTGCATAAAGTCGGCGAGGACAACTTTGCCCTGTCCAAGCTGGTCATCAAAGGCTCTTCCGACCCTGAAACTCTGGGTTATGGCATTGCCGTCGGTATTCACAAAGACAATGCAGAACTGAAAGCCAAGGTTGACGCTGCCCTGTGCAAGCTGATCGACGATGGCACCGTCAAGACCGCCAGCGAAAAGTGGTTTGACATCGACATCGCCAACTACGAGATCTGCAAGAAATAAGTCGAGAAGTACCACTTGATGCTAGAGACCATTTTTAATGTGCTGCGCGAAGGCTGGGGCTGGATGTTCCTTCGCGGAGCAGCAATGACCTTGCTGATCTCCGTTTTGGGCATGGCCCTGGGCGTAGTCATTGGGATTACAGGAGCCAGCATCAAGACCAACGGGCCACGCTGGCTGCGTGGCCCCGTTAGCCTGTACACCACGGTTGTTCGCAGTATCCCCGAGCTGCTCATCATCTACCTACTGTTTTTTGGCTCGGTCCAAGTCGTCTCCGATCTGGCCGATTTCATGCGCATGGAAGATGTGATGACGCGCTGGTTCCCCGCACTGGTCGGCATTTTGGCCATTGGCCTGATTGCAGGCTCGTACAGCGTGGAAGTGTTTCGCGGTGCCTTGCAAGCCATTCCCGAAGGCCAGATCGAGGCCGCCAAAGCCATTGGCATGTCCCCCTGGCAGCGCCTGCGCCGCATTATCCTGCCGCAAATGTTCTGGTACGCCCTGCCCGGCGCCAATAACGTCTGGCAAACCGCACTGAAAGACACGGCTCTGATCTCCCTGGTGGGTCTGGTCGAGATCATGCGGGCCGCGACCCTGGGAGCCGCCAACACGCGCGAACCCATGGCCATGTACCTGATTGCAGGCGTGCTTTATTTTCTGATTGGTGCCTGTAGTCAGGCCCTGTTTTTGCTGGCCGAACGCTATACCGGCAAAGGCATGAGAGCCCAGGCATGATTGATCTGGAATTATTCAATACCACCGTCGAAACCCTGTTCAAAGGGTTTGGCATGAGCGTGTATATCGGCCTGTGGGGCATTGTGCTGTCGCTGTTCATCGGCCTGTCACTGGCCCTGATGCGCCAGTCTCATAGTCGCATTTTGCGCAGCTTTGCCTTTAGCTACAGCACGGTATTTCGTGGCACCCCATTGCTGGTGCAGTTGTTCCTGCTGTACTACGGTGTGGGCACCCTGAGTTTTGTAAAGGACTCACCCACGTTGTGGTGGCTGTTCAGCGACGGCATGCGCTGCGCGATTCTGGCCATTGGCCTGAACAGTGGCGCCTACGTCAGTGAAGTCTTCCGGGGCGGTTTTCAGGCTGTGCCAGTGGGCCAGATCGAGGCAGCCAAGTCCATCGGCATGTCCGCCTGGATGCGCTTTCGTCGCGTGGCGTTTCCTTTGGCGATTCGCCAGGCCTTGCCCGCATACAGCAATGAAATTGTGCTGGCCATCAAAGGCACCAGTCTGGCCTCGACCATTGCCGTCATGGACCTGACCGGTCATGCCAAACGCTTGATGAACCAGAACTACGCCATCATCGAGACCTTTGTTATTGCGGGTCTGCTGTACCTGCTGATCAACTTTACCCTGCTATCGGTGGTGCACCTGGTCGAGCGCTGGTTGAAAGTGCGCCGTTAAACCGGCGCCACCCCAGGCTCTCCGCACCCCCTAGCGCAACAACTGGACGCGGAGCACCCTCACATGCCGACTCGCCCCAAACTGGCCCTGGTAGGCACCGGCGGCACGATTGCCGCCACAACCCAATCCAATCTTGGTCTGACGGACTACGACATCACCCAGGGCGTAGAAACGCTATTGCAAGCCGTGCCCGGTATCACCGAGCTGGCCGATCTGGAATGCCATCAGATTTTCAACGTGGACAGCCGGGCCATGGGCTCGCTGATGCTGCTGGAGCTGTCCCACAAGCTCAATGCTCTGCTCGCACGACCGGACATCAACGGCGCGGTCATTACCCACGGCACCGATACGCTGGAAGAAAGCGCTTTTTTCCTGCACCTGACCCTGAAAACCGACAAGCCTGTGGTCATGGTCGCGGCCATGCGCCCGGCTTCGGCCTTGAGTGCCGACGGTCCACTGAATCTGTATCAGGCCGTGCAAGTAGCCTGCTCTTCGCTGGCACAGGATCAAGGTGTACTGGTACTGCTGAACGACCAGATACACAGCGCCCGTTTCCTGAGCAAACAACACACCACTCAGACCAGCGCCTTCGGTTCACCCGATGCCGGCCCCTTGGGTCTGGTTGCAGGCGGGCAGCCGCGTTTCATGATGCGTACGCTGCTGCCCCATACGCACAGCAGCCTGTTCGATGTGCGCTCTTTGCACAGCCTTCCTAAAGTGCAGATTTTTTACGATCACCCCGATACTTTGGCCGAACTGTACCGCCACGCAGCACAAAGCGGTGTGCAAGGCATTGTGGTGGCGGCGACTGGCAACGGCAGCCTGACCCCCGGAGCCTTGGAAGGTGTCAGCCGGGCACACCGACTAGGCGTGGTGTGTGTGCGGGCTTCTCGCATCCATGCAGGACCTGTGACAGACAGTGCGTATGACCAGGATCACAACACCATTGCCGCGCATTACTTGCCTGCTCAAAAGGCCCGAATTTTATTAATGCTGTGTCTGGCTGCTCAACTGGAGCACGATGAGATAGAGGCGGCTTTCCGCAACTATTAAGGTTCGGGCTTTCGCCGTCGTCCCTTGGACTAGCTGGCTAGATAAAGGGCACCAGCAGCAAGACTGGCTGTGGCTGTGGCTGTTCGACAATAGCGTACTCAAGCGCAATGCCAATAGGCTCAAGCCAATTCCAGCTGCCGCTGACTGCTGAAGCGTCTTTGCTCACCCGTTATGGGGTCCACAAAGGCAATGTGCCGAGCCAGCAACTGCAAGGGCTGGCTGAAATCGTCCGCGTCACGCTCCGGCAAAAGCTCAGGGTAGAACACATCATTGATAATAGGTGCCCCCAGGCTGCTCAAATGCACGCGTAACTGGTGCTTGCGGCCACTTTTGGGACGCAGGCGGTACAAGGCCAGCTCCTGACCCTGCTCATCCTGCCAGTGGCGTTCGCAAATAATTTCGGTGCTGCTATTGGCCTCGCCCTCAACCTCACACATGACAAACTTGCCGGGCACTTCTTTCATGCAGCTGCTGTACAGCAGCCCATTTGCCAGCTTTTCCTGAAACGGCGCGACCGCTTCATATTCTTTCTCGATCCCGCCCTGCTGAAACAGGGACTGGTAGGCCCCGCGAGCCGCAGGATCACGACAAAACAGCAAGATACCCGCCGTTTCCCTGTCCAGCCTGTGAATGGGGCTGATGCCATCCTCTCCGAAGTCCCGCCGCAGACGAGTCAGCGCGGTTTCGTACAAGTAGCGACCGCCCGGCGTTGTAGCCAGAAAGTGCGGCTTGTCCACAGCAATCAGACGCTCATCCGCGTATAGAACGGGCATATCGAAAGGGACGACCGCTTCGTTTTCCACCATGCGGAAGTACCATAACCAACGATCGGGCTGATAAGGCGAACCAAAATGTTGCGGCACCCCGTCCTGATCCAGAATGTCGCCTCGTGCCAGCCTGTCCAACAGAATCTCGGGGCTGACATGGGGGAAGCGTTCCAGCAAGAACTCCTCCAGCAAGTTCCAGTGCCCGCGCGGGCACCATACTTTGCTGGGGCTGACCCCACCGCGCGAAGGGACAGGCGGCGCACTTGTTGTTGGTGTCATTACAAAAACCAAATAGAAAATGGCCCGCTATTGCAGCGGGCCAGACATCCAGAGCCATCAGTGTACTACCAGCCACCCTCAGGGCGGCTGGCTCGCTCAGCTCTGGACTGCAGCTTGTGGGATGGCATCAAGACGCATCCGCCGGCCTTGCCTTAGCCACAGCCAGAGCAAAATCAGGAACGCGGGAATATAGACCCAAAACTCGGACGGTCGATCTGGATGAGGCACTTTCACCTCCAGAATATCCCAGCCCTGCTCCCACCCGGCTCTAAGCGCTGAACTGCCAAAAGCGACCGATGCCACTTGCGCCGTATCTCCAAAAGCCATCACCGTCAGCCCTGCCTGAGACAAGCGCTTGCTGGCCGCTGCCAAGCCGGTCGCCTCATCTCCTTGCGGCAAGCCGGGCAATGATACAGCCACTGTTTTCTGCAAGTCTTTACCCTCCAGATTCATCCCCGCTAGTTGCACCACCAGATTGCCTCCGTCCGGCGTGTTCTGAACAATCTGCATCAATTCTGATGGGGGACGACTCTGATACTTTTCGCTGATATGGTCCATGAACCAATCGGGTCGGAACAGCATGAACGTCACCAACAAGAGCAAGACTGTCTCCAGCCAGCTTGTTTTGATGCGCAGCCATCCCATGGTTGCCGCTGCAAATGTCAGGGAAGCCACGGTCGCACCCACCACGACCATAATCAACTCCCAGACACTATGTATGCCAATCAACAAGAGCATGGGATTGAAGATGAACATGAAGGGCAGCACGGCTGTACGCATGGCATAGGTCACGCCCTGCACCCCTGTCTTGATCGGGTCCTCCCCTGAAATGGCAGCGGCTGCAAAAGTGGCCAAGCCCACAGGCGGGGTGATGTCCGCCATGATCCCGTAATAAAACACGAACATATGGACGGCAATCAGCGGAATGATCATGCCGCTTTGCGCCCCCAGCTCCACCACCACCGGCGCCATCAAGGTAGCCATCAGAATGTAGTTGGCAGTGGTAGGCATACCCAGGCCCAAAACCAGACACACCGCAGCGGTAAAAAACAGCATGACCAGCACATTGCCCATGGAGACCAGCTCCACAAAGGCTGTCATGCGCAGGCCCAGACCCGTCAAGGTGATAGCACCCACAATCAAGCCGGCCGTCCCGCAAGCAATACCGATGCCCACCATATTGCGGGCACCTTCCTGCAACCCCACCCAGACTTCACTGACGCCTTGGCGCAATGGCTGAGCCGTCGCCTGCTTGCGGAACCAGGCAATGATGGGACGCTGGGTTGCCATCTGGAACAACATGGCCACAACGGCCCAGAAGGCCGACAGGCCCGCGGACATCACTTCTACCGTCAGGCACCAGACCAAAATGCCGATAGGGATCAGAAAATACAAACCGGCTCGCACCGTTGGCCAAGGCTCGGGGCGCACCGGTGTGTTGACATTGATATCGGTGGGCAGGTCCTCGTGGTCTGCGGCCACTTTCAGCAAGAACACGTACAGCACCAGCAGCAGGAACAACAGGATCCAGATAGCGGCGGCACCAGCTACCGCCTGAACCCCTACGCCTATCCAGTACACCAGTCCCATCACAATCAAGGTGCCCGCCGTACCCATGCCCCAGCCGGCTAGCTTCTGCATGAACGTTCTGGGTTTGCCCGATGCCATCATCGGTTGTATTCCCAGCTTGAGCGCTTCCAGATGCACGATATAAAACAACGCGATATACGAAATGACCGCGGGCAGCAGCGCATGCCGAATGATGTCGGTATAGGGAATGCCAACATACTCAATCATCAGGAAGGCCGCCGCTCCCATGACAGGCGGCATGATCTGGCCATTGACGGAAGACGCCGTTTCAATGGCCCCGGCCCGAATACCGCCGTAACCGGCTTTCTTCATCAGGGGAATCGTGAAAATACCGCCCGTCACCACATTAGCAACGGAGGAAGCAGACACAATGCCATTCACCGCCGAGGACACCACGGCAACCTTGGCAGGCCCCCCACGCAAATGCCCCAGCAAGGCAAACGAGACCTGCATCATGTAATTGCCCGCCCCGCAACGATCCAGCAAGGAGCCCAGCAATACAAAAATAAAGATATAAGAAACCGAAACGCCCAGTGCGACCCCATAAACCCCTTCGGTAGTCAGCCACATATGCGAGACCAGGCGCTGCAATGAAGCACCGCGATGAGACAGCGCATCCGGCAACCAGGGGCCGAGAAAAATATAAGCGATAAAGATCAGTGCCAACACGGCCATCGGCGCGCCCAAAGAGCGACGTGTAGCCTCCAGCAACAACACCAGGCCAACACTGGCCACGACCACATCCATTGTGGTCGGGATGCCGGGGCGCATGGCCAGTTCTTTATAGAAAAAGAACAAATATGAGCCGCAAAAAGCAGCGATCAGGGCCAGGACCCAGTCATGAATTGGAATACGATCCCGAGCCGACGTTTTGCGTGCAGGGAAAGCCAGATAGGCCAGAAACATGGCAATGCCCAAATGCAAGGCACGCGCCTCAGTGTCATTGAAAATGCCCAGATTCAGGGCAAAGGGCAGCGGGGAAGCGTACCAAAGCTGAAACAAGGACCAGCCTATGGCCGCCAGAAACAAAACCATGCCCGCTGCGCCCGCAACAGTGCGCCCGCCCCTGTCTACGTCTGCAACCAGCTTTTCCAGTTCTGCCGTTTCATCCTGTGTCAGGGCAACGTCCGGCCCCATTTTCTTCTGTTCTTGTTGTGTCATTTGCATATGTCTCCAGGAAAGTCTGGTTTGAAGCGCCGATGCAGCCGGGTCAAACGACCAAGCACCGATCACCTGGGCCAGGCAGCCCAGGAACTCCAAACCAGAAGCAAGACCACTGCCGGTGCGGTGGCACTTGCGACCAGGCCAGCGTAGCCAGCCTGGCCAATATCAGGCCGCCTTACAGCAGCCCTTTTTCCTTGAAGTACTTTTCAGCCCCTTTGTGCAAAGGAGCAGACAGACCGTTCTTGACCATGTCTTCTTTTTTCAGGTTTGCCAATGCAGGATGCAAACGCTTGAAATCATCAAAGTTGTCGAACACGGCTTTGACGACGTTATAAACGGACTCTTCAGGGACATCCTCCGACGTCACAAAAGTCGCTAAAACACCGTAAGTTTGGACATCGTCTGGGTTGTTGGGGTACAGACCACCCGGAATGACGGCCTTGGCATAGTAAGGATAGGTTTCGACCAGTTTTTCTACAGCAGGCCCCGTCAGAGGAACCAGCTTGGCGCCACAAGATGTGGTCGGGTCCTGAATATTGGCCGAAGGGTGCCCGACTCCATAGATGAACCCATCAATCTTGCCATCACACAGGGCTGGACCATGTTCGTCCGGGCGCAGTTCGGAGGCCAGCGAGAAAAAGCTGTTATCCAGGCCCATTGCCTGCAACAACTGATCCATCGATGCTCGTGTGCCCGAACCCGGATTGCCTACGTTAAACCGTTTGCCCTTGAAGTCGTCAAAGGTACTGATATTGGCTTCTTTGCGCGACAACACCGTAAAGGGTTCGGGATGGATGGAAAACACCGAGCGCAGCTTGGTGTAGGCACCGCCGTCCTTGAACTGCCCTTCGCCGTTATAGGCGTTGTAGCCCACGTCGGACTGCACCACCCCCAGATCCAGTTCGCCCGCCTTGATGGTATTGACGTTAAACACCGAACCGCCGGTAGACTCGACAGAGCATCGCACGCCATCGGTCCCACGGTCTTTATTCACCAACCGGCAAATAGCTCCGCCGGCCGCGTAATACACCCCTGTCACCCCACCCGTTCCAATGCTGACAAATTTTTGCTGGGCACTGGCCGGCAAAGGGCTCAATAACATGGCACATAAAGCGGCGGCTGTGCTTGATGCCAACACCAGTTTCTTACCTGTTTTCTTTGCAGTGTGCTTCATCTTTTGTCTCCCTTGGGGTGGACCCCATTTGAATTGCCGGAATGTCCGGTTTACTTTCTATCGTGGTGCTCAAGGCGGATTGGTGACAGCAACATCACCATCCTGCCAATAAATCTCCTGACGGCGAAATGAGGACTCCAGCTGCGCAAGACGCTCTACCACTGTCTTGCCGCCCTGTGCAGCGATACGAGCCAGCAGATGTTCGGCTACGGTCACAGGCCCTACCAAGGAATGAAAAAAGCTGGCCATGGGCTGCTTGCCCGTATGAGGATCAAACAGCAATACATGCTTGGCACCTTGTGCAATGGGTGACAAGACGCTATCGGTCAGGGCCACCACGGTCGTGCCACGCTCCACCGCAGAGCGAACGCTGTTCACGACGGCCTTCACATACGGAGCCTGGCTGATCACAAGCAGCACGCCACCACTTTCCAGGCCAGTCTCCAGCTCCACCAATACATCTGCGGCACGGTTAAGCAACACCCCGTTGCCACACATCAGTTGATAGGCGTAATGCATCTGGAAGGCGCAGGCAAAGCTGGCGCCCGCTCCTAGAAAGCCAACCTTGGGTGCCGCCAGAATGGCTTTGGCACACGCATCCAGGCTACCTGCCGGATTAAGCCGAAGGACAGACTCCACCGCTGCCTCCTGCTGCTGGCCCAAGGCCTGGGTCTGCTGTTCGGCAGCGCGACTACCTTGCAAGGATTGAGCCCGCGAAGCCATGGTGTCGTCATTGCGATGCAAGGCTTGTTGAAACGGCGCCCGGAAACGATCGTAGCTGTCATAACCGGCAGCCCGTGCCAAACGCAGCATCGTGGCGGGAGCCACTGACAAGGCCTGAGCTTGCCTGCGCATGGACCAAAGGCTGACCTCAACAGGATGGCGCTCCACCCACTGGGCAGCCCGAAGCAACTCAGGCGTCAATTCTGGCAAAATGCGTTGCAGTCGCAGCAAAGGTTCCATTCGGCTTCCATCGACGTTCTGCTGGAAATAAAACGAATGGTAATCTGAACCGACTAAAAAAAAACAAGTGTTTTCCTAGGGTTTGCCCGCAAACTATCTGGCACGTAACCACTTGTTTGTCGGTGAAATGCGCCCAACCAGCTTCTGCCGTCAACGCTGCCGAGCTAGCGTATATCAAAAAAATCGTAGCGTTTGTCTGTGTAAGAACGCTGGATATCTACCTGCTCGACCTGGGCCTGTTCAGGGCCGATATGCAGCCAGCTAACCATCTGGTCAATCGCATCCGTACTGCCCTGCAACACCAATTCGACCGAGCCGTTGGCCGCGTTACTGACCCAACCTTTGACGCCGTATAGATGAGCATGGCGTAGCGCACTTGCCCGAAACCCCACCCCCTGCACCCGGCCTTTAACACACACTTCTACCGTTTCACAATCCGCCATTAGCCTGCTCCCTGCTATTTGTGCCCGAAATGTGGCAGCATCCGCCCCGCATCTCAATATTCAGTTAAATTAGTCGCATCATTGTTGCATGACCGCACCCGCCCCCGCTTACCTGCTTTGTGCAGCCTCTACCCTATGAATTTGCCCCGCCTTTTTACTCTATCGCTGCGCAGGGCAATGTACGTGCTAGGCATGCTGGCCGCTCTGGGGTTCGTCGCCCCCGCCGCCCATGCTGCACCGCATTCCCAGCAGCATATTGTGCGCGTGGGTATTTACGAAAACCCACCCAAACTGCTGCTGGACAGCCAAGCCAGGCCCGGCGGCATCATGGGCGAACTCCTGCTGGAGATTGCCAAGCGTGAAGGCTGGACTCTGGAAGCCGTGCAATGCGACTGGCAGCAATGCTTGAATGCCCTGCAAAATGACTTGCTGGATATTGTGCCCGGCCTGGCTTATTCCCCTGAGCGCGCCGCCCTGTACAGCTTTCACAGTCGCGCCGTGCTGGAGGACTGGTCTCAGATCTTCACGGGTAAAACCACCCATATCGGTGCACTGAACGACTTGAATGGCAAGCGCATTGCTGTCATGAGCGGAACTCTGCAACTAACCCAGCTCTACAATATTTTGCAGAAACTGGAGCTGGGTTCCAAGCTGGTCATTACTGATTCCCAATACAACGCCCTGAAACTGGTCCAAAGCAAACAGGCCGACGCGGCCGTAGTCGGCCATTTGTTTGGGGTGCGTCACGCGGGCGAGCACGGCCTGAAAACCGCCCCCATCAGGCTGGAGCCGACCAATACCTACTTTGTCACGGCCAAGGACCGCCACCTGGACCTGCTGGCCGCCATTGATACCCACATCAAGCAATGGCAAGACAACAACGACCCGTTTTACACAGAAACACTGAACCAATGGGGCCTGCGCCTGATCGAGAAACCGACCAAGCCCTGGATTATCCCCGCCTTGCTGACACTGGGTGTCTTGCTGACCATTGCCCTGCTGACCGTCACCCTGATGCGCATTGGCCTGCGTCGTCAGCGCAAGAAACTGGTCCGTACCGAACACCATCTGCATACGGTACTGGATGCGATTGATGCGTACGTTTACATCAAGGACGATCAGTTTCGTTATCAGTACGCCAACCGCAAGCTGTGCGAAGACCTGAACTACACGACCGTCAGCATTGTGGGCAAAACCGACCAGGATTTGTACGCTAACAAGCAGACTATTAACGAGTTTCGCCATAACGACGAGCAGGTGCTGTACAGCGGTGAACGCCTGGCCGTGGAAGAAGTGGTACGCGACCGGAAAGGCGATATACGCGCGACATTCTTTTCCATCAAAATGCCGGTCAAAGACCCCGAGACCCGGCAGACCAGTCTGTACTGTATCTCCACGAATATCTCGGCCCTGAAAGCCACGCAGTCAGAGAACTACCGGCTGGCTTTCTATGACCCGCTCACCGAGCTGCCCAACCGCCGCCTGCTGCTGCAGCGTCTGGAACGTCACCTGCAGACCATAGAACCGTACAAACGACCCGGTGCGCTGTACTTCCTGGATCTGGACCGCTTCAAGCACATTAACGATGCACGAGGACACGCGATTGGCGATGCCTTGCTGCGCAAAGTCGCGCGCCGTCTGTCCTTGATGATTGATCCCCAGGACATCGTGGCCCGCCTGGGCGGAGACGAATTCGTCATCCTGAAAATCCTGCATCCCGGCACTGTGCGTGACTGCTACAAGGAGGCCCTGGAGTTTGCCGAACTGGTACGCACCCGTCTGGAAGAGCCCTACAGCATCGAAGGCCACTCCTACCTGAGTAGCAGCAGTATCGGCCTGGCCCTGATCACCGACAGCACCCTGACCTCTGAGGACCTGATGCGTCAGGCCGACACCGCCATGTATCGCTCCAAGGAGAATGGCCGCAACCAGATCACCTTGTACGAACCTGGCATGCAAGAGGCGCTTGAAGAACACCTGAGCCTACAGCACGACCTGCGATTTGCCATTGGTTCGGATCAGTTGCGCCTGTTTGTCCAATCCCAGTACGACAAGCAAAACCGCATCAGCGGAGCCGAAGTGCTGCTGCGCTGGCTGCACCCGACACGCGGCATGCTGACACCCAACCTTTTTATTCCGCTGGCCGAAAGCACGGACTTGATCACCCCCTTGGGCGACTGGATCATGGCATCCGTCTGTGATCTGCTGCTACAGACCCAGGAATGCAGCTTCCCCATTTCCATCAACGTCAGCCCGATTCAGTTCCGTCGACCCGACTTTGCCCGCCGTACACGCCAGATCCTGGAGAGCAGCGGCGCTCCCGCCCACCGCCTGATCTTTGAAATTACCGAAGGCGTGCTGATGGAGGACTTTGCCTCTGCCAACAGCATGATGCGAGAGCTGAAAGACCTGGGCATCCGCTTTTCCATGGACGACTTTGGCACAGGCTACTCTAACCTGGCCGCCATCCGCCGCCTGCCTCTGTACGAGCTGAAAATGGACCGCAGCCTGATTCTGGGCGTACCCATGGAACAGGAAGCCAACGCCATTGTGCGCACCGTTCTGGCGATGGCAAGACAGCTAGGCCTGCATGTCGTGGCCGAGGGTGTGGAAAACGAGCAGCAAAAAGAATTTCTGCTGCGTCGCGGCTGCCATGCATTGCAAGGCTATCTGTTCAGCGCACCGCAGTTGGTGGAGCAGTGGCTGGAGCTTATTGAGCAGGATGATGGCGCTCAACCATAAAAGCCATCGACCGCACTAAACCAGCCTCAACGCCCTTCAGCCAGTTCAAAAACTCAACCCCAGGCGAAACAGCAAATAGGCCAAGAATAACGTCAATATTTGCATATCGTATAGCGATCATATACACTATACAAATGATTAAGAGCTTCCGACACAAGGGTCTTCAGGCTTACTTTGAAACCGGCTCCAAATCCGGCATTCAAGCCAAGCATGCTGTTCGCCTTCAGATTCAGTTAACGGCCCTGCACTCTGCTACTCAAGCGGAAGATATGAACGCCCCCGGATGGAAGCTCCACAAGTTATCTGGCAAAAACCCCAAAGGCCAATCTGTACAAGATCACTACACAATATCGGTTAGCGGAAACTGGCGTCTAACCTTTTACTTTGAAGGCGAAGACGCTGTTTTGGTGGACTACCAGGACTATCACTAGGAAAACATTATGCGTATGCACAACCCATCCCACCCCGGCCCAGTCTTGCGGGAATACTTGGGCGAACTCAGTGTCACTGAGGCGGCATCCCGCCTTGGCGTAACGCGTGCAGCCTTATCGCGCATTCTCAATGGTTCTGCCGGTATTTCGGCAGACATGGCCTTACGCCTGCGCGACGCCCTTGGAACCAGTGCCGAAATGTGGATCAACATGCAGTCCCACTACGATCTTTGGCAGGCAGAGCAAAAGCCAAGGCCCAAAGTCGTGTCCTTTCATGGACCTGCTCATGCCTGAGCGACGACGCGCGGAATAAACAATAAATCGATGTGAGCTACACGGCGTACTCGGACGCCATGTGCTTTTTCGGCCTGCAATCTACCCTATATCCTCAAGCCTGCTCCAGATTAGGTATCTGGCTCTTTGTCCTGAACTGGCTCTGCCTCTTCCGGCAAGACCCAATCCAGACGTTCGTGCTCTATATCCGTATGCAAGGGCTCAATGCCAGGTTGAGTGCGTTTAGCCCTGGCCGATAGCTCGGCAAAGCGGCTGACTTTGCCGTACAAGCCTTGCTGGCCGGCCAGTGCAGTCACCGTGCTGTTGTAGTGTTTGCCCGCCTGCCCCAGGGTTTCGCCCAGCTTTTTCAGGCGCTCGGCCAGGATGGATACCTGGTTGTAGATATCACCTGCGCGCTGACTTAATTCATGGGCTTGCTCGTTGCTGCGCACCATCATCCAGATATTGGCTACGGTACGCAAAATAGGCAGCAAGGTTGTGTGCGAGACCATCAGGACGTTCTTGCCCAGGCCGTAGTCAAACAGGCCATGATGATGCTGCAAAGCCTGCATATAGGCCGCTTCAATGGGCACGTACATGAACACGAAGCCGGGGCTGTTCAAGCCTGCCAAGGCGCTGTAATCCTTGGAGGCCAGATCATCAATATGATTGCGTAGCGCTTGCACATGCGCTTGCAGGCTTTGTTGGCGTTCCTCGTCAGTCTCAGCGCGGATAGCGCGGTCGTAATCCACCAGGGATACTTTGCAATCAAGCACCAGATGCTTGTCCTGCGGCAGGTGCACGACGAAGTCGGGGTATCGCAAGCGGCCTTGCTCGTCGCGGGCCTGCCATTGTGTGTCGAAGTGGACACCTCGTACCAAACCGGCCACTTCCAGCGTTTTTTCCAGCTGAGTTTCACCCCAGTTGCCAGTAGTCTTTTTGTCGCCCTTCAGCGCCACCGCCAGGGAGTGAGCCTCGGCACTCATGCGCAGGCCCATTTCCTGCATGCGCTGCAGTTCCAGACTCAAGGCAGTCTGGCCTTTGACAGATTCATCGTGCACTTGATTCACACGCAACTGGAAGCCTGCCAATTGCTCCCGGAATGGTCGCAGCATTTCATCCAAAGTGCGCTGACTATCCTGACGCAGGGTCTGTCCTTTAGCCTCCAGAATCTGCTGGGCCAAAGACTCGAACTGCAAACGCATCTGCTCGCGGCTATGCTCCAGGTCCTCTTGTATGGCCTGATTGCGCATCTCCTGAGCCTGCAACTGGGCATCGCGGCGTATCAGCTCTTTGTCCAGCTCCACTGCCCTATCCTGCGCATCCTGAGTCTGCTCCTGAGCATGGGCCAGATCTTGTTCCAGACGCGTGCAGCGATCTTCCAGTGCCTGCTCGATAGGCGCACTCATGCGCGCCCGCAGCCACAGCCCGATCAGCAAACCCAGCGCCAAGGCGACCAGGGCAATCAGCACATCCAAGCCCCTCAAATCCAGCTCCATCTACCGTACTCCTGCCCAGCACCGCTCGCTCAGGAATGCCCTGGCGGGTCTGTCTGGCTAAGCCTGCTATTTAACCGTATAACGCTGGTAATTTATACACCCTTTTTCAGTCTTCTTCGAAAGAGAGCGGGATGTTTTCATCCAGCCTGCATCCACAGAAAACCTGCAGCCATGCAGTCACATCCAGATAAAACTGGACGCTAAATCCCGTATTTGGGGGACAAATCAGAAACGTCTGCTCGTTAGGATGGGGAGGTCTCTGATTTTTATGTCTTGTCATGAACTGGATCAGCAATGCACGGATCGTGGCGATTTTCTCTGTCGTCTGCCTGCATATCGCCGCCTACGCCGTCCTGAATGCCGAGTTGGGCACCGCCAACTGGTGGAGTGGCAATCTCTACGATGCCGCCACCCGCTGGTGTGTGCCTGTCTTCGTCATGGTCAGCGGTGCGCTCTTGCTGGAGCCTCGTCCCCAGGAAGGCATGAAGCTGTTTTATCGGAAGCGAGCATCGCGAGTCTTGCTGCCGCTGCTGTTCTGGACCGCTTTCTATCTGGGCTGGACGGCCTTCAAGCAGCATTGGTGGACGCCGGACGCGGACCCCTATCCCTATCTGGAGCGGCTGCTACAGGGTCGGCCTTATTTCCATCTCTGGTTTCTGTACATGATTGTGTTCCTGTACCTGTTCACGCCCTTTTTGCGTCGCATGGTTCAGAACACCAACTTGAAGCAGCTGGCTGCGCTGACCGGAGCGGCGTTTGTGCTGTCCGCCCTTAGCACCCTCAGTAATCCGGATTTGAACACTCACTCTGCGCCCTTCTTTACCTGGTTCCTGTCCTATCTGCCCTATTTCCTGCTCGGTTACCTGCTGCGCAAAGTGCCGGTGAATGTGCCCCGCTGGCTGACTATCACGGTGCTGCTGGGCAGTATCGTGGCAACGGCCTGGGGCTTTTATGCACTGGCTATCACGCACGATAGACAAACGGGTGCGTACTTTTATGATTACCTGAGCATCACCGTCATCCCCATGTCCATCGCACTGATTCTGCTGCTGCGTGACTGGGATCAGCCTTTGATCAACTCGCGTATCAGTGCCCATCTGGCGGAGCTGACCTTGGGGGTGTATTTGATCCACCCCTGGCTGATCGACCTGATGTACCGCTACCTGTTCACGGCACTGGATTTCAATGCGCTGTGGTCGATTCCGGTGCTGGCGGTAGCTATTTATGGGCTATCCCTGTTGCTGACGGCGGGCTTCAAAGCGACGCCGGTTTTGCGGGCAACCGTCTAAAAACAAATACGTCAAAAAAAATGGGCAAGCTTCCAAGGGAAAACTTGCCCATCTCCATCTACTGGTACGCAATCATCGCTACTGAGTACTAGCGGCCAATTACCCAGCGCCAAACGTTCAATACCACGCCCTGCTACCGTAAACCCATGACCGGCCACGGACAATTGATTGCCACGTACCCATCATCCGCTTCAAGGTCTAAGGACGAAATGGAGCATCATCAATAGGCGAAGCCTCGCCTGTCAGGTGAGCCGCCAGAATCGCCGCGCAGCCGCAAGCCAAGGTGAAGCCCAATGCGCCGTGGCCTGCATTCACCCACAAGCGACCGGCCAGCTTGCTGGCCCCCACAACGGGCTTGCCCGAAGGCGTAGCAGGGCGCAAACCGGCCCAGGTCTGCGCCTGCTCCAGCGGCAGTCCAGGGAATAGATCCTTCACCTGTTGCTTCAAAGTTGCCATACGGGCAGCGGGAATATCCAGGCCATCAAAACCAATATCTACCATCGCTGCCATACGCAGCACTTCACCCAGACGGGCGTACACAATGCGCTGTTCGTAGTCGGTCACGCTGATAGCCGGCACGGCCTGATTCAAGCCTTCCAGAGGTAGGCTCAAGCTATAACCCTGCAAGGGGTAGATCAGGGGACGGCCACCCAGCTGACGCAGCAAAGGCACCGTGCCCATACCGCTGGCCACAACAAACTGATCCGCCTGTATCTCGCCTTCAGCGGTTTGCACCGCACGAATATCACGCCCTTCCATCACGAAGCGCTGCACCGGCGTGTTCAACTTCAACTGGTAGTCGCTATCGTTTTGCATGCGCTCATGCAAGGCCACGGAAAACAGATAAGCATCGCCCGCTTCTTCGCTAGGTGTGTATATCGCCCCCTGCAAGCGCGAGCCCAACGCCTGCAAAGAAGGTTCCAGCTCCAGCACTTGGGCTGCTTCCAGCACTTGTTGTGACGATCCCATATCCGCCTGCAATTGCGCCTGTTCACGCGCATGCTGGAACGGGCCGGGACTGCGGAACACAATCAATTTGCCATTATTTTGATGGGCAAACTCCAGATTGAAGCGCTCTTGCCAGTCGTGCAGGATATCGCGGCTCAGATAGGACAAGGTCAGCATCTGCGCGGTAGTACGGCGCACCACATCGCCTCGGCAGGCTTTCAGAAAATGCAGCAGCCAGCGCCACTGCTGCGGGCTCAACGCAGGCTTGAAGCGCAGGGGCGAGTCTTTATTCAATAACCAGCGTGGCAAATCCTTGAACACACCGGGATCGGCCAGGGGGGCCACATAGCTGTAGCTCAGTTGTCCGCCGTTGGCAAAGCTGGTCTGTCCGGCTACTTGCGAACCGGCTTCCAGTACCGTGACCTTCACCCCTTTCTGGCGCAACATGAACGCGGTGCTCATTCCAATGACACCGGCGCCGATAATACATACATGCATGGAAATACCCCCAATAACTGGCCTCTATTGTCTTGGGGGTCGCTGCAGAGCGCCAATGAATAGTTGGCGCACTCCATAACCCTGGGTTATGGAATCAGCGTTCTACTCAATCCGGAAAACGGCAGTCCAGCAGAGCCTGCCGGATGTGGTCCAACACACGTTCACGCGAGCCAGAACCGGCATCGTCGTGAGCCGTCAAAATGCTGACTGGAATTGGCAAAGGCTCGGGCAGGCGGTGTATGGCAAGGCCTCGGCCCTGCATGGCACGGGCCGTAACCAGATCCACCAGGGCCTCGCCCACCTGTTGTAAAACCAGGCCACAAGCCACGTAATGAGTCTGCACGCGCATGAAGGGCGCAACATCGGGGACATAGCTTTGCAGCAGATCTTCCACCATCGCACCGACAGGATCGTCAGCGTCCAAAGCGATGAAAGCACGCTCGGCCATCTCCCCCCAATGACGCAAAGGCGCAACGCCCGGCAAGGTGACGTGCACCAGTTCGGTATGAGCCAGCACCTGCTGTTGCACTCCGGAAGATTCGCCCTGATCAAAGCTCATCACCATATCCAGGTCGCGCGTTTCCAGAGCTTGCAAGAGCTCCCCGCTGTGATGGGTGCGCAGCTCGAAACTCATGGCCGGATGAGCCTGACGACAACGGCTCAAGGCCACCGGCAATAGCTCCAGACCAAACGCCGGGCTGCTGCCAATACGCCACAAGCCTTCATGGTGAGAGCGCAGATTACGCGCCAGTCGGCTGACGTCATCCAGGTTCTGATGCAGACGCGCAACGTAGGGAGCCAGAATACTGGCCTCACGCGTGGGGATCAGGCGGCCACGCACACGGTCAAACAAGCGAAAGCCCAGCTGCATTTCTGCGGTTGCCAGCATTTTGCTGGCCGCAGGCTGAGAGATATGCAGCAACTGCGCCGCCTGCGTCAAAGAGCCGCCACGGCAAATCGCATCAAAAATTTCTACATGCCGCCACCGCATCGACTGGCCCTCCTGCTACGTGCTGGTCTGAAAACGACTTATTATCCTGCAACTTGGCCTGACATAAAACGCGTCAGCCCCCTGGGCTTACTTGGTATCCTATAGCCCTTTGAGTCTTTTGCCGTGCGCCAGGCGCCGGGCGAGCTTATGGCTGCCAATCCTTATAAAAAACGCGAACCCAATATCCGTGAACAAGTCTACGGCATGCTGCGCCAGGACATTGCCCTGGGCAAAATCGGCTTTGATGTGCGGCTGGTGGATAACGAAATTGCCGCCAGCCTGAATGTCTCGCGCATGCCGGTGCGTGAAGCCTTGCTGCAACTGAAAAACGAAGGGGTGCTGGAAGGGACGTCGCGTGGCTTTGTGCTGCGGGTCTACACCGCTCAGGATATTGAAGATATTTTCTCGGTGCGCCTGCTACTGGAGCCACCAGCCGCCAAGCTGGCCTGCATGAATCAAAGCAGAGTGGGCATGCTGGCCATGGAACAGGCCCTGAGCCGCATTGAAGCCACGCATCAGCAGGGCGACCCTATCGACAACATTCAGGCCAACTGGGCGTTCCGCAGCGCTTGGATCAGCATGGTGCCCAACAAACAACTGGTCGATACGATGGCGCGTCTGCATGATCAGGCTGATCAGGCCCGGATTGCCTGCCTGCAAGACCCTCAATTCCGTCTGGAAACCATGCAGCGAGCCAAGGCGATTTGTCGGGCCTTCAGCGAGCGTCAGGAAGAACAGGCGGCTCATCTGATTATGGAAAATCTGGTCATTTGCTGCTCGGCTTACTGCCTCAAACAGGCGGAGCTGCTGGCTTAAGGGCTTGGCGTCAGCAGGAAGCTGCAAGGCAGGCGGTGATTGCCGCCGTCTATGCTTCCTGCTCAATCACCGGCAATACAAAGCCCCGGCTGTAACCCATAGACAAGGTTTAGCCCTTCAGCCCAAGCAACTGTCTTGTGTGTTGAAGACAGTGTCCCTTCATGGTTCCGGACAGCCCACACACAACAAAAAAAGGCGCCGTAGCGCCTTTTTTCTTCAAGCCATCACGTCTTAGTCCAGCGTGATTTCCAGGGCCTTGATGGTTGGTCCCATGGCTTGAGCATCGTGCTCGATCAGGTCAGCAAACTCTTTGGGCGTGGAAGGCTCGATCTGGATGCCGAAGTCCACGAATTTCTTGACCACTGCATCCTCTTTCAGGACAGCCGTCAGTTGCTCGGTCAGGCGGGCTACGTCTTCATCAGGCGTACCAGCTTTGGCCGAAATACCCCACCAGATGGTGAATGCCACATTGGGGATACCGGCTTCGGCAATGGTAGGCACATCTGGACGCAGAGGGCTGCGCTCCGTTGTCGCTGCGGCAATCGCGCGCAGGCGGCCATCTTCCAGGAAGCCACGGCTGCCCGTCAGCACGTCAAAAATAAAGTCGATCTGGCCGCTGACGGCATCAATCAACGCTGGGCCTGCGCCCTTGTAAGGCACGTGCACCAGACGAGCGCCGGTTTCTTTACGCAGCATCTCGCCCAAAAGGTGAGTGCCGGTACCCATACCGGGCGAACCGTATGTCAGCTCCTGCTTCTGCCCTGCAGCCACCAGATCCTGAACGGTCTTGAAGGGGCTGTCTTTATTGACCAGCAGGAACACAGGTGCCTTGGCAGCCAGCGTCATGGGGATCAGGTCGGTAGCTACGTCGTAATTCAGACGCTGGTACAGGTGGCGGTTCAGAGAGTAAGCACCGCTATCGGCCAGGAACAGCACCGTACCCAAAGAGCTGGGGTTGGCGTTTTTCACTACGTTCATGGCAACCTGGGCACCCGCACCAGGGCGGTTTTCCACGATGACTTTCTGATCAAAACGCGTGCCCATTTCCTGGGAAATCACACGCGCCAACTGGTCAGCCGCACCGCCCGGTGGGTAAGGCACAACCAGCGTCACATTCTTGTTTTGAGCATGGGCCTGTGCACCCAACATCAGCGCACAACACGTTGCCAACTTAAGCCATACCTTCATTGTTCTATCCCCGTTGCCCCTGTGGGCTTATTCAAAGTCATTGTGAAGCACATTGGCTCAAACACGTGAGCCTGGCCTGCTTTTTGCTGATCGACTGTCGTCCATAAACCTGATCAACCGTCTTGCTGGCCGTACTTCCCTGGCCTGCAAAACGCCTCCTTTTTCTGTCCTTGCTCCGCCCCTGGTTTGCGCGAAATACCACTGCCTGGTGAGCTCTGCTACTTCGGGTTTTTCCGGTGAAGGACAGGAATTTCAAAATAATATATTGCAGTATACTGTTTGCAGGATATTAGTAATTTCACCCATGCATATCGGCTTGCCGCCTTGATCGCGCGTTGGCCGGGAGACAGATTGATCATGCACGCCCATTCCATTCCAGCTTCTGAATTGCCGCTGTTTTCAATACCTGCCACGCAGCGCACGGTACCCGCCCTGTTGCGCCTGCGCGCAGAGCGCATGGGTGATGCTCCGCTGTTTTCAGACCGCAACACTCACTACACCGGCCAGCAAACCTTGCAGAGGGCCGCTGCCAGTGCCAGCCGATTGAGCCGCGCCGGTATCAAACGTGGCGACCGTGTTGCCTTGCTGTGCACCAACCGCCACGAATTCCTGGATATGGTTCTGGGTTGCGGCTGGCTGGGCGCGATTGTGGTGCCTATCAATACGGCCTCGCGCGGGGCGCAGTTGCAGCACATCTTGTGCAATAGCCAAGCCAGTTTGCTGGTAGTGGAAACGGATCTGACGCCGCTGCTGGCCGATGTGGACCTTGGCGCTACCGCCGTCCAGCAAGCCTGGTTGATTCAAGGCCAGGAAGCGGCACAAACACTGGCGGTGAGCACCTGCGATCTGCCTGCTTTGGGCGATTACTGCGAGCCTGCCGATATAGGCCCCGGCGATACGCTGGCCATTCTGTACACCTCCGGCACCTCGGGCCCTTCCAAAGGCGTTCAGTGCCCGCACGCCCAGTTCTACTGGTGGGGCATTTACACTGCCAGCAAGCTGGGCATGAAGCCCGATGATGTGCTGTACACCTGCCTGCCCATGTTCCACACCAATGCCTTGAACACGTTTTTCCAGGCTCTGGTCAGCGACGCCTGCATGGTGGTGGACAAGCGTTTCTCGGCCAGCCGTTTCTTCGACAATCTGTATGAAACCGGCGCCACGATTACCTATCTGCTAGGCGCAATGGTGCCTATCTTGCTGTCCAAACCTGAGACGGCGGCAGAGAAGCTGCACAGGACGCGCATTGCATTAGGCCCCGGTGTTCCCGAGCAATTTCATAGCCAGTTTCTGGAGCGCTGCCGCATGCATCTGCTGGATGGCTTTGGCTCTACCGAGACCAACTATGTGATGGGCCGTGGCATTCAGGAACAGCGCAATGGCTATATGGGCCGCGTCTCTGAAGGCTTTGAGGCGCTGGTCGTGGATGAGCACGACAATCCCTTGCCAGACGGTGAAGTGGGCGAGCTGTTATTGCGCGCCGATGAACCCTACGCCTTCGCGCTGGGATACTACGGTCAACCGGACAAGACAGTCGAAACCTGGAAAAACCTGTGGTTCCACACGGGTGACCGCGTCGTGCGCGATGCGGATGGTTACTACCGCTTTGTGGACCGCCTGAAGGACATGATTCGCCGTCGTGGTGAGAACATTTCCTCCTACGAAGTCGAGCAGGCTTTGGCCAGCCATCCTGCGGTCCATACGGTTGCTGTCTATGCCGCCAAGTCCGAGCTGGCCGAAGACGAGGTCATGGCCATGATTGTGTTGCGTCCGGATTGCACGGTCAGCTGCGAGGAGCTGCTGCAGCATTGCGAGCGCCGTCTGCCCTACTTTGCGGTGCCGCGCTTTATTGAGTTTGCCCAGGTCTTGCCCACCACGGAAAATGGCAAGATTCAGAAGTTTGCCCTGCGTGATCGCGGCATTGGTCCCGACACCTGGGATAGAGAAAAAGCAGGCTATCAGGTTCGCCGCTGATGGCTGCCACAGGAATTCAATATGACGCCTAATTTCAATCTGGACACGGTGCGCCTGCTGGGCGCAACCGAGGTCACCTACACCCGGCGTGGTCAGCTTGGCACCTCCGAGCTGCTGGCCCAGGCTTTCAAACAGGCCATTGCGGCTGCCGGCGTAAAGGCCAGTGATATTGACGGTTTAGGGGTAGCCTCGTTCACCCACGCTCCCGATCGGGCTATTGATCTGGCCTGGAAGCTGGGCTTGAAGGTAGGCTGGATCATGGATGACAGTAATGGCGGCGCCAGTGGTCTGAATATTCTGCAGCACGCTATTCGCGCGGTTCAGGCAGGTGATGCCCGCTGTATTGCGATTGTGGCCGGGGATCATTTTCAGGCCAAGGACTTCCAGCAACTGGTCGAGAACTACAACCAGACGACCTACGATCATTTGCGCCCTTTAGGGGCTGGCAGTCCGAATCATCGCTTTGCCATGCTGACGGCGAATCAAATGCGCAAGCTGGGTTTGGAGCGAGAGGACTACGCAGCGCTGGTGATGCACCAGCGGCTATGGGCCAGCATGAATCCGGGTGCTGCGTATCGCAGTCCCATGAGTCTGAATGATTATTTGAATGCGCCTCAAGTAGCGGATCCTTTGACGCGACTGGATTGTGTGCCGGTGGTGGATGGAGCCAATGCCTTGATAGTGACGCGCGCGGATCATCCGGCAGCGCAGAATCAGCCGGCGATTACGGTAAAGGCTTTACGCAGTTTTCATAATATTGATGATCAGCAAGGCGATGGCTTGAGCACGGGTTTGGCGGCTTTGGCTCCGGCTTTGTGGGCGGATTCGGGGCTGAGTCCGGCTGATATGAATGTCCTCAGTATTTATGATGACTACCCCGTCATGGTTCTGGCGCAATTGCAGGATTTGGGCTTCTTTCGGGCTGATAACGCCAAGCAGTTTATTCACGAGTCGATTGCAACGGGACGTGTGCCTTTGAATACCTCTGGCGGGCAATTGTCGGCTGGGCAGGCCGGGGCTGCTTGCAGTCTGCATGGACTGGTGGAGGTGATGCGTCAGTTGAGCGGTCAGGCGGGGGAGCGTCAGGTGGCGCAGGCTCGTTACGGTTTGGTCACGGGATACGGCATGGTGGAGTATCGCTATGGCATGTGTTCAACGGCTCTTGTTTTGGAGGCCTTGTGATGAGTCCTTCTGTATTTCGCTGTGTGCAGTGTGATCATCGGGTGTTTCCGGCGCGGTTCTTGTGTCCGAAGTGTCATGGGGATGAGTTTGAGGCGCAGACGTGTGCGTCTGGTGTGGTCACAGAACTGACGCGTAGTGCCATCTCTGGCGAGGAGCCAAGCGTGTATATGCTGGCAACGGTGACCAGCGATGCAGGGCCGGTGTTGATTGCTCGTGTGCTGGATGAAGCAGTACAGCGGGGAGATAAGGTCGCTTTGGCTTTGCGGGATGGCGGGATCTATGCTGATCCTGTGCGAGAGTAAAGGCAGTTTCTCAACTGCTTTCCTTGGAATGGCTCGATTGGATGGGGTTGGGTTTAGATGCCCAGCGTGTAGAGATCGGGATGACTCAAGGCTTGGAGTCAGCCACTGTTCGAGACGATGAAGAAGGTGACTATAAGACGCTGATTGAGGGGCTGTCCGGGTGTCGGGGCTGGCAACTTGCCGGCGCTGCGCGCCGGTGCCCTGGTCAGATAATCGCTACGGGCGCACCTTGAACTCGTCCGGTGGTTTGTCCCCCGGACAAACCACAAGCGTCGGACTCAAACAGCAAGGTGCTTGCACCCCTGCGCAATTATCTGCCTGCGGCAAGTCACCTGATCCGCCCCAACACCCGGACAGCCCCTCAATCAGCTCACAGCATCTTTTATCGGACGATTGTTGATTGGGGTTTGAATGCTTCGACTTAGTGTTCTTAACGGGATCGCTGATCGTAGAAATGATTGATCGTAGAGCTGCTTGATGAAAGGGATTACTTGGAAAGATAGGAGTAGACAGTCGCTGTCGGTACGCACACAACCTGCGTCCTGCTCACCTCCAAAATCGATCTCAGCAACAGGCAGAAAGATCGTTAAAGTTCTTATGCGCCGCTCCCACATAAATCACTTTGTTGCACATAGATATGCGGCAAAAAACTGTCAACGCTATCGAGCATAAAAAAACCTCAGTTTGGCATCTGCCGAACTGAGGTTTTTTTTGTTTTGGAAAGCTTTTCCAGACTCTGGCTTTCTTCGCGGGACAACATCCTTATTGTCCCGCTTTCAGACTGCCTGCTCTGTCTTAGCCGATCAGTCCTGGCAGGCCCACGGCAATCCAGGGAACGAACAAGACCAGGGCCAGGATGCCGACTTCTATGACCAGGAAGGGCACGGCTGCTCGGTAGATATGGGGCAAACGGATGGACGGGGGTGCCACGCTTTGCATCACGATCAGCAACAGGCCAAACGGTGGCGTCAGCAAGCCAATTTCCAGTGCGATCAGGATCATTACACCCAGCCAGACGGTATCCACACCAGCGGCCAGAGCCAAGGGCATGAAGAAGGGCAAAGCGATCATCATCATGGAGATTTGATCCAGCACGGTACCGATGACCAACAGGACCAGCAACATGCACACAACCAGTTCGAAAGGCGACAGGTTGTAGTTCTTGATCATGCCCAGGAAGCCTGCGCTAGCACCGGAGAAACTCAGCAGTTGTGCGAAGGTGGTGGACGCAGCCAGGATGAACAGGATCACAACCGAGACTTTGGCAGTTTCGATCAGGCTTTTCCACAAGGCTTTCAAGGTCAGGGCACGGTAGGCGATGGTGGCGATCACCGAAGCCACCACGCCGATCGCGGCCGATTCAGTGGGCGATGCCCAGCCGGCCAGCATCGAGCCAACCACCGCAATAAAGATACCCAGCAATGGCACGACGTTGAACACGAAGGGTTTCCACAAGGCCCAGCCTTTCAGGCGAGTGGCTGGATCTTCGTCGCTCATGGGGGCGTCTTGCGGACGCAGGCGGCTGCGCACGACCACGTAGGCCAGAAAGCCTGCTGCCATCAACATGCCGGGCAGGATGCCGCCAATCAGTAGTCGTTCGATGGAAATGCCAGCCAGGCTACCCAGCATGACGGCCAGAGCCGAAGGTGGGATCAGCATGGCGATACCGCCTACTGCCATGATGGGGCCCATGGCCATGGTGGGGTGATAGCCGCGACGCAGCATTTCTGGCAGCATCACGCCGCCCATCATGGCGGTGTTGGCAATGGACGAGCCCGACAAGGTAGCGAAGGTCGTACCGCCCAGAATACTGACGATGGACAGTTTGCCCGGCACGCGCGAGATCATGCGTTCGATGGAGTCGATGGCTTTGAAGGCCAATCCAGTGTGGAACAGCACCTCACCCATCAGGACGAATAATGGGATAGGAGTTAAGGAAAAACTGCCAATAGAGGCGGTGGTGTTACGCGCCCATTGGGCCAAACCAGCCGCCTCACCCAGAAACAGCCACGCGCCCAACAAGTTCACGGACAGGAAGGCAAAGACCACCGGTGTGCCGATGGCCATCAAGAGAAAAAGTGACCCCAGCAGCAGGATCAAGGCCATGTGCCATTCCATGCTCAGACTCCTTGCTCAACAGGACGGGAAATCAGGCGACGCAGGAATTCCAGCGCCAGCATGGATGCACCAAACAGCAAAGGCAGATTCAGCCACCACTCCGGGAACACCAGGGCTTTAAATACCATGGCCCCTTGCTCGTGAGCATCCAGAGCGACGACGGCACATTGCCAGGCCAACACACCACAAACCACCAGACCCAGCAGGTTGGAGATTAGGTCCAGCAAGCGCTGGACAGACGTGGGCAGATTGTTGAACAGCACGTCGATACGGATATGACCACCCAGGTACAGCACCCATGGCGCTGCCACGAAGGTGGCAATGATCAGCATGTATTCGGTTACTTCCACGCTGGTGGACAGCGCGTCGTAACCCAGGTTGCGCAGCACCACGTCGGCACAAACCAGCAGGCTCATCAGCCCGAAAGTCAGCGCCGCAACGGCTCCGCAAGCGTTCATTAACAGGGCGTAAGGACGCCCCCAGGTCGTGTTGGAAGGCTGGCCTTCCGGGGCAGTTGCAGCAGACATCGCGTCTTCTCCGCAGATCAAAGTCACTGAAAGGGCGGGCATCTTGCCGCCCGTATGGCACCATCAAAAAGTGGACACTGTCCCCAAGGGCGCAATGTCCACTGTCAAAAACTACGTAATCAGCAATCTTGTTTAAGGCTGATAACCACCAAACAGTTCACGCAGTTGCGCGGCGTATTTGGGGCTGGATTTATCGATACCGGCCCAGCCTGCTTCGTAAGCCTTGGTACGCAAGGCACGAGCCACTTCAGGTTCCAGAACCAAGGCTTGCACACCGGCTTGTTCGGTGGCCGCTTTTTCATCAATTGCCATCTGGTGTTCAGTCACGTTCTGCGACTCCATCCACTCGATTTGCTTACGCATGAAGGCTTTCTGGTCTTCGTCCAGTTTTTCCCAGCTCTTCTGGTTCATGAAGAAACCCACTTCCACGTTGTAGAAGCCTGGCTCGACACGGTATTTGGTCTTTTCATGCCAGCCCATTTCCATCACACCCACGGAAGGCCAGCCATAGCCGTCAACCACGCCGCGTTCCAGCGCGGTGTAGACCTCGCCCGGTGGAATCTGCAGCGGCGTTGCGCCAATTTCACGGAAGAAGGACAGGTACACGGGCACGCCACGCAGCTTGAAGCCCGACAGGTCTGCCGAGGTCACAGGCTTGTTGGTATAGATGTGGTATTGCAAACCATCTGTCGTACGAGCCAGCCAGGTGATGTTGGCTTTCTCGCGGTGAATCTTGTCCATCAACTCATAGCCGCCGTTCTGACGCAGCTCGCTCATGGGTTTTTCTGTCAGCGTCAAAGCCAATGCTTCAGGCACCAGATTGGCGTGGAATACGGCTGTGGTATTGGCAAAATCAATCACGCCGGAACGTAGCGCGTTACCTACCTCGAAAGGAGGAATGGCCTCTGGACCACCAATCACGTTGATCTGCACCAGGCCCTTGCCTTCTGCGTTGACCTTGTCCACAAACTGTTTGAAGCGCTTGGTAAAGAAGGTGTCCATCGTAAAGACAGATACCGCTTTCAGCGTTACTTCCGCTGCCTGCGCGCCAGCCATTCCCAAAGCCAGCAAGGCCGCTGCCACCACCCGAGTTGTTTTATTCACCATGACGGAACTTCCGCAGAAAGGTTTGTTATGAAATTTTAGTTTAGATATAAATATATCAATAATCAATTATTTATAAGTCGGGGTTTTCACTAAGCGCGCTACGGGCCCATAAGGTCTGGCGCCGATATTGCACCTGAATTCTGTATGCGGACGGCCTGCTGTATCATCACAGACTTCTAGTTTTGTTGGCTTAAAAGGTATTACCCATGACATTTTCCGCTGTGCTGTTTGATTGTGACGGTGTGCTGGTAGACAGCGAACCAATCACGGTTCGTGTACTGCGGGATATGTTGCAAGAGGAAGGCTGGGTGATGACTTATGAGCAGTGCTATGACTGGTTCATTGGCAAGGCGCTACCCGACGAGCTGCCCACCGTGCGCAAGATGACAGGTAAAGATCTGGACATGGAATGGGTGATGGCCTTTCGCATGCGCCGCAACCACGCCCTAACCAATGAAGTCATGGCCATTCCCGGTATTCAGGACACGCTGGATGCGATCTTGCGCGACAAGCCCGGCATGATTGCCTGCGCGTCTGGCGCAGACCGCGCCAAATTGGTGCTGCAATTAGGCCAGACCGGCCTGCTGGATTACTTCGGCACCCATATCTATAGCGGCGCTGAAACGCCACGCAACAAGCCTTACCCGGATGTCTATCTGGCCGCCGCTCAAGGGCTGGGCGTTGACCCGCAACAATGCCTGGTCGTGGAAGACAGCGTGACTGGCGCAAGTGCAGGCTTGGCCGCCGGTGCAACCGTGCTGGGCTACTGCCCGGTTCCTGACAAGGAGGAAGAATTGCGCCGCCTGGGTGTGCGTGACACCTTCCGCCGCATGGACGAGCTACCCGCTTTGATTGCCAAGTTGGAGCAGGAACGGGTACAACGCTGATTCACAGCGAAACAATAGAAAAGGCGCTGTGTTTTAGGCAGTTTCTTCAAAAGAGGGAGATCCCACCTTTTGGAACTGCTCAAAACACAGCGCCTTTTTTGCCGCCAGACCGTCTTAAGACTCGGTGCCGCCAATAAAAAGCCCCCTCGGGCGGCAGCAAACCGAAAAGCGTAGTGTGGGGCCTTTTTTCTGTTGCTTAGTCTTCCAGATGGAAGGTGTGCAAAATTCTATGCAGCACAGGGGCAATAATCAGACCGAAAGTCGCGGCCAGTACCAGACTGATATACGCGCCATAAATGGCAAAGAATACCTTGCCAGCCCACGTTTCAGGCAAGGCCATCGGCCCCAGCCCACCGACCATCATGGCGGCATTCAAGGCCGCATCGTGCCAGTGCACATTCTCTTCAAACCACATATGGCCCAATGCACCCAGCATCAGAGAAAAGGCCACAAAAACAATACCGATAAGGGCATGCGCCAACAGGCGCTTGGCAAATTGCCACCCCGTAATCAGGGGCTCATCACGTGACTCATACATGTCATTAAAGAGTATTAGCCTGGACCGTTAAAGAAGCTAACCATTGGCTGACCTGCAAGGACAAGGCATCTGTGGCCTGCCCAAATGCTTCAACCACCTGTGGCACGGCCGTGCCGACAACATCCTGTTGAGCGACAAAGCGACGGGTCTGAATCAACTGGCCCGAGCGCTGATCGCGCACTAGCGCATCAAACTGAATCCGTACCCGTGGGGCGCCCTGAATATACTCGACCTGGAATGCTCCCAGCGTCCCGCCCACTTCCACATCAGCAATGACAGATTCGGTATCCAGCACAACCGCCCGGAACTGAGCCGAGTCACGCAAGGCATCGGCCAGTCGATTACGCAACAAGGCGGGCACATCGTCACCCCAGCGTACGCCTTTGTAGGCACTTAGCTCGTTACCTTGAGGCAGAACCGTAATGCGCGAGCTGGCCAGCAGGCGCTCGGCGTGGGGCCGGTTCACCTGAATAATCAGGCTCTTATGCGAAGCGGGCGCTTGCTGGGCCTTCAAACTGGTAGCGGGAAGCTGATAATACGTCAGGGATTCGGCCTGAGGCAGGACCGAGCAGGCGGTGGACAAGACGGCCAGACCGACTAGCGATACCTGCAAGAAACGACGCACAACAGTGGGCATCATGGTGTGAACTCCTGTAATTTGTCGCGACCCAAAAGGTAGCCGGCTGGATTATCTTCCAGACGGGAGGTGACGGCACGGAAACCGGCCAGCACCTGACGCAATTCACGCAAGGCGGGTTCGATCTCGGTCAGACCCTGAGCACCCCGGCCAATAGCGGCCGAATTCTGCTCCAACAGCTTGTTCAAGCTTTGTGTGGCACGGCTGAAATCCTCCATGGATTTCTGGATGGCATTCATGGCTTGCGTACCCTGACGGTCTACCAGACCTTGTGTAGACGACAGCAAGGTGGTGGCTTGCTGGCTGGCCTGGGACAACTCCTTGACCAAGGATGGCACGCCTTCGCTAGCGGTCGAGAGCTGGCCCATCAAGGCTTCCAGCTTTTGCAAACTGGCGGACAGGGACTTGGAGTTCTCGGACGACAAGAAGGTATTGGCGTTCTCCAGCAGCTTGGAAATTTGCGTCATCAACTCTTCACCACCGGCCATCAACTGAGCCAGAGGGGAAGGCGAAGCCACAATCATGGGCAGGTTATCGCCGGTGGCTTCCAGCAAGGGGCTGTTCGGTGTCCCCCCGCTAAGTTCGATCACGGATTGGCCGGTAATGCCAGCCAGTGCCAGGCGAGCCTGGGTATCTTCGTGAATAGGGATGGCGGCCTGAATTGACACTTGCGCACGCACACGCTGCAAGTCGTTCGGGTCCAGGCGCAGCGAGCGCACCTCACCAACCCGCAAGCCGTTGTACTGCACGGCGCTGCCACGAGACAGACCACGCACACCTTCCAGAAAGACAATATCGTAATCGCGGGTCTCGGCATCTTGCCCCGCCTTGGCCAGCCAAAGCGAGAACAGGACAGCAGCCACAGCCACTACCAAGGTAAAGACCCCGATCAATACATGATGGGCACGCGGTTCCATTAACTATGCTCCTGACGACGGTTTTGGGCCTGTTCGGCGGCCCGTCCCCGTGGACCGTGGAAATACTCCCGGATCCAGTCGTTATCAACTTGCTCTACGCGCGCCAATGTGTCGTTAACCAGCACACGCTTTTGCGCCAGCACGGCCACTCGATCACAAATGGTGTAGAGCGTATCCAGATCGTGTGTAACCAGAAACACGGTCAATCCCAGCGCATCGCGCAAGGTCAAAATAAGCTGGTCAAAATCCCCCGCACCGACCGGGTCCAGCCCGGCAGTGGGTTCGTCCAGAAACAGAATTTCCGGGTCCAGTGCCAGAGCACGTGCCAGAGCGGCACGCTTGATCATGCCACCGGACAGCTCTGCCGGGTATTTGGTGGCCGCGTTGGCCGGCAAACCCGCCAGAGACATTTTCATGGCGGCGATATGTTCTGCAGAAGACCGGGACAAGCCAATATGCTCGATCAGGGGCATGGCAATGTTTTCCACCACCGTCAGCGAGGAGAATAAAGCCCCTTGCTGGAACAGCACGCCTAAACGACGCTCCAGCCGCGAACGGGCTTCGGGCGACAACGTGCCTATTTCCTGATCAAAAATGCGTACTGTACCGCCAGTAGGTGGGCGCAATCCCAGAATGGAGCGCAGCAGCACGGACTTGCCCGTGCCGGAGCCGCCCACCACACCCACGATTTCACCAGGATACACATCCATATCCAGATGCTCGTGCACAACGTGATCGCCAAAGCGATTGTCCAGGTCACGTACTTGAATAATGGGACGAGCGGTGGCCTCTACCATCCCATCTCCATGAAGAACAGCGCTGCCAGCGCATCAATCAGGATCACGATAAAGATGGACTGCACCACCGCCGAGGTCGTGTGTTCACCCACGGACTGTGCGCTACCGGTCACCTTGAAGCCTTCCTGACAACCGATGACGGCAATCAAAAAGGCAAAGATCGGGGCCTTGGCCATACCCAGCACAAAGTGCCGCAAATCAATATCCTGATTGAAGATATTGATGAACATGGTGGGTGAAATATCTAGAATCAGGGCGCAGACCAACCCACCGCCAAAGATCCCGGCCACCATCCCCACGAAAGTCAAAATAGGCATGGCCAGCAACATGGCCAGTACACGCGGAATGACCAGAATCAGCATGGGATTCAAGCCCTGGGCGCGCAAAGCGTCGATTTCCTCGTTCGCTTTCATGGAGCCGATCTGCGCGGTAAAGGCACTGGCGGTGCGGCCTGCCATCAGGATGGCGGTCAAGAGCACTGCAAATTCACGCAAAAAGGAAAAGCCGACCAGGTTTACGGTGTAAATGGTGGCACCAAAGTCCGCCAACACCGTCGCCCCCAGAAACGCAATCACCGCGCCCACCAGAAAAGTCAGCAAGGCCACAATAGGGACGGCGTTAAAGGCCGTCTCTTCCAGCTGCGCCACAATCGACGTAACGCGCCACTGGCTGGGCCGCAGCATGTTCAGAATCAGGGTTTCCAGCGTCAGGCCGATAAAACCCAACAGCTCACGCACATTGCGCGAAATGTGGACCATGGACAGGCCCACGCGTTCGAACAAATCTGTAATGCCCCAACGCGCCGGAACCAACTGCTCATGGTCCATGCGGCTCATCGCCTTGGCAACGGTTTGCAATAATTGATGGCGCTCTTTGGACAAGCCTTGCGCACTGTCCAGCGCCGCCTGCACACGCTCGGCACCCAGCCATTCGCACAGAACTTGAGCTCCCGTGGTGTCCAGGGACTTCAGTTCGCTGAAATCCAAAGACCAACGGCCCTGCTTGTCACTGAGCGAGCGCAAACTGCTTTGTAGCGCTTCGTAGTGACGCAAGGACCAATCGCCTAGCAATTGCAGCTGGCCGGAGGAATCTGTACGAACATACAGAGGCACGGACGTATTCATGCGCATAGTCTAATGGATTTGCTCTGAGAGCTTCCATAGCGCCGGCTACTTTTTCATGCTTTGCATGAAAGCTTTCCAATATCGATACCATGCACGGAGCTGCTCAGTTCCACGGTCCAGCCAGAATTTCGGCAATAATCCACTCTAGATCCTGATCCGGGACTTTGTTTCGCACCGCGCATTCCCAAACTACAATCGGGCGCCAGCCCGCCGCGATCAGGTCATCCATATTTCTCTGGTCACGCACAGCATTGTCCGCAAATTTTTTTTGCCACTTTTCCTTATTAGTGTGTGGCATTGTTGCGTACTTGCACCCTGAATGCTGGTGCCAAAAACATCCATGTACAAAAATCACAACCCGGTATTTGGAGAGCACAATATCAGGACTTCCAGGCAGATTCCTGGCATGTAAACGGTATCGAAAACCTCTTCCGTGCAGAAATCGCCGCAGGCGAACTTCCGGCCGTGTGTTTTTTGAGCGTATCCCCGCCATCATTCTTGAACGGGTAGCAACATCGACTACATCCATGGTTCCTGGTATCCTGGATAAATTCTTGTGGTATCCATTTAGCAAAGCAGACTGTAGTGAACTTCGAAAAACTTACAAAACCAATTCCAATCGTTGACCTTTTTGCTGGCCCGGGCGGCTTGGGCGAAGGCTTTTCATCGCTGCCCGACGAGCCATTCCGAATTGCGGTGTCCGCTGAAATGGATGAAGCAGCACACTCGACACTAAGACTGAGGGCATTCTTCCGTCTATTAAAGCGACGGCAATCTGACCAGTTTCTGCAGTCATACTATCAATATTGTCATGGGCTGACGCCACTTCCCTATGATGCTAGCAATCGGGACATATGGGATGAAGCGGGAACAGAAGCACAGCGGCTGACGCTTGGCAATCCTGCCGATAATCAAAAGCTAGATGAGCAAATCAGCAAGGCGGGCATTGATTCGCGCACACCATGGGTCCTGATAGGAGGCCCTCCCTGTCAAGCATACTCGCTTGTCGGAAGAGCTCGAAATCGGGGAGAGGTAGACTACATACCAGAGGAGGACCATCGTCATTTTCTCTATAAGGAATACCTGCGGATCCTGCAAAAACATCGCCCTGCCGTCTTCATCATGGAAAATGTCAAGGGCATACTTTCTTCCTCTGTTGGTGGGCAGCGGATCTTTCACTCCATCCTGCAAGACTTGACGGATCCGGACTCGGCATTGAAATCCCCATGCTCCGGCCAAGGCTATCGAATTTACTCCCTGTCCTGTCAGACAACCTTCGGTCGAGGTGACGACCCTGCATCCATCAACGCTCATGACTTTGTGGTCAAGGCAGAAGAGCATGGAATTCCACAGGCTCGACATCGCGTCATTCTCATGGGGATTCGTGAAGATATTCTGAAACTCGGTATACAGCCGGACTGCTTGGTAGTCGAACCTCCCGTTTCGGTTTCGGATGCGATTGGCAACTTGCCGCCCTTGCGTAGCGCTTTAAGCAGGCAAACAGATAATGCGGAACAATGGAAAAAAACTGTCGTCCAACACCTCGTTGAGCTGGAACATGCAGCGTCCTTGATTGAAGGACCAAAAATGACCCGGATCAGGGAAGCACTCAAACGCACATCCCAGACCCTCAAGGTCCTTCCCCGAGGAGGTCTGAGAGTGCCCAAACGTTCATCAGCATGTACCGATCGATCAGAACTCGATCGCTGGTATGAGGACGAGCATCTCACTGTATGGCTCAATCACGAGGCGCGTAGCCATATGACGAGTGATCTGCGCAGATACGTATACGCTGCTGCTTTTGCTGAGGGAGTCGGGCGGTCGCCAAAAGGACATCAGGACTTCACACTCGACGGTTTACGTCCTAATCATGACAACTGGGAAAGCGGAAAATTCGCTGATCGCTTCCGTGTGCAACTTGGAAACTTGCCTGCTACCACCGTAACCAGCCATATATCTAAAGACGGGCATTACTTTATTCATTTCGATCCCAGCCAATGCCGCAGCCTAACAGTCAGGGAAGCAGCCCGTCTGCAAACATTCCCGGATAACTACTTCTTCCAAGGCAACAGGACTCAGCAATATCATCAGGTAGGCAATGCAGTCCCACCTCTCCTGGCCAACAAGATCGCGAAAATAGTGCAATCCTTCTTTCAACAGATCGGACAAGCAGAGCCGCGTTCTACACTACGTCCTTACGAACAAGGGAAATTACCCTGAGAGCCTCCATAGCGCCGACTACTGCTTCTGCTTTGTGGACAATTAAGCAGGCTGTAAGCAGGTCAAACAATCCGGCAACATTTCCGCTATATAAATACGCCCATCCAAACCGGCGGACAGGCCGTGCCCGTACACGCCTTGTACCCGGCAACGTCCCACCAAGGTGCCCGAATCCGGGTCGAACAAGGACAGACTGGCCGTTTGGTCACTAACTAGCACCGCACCGTCTGTTTGCACAGCTACCGCCATGGGCTTGTGCATGGGGCGCAGCTCACCCAGATAACGGCCTTGCCCATCCAGATGCTGGACACGGTTGTTCTCCCGGTCAGCCACCCAGACCGAGCCGTCGGCGGCACAGGCCAGCATATGGGGGGTGCTGAACTGCAAGGGACCAGAGCCCGGCGCGCCTAATGCCGCCAGCCATTGGCGTTGCGGGTCAAAGCGATGGACCACCGTATTGCCGTAGCCATCAGTGACCCATAAGCCCCCGTCGGCGCACTCGACCGCATGCGTGGGATGGTTGAAAGGCTCTTGCCAGCGAGGCTGCTCGGGTTTGCCCAAACGCCATTGCTCATTGCCTTGGGCGTCCAGCGCCAGAACCTGATGCCCGTCCAGATCCGTGACCAGCACCCCACCTTGCGGCCGGGCGCTGATATGGTGCGGACACAGAATTTCCTCCAGGGACCAGCGCGCCGACACCTGCCCATCCGGACCAAGCACCAGCACGCAGGCCGGGCGACGCAGCAAGGCCGCGATGCGTCCATCAACCAGCACCGCCACACTGGTGATGCTGCTGATGTCCGCCTGAGTCCAGGCGCGCTCTACCTTGTAGCGCTGAGAACCCAGAGTTACGTAAGCCATTGCCATCTCCCATCCCCCTTACATGGCGTTGGGCAAGACCATGACGATTTGCGGGAATATCGTCACAATCACCGTGGCCAGAACCAGCACCAGGAAGAAGGGGAAGGCCATGCGCACCAGCTCGAACAAGTTGCGCCCGGTAATGCCCTGAATCACGAACAAGTTAAAGCCGATAGGCGGGGTGATCTGCGCCATCTCCACTGTCAAGATCAGGTAAATACCAAACCAGATTGGATCAATACCCGCAGCGATCACGGCAGGCAGCAAGACCGATGTGGTCAAGACCACAATCGAGATGCCATCCAGGAATGCCCCCAGAATGATGAAGAACACCGTCAGCACTGCAATCAGCGCGTACTGGCTCAGACCCAGGGAGCCGATCCAGGCGGCCAGATTCGCAGGCAGTCCGGTAAAGCTCATGGCACTGGTCAGGTAAGCGGCGCCGATCAGGATGAAAGAAATCATGCAGGAGGTCCGTGCCGCCCCCAGCAAACTCTCCACAAAATTCTTCCAGTTAAGCGATCGTCCAAACGCAGCGATGACCAAAGAGCCGATCACACCCAGCACCGCGGCTTCGGTGGCGGTGGCGATACCGCCGTAGATAGAGCCGATCACCGCCATAATCAGCAGCACCACGGGCAAGAGCAAGCGCAGACGGCGAATTTTCTCGCCCCAGGTCAAGGTTTCGACATCAGCAGGCACACGGTCCGGGTGACGCAAGGACCAGATCGCGATGTACAGCGAGAACAGGCACATCAGCATGATGCCGGGCAGCACCCCCGCCACAAACAGGCGAATGATGGAAACCTGAGCAGCAACGGCATACACAATCATCACAATGGACGGTGGAATCAGCAGGCCCAAGGTCCCTGCTCCGGCCAGGGAGCCAATGCTGATGCTGTCGTCATAGCCACGCGCTTTCAGCTCGGGCAAGGAGATGCGCCCGATGGTCGCCGCCGTTGCCGCCGAGGAACCACTGACCGCGGCAAAGATACCGCAACCAAACGTGTTCACGTGCACCAGTCGCCCAGGCAAACGCTGTACCCACGGCCCCAGGCCGCTGAACATGTCTTCAGCCAACCGCGTTCGATACAGAATTTCCCCCATCCAGATAAACAGGGGCAAGGCCGTCAAGGCCCAACTGGCCGAAGAGTCCCAGGCCTTGGTGGCAAAGATAATGCCCGCCGGTGCATCGGCATACAAAATGATGGACAAGATACCGCAAGCGATCAGAACCAGCGCCACCCACACGCCACTGGCCAGCAAGGCAAGCAGAACCACAAACAGCACTATTGCCTGAGATAAATCAGCCATGTTCAGTTGCCTCCAGTGTTTGACCTTGCGCCGCGTGCAGCAAGCGCCGCAACAGCATCAAGGTCAACAATCCCAGACCAATCGGCATACCCAGTTGCGGAATCCACAGCGGTACCGCCACCATGCCCTGGGCCACTTCCTTGTAGATAAAGGACTCATAAACAAAATGAGCCGTCTCCCAAGTGCACCAGGCGGCCAGCACCAGACCAATCGTGGTGGCCAGCAGCTCGTACGGGCGATGCAAACGCTCGGGAATCACCTGCAGCAAAAGCGTGACGCGGATATGATCCCCGCGCAACATGGCATAAGGCAGTGCCAAGAAAATAGACGCCGCCATAAACCAACCCGCAAAGTCATCCGAGGCGGGTATTTGCATGGAAAACAGGCGCGCCACAATCTGCGCAGTCACCACAACCCCGATCAAACACAGGAAGAATGCGGCCAGTGCGCCGCAGACTCTGGCCATACGCTCCAGAACGATCATGGACGCACCCCTTGCTTATGGTTGACGGTAAGCGTCAAGCAACTTCTGACCATCGGCACCGGCTTTCTTCAGCCACTCTTCGGTCATGGTTTGGCCAATCGCGTGCATTTCGCTGGACAGTTTTTCGCTGAGATTACCCACTACCATGCCTTTATCCGCCATGGTTTGCGTCAACTTGGACGTTTGCTCGCGCGACATGGCCCAACCCCGTTCCTCGGCACGTGCACCCGCATCCAGCACGGCTTTTTGCACAGTTTCAGGCAGGCGCTGGAAGGCGCGCTTATTGATGATCACAAAGCTTTGTGGAATGAAGACCTGGGCGTCGTAGTAATACTTCACGTAGTCCCAAGCCTGCGAATCCACCCCGGTTGCGGGCGAAGTCAGCATGGCATCAATAATGCCGGTAGAAAACGCCTGAGGCACTTCGGGTGTTTGCACCGTGGTGGGCACTGCTCCCATCAAGGAAACCAGGCGGCTGGTAGCGGGGCTGTAGGCACGGAAACGGACACCGGCCAGATCAGACAGCTGTTCCACCGGCTTTTTGGTGTAAATGCCCTGCGGTGGCCAGGGCGAACCATAGACCAGGACGATGCCCTGCTTGTCCAGACGCTCGGCCAGGAAGGGGCGAGTGGCTTTCCACAGTTTTTCCGACTGATCAAAGGACGAGGCCAGGAACGGCACACTATCGACCTCGAACAAAGGATCTTCGTTGCCAATGGCCGCCACCAGCATTTCACCAGCCTGGACCACACCTTGCTGTACACCGCGCTTGACCTCGGGGCGCTTGAGCAGCACCGAGTTCGATTGCACGTTGATATTCAGTTCCCCGTTGGTGGCCGCCTTGATGTCTGCCGCAAACTCACGCGCGTTTTGCGTCAGGAAGTTGTTATCAGGCTGCTCGGTACTCATGTTCCAGTTGGTCGCCGCCTGCGCGGTGCCAGCCAGCGCCAGAACGCAAGCCATGGAAAGTAGTTTTTTGATCATGATGTCGCTTCTCCCAAGAATTGAGGTGATGGCCGCCTTATGAGCGGCTTGCATTCAGATCCCGTGACTGCAGATCCCACAACAAAGAAAACTCGGATACATCGTTGGTCGCCACCCCCAGATCCTGCTGCAAACGGGCAGCCAGGGTACGAGCAGCATTCAAGGTGGTCAGATCCGCCACCAGGTAGGGGTCCAGGCTGCGCTGCTGCGTATCCTCGGACGGCAAAGGGGTCGAAAGCTCTGGGTCTGGCGTCAGCACACGCAAGGCCAGCAGGCCATCGGTTTGCTCCAGATAGGCTGAACTCTGAGCTGCCAGCACATCCAGTTGTGCTGCCTCCGGCAAACGCACCAGCAAGACCACGGCCCCGGTACCAACCCCTCCCAGCAAGGACACCGCCATCACGCGCCGCTGGGTATTGCTCATGCGGGCAAAGTTGGTATTGGACCAATCCGTTTGCTGCTCAAAGGCCTTCTTGTATTCTGCCGTCCCAAAAACCCGCAGGGACTCGGTGCGATACAAGGCCAGATACTTGCGCCCGGCGCCTTGGCGCACATAACGGCGCGACCATTGAAAACCCGGTATGGCTGCGCGTTCAGCCATGTGCTCGCGCTCATACCATTGATTGAAATCCTGCTCATGCTCTGGGGCGATGTCTGTCCAGATGAACAGTTCCCCCGGCGCATCACGATCAGTGCGAAAAGTAGCAGACACGACAGCCCTCCCGAATCAAGGTCATTGCACACTCTTTGTGGGAGTGTCCAACGGCTGCCAAGCAGATTCCAAACGGTTTATTTCAGCCTGGGGCAATAAGAAAAAGCGATCAGATCAAGCGAATGGCGCGGTATATAGATTATCAAGCAAGCCCACGCTCAGTACACATGCGCAGGCAAGGGGAAAACCCTCAAAGGCTAAATCGCGAAGACACGCGTGTCTGGCGGGGGTAAAGCCAGGCCAGGATGCTGGGCAGCAAAATGGTGCATGCGCTCCAGCGCCACGCCAATCACCGCTTGAGCGGTCTGCGTTAAAGGGTCGGGCCGCCAACTGGCGACCAGGCGCAAATCAGGCAAGGCATGTTCGCAAACAATTTCCTGGTACAGACCGCTGTCCAGCTGACGGCTGACTGCCGCCAGGGGCAAGGTGGCAATGCAAGGCTGGGCTTCGATCAATTGCGTGCTGGCGGCAATTGAAGAAACGTAGTGAATCCGGGCCTGATCCACAGGCAAGGGCTCAAGCAGCTGCACCAAGGCCAGATGCGGCTGGGAACCACGAGGGAAGGTCACCAAAGGCCAGCGTTGCACCAGCTCCTGCAAACCGCTGCGTACCGGCATGGACTCATCGGCCATGCATACCCAGCCCATGCGCATGGAGCCCATGGGCAAGTTGCGTATGCCGTCCCCCATGATGGGGTCAGTCTGCAAGGCCACATCAATGGTGCCGCGCTTGAGCAAGTCGTGAAGGCGCAAGGTGGACTCGGCGGTCAGCTCAATTTCCAGTTCGGGGTAGAGCGCATGCAGCTGACGAATCAAATCCTTGAACCAGGTATGCACAATGGACTCGACCACGCCCAGACGCACCCGTCCACTCAAGCGGCTGGAGCCTGCCAGAGCCTCACGTAAATCGTGTTCCATGCCCAGCATCTGCTCGGCGTACTGCATCAATTTTCGACCTGCGGGAGTCAGGCGCAGATCGCGGTGGCCCCGCTCGAACAGGGTTTTCTGGAACTCGGCTTCCAGGGCTGCAATCCGCCCCGACACGGCGGCTTGTGTCAGATGCTGCTTGTTCGCTGCCGCGCGGAAACTGCCCAAACGGGCAATCCAGATAAAGGTTTCTAAAAAGCGGATATTCATGCACCTGTCCTTTCAGGCTTCATCAGGGCGGCCAGATGATATTGGCTACGCAGCTCTGCGGGAACGGACACGATCAGACCGGCACCATCACCCACAAAGGCCTGCGTGGGCAAAGCATGGCAATGGGACTGATCGGCGGCAATCCGCGCATGGCGCAGCAAGGACACATGCGGGCGAAAACGACGCGGCGGCTGCGTCCAGCCCAAAGCAGTCAGCTTGGCCCAGATCTCATCATGCCACTGCTGCAAAGCGGCCATTGCCTGAGTTTGCGACTCGTCCGGCCCGGCCCACACTACCCTTGGTTTCTCGAATACATCCCGTATGGTCAGATCCAACTTGATCTGCGGCACCGTCCATTGCGCCATCTGTGTCGCCAAAGTCTGCAGATCCGACACACGGCTGCCGTCCAGAAACGCCAGGGTCAAGTGAAAGTGATCAGGCTGCATCATCCGCCCGCCGTAAATCGCATGTGCGTGCAGCGCCTGCTCCGCCAGCCAGGCGCGGGTTTGCGCGTCTGGCCACCAGCCGATGAAAGCGCGAAAAACGTGTTCGGCACCTGAGTGCTTCAGGTCCAGAATGGGCAAGGGAATCGTCATCAGCAAACCCTCAAACAAGGCAGATCAGAAAGCGGGGCGTCTAGCCTAGGCCCTGCACAGGCGACGCGCCAGATCGTACACAATATCCAGAGCCGGCAATTGCGTACGGCCCGACAGGCGCACCAAGGCATAGTGACCGGACAAGGATGAAGAGAACAGGCCCAGCGGCACCAGATCACCAGCATCAATATCGCGCCGTACCGCCGCCAGCACACTCATCAAGACCATATCGCTATCCAGCACCACATCGCGCTGAATGCTGAAGCTATCACAACAAAAGCGTACAAAGCTGTCGGGATGGCCTTGGGCGCCAAACTCGGCAATCAGACGGTCGGTCAAATCATCACTGATCACGGAGCAGGCCACGGGATACTGGCTGATCGCAGCAAAGTCCAGCGACTCCAGCTGCAACAGCGGGTGGCCTTTGCGTACCAGCATATCGCCTTGCATGGCGGGCAAATACTCAATATCCAGGCCACGCACATCGGTCACCGCGCTGACGTCCAGCACCACCATATCGTAGCGTTCCCGGCGCAAACCTTCGATCAGTTCCAGCGTGCGGCCAATCACCGCGTCCACACGCAAACGCGGGTACTCGTCGAGCAGCGCCACCATGCACGGATGCAGCAAGACCGCAGCGGGGGTCGAACTTAAGCCTAAGCGCAGGCTGCCTGCGTCTTCGCCCTGAAGCAGGGCCAGCTCGCGCTGCAAGGCACGGCCTTCCTGCAAAACCCGGGGAGCTCGCTCCAGCAGTACCCGACCATAAGGCGTCAAGAAAATGCGCTGACTGCTGCGATCAAACAGCGGCACACCCAGCTCCTGCTCCAGAGCCTGAATGCTACGGCTCAAGGCAGACTGGCTTAAGTGGACAGCTTGCGCGGCCCGGTGAAACGTACCGTGTTCGCAAACGGCCACAAAGTGCCGCAGCTTGCGAAAGTCCATGCTTGTCCCCTTGCTGACGCTTGAGTCGGCTTATGCACAGACCGCATCAACTTGATGATTTTTTGGCGTTTGAGCCGCGCATTGTACCTGCATAGAATGGCTTGGCCACTTGGATGGCCCTACAAAAACACCGGAGACAAACATGACTGATTCCCCAACGCCGCTGGGTACACGCCGCCGCTTTTTGAAAACCACCGGACTGCTGTCGCTGGCGGGTATGGCCCCTTCCCTGGGACGCCAGGCCTTCGCAAAAACCGCTCCCGGTCCGGGCACGGCTCAAGACATCATCATGGCCGACGCGTTGACTCTGTCGGGCTGGATCGCACAACGCCAAGTCTCCTGCCGCGAAGTGATGGTGGCCTATCTGGACCACATCGACCGTGTGAACCCCAAGGTCAACGCCATTGTGTCCCTGCAAGAGCGCAGCGGCCTGCTGGCCCAGGCCGACAAGCGCGATCAGCAACTGAAAGCAGGTCAGTACATGGGCTGGATGCACGGCATGCCCCAGGCACCCAAAGATCTGGCGGCCACGGTCGATATTGTCACCACCAGCGGTTCACCGATTTTCAAGGACTATCTGCCCAAACAAGATGCCATTGTCGTGGAGCGCGTGCGGCAATCCGGTGCCATTCTGATCGGTAAAACCAATACCCCGGAATTTGGCCTGGGGTCGCATACCTACAACTCCGTGTTCGGTACCACCGGCAATGCCTACCAGCCCGATCTGTGTGCTGGCGGCAGCAGTGGCGGGGCCGCCGTGGCCCTGGCCACCCGCATGTTGCCCGTCGCTGATGGCAGCGACATGATGGGCTCCCTGCGCAACCCCGGTGCTTTCAACAACGTCTACGGCTTTCGCCCCTCCCAAGGCCGCGTGCCCTATGGCCCGTCCTCCGAAGTGTTCTTCCAGCAAATGGGCTACGAAGGCCCCATGGGCCGTACCGTGTCCGACCTGGCCATGCTGCTGTCCACCCAGGCCGGTTTCGATGCTCGCGCCCCGCTTAGCATCGGTCAAGACCCACAACAATTCGCCGGGAAACTGCAACGCGACTTCAAAGGCACCCGCATTGGCTGGCTGGGCGACTACAACGGTTATCTGCCTATGGAAGCCGGCATTATGGACCTGTGCCAAAACGCATTGAAGAGCTTTGAAGCCATAGGCTGCACCGTTGAAGCGGCCCAGCCCGACTACTCCATGGAGCAGCTATGGCAAACCTGGCTGACGCTGCGCCACTTCACCGTAGCCGGAAGCGCACAGGGCCTGTACGCCAAACCGGAACTGCGCGCCCAAATGAAGCCTGAGGCGATCTGGGAAGTAGCGGGGGGCCTGAACCTGAGCGGGGCGCAGGTCTATCAAGCCTCCATCAACCGCAGCAAATGGTACGAAAGCCTGCGCAAGCTGTTCCAGACCTACGACTATCTGGTGCTGCCTACCGCCCAGGTCTTCCCCTTTGCTGGCACCACCCACTGGCCTGGCGAAATCGCCGGGCGCAGAATGGACACCTACCACCGCTGGATGGAAATCGTGATCGGCGGCTCTCTGGCAGGGCTGCCCGTCATGAACGTGCCTGCGGGCTTTAACGAAGCCGGATTGCCCATGGGCTTGCAGATCATGGGCCCTGCCCAGGCCGATATGGCGGTGCTGCAGCTGTCCTACGCCTATGAGCAGGCCACACAGTGGGTGCAAAAGCGTAAACCTGCCTTGCTGACTTAAGCAAAGCTGATTACACACCATCCATTTACAAAACCTGACGTTTTTAACTGTTTCAAAAACGCAAAACGATAGACGCCTAAAAACTCCATACCTAAGATAAGCAGAGCGGTCCGAATCCCAGACCGGCAAACACAGAACAGGAGTAGCACGATGGGTATTATCTCCATGATTATTGTGGGCTTTATCGTAGGTTTGCTGGCACGAGCCATCATGCCTGGCGATCAAAAAATGGGATGGATAATGACCACCATCCTGGGTATTGTCGGCTCCTTTGTCGCAGGCTACCTGGGACAAACCATGGGCTGGTACGTGCCTGGTGAAGGCGCAGGCTGGATCGGTTCCATTGTGGGTGCCATCATCGTCCTGTTTGTCTACGGACTGGTCAGCAAGAAAGCGTAAAACGCCGTATAAATACAAAACAGCAGCCTTGCAGCTAATGTGATTGGCGATCCGAAACATCACCACACACGGCTGGAAGGCTGCTACACAACCATTTGCTAGTCTGCATGAGGCTCGATTCGCCGATACCTGTCGATACGCGACTCTGACTCACAGAAAAAATAGACAATAAGTCATTGACCGCCAGCGCGTGAACACAAAAAGCCTGACGCTCCCGGAGCCAGTCATGCCCTACACCATCACCTTGAGTCGCATTTACGACGCCGTCCATGAGCCTGCCGGCAAAGCGGCCCGTGTACTCACAGACCGCCTCTGGCCACGCGGCCTGAGCAAAGGCGAATTGGGCGACATCCAGTGGCTGCACGAGGCCAGCCCCACAAGCGAATTACGCAAAAGCTTTCATAAGGGCGATATTTCGCCAGAACAATTCCAGCGTCGCTATCAGGAACAGCTCAAGCACGACCCTGATTCCTTGCTCTCCTTGATGAAGCTGGCCCGCAAAGGCGAACTGCAATTGCTAACCGCCACCCACGACCCGCAAACCTCGTACCTGACGGTGCTCAAACAGGCTGTGATTCAGGCTTTGCTTGAAGAAGATCGCATACACGACGGCAATGAACCCAGCTCGCCGGTTTGCTATGCGCACTTAATGAAAGATGAAAAGAAATAATCCGGGGTTTGTTATTCCTGCGCCTGCCCGACAGCGTTAGCATTCGGCCCATTACGCGCCCCCAGCAAACGCTGCACCAAGCTCTGCACACAGGTCTCCCGCCGCGAATCCGGCGCATAGTCTGAGCGCAAGGTAGACCAGGTCGGATGTATCCGTGCCTGCGCCAGTTCCTCCGGCAGGCCTTGCGCCCGCCAGACATTCAATTCCCGCTGCAAGGCCTGATCGAAATTCTCGGCATCAATCTCGCCCAGGCGAATCGGCGTCTGTGCGGCATGACCGCGCCGCTCCAAAGCCGCAATCAAGCTTAGCTGCCGCACGGCCAGCAAACGCAGCACGGCATCATCCACGCTAAGTTCCGTCTCGCCCCGCAACTTGCCCATCAAACGCTGGCCCCACTTATCCGCGCCTTGCCACAAACCACCGGCCAAGGCGCCCAGCACCGTCCCGGTTCCCAGGCTCAGGCCACCTGTCATCACATCCAGCGTGGCGCCTGCCATGGCACCTGCGGCCACACCCTTGCCCAACTGCACGCCAAATTCCTTCAAAGCCTGGGGATCAAACAAGTCCATGCCCCAACGGCCGCCCTCGAAATGCAGCAAATCCGCCACCACATCCTGACGGCCAAAGCTGTAGCGCTTGAGCAAAGCCTGCACACTCTTGGCCTCGCGGGCCAACACCGGCTCCCTTAGCTGCTGTGCCGCCAGCTCCATGGACTCCTTGTCCGAGGGTGTACTGACACGCCAGGCCGCCACATCAATCAACAGCTCTGCCAGCAAGCGCAAGGCATCCCGCCGCCGCAATGCTGCCTGCTGCGCCAAATCCACCTTCAACTGCTGCAACACCCCAGCATGCGTCTCCAGCAGCACCGCCAGCTTGTCGTACAGCAAGGCCTCGCCATCCAAAGCCGGTGCCACCGTATCGAATTCCGCCAAGGCATGCAGACCCAAGCGTGCCAAGGCACTGCGCCATTCCTGCACCCGCGCCTGCGGACTACGAACGAAATTGAGTACAGGCAGCAAAGGCCGCCCGCTATAGGCCAGCAAGGTCAGCTCGTCCTTATGCTTGCTCAAGACCGGATCGCGCGCATCCACCACATACAAGCCTGCATCGCAGGATTGCAGCTTGCGCAACACGCGCGCTTCTTGCTCGAAACGGCCCTGTGCCGCTGGGGATTCCAAAAAACGACGTACCCGCTCTGGCCCATCAATACGTTCACCGGCTTGGCTGAGCTGATCCATGAAGTCCAGCAAGGCCATGCTGTCTTCCAGACCGGGGGTATCGAACAACTCCACCAAAGCCTCGCCGTCCACCGTCAGCCTGGCGCCTTCCACATGCCGTGTGGTGCCAGGACTATTGCTGACCTGGCCGAACTCCGTATCTCGCGTGAGGGTACGCAGCAAAGAGGTCTTGCCCGTATTGGTGTGACCCACCACCGCCAGCGTCAAAGCCGCAGCACTCATGATGGCTCCTTCAAAGACAAGTCAGGCCATTGATCGTGAATCTGCCCAGGCGCAAAGCCTGCCGCCACTAAACGTTCATGCCAGCTACGACGACGCGTTTGATCCGGATCGGCCATGGCTTCATCCAGCAACACCACATCGGACTGCTGGGCCAATTGTGCCCATTCAACCAGCGTTGCCACCACCCCGCGATCCGGCGTCTGAGCGGCATCACAGACCATCAACAAATGACGAGGGCTGGCAGACTGCAAGCGGCCCAGAATATCCAGACGCTCGGCCCGCGAGTCCACCCGCCCCAGATCCTGCATCTGCGCCTGCATGAAAGCAGGGGGCCAGCTATGTTCTGGTGGCAGCTCCAACCCCACCACACACAAGGCATTCGCCTCCAAGGGAGGGTGGGTGTCGTTTTGAATACGGGCCACTCGATCGGGCGAGGCCAGCTCATCCACACCGGTGGGCTCACTAGCGGGCATCAGGCGCGGGCGCAGCTCCGCCAAACCCGGCAAGCTGTCATCCAGCGTCAGACGCGCTGTATGTCTGCGCCATTGCCACAAGCTCCAGCCCAAAGCCAGCACACGAGGCAGCAAACCGTAAGTCACCACGGCACCCAATAGCCAGCTGGACCACAGGGCCTGAGCCTGGGCATCGAGCATTTGCAGGCCATCGCTGCTACGTATGGTGAGGGTATCGGGCAGGGCAAAGCCCAACAAGGATGGCAGGGCGCCCAGGCCTTCAACCAGCCAGACAAAGGTATCCGGCGTCAAAAGCGTGGTTTCCCAATTGAAGTGATAGCGGCGTGAGGCCAGCAGTAGCAGCAGGGTACTCAGGGCCGACAAAAAGGCCAACACCCACAAGCTGTGGCTGATCAGACCGGCCAACCAGGATTGGCTGCCCCGGCGCGCCAGCACGGCGGCAAAAGCCTGGGGAACCAGACTGGCGTCGCCTTTGACGAAGCGGCGACTGAGCCACCACCAGGCATCACCGGCCCAACTGCCTGTGCCGCTACTTTTGCCCGACCAGGCCAGGCTGAACAACCAGAAAATAAAAGTCAGTAGGTGCAGACCCAGCAACGCACCCAAAGCCGTCACTACATTCACGGCTCGACTGCCATCGCCCAATGCACCCGCGGCTGTCCCGGCCCCGGCCAGCAAAGCCAGCACCGCCATGGCAATCAATAGAAGGCGGGCAACACGCCACCAGCGCGTCCAGGCTTGTTCCAGCCCATCGCGTCGTGCCAGCGCCAAGGCCCGAGCCGACACACGTTGGGCAAAGGAGCCGCCGGCCGCCCGCGCACGGCGCGATTCAGACAGGTCTTCAACAGGCCCCCACAGGGTCTCGCGCAAACGTATGGCTTCAACCAGAGTTTGCTGCTGCCAGGAGCCGACGGATTCAGACGGTTTCATGGCACTGGCCATCACTTAAAGAAGTACAGGTTCGTCAGGCAAGGCATTGACTGCCGCCACGCCTGGAGTCTGCGCCGGAGCGCCTTGCTGCAAGACGGTTTCAATCGCGCTGACAGCAGCCAGCAAACCAGACAAGTACTCACGCGAGGCCAGATCTTTTTCCAACTGCTGACAGATCTGTGTCCATTGAGCCTGATCGGCCTTGATGCCCCGGTCTGCAATGATGTGGATACGGCGCTGACCCAAGGCCAGATACAGCAAGACGCCGGAGTTCAAGGGTGTGTCCCAGACACGTAAACGACCGAAGACTTCAAGGGCACGCTGGGCGCTATCGGCTTCATGGGCGGGCAAAACCGCTTCAATCGCCACGACCAGTTCACCACTATGGTTCTCTTCACCCTTGCGGATCTGCTCAGCCAGATGGCCCAACATTTCGGCATTGAAATGACGACGGCGCAGCCATTGGCCTTGTACCGATGCCCAACCCGACAATTCTTTCCAATTCACACTCATGTCGCTCCCCTGTGGCCTTACCAACTACCGGAAGCGCCACCGCCGCCGCTACCGCCACCACCGCCGCCGCTGCCTCCGCCAAAACCGCCGAAGCCACCACCGCTGCTGCCGCCATTCCCGCCAAAACCACCGGAGGAATAACCACCCAAGCCGCCAATGACACCACCCCGGCGCGAGGCACGCCCGGAACTGGACTTGCCGCCTGCCCCAAAGAGTCGGCCAATCATGCTCAAGCCTGCACCGACAACAGCGGCAAGCAGGGCCAGGCCAATACTGCCCGACACCACCAGCGTGAACACACCAGCAGCAAAGGCGGCAAACAAAGGCGAAGCAAAAAATACAATCGCGCCTACAGCCAGCAAAGGCTCCCAGAACACACCTTCTTCACCCGACGAGGTGACAGGGGCATTTTTAGGAGGAGGGGGAAGCTCTTCGCCGTTGACCAGACCCACCAGACTATCGGCCGCGGCCTGGATACCGGCGTAAAAATTACCTTCGATAAAACGAGGCGTCATCTGTTCGCGGATGATGCGCCCCGCCTGCAAGTCCGTGACCGCGCCTTCCAGACCATAGCCGGTCTGAATACGCATACGGCGATCATCCTTGGCCACCAGCAGCAAGATGCCATCGTCCACTTTCTTGCGGCCAATTTCCCACTGATCAAAGACACGCAACGCGTATTGTTCGATGGTTTCTTCGCCTGTGGTAGGTACCATCAGAATCACGACCTGCGCGCCCTTTTCCTGTTCCACGGCTTTGAGCTGCTGGTTCAGGGCGTCTTTTTGATCCGGGCTAAGGGTGCCCGTGGTATCCGTTACCCACCCCGCAATGGCGGGAATCGGTTCAGGTTTGGCCTGCGCCTGCGTCCAGGGCCAGCACAGCAATAACAAGGCCATCAACAAACCACAGGCCCAGGCCAGCCTGCCAGAACGTGCAGACCCAGGCCCAGCAGTCAGTGCAAGATCGTGCACGTTCATGACTCCACCTCCAGAATTAATCAATACCCAGCAGGAGCGGGGGTCGCAGGGATATCAAACTTGACCTCGGGGTCACGCGTGATTTCGCTTTGACGATCCACACCGTAGTTTTCCTTGACCTTGTAGCCAAACAGCTTGGCGGTAATCAGGGTAGGGAACTGACGGATGAACAGGTTGTATTCCTGCACCGTCTGTACATAGCGGCCACGTTCGGTGGCAATACGGTTTTCCGTGCCTTCCAGCTGCGTCATCAAGTCGCGGAACAGGCCATCGCTTTTCAGTTGCGGGTAGTTTTCCGACACGGCGATCAGACGCGATAGCGCCGAAGACAACTGATTCTGGGCTTCCTGGAAGCGAGCCATCACTTCGGGGTTGTCCAGATCATCCACTTTCATCTGAATGGTGCCGACCTTGGCGCGCGCCTCGGTAACCTGCGTCAGCACCGCGCGCTCGTTCACCATATAGGCATTGACCGAGCTGACCAGCTTGGGCACCAGTTCGGCGCGGCGCTCGTATTGATTCAAGGTTTGCGACCAAGCGGCCTTGACCTGCTCGTCCAGGCGCTGGATCTCGTTATACCCACAACCCGACAGCAAAACCGCCACGCTGCTGATAAAGACCCATCGTATCCATGATGTCATGATTTTTTTCCTGCAAAAATAAGCAGATAAACAACAAAAACGGGTTACGACCCATTTGCTCGGGCACGTGCCAAACAGAGCCCGGCGGTGCGTGCACGCCAAGCGTAAACCGCGTACCGCAGCATAACAAGTACGTCTATGGCGGCGCTTAACAATTTCTGTCAAATCCGGCAGGGCAATCCGCCTGACCGTTTACGTTTGAAGCAGGTTGTTTTAACGCTACCGCTCAAAATGATACAAGATGGTCAATGAGGATTTTTACTAATTTCACGCTATAATGGCAGATTGCGCAGCGCACCAATCACTGCGCCTCTTGCAGCAGGCGGCGTTCTTGCCCCTGCCGTGGCATTGTCGCCATAACAAAACACCTTAGCCTGGATTGGTAGGGCCCCAAAGAGGGCTTTTGGGCTAGTCACTGGAAAATTCTTGGACTCTCAAATCACTTTTGCCTCTCTTGAGCTGGCAGAACCTCTGTTGCGTGCTGTAACCGACGCAGGCTATACCCACCCCACCCCTATTCAAGCCCAGGCCATCCCCAAGGTCATTGAAGGTGGCGACCTGTTGGCTGCCGCTCAAACCGGCACCGGCAAGACCGCAGGCTTTACCCTGCCTATCTTGCACCGTCTGCTGAACAACCCTCAGCAAAACCGTAAACCAGGCCGCCCACGTGCGCTGATCCTGGCCCCTACCCGTGAACTGGCCGCCCAGGTTGAAGAATCGGTACGTTTGTACAGCCAGCACACCCGTCTGCGCTCGATGGTCATGTTTGGTGGCGTGAACATCAACCCCCAGTTCCATGCGCTGCGCAAGCCCCTGGACATTCTGGTAGCCACTCCTGGCCGTTTGCTGGACCACGTGCGTCAACGCACCGTGGACCTGACCGGCGTGGAAATCCTGGTGCTGGACGAAGCCGACCGCATGCTGGACATGGGCTTTATCCGCGACATTCGCAAGATCATCAGCCTGATGCCGGTTGATCGCCAGACTCTGCTGTTCTCGGCTACTTTCTCGGACGAAATCCGTGAACTGGCCCGTGGTTCGCTGAACAACCCTGACGAAGTGGCCGTTGCTGCCCGCAACACCACCAACGAACTGATTACCCAGCAAGTGATTCTGGCTGACCAGGCACACAAGCGTGACCTGCTGAGCCACATCATCCGCGAAAGCGGCTGGAACCAGGTTCTGGTGTTCTGCCGCACCAAGCACGGCGCCAACCGTTTGGCCGAAAAACTGTCCAAGGACGGTATGGCCGCTGAAGCCCTGCACGGCAACAAGAGCCAGGCGGCTCGTACCCGTGCGCTGGCCGGCTTCAAGAACGGCAAGGTTGTGGTACTGGTTGCCACCGACATCGCCGCACGTGGTCTGGACATTGATCAACTGCCTTACGTGGTCAACTTCGAACTGCCTAACGTTCCTGAAGACTACGTTCACCGCATTGGCCGTACTGGCCGTGCCGGTAGCGAAGGCGTGGCCCTGTCGCTGGTAGATCGCAGCGAAATGCGGTTGCTCAAGCAGATCGAGCGCATGACCCGCAATCCTATCGAACGCATCGTGGTGGAAGGCTGGACGCCTCCTTCGCGCGCCGCTCTGGCTGAAGAAGCCAAGGAAGACACCTACGCAGAGCGCCGCTTCAACAGCGCTCCTGGCGCTCGTGCTCCTGGTGCCCGTCGCCCTAACGGTGGTGGTCAAGGTCGCTCCGCTGAAGGCCGTGGAGGCAATGGCGAAAGCCGTCCACGCCGTCCTGGCAACGACAACCGCCCACGTCGCAGCGCCGCTCCTGGCGGTGCAGGCGGTGGCGCAGCCCGTGCTGGCCAAGGTCGCCCCGGTGGCCGTCAAGACAGCCGCGGCCCGAACCGCAGCAACCGCAGTTCTGCCCAAGCCAAAGCCTAAACCCTGAAAAGGGGCTGTGCCTGCCAAAGGCGGGCACAGCGCCCGCCTTTGAACCGAGCACACCATGGCACTGAGCACCTGGCTCGCCTTTTTCGCGGCTTCCTGGGTTATTTCGTTTTCACCTGGCCCAGGTGCGATTTCCTCCATGTCCTCCGGCCTGAAATACGGCTTCAAGCGTGGCTACTGGATGGCGATAGGCCTGAATATCGGGATCATGATCCAGATATTCATCATCAGCCTGGGATTGGGCCAAGTCCTGGCGCGCTCGGAACTGGCGTTCACCACGCTTAAATGGTTGGGTGCCGCCTACCTGATTTATCTGGGCTGGAAGCAATTGCGCACCGACGCCATGCCGGTGCAGGTCACAGGTCAGGAACCCAGCGACTTTCGTATTCGCGATTTGTTGATACGGGGTTGCCTGATCAATATCACCAACCCCAAGGGTCTGGTATTTTTGCTGGCCATCATGCCCCAGTTTCTGGACTTGAACCGGCCCATGCCGCTGCAATACCTGCTGATCGCCATGACCCTGTGCTTTACGGATCTGGTGGCCATGGGTTGCTACACGTCGCTGGCCGCTCGCATGTTGCATTTGCTGCGTCAGGCCAGCCATGTACGGCTGCTGAACCGCGTGTTCGGTTCGCTATTTATTCTGGCAGGGACGGTATTGGCCAGCGTGTCGCGTTAGCCTTGTGCACGCATCAGCTTGCCCCCAAGCCCTGCTTTACGGATAATTCGCTCACTGTTTTCCACGCGCCAGACCGGCGCTGCCACAAGGATTTTCAATGTCGTCCGGTGACATACGCTCTGAAGTCAAGAAACGCCGCACCTTTGCCATTATTTCTCACCCTGACGCGGGTAAGACCACACTGACAGAAAAACTGCTGTTGTTCGCGGGTGCGATTCAGATTGCAGGTAGCGTCAAGGCCCGTAAAGCCAGCCGTCACGCCTCCTCGGACTGGATGGAAATTGAAAAGCAACGTGGTATTTCGGTGGCCTCCTCGGTCATGCAGATGGAATACCGCGACTGCGTGATCAACTTGCTGGACACCCCCGGTCACCAGGACTTCTCCGAAGACACCTACCGTGTGCTGACCGCCGTGGACGCCGCCTTGATGGTGATTGACGCGGCCAACGGTGTGGAACCGCAAACCATTCGCCTCTTGCAAGTGTGCCGAGCCCGCAATACGCCCATCATCACTTTCGTGAACAAGCTGGACCGCGAAGTTCAAGAGCCGCTGGATGTGCTGTCGGAAATCGAATCGCACCTGGGCATGGAAGTAGTGCCGTTTTCCTGGCCTATCGGGATGGCACGTCGCTTTGGCGGTGTGTTCAATCTGCGCGCCAATCATATGCGTGTGTTCAAGCCCGGTCAGGAACGTCATGGCGAGGATGAAATCATCCCCGGCCTGGACAACCCTGTGATTGCCGAACGCTTTGGCGAGCCCTTTGCAAAGGCTCAGGAAGAAATCGAGCTGCTCAATGCTGCAGCGCCCGAATTCGACCTGGACCTGTTCTTGCAAGGCAAGCAAACTCCTGTGTTCTTTGGTTCGGCCATCAATAACTTCGGTGTGCAGGAAGTGCTGGACGCCCTGGTTGACCTGGCGCCTGCTCCTGGCCCACGCGCTGCCTTGCAGCGCGAAGTGCAGCCTGACGAGCCCAAGTTCAGTGGTGTGGTGTTCAAGGTGCAAGCCAATATGGACCCTGCCCACCGCGACCGCGTGGCCTTTGTGCGCGTGAGCTCCGGCCACTTCAAACGCGGAATGAAACTGAAAGTGTCCCGTACCGGCAAGGAAATTCGCCCCAATAACGTGGTGTCCTTCCTGTCGCAACGCCGTGAGCTTCTGGACGATGCCTTTGCTGGCGACATTATCGGTGTGCCCAACCACGGCATCCTGCAATTGGGTGATGTGCTGACCGAAGGCGAAAACCTGCAATTTACCGGGCTGCCTTTCTTCGCCCCCGAACTGTTCCAGTCCATTGAGGTCAAAGACCCATTGCGCACCAAGCAATTGCGTACCGGCCTGACCCAGCTGGGTGAAGAGGGCGCCATTCAGGTGTTCCGTCCCCATATGGCAGGCGGCATGATGCTGCTGGGCGCGGTTGGCCAACTGCAGTTTGAAGTGGTGGCCCACCGCCTGAAAACGGAGTACGGTGTGGAAGCGCGCCTGTCGTCCAGCCGCTTCAATATGGCTCGCTGGGTAACAGCCAAAGACCCCAAGGACATGAAGAAGTTTATCGAGACCAACGCGGGCAATATTGCTTACGACGTGGTCGAGGCCATTGCCTTTTTAGCAACCTCGCCTGCGCAGTTGCGCGTGGCTCAGGAGCTGAATCCAGGCATTGAATTCCACGCATTACGTGAACATGGTGGACACGTTTTCGGGGATGCCGTCTAATTCTGTCACAAGAGCAGGGCCGACATTTCGCTACAATGACGGCTCTTTTCTTTTAATTACGCGCATCCGGCCGACCGGATTGCCCCTGATTCAACCGAGACATCGCTTATGCCCTGGCGTTTTATCATTGCTGTCTTGCTGCTGGCCGCAGGTGCTTCAGTGTGGGGCGGCCTGGAACTGGGGAACTGGCTAATCGCGCACGGCCCTGAAAAGTCCATGGCGGTCAGCACCCCCGACCCGTCAGACTTGCCTACGCTCGATGCCGATGGCAAACCCTTTACCGCGCAACCGCCGCAGCCTTTACCCAATGGTCGCCTGGGAGTGCCACAAGCACCCACCCCGATCGCTTGGGAAATCGACACGTCTACGCTGACGGAAGAAAAGCCACCTATTGCCTTGGCCACCACGTCCATTTCGCTGGAGCAGGCCATTCAAATTGCCATGACCGAGCAGAACCGGGAGTTGCAAGGGATTGCTCGCGTAAACCTGGGCGGCTCCGAGCCTATCCAGCCGGTAGATGTAGGCACGCCCCCACCACCGCCACCACAGGATATTCAAGTGGCCGGCAACAATAACGGTGCCTGGCAGGCACAACTGCAGCAAGAGTTGAATGCCTGTAGCCAAAAAGGCTTTTTCGATCGCCCAAGTTGTTCCTGGGATGCTCGCAACAAGTACTGCGGTCCGAACAATGCCTGGGGCAAGGTGCCTGGCTGCCCAAGCAAGTCCTTCTAAGCTGTCTGTAGTCGCTTCCCAGGCTACGCTGCCTTTGCAATTGAAGGCTTCGTATCCAAAGCAGGAAGCTGCCAAAGACAATAAAAAAGCACCCGTTAGTAACGGGTGCTTTTTTTTGGTCTGACCAAACAAAGACTTATTCGTGGTCGCCCATCTGCGATTGCAGGTAGTTTTGCAGGCCCACTTTTTCGATCAGCTCCAGCTGTGTACCCAGCCAATCGATGTGCTCTTCGGTGTCGTCCAGAATCTTCAAGAACAAATCACGCGACACGTAGTCGCGGGTGGACTCACAGTACTCGATAGCCTCTACCACGGTCTGACGGGCAGCCTGTTCCAGCTTCAGGTCACAGCCCAGCAGTTCAGGCACGTTCTCACCGATCATGATCTTGTGCATGTCCTGCAGGTTGGGCAGGCCGTCCAGCATGAAGATACGTTCGATCAGCATATCGGCGTGCTTCATCTCGCCGATGGACTCGTCATACTCGTGTTTGCCCAGCTTGTTAAAGCCCCAATGGTTCAACATGCGAGCGTGCAAGAAGTATTGATTGATTGCTGTTAGTTCGTTCTTTAGCTGCTTGTTCAGATGCTGAATTACCACTTTATCGCCAAACATGCTGTTCTCCTGTAAATCTGACGGCGCTCCCCCCAAGGAGCCGCCGAGCCCCCACAAATGCTGCTCACGCCACAGATCGCACGCAGGCGCGATGCAGGCAAAAACACAGTGGGGGATGAATGTGACAGGCTACCATGCACGCATGTGCCATGGCTTAAAAAACAGCTAAACACCCAGAAAGCGTTGCACTTTTGGGTTAGTAACAGGACCAATAACAATCATTCCCACTAGCAATAGCGGGAATGGAAAATCCTGATCAAAAACACGCGCTTAGGCGCGGCAAACAAGACGGCCGAACTCAGGGGCAGGGATCAGGCTGTCGTTGGCAGCGTAATCCACCCGGGCGGTTTCAAGACTGGCAATCATGGTCTGATTGGCATAGCGTCCGCCGGGCAAATAGTCCTGAGCCGTCTCCGCGCAACAGCCACAGCAAGACGCCACGCCAAGCTGACCTTGCAGGTCTGCCAGGCTGGAAGCGCCGCCACGTACTGCTTCTTGTACTTGACGCTCGGTGATCGCGTTACATATGCAGATAAACATGAGAACCATTATTATCAAGAATCTTGAAAATATCAAGAGTCATTCTCATTAAGAACTGTATTACACCGATAACGCCTTGGAAACGGCTTGCAGCCTGCCCTTGCGGTCTTGGTCTGAAAACGACAGTCGCATCAATTCTGCAGTAGATGGTCCATCAACAAGCGCGCGGCGGGCGACAAGCTATAGCGGCTACGCACGCACAAGGCCACGCGGCGTGAGGTCCAGGGCTCCTTGATCACGCACAAGGCCAGGCCCAGGCTTTGTACATAGGATTCGGCCACAGAACGTGGCAACACGCCAATTCCAAGCCCCGCCTCAATCATGCGGCACTGGGCATCGTAACTGGTCACCTGCACGCGGCAACGCCAGGTGCGCTCCAGCTCGCTGGCGGCGCGTAACAGCAACAGATTGGGGTGACTGCCGGTATGCATACCTACGTAGTCAAAATCCAGCGTGTCGGCAAAGGCCAGTTCTCCCCGTCCTGCCAAAGGATGGGTAGCAGGCACCAGCAACACCAGCTCGTCCTGGCGATAGTCGTAGTACTCCACCTCCGCACTGCCTACACCGCGTATCAGCACGCCCAGATCGGCATTGTTATCGGCCACCGCCTGGGCCACTCCCGCACTGATACGTTCCTCCAGCGACACCCGCACTTTGGGATGCCGCGCCATAAAGGAGCTCAAAGCCTGCGGCAAAAACTGCGTGATGGACGACAGGTTGGCCGCAATCCGCACATGCCCAGTGGCCCCGCCGGCAAAGTCGCGCATCAGCGCGCCCATGGCATCCATATCGTCCAGCAGGCGCTGGGACATGGCCGCCAATGATTTGCCCGCTGCCGTCGGATACACACCCTTGTTGCTGCGCTCGATCAGGGCTGCGCCTAGTTGCTGCTCCAGATCGCTCAGGCGCTTGCTGACCGCGGCAGGCGCAATATGAAACTGCTCGGCCGCCCCCGAGATGGTGCCGCGTTCCAGCACCAATAAAAACAGCCGTAAAGATTTGGGATCGATGTTCATAAGCCAGTATTCCATCCTAGGAAGGGCGGGTCGACAAGCACTCTGCCATCATCAATTGCGATAGCACCATCGCAATTTGACGCTGTACTCACGTCATTAGCGATGACAGACTACGCACATAATACGGAACCTGATTATTTAAGTCAGGAATAGAGAGTGAGGGGAGAAACAAGATGCGCGACAGCGACAATCTGAAAGGGGGCTTTGACGGCACCCTGCCCATGGGGCAACAACCGGCTTTGGTCGTTATCGATTTTCAACGCGGCTTTACCGAGCCTGGCTTGACGCCACTGGCCTCGAACTGCGACAGCCAGATCGAACAAACCAACACCCTGATTCGCGCCATGCGTGGCAAGGGTCGCGTTATTTTCACCATCATCGGCTACGAAGCCCATCTGGCCGACGCCAATCTGTGGCTGACCAAGGCCTCGTCCTTGCGCTGCCTGCTGCGTGGTTCGCCTGCCTGTGAGCTGGACCCGCGGCTGGACTACGACCCCGAACAAGACATCATCCTGTACAAGACCCAGGCTTCCGCCTTTTACGGCACGCCGCTGCCCGCCTTGCTGGCCCATCAGGGCTGCGACATGCTGATTGTGGCCGGTGCCACCACCAGCGGTTGCGTGCGTGCCAGCGTGGTGGACAGCTTGCAGTCGGGATTTGCCCCGTTCGTGGCTGAAGATGCGGTGGCTGACCGCTCGGCAGCCCAACATCGCAGCAATCTGATCGATATGGCCAGCAAGTACGCCGAAGTCCTGCCCTCGGCAGACTTGATCGCTCATCTACACACGCTTTAAACGCGCAACAAAAAAAGAAACCACAGGAGACTCTCATGAAAAAAGCCCTGACAGCGGCGATGGCCGCCTGCACCCTGGCGCTGGGCATCTCGCCCGCCCAAGCCCAAGAAGTTGAACTGACTTTCTCGACCTATTTGCCTCCGGCCTACGAGTACGCCTGGAAACCCATCGAGAACTTCGTTCAGACCGTGGAAAAAGAAAGCCAGGGTCGCATCAAGATCAACGTGTTCCATTCCGGTCAGTTGTTCGATGGCTACGAGGAGCTGCCAGCCTTGTCGCGCGGTGACGTGGATATCGTCAACATGACCAGCACGTACCCCAGCGGCACCGTGCCAGCGCTGAACATCTTTACCCTGCCATTCCTGTTTGACAGCACGTCCCACCTGAAGCGTGCCCTGGATCAAGGTCTGTTCAAGCTGGGTGCCGAGCAGGAACTGCGTGACACCCACGATGCCGTGGTGCTGGGCCTGGCTCCTTGGGATCCGTACGAGTTCTACAGCCGCAAGGCACCCATCAACTCCGCCGCGGACATCAAGGGCAAAGTCTGGGCATCCACCAGTTCCATGGACGCACGCGCCCTGCAACTGCTGGGGGGCTCGCCTACTGGCATGCCATCTTCCGAGCTGTACCTGGCCTTTGACCGTGGCGTGATCGACGCCACCCCACGTCCCTTGCTGACTGGCATTGGCCGCAACCTGTATGAAGTGGCCAAATATGTCTCCATCGCCAACTTCGGTATTGATGTGTCCGTGCTGACCATCAACCGCAAGAAATGGGAATCCCTGCCCCCCGATCTGCAAGAGATCATCAGCAAGGCCGCCCGCCAGCGCGACGAAGAACAGTTTGAACGCGTGAACGCCTTTGTAGGCCAGGCCCTGCAACGCTACGAGCAAGCCGGTGTGACCATCAACCGTGTTGAGCCCGCTCAACTGGCCGAAATGCGTCAGCAAACCCAAGCCGCCATTGATGAATGGAGCAAGCAGGTTGAGAACGGTCCCGCCTATCTGGAACTGATCGAGAAAACCCGCCAGCCCTGATCACGCGTGACTGCGCGCCGGACCACAAACCGGCGTGCATCCCTCGTGTGGAGACACCATGAATCCACTTATTCATTTTCTGGGCGCATTTGCGCGCGGTAGCAATCGGCTCGCCATTCTGGTGGCCGAAGTTGCACTGGCCGCTCTGATGATTGCCTGCACCTATGGCGTCATTGCACGCTACGTCTTTAATAGCCCCAGCATCTATATCACCGAAGTATGTGTGTATTTGCTGCTGGTCTGCTCCTGGCTGTCCATCGGCTGGGTTCACCTGGAAAACCGCCACGTCAGCGTGGAAGCCTTCCATATGCGCTTCTCGCCACGCGGCCAGCGCCTGGCCACTTGCATTTCGCAGCTGTGCATCTTGTTCTTCTGCCTGGTGCTGTTGTGGGCCGGTATTTCCGTGGTGGAAACAGCGATTGCCCGTAACTACCGCTCGGCCTCCATGCTGCGCTTCCCCCTGTGGATTGCCTACGGCATGATCCCGCTGGGCGGCACCTTGCTGGGCCTGGCTACCCTGCGCCAACTGTTCATTCCGAACAGTGTGGAATCCAACGACAGCATCAAGGAGTTCTGACATGGATTCCATGCTCATTTTCAGCCTGATGATGGCCTGCTTTGCCATCCTGATGGTTATCGGCACCCCCATTTTTGCCGCACTGGGTGTCGCCAGTATTTCCGGCATTCTGATGAAATCCGGCCTGGGCGGCCTGGACGTCATTCCCGCCACTTTGCACCGAGGCATGGCCAGCTATTCCCTGATCGCCATTCCGCTGTTCATTCTGATGGGTGAGGTCATTGCCCGCACCAGTATTGGCGGCAAGCTGTATCAGCTGTTCTATCTGTGGCTGAACCGCCTGCCCGGTGGTTTGGCTGTAGCCAGTGTGGGCAGCTCGGCCGTTTTCGGTGCCATGAGCGGGGTCAGCGTGGCGGGTGCCGCCACGATTGGTCGCTTTGCCATCCCAGAAATGCTCAAGCGTGGTTACTCGCCCAGCCTGTCTGGCGGCACGATTGCTGCGGCCGGTGCCCTGGCTTTGCTGATTCCACCCAGCATTGGCTTTGTGCTGTATGGCGAAATGGCGGATCAATCCATCGGCAAGCTGTTCATTGGTGCCTTGCTACCCGCCTTGATGGTCACCGTCATGATGGTGATCTATGTCGCTCTGGTTGCGATATTCAAGCCAGAGTCCGCACCGCGCAATTCGGAAGTCGTTACCTGGGCACAGAAACTGGCCGCCCTGAAAGACATCTGGGCTGCTTCCTTGCTGATTTTGCTGGTGCTGGGCACGATCTATCTGGGCATTGCTACCCCGACAGAAGCCGCTGGTATTGGTGCTGCAGGGGCATTCATCATTGCCATTGCCTACAAGGAAATGAACTGGCGCACGGCCTTGCAGATCCTGCGCTCCACCGCCGTCACCAGTGGCATGATTTTGCTGATTCTGGCCGCAGCGCTGCTGTTTGGCTACATCATGACCCGCTTGATGATTCCGCAAAAGCTGGTGGCCCTGATTACGGCATCGTCTCAGCCTGCCTGGGTCATTCTCCTGTTTGTGCTGTTGTTCCTGATTGTCGTGGGCATGTTCCTGGATATTGTTTCTCTTATCCTGATCACCACACCTGTTTTACTGCCTGTAATTGTGGCGCTGGGCTACGATCCATTATGGTTTGGCATTGTGATGATTATTGCCTGCGAAATGGCCGTCATTACGCCGCCGGTGGGTTTGAACCTGTATGTGATCAAGGGCATTGCCCCACAAATATCGCTACAGCAGATTACACGCGGGGCTCTGCCCTTTGTGGTACTGGAAATTTTGGCGATTGTGATTTTGACAATCTTCCCCGAAATCATTCTTTGGTTACCCAGAACGCTTTAAAAAATAAAACCCGCTTCATGCGGGTTTTTTTAATTTTCCATCCACGTTTTTTACGATGGCAGCATAATATTTGATTGCTTTTCTACTTTCTTTTTCTATCCCAGAATCAATAACTGGAGGAAACAGAAATGGATAAGAACAGCTTTACCGAACCCCCGCTCAAAGGCATCAAAGTCCTGGAGCTGGGTTCCTTGATTGCCGGCCCCTATGCCGGCAGCCTGCTGGCCCAGTTTGGGGCCGATGTCATCAAGATCGAACCGCCCGGCAAGGGCGACCCGCTGCGCCGCTGGCGGCAGTTGCACAAAGACACCTCCCTGTGGTGGCGCGTGCAAAGTCGCAACAAGCGTTCCATTGCGCTCGATCTGCGCCAGCCCGAAGGCCAGGAGATTGCTCGTGAACTGGCCCTGCAAAGCGATATCGTCATTGAAAACTTCCGCCCCGGCGTGCTGGAACGCTGGGGCCTGGGCTGGGAAACGCTGCACGCACTGAACCCACGCCTGATCATGGTGCGCGTCTCCGGTTATGGGCAGGACGGCCCCTACCACCGTCGTCCCGGCTTTGCCGCCATTGCAGAATGTATGGGTGGCCTGCGTTATGGCACCGGCTATCCGGATAGGCCCCCTGTACGAGCCGGTGTCAGCCTGGGCGATACGCTGGCTTCGCTATACGGCACTATTGGTGCGCTGCTGGCCATGCACCATCTACGTCAGGAAGGCGGGCAGGGGCAGATGATTGATGTGGCCTTGTATGAATCTGTCTTTGCCATCATGGAAAGCCTGATTCCAGACTATCAACTGAACGGTCATCAGCGCGAACGTACCGGGGCCAGCCTGCCCGGTATCTCCCCCTCCAACACCTATCCCACCGGCGACGGTAAATGGGTAGTGATTGCCGCCAATAGTGACGCGATTTTCATCCGTCTGATGCAGGCCATGAACCGTCCTGATCTGGCCAGCGATCCACGCTTGTCCGACAACGCCGGACGTGTAGAACACAGCGCCATGCTGGACCAGACTATTGGCGACTGGACAGGCGCCCGCAGTCTGGAAGAGGTACTGAGCGTGCTGGATCAGGCGGAAGTCCCCAGCGGCAGCATCTACACCGCCGCCGACATACTTGATGACCCGCATTACCAGGCCCGCGGCATGCTGGAGAAACACTCCTTGGAGGACGGCCAGGAACTGACCATACCCGGCATCGTCCCCAAGCTAAGCCGCAGCCCCGGTGCCACCCAATGGTTGGGGCCGGAGTTGGGTGAACACACAGACAGCATCCTGCAAGAACTGGGCATGAGCCCGGAGCGCCGCCAAGCTCTGCGTGAACAAGGAATCGTGGAATGAGTACCGTGTTATTAACTGATGTCACCTTGCGTGACGGCCTGCAAATTGTGCCACGCTGGGTGCCTACGCCGGACAAGCTGCGTATCGCGCAAGCACTGCCTCGATGCGGCGTGCGCAAGATAGAGCTGACGTCCTTTACCTCACCCAAAGCCATCCCATCCCTGGCGGATGCCGACGAGCTGGCTCGCCTGACCGCGCGCGCCCCCCAAGTCTGCTACACCGCCCTGGTTCCCAATCTGCGCGGTGCACAGCGTGCTTTAACGGCCAATATGGACGAGCTGAACTTTGTATTTTCGGCCTCTGAAGCGCATAACCAGGCCAATCTGCGCATGAATATTGCGCAATCACTGACCCAGCTGGAGCAAGTGCTGGAAGCGGCGGGCAAAACGCCAGTCAACGTGTCCCTGTCCACCGCTTTTGGCTGTCCCTTTACCGGCGCCGTCGCCCCCACGCACGTGATTGCACTGATGCAGCAAGTGCAGCGCATGGGAGCCAGCTCCGTCAGCCTGTGCGATACCACCGGCATGGGTTCGCCCGTGGATGTAGAACGCCTGACTCAGGCTGCCTTGAGCTTATATGGTGAACAAGGCGTCACCGGCCATTTCCATGACACCCGCGGGCTGGCTCTGGCCAATGCCTGGGCCGCATATCGCGAAGGAGGGCGTCGGTTCGACGCAGCCTTGGCCGGTTTGGGCGGTTGCCCTTACGCCCCCGGTGCCAGCGGCAATGCCAGCCTGGAAGATCTGGCCCATATGTTCCAGATCAGCGGTGTGGAAACAGGCTTGAATCTGGAAGCACTCCAGCCCTTAGCCGAAGAAATCGCAGCCCTGACGCAAGAGCCCATTCAAAGTCGCCTGCACAAAGCGGGACCCGCCTACGCCTTGAAGGTCTGCCAACCATGAGCACGGCCCGCACCCTTTTTCAAAAGCTCTGGGATGCACATCGCGTTGCGACGGTAGACGATGAGCATGATCTGATCTACATAGACCGCCAGTTGTTGTACGAAGTCACCAGTCCACAAGCCTTCGAGAGCTTGCGCTTGGCCGGACGCCAAGTGCGTCGCCCGGAAACTGCGCTGACCACGGTGGACCACAACGTGCCCACGCGCCGCCGCAATCAGCGTCTGGAAGACCCGTTGGCGCAGGCACAGATCGACCAGATGGAGATCAATAGCCGGGAGTTTGGCCTGCGCTACTTTGGCCTGGATGACGAGCGCCAGGGCATCATCCACGTGATCGGACCCGAGCAGGGCATGACCTTGCCCGGCTCCAGCATCGTGGCAGGAGATTCCCATACCAGCACGCATGGCGCGTTTGCGGCCTTGGCCTTTGGCATTGGCACCTCCGAAGTGGAGCATGTTCTGGCCACGCAATGCCTAGCCGCAAAACGCATGCGCAGCCTGCAGGTCGATGTGCAAGGTGAACTGCCAGCCACCAGCACCGCCAAGGATCTGATCCTGCACATCATTGCCCGCCTGGGTGCGGATGGAGGACGGGACTGTGCCATCGAATTTACCGGCCCCGCCATCCGGGCCTTGTCCATGGAAGGGCGCATGACCTTGTGCAATATGGCGATCGAAGCGGGGGCCCGTATTGGTCTGGTCGCTGTGGACGACAAGACTCTGGACTATGTGCGCGGTCGCCCCTTGGCACCGAAAGGAGAGGCCTGGGACAAGGCAGAGCAGTACTGGCGCACGCTGATCAGCGATGAGGGCTGCCAATACGATCAACACTTGCAGATCGACGCCACGCAGGTCGCCCCCACGGTTACCTGGGGCACGTCCCCCGATATGGCGGCAGCCATCGACCAGCTTGTACCTGATCCATTAGCCGCTGCCACGGGCAAACAGGCTGATGCTCAACGCGCCTTGAACTATATGGCTTTGCAGGCCGGCCAGCCGCTGGCAGGCATCACCATAGACCGGGTGTTCATCGGTTCCTGTACCAACGCCCGTATTGAGGACCTGCGCAGCGCCGCAGCCATGGTCAAAGGCAAACGTGTGGCCAGCACGGTGCTGCAGGCCCTGGTCGTCCCCGGCTCGGGTCTGGTACGTCGTCAGGCCGAGCAGGAAGGCTTGGACCAGATTTTTACGCAAGCCGGTTTTGAATGGCGCGAGCCGGGCTGCTCCATGTGCCTGGGCATGAACGAAGACCGCCTGAACCCGGGCGAGCGCTGCGCCTCCACCTCCAACCGTAATTTCGAGGGCCGGCAGGGCGCCTTGGGACGTACACACCTGATGAGCCCCGCCATGGCTGCTGCCGCTGCAATTGCGGGCCATCTTGTCGATATCCGTAACTGGGACGCCGCATGAACACACCTTTTACTTCCGTGCGCTCGCGCCTGATTGCGCTGGACCGCGCCAACGTAGACACCGACGCTATCTTGCCCAAGCAGTACATGACATCCTTGTCGCGCACTGGCTTTGGACAATATGCCTTCGACAACTGGCGGTACGCGGACATTGGCTACCCCGGCAAACCACTGGACGAGCGTGAACCCATCAACAGTTTTTGCCTGCATCAGCCGCACGTCCAGGGAGCCCAGATTCTGCTCGGACGCGAGAACTTCGGCTGCGGGTCCAGCCGTGAACACGCGGTCTGGGCGCTGAAGGACTTAGGCATTGCGGTGCTGATCGCCCCTTCATTTGCCGACATCTTCCGCAATAACTGCTTTAAAAACAGCATATTGCCCATCCAGATGGCTGCGGAGCAAATTGATGGTTTATTCACCACAGCCACACAAAATCCGTGGGATGAATGGACGGTAGATCTGGAGGCCTGCATGTTGATCGGTCCCAACCAGCACATCCGTTTCCAGGTGGAGCCTGAACGCCGCCACCGCCTGCTGCTGGCGCTGGACGATATCAGCGTGACAGAGCAAAAAATGGGTCAGATCCAGGCTTACGAACAACGGCGCCGGGAACAGGAGCCCTGGTTATTTAGCTAAGCATGATAGATAGAGGGGCAGCGGCGGAAGGGGACTTCTGCCGCTGCCTGCCTCCCGCCCTCGCAGTCGCAGTCGCAGTCGCAGTCGCAGTCGCAGTCGCAGTCGCAGTCGCAGTCGCAGTCGCAGTCGCAGTCGCAGTCGACAAGTATCGAAACACAGTTCCAGCCTGTTCAAGTCACAAATAGAAGAATTTCTTGAGCCGCTCCCTTATTAGCCAGGAGCCATCACCGCTCCCTTGCCTCCCCTTGCCAAACAAAGATCACCTGTTCTTGCCAAAACTGTTCCATGGGACGCACTCCCACCCTCGCGTCAGACGAGGCCTCTATTTTGCTCAAAAATCCCTCTGAAACCCTGATTCCGGCGCGGTTTCGGAGCGAAATCGACTACGCCGCCTCCTTATACCCATAAGTTTTTTAGGGTCGTTTTTATATCACAAAGGCGCCTAACTGCTTGAAGCACCTACAAGCAAATGCTACAAATGAAACATTAATGAGAATCATTTTTATTTATATTTAACTTACAGATCCATGCGCATTTCTCATCTTATTGGCCTGAGCCTGCTCAGCGCGGGCAGCAGTTGGGCTCAATCTTCCGATGCTCCCCCAGTTACATCTTTGTCCACCATTGAAGTCAAAGCCAGCGAATACATTGACTTGCCGCCCGCTTATGAAGGCAATCATGTCGCTACCGGCGGCAACCTGGGTTTGCTGGGCAACCGGGATGTCATGAACACTCCCTTTAGCACCATCAACTACACCAGCGACTACATCGAAGATCTGCAAGGTCAGGAACTACGCATTCTGATCAGCAAGAACGACCCTTCCGTGCAGACTCCCGGTGCAGGTGGAACGGGCGGCAAAGACACCATGTATATACGGGGTTTCCGTGCCGGTGACGTGTCTCTAAATGGTTTGCAAGGTTTGACCAGTGGCCGCCGCGTGATGGCCATCGCAGAGCGTTTAGAAATTCTCAAAGGCCCCTCTGCCGTGCTGAACGGCATGAATGCCAGCAATGATGTGGGCGGCTCAATCAATCTGGTGTCCAAGCGCGCCACGGATGATCCCATTAGCAACGTCACCCTGTCCTACATCCAGCCTTCCCAATTCGGGACGCATCTGGATCTGGGCCGCCGTTTCGGGGAATCCAATGAATTGGGCCTGCGCTTGAACGGCGTATTCAAGGACGGCGAGGGCGTGGTGGACCACCGCACCAATCGCGACAAGCTGATTTCTCTGGGGGCCGACTATCGCCTGGGCACAGTCAAACTGTCTGCCGACCTGTACCACCTGGAAGAATACATTTCCGGTCTGAACCGGGGCGTGCGGCTGGCCAAGGGGCTGGACAAGAACCCATTGCCCTCACCACCTAAAGGCAATGTCTTGCTGGGCGTACCGTGGGCGGCTGGCCTGACGCGTGAAACCACCGCACTGGTACGTGCAGACTGGGCTGCCAACGACAAGTTGGCCGTCTACGGTTCTGCGGGTTACAGCAAGTCCGAGATGAGCAACTACAACACCAAGGGCAGCACCTTGCTGAATGAGCAAGGGGACCTGAAACTGGCTGCGACCCGTCGCAACAATACTGGCTACAACCTGGCCGCCAATAGTGGCCTGTTCTACAACTTCGACACCGGCTCCGTGCACCACACCATCAGCGCCGGAGTGGACTGGAATCGCAAAAGCTCACGCAGCGACAACACCTCCATCAAAGGCTGGTCCGAGACCATCAATATTTACGACCCAGACTACCCGGCTCGTCCCTATGTCCCCATGAATGGGCTAAGTGCGCCTAACGTCAGCTATCTGTACAGTGCAGCGTTAGCCGATACCCTGTCTTTTGCGGATGGCAAATATCAGCTGACGCTGGGCCTGCGCCAGCAGTGGGTCAGCACCAAAGACAAAAGCGGCAAGAGCGACAACTACAGCAAGAATGCACTGACGCCCACCATTGCCGGTGTCTGGCAATTGCGTGACGACTGGATGCTGTACGCCAACTATGCCGAGGGTCTGACACAAGGAATGATCGTCGGTGACGACTACGCCAACGAAGGCCAGATCTTCGCGCCCCAGAAAACACGTCAATACGAAATCGGGATGAAGTACGACAGCGGGGATTACGCCCTGACAGCGGCCCTGTTCGACATCACCCAACCCAATAGCTACGAGAGCGCTGAACGTTTCAACGGCAAGCCCAACCTGAGCTACGACGGCCGTCAGCGCAACCGAGGGGTCGAAGTGCAGGTCTTTGGTCAAATTGCCGAGAACTGGCGTTTGACCGGTGGTATTGCCTACCTGGACCCCAAGATTCGCAAGGCCAGCAACCCGAGCAACGAAGGGCGTATGGCCGTGGGCCTGTCCCGCTGGGTCGCCAAGGCCGGAATTGAATGGGATACGCCTTTTGTTCAGGGCCTGACCTTGAATGCCAACCTGCACAGCCAGTCCAAGCAATATGCCGACGCCAGCAACAGCTACTACATGCCAGGCGTGACCACCTATGACCTGGGCATGCGCTACAAAACGCGCTTTGCCGGCAAGGAAGTGACCTTGCGCGCCAGCCTGGAAAACGTGGGTAATAAGGCCTACTGGGTCGTGCCCTTGAGCAATGGCCAAGGTTCGCCACGTACCTTCCTGGCTTCAGCCACCATGAAATTCTAAGTAGACCAGCGATCCCCCTGCCATCCAGTTCTCCGTCTGGCTGGCAGGGTCTAACTCCGCTTTTGCAGGGCCTGTTCATGCGTGTATGCAGGCCCTGTTTTTTTTGTTTTGACAGGTCTTGTCAGCTAAAACGGTGAGCCTCTGGGCCCACCAAGCATCTTTGAGCTGCTATGGCGTGTCGTCCCTAAACGCCAGCCGCCGCCCGCATCTTGCGTTGTGAAGCCGGTGCCAAACCTTCCGCTTCCCGGTACTTCGCCACCGTACGGCGCGCCAAAGTCAGGCCCTGAGCCTGCAAGAGGTCGGTAATCTGCTGGTCCGACAAAGGCTTGGCTGGCGACTCGTCACGAATCATCTGCGCGATCTGTGCCCGTACCGAAGCCGCCGACAGATCAGCCTTGCCATCAGCACTGGCCAAGGCCACGGTAAAGAACTGTTTAAGCTCCATCACCCCATGCGGTGTTTGCATGTACTTTTGCCGCGTTGCGCGAGAAATCGTGGACTCGTGCAAATCCAGCTCGGCTGCCAGATCGGCCAATTGCATGGGTTTGAGCGCCGACACACCTTGCGTGAAGAAGTCCTGCTGCATCTGCACAATCGCTTGGGCCACCCGCAAAATCGTCACGAAACGGCTGTTAACGCTGCGCAGCAAGCCGGTGGCTTTTTGGCGCTCTGCCAGCAAGGCAGGGTGCGCTTCAATTTCATAATCGTGCAGATTCACCAATTGCAGGCGCGGCACAGCCAGGGGATTCAAGGCCGCCTGCCAATTGTCCTTGCCGCGAATCAACAGCACATCGGGTACCACATAAGCCGAGACGTCCTGCGTCCAGGCCCGCCCCGGCTTGGGGTCCAGCTTCAAGACCAGATGATGGGCGCGCTCGACCAGCTCGGCCGAATAGCGGCCGGCACAGCGCTGACGCAACTGACTGGGAGAGGCCAGAATGCCGACATGCTCGCGCACCAGATAACGGGCGCAGTCGAGCAAGGCAGGTTCCAATTGCTGAGCCTGTTGCATCAGTTGCAAGTCCAGGCACTCGGCCAGATCCCGCGCACCGACACCGGCCGGGTCCAGGGACTGCACCTGGGCCAGCGCACAGCGCAAATCACTTTCATCAATATCCAGCTCGTCGGGCAGGCAGTCCAGCACCTCTTCCAGCGAGACGGGCAGGTAGCCGTTATCGTCCAGCTCATCGATCAATAACTGGGCCAAAGCGCGGTCACGGTCGCTCAAACGCAACAGTCCCAGCTGCTCGCTTAAATAAGCCGCCAGGTCCTGGGCAATGGCCGATTCGGGAGTCCAGTCAGGGTCGTCCGAATCCCCCTGATGCTTGGGAAACTCAAGGCTCGCCCACGAGGATTCCGCCTCGCCCGAAGCGGCTTCGGGCAATGGCTCGGCGGCGACATCCGTCTGCACGTCCAGACGTTCCAGCAAGGGGTTATCCAGCAAAGCCTGAGCCAACTCCTGCTCAAGCTCGGCCCCCGATAGCTGCAACACTTTAATAGACTGTTGCAATTGCGGCGTCAAAACCAGCGTTTGCTGCTGGCGTAAATCTAGTGACTGACGCGTAAGCATAGGTACAATCGTTTCCATGAAAACTGACAACGCCCAGACACCCACCGCCAACGATAGTCAGGCTCTGCGCAGCACACTGTTCAAGCTGTGCGCCACGGCCACTATTATCTGCACCGTAGTCACTATCGTGGTCGCCATTATCTGGTGGGACCTGCTCAACCGTCTTATCAGCTTTGGGCGTGGCCTGGATTACTCCGGCCTGCAGGCCTTGAGCATTCAAAACCTGGCGCTGATCAAGCAATACAACCCGTTTTTCTGGTGGACGGTAGTGGGCGTCATAACCCTCATTATTGCCTATCTTTTGTATGGCTTCGTACAAGGGGTCATGCGACGCAACCAGCAACGCATTATCGACGAGTCCACGGTGGCTCAACTAGCCCGATCACTCAGCCGTCCGGCCCGTGAAGTGATTTTGTGGTGCTGGCCCGACCAGCGCAGCCCGTTGACTGTGGGCGATTTACAACGAGCCCATAGCGAGTTGCGCTCCGGACGTTTTAGCAAAATCGAACTGGCCGAGCAGCAAAGCCGCCTGCTGCAAGCCGACTACGAACGTCACGAGCCACAAGCCTAAAGCTTGCCTTCCTGTTTTTTTTGTGTTTGACTAACGGTCATGACTCACGCACGCCAATTCTCCTACGCCTGCCAAGGTTTCAGCCCCGCCGCTGAAGCAGCCTTGTCGCGTTCCGTGCGTGAAGGCCGTTCTTCGGCCCCTGCCTCCAGCCTATCCCAGCTGCTACTACTAGCGTCCGGTTGCCGGGCCTAGTGTCCCGTGGCAGTTCGGCAGCCAATACTCAGCCACATCTACGTCATTTGTGCCGCCACCGGCCTACGTAAATGCTGCAATCGCTGGTGACGGCAAGAAGTAATCAACACTTTTTGTCCGACAGGTATCCCCATGGCAATGCTGAAAAACCCCTCTCAAAAGTATCGTCCTTTTGTCGCCTTTGATCGCGACTTCGCTGAACGCACCTGGCCTTCCAAGCGCATTACCAAAGCGCCCATCTGGATGAGCACGGACTTGCGTGACGGCAATCAGTCCCTGATCGAGCCCATGAACGTGGCTCGCAAACTGCGCTTTTTCGAGCAACTCGTCAAAATCGGTTTCAAGGAAATCGAGGTCGGTTTCCCATCCGCATCGCAGACCGACTTCGATTTCGTTCGCAAGCTGATCGACGAAAACCGCATTCCTGAAGATGTCACCATCATCGTCCTGACGCAGTCGCGCGAAGACCTGATCAAGCGCACGGCTGAAGCGGCTGCCGGTGCCAAACGCGCCATCATTCACTTGTACAACGCTTGTGCCCCCGCCTTTCGCAAGATTGTTTTCAACTTGAGCAAGGACGAGATCAAGGAAATTGCCTTGACCGGTACACGCCTGGTCAAGAACGAAGTGGCCAAGTATCCGCAAACCCAATGGGGTTACGAATACTCGCCCGAAGTGTTCAGCACTACCGAGCCCGAATTTGCTCTGGAGGTGTGCAACGCCGTCGTGAAAGCCTGGGGTCCAGCCGCTGACGAACGTGTCATCCTGAACTTGCCCGCCACCATTGAGGCCACCACGCCCAATATGTACGCCGACCAGATCGAATGGATGCACAACAATCTGGAACAGCGCAGCAACGTCACCTTGAGCGTGCACCCGCACAACGACCGTGGCACTGCGGTCGCTGCCGCTGAACTGGCTGTGATGGCTGGCGCGGACCGTATCGAAGGCTGCTTGTTCGGTAGCGGCGAGCGCACCGGCAACGTTTGCCTGGTGACCTTGGCCCTGAACTTGTACACCCAGGGCGTGGACCCTGAACTGGACTTCTCGGACATCGACGAAGTGCGTCGCACCGCCGAGTACTGCAACCAGTTGCCCGTGCACCCACGCCACCCTTACGCGGGCGATCTGGTCTTTACCGCTTTCTCCGGCTCCCACCAGGACGCCATCAAGAAAGGTTTGGCCCAGCAAAAAGCCGACGAAATCTGGGAAGTCCCTTACCTGCCTATCGACCCGGCCGATCTGGGCCGCAGCTACGATGCGGTGATCCGCGTCAACAGCCAGTCGGGCAAGGGCGGTGTGTCCTACTTGCTGGAACAAGAGCACGGTCTGGTCTTGCCACGCCGCATGCAAATCGAATTCAGCCGCGCCATTCAGCGCGTCACCGACTCTTCCGGCAAGGAAGTGACGCCTGCAGATGTGTACGGCATTTTCGAATCCGAATACCTGAACTGCAAGAAGCACTACAAGCTGCTCAAGCACAACATCATCAGCCAGCCTCACGCCGACAGCGGCCAGCAATTCACGATTGAAGTGGATGTGGAGCACGACGGCCAGGTTCGCACCCTGAAGGGTTCGGGCGAAGGTGCAATCTCTGCTTTTGTGAATGCCTTGGATCTGTCCATCAAGATCATGGACTACAACGAGCACGCCATCGGTTCCGGTGCTGAAACCCGCGCTGCCGCTTACGTGGAAATGCGTATCGGCGACAGCCCATCGGGCTTTGGTGTGGGCATCCACGCCGACATCGTGACTTCCTCCTTCCTGGCGATCTTGAGTGCGGTCAACCGCCACACCATCGCCCAGCAAGAAGCTGAAGCCACCACGGCTTAATACCGTCTTCATGTCGCGACTTGGGTGGTGATCCCACCCAAGCGCCCGCCCGGTTCACCATAACCGCGCCTGACCCGCTTTCGCAGCCCGGCTTATCGTCGCTCTGCCCGCAACCCGCCCACAAGGCGGGTTTTTCGTGGGCGGGCCATTAGTCTGTGGCCCCACACCGTAGATAAACCGGACTGGGCCAAGTCTGACCGGACTGGACCTGGTCAGCTTGACTAGCCCGGTTGGTTCGGCTGTTCGGCTGTTCGGCTGTTCGGCTGTTCGGCTGTTCGGCTGTTCGGCTGTTCGGCTGTTCGGCTGTTCGGCTGTTCGGCTGTTCGGCTGTTCGGCTGTTCGGCTGTTCGGCTGTTCGGCTGTTCGGCTGTTCGGCTGTTCGGCTGTTCGGCTGTTCGGCTGTTCGGCTGTTCGGCTGTTCGGCTGTTCGGCTGTTCGGCTGTTCGGCTGTTCGGCTGTTCGGCTGTTCGGCTGTTCGGCTGTTCGGCTGTTCGGCTGTTCGGCTGTTCGGCTGTTCGGCTGTTCGGCTGTTCGGCTGTTCGGCTGTTCGGCTGTTCGGCTGTTCGGCTGTTCGGCTGTTCGGCTGTTCGGCTGTTCGGCTGTTCGGCTGTTCGGCTGTTCGGCTGTTCGGCTGTTCGGCTGTTCGGCTGTTCGGCTGTTCGGCTGTTCGGCTGTTCGGCTGTTCGGCTGTTCGGCTGTTCGGCTGTTCGGCTGTTCGGCTGTTCGGCTGTTCGGCACCAGAGCGTAAAGCCAATGCTCGCGGCACAGTACAGATGGCTGTGCCAATATGCCTCTAAACGGCCAATCTCACCACACGGCGCTTGCCCCCTGTTTAGCCGCAATCCACTTGAAGACGGCTGAAGTCCTTGGCGCGCAGCTTGTCCTCTTCAATAAAGGCCATCAAGCGGGCACCATCTTGCCAGCACCAGTTCAACTCATCATGGGACTGCAAGGTCAGCAGTGAACGCCATGGCGACTGACTGGGATACTCGTCCTGCGTCGGCGTAGGGTCATAGCCCAGGCTGTCCCAAGAGGGGCGACCCAGCAGATAGTCGCGCGGCAAGTCGCCGCTTTCTTCCAGCTCCTCAAACCAGTCATACAGCTCGTCCATATCCACTGGCCAATCCTTGCGCAGCTCTTCATGGCGAGGAATATCAATGCAGTTTTCGAACAGCACTTCCCGACTTGCTGTACCCCAATCATGAGGGGCCTGAAGTTCTTGAAAATCAGTGGTGTCCGGCCAGTAAAAAGCCTTCAGATAGTCCTCATCGCGCCAGAAAATGACGTCTTCCTGATCCATACCGTAAAACAGCGACAGCAGCCCGCTCGTGGGCAAATTCGCTGGGCGATCCGGTCCTTCCGGCAGCTCCGCAAAATTGATCTGGCCGACAAATAAATATTCACCGTCCGGATGCTCGGGCCAAGTAAAGCCTGGAGGAACCATAGGTTGGCCACCAAAGCGGCTTTGCAAAGGCTGACCCTGGCCTTTCCCCAAACGGATCGCAATCGCCGGTTGCGCCAGGTCCAGAAAATACTGTTTATGCGCTTGCAGCACAGGTGAGGCATCAAGGTACTTTTCTAGCGTGTTCAGATCCATGGCGCTGGGAAGGAAGAAGTTGAAGATGGTGCAGGCAAGGATAAGGGTGTCACAGCACACACGGCAACCCTTGCCGAAGAATCAGAAAGAAAAAAAACCGGCCCAAGAGCCGGTTTTTGTTTGCCTTGCCGCAAATCAGTATGTGACCGCCAAACCCGGCAAATCCACAGTAACTTGCATGGAGCCCACCGCTTGCAAGCAATGGCGTGCAAATTCCTGGGCGCGCTCATCGTCTTGCGACAACAGCGTGTAACCCAGGGCATCGGCCACGCCCATAATCTTGTCCAGCAACAGCACTTTGCCGCTGGCCCGCAGGGGTTCACAGCCAAGCTCTTGCCAGGTGCGATCAAACCAGTCACGCGATTGCTTGCCGCTGTCCGCATCAATGGTTTGTATAGGAGTGACCAGCTCTATGTGCTGGCGAGGACTAAAGATCACAAGCACCATAGCGCTCATAGACGATCTCCGAAAAAAAATAGATCAACTTTGGAGCTTAAGCAAAGAAGGCCTGCCAAATTGTCGGCAGGCCGACATTCCAGGGACTACCAGGAGCTATCAGCCGGTTCCCACATCACCGGCACGCCAGTGTTATTCGCCTGGCGCAACATATCCAGCAAAGGATAGGCGCGTTGGCTGAAACTCACGGCCTGTGAAATCGGGTGTTCCTTTTCATCGTCTTCGTCCTCGTGGGGCGAATGCTTGTTTTCCCGGTCCTGCCCGATCGCTCGCTCAATATTGCCAATAGCTTCGGACAGTTGCTCTGCCGTGAACACGCCACGCTCGGGCAAACCATCAGGATAGGAACGCCCCGCGGCCCGGAGAATAGGCATGGCATGTTCAGAGAACATCAGAACATCGGCGGCGGCTTTGCTTTTAAAGACGACTAGCATACGGTTTCTCCTTATGGATCTTTGTGTTTCCGATTCGACTTTCAGGATACACACCCCTGCAAGATAGCAGGATTTTCCCCGTCTTGGAGAGTCCTTCATGCCTGCCGCGTTTCTGTCATGGTTAATCTTGCTCTTGACTACCTTGCCGTCCCTGGCCTGGTCACAAAGCTCGCTTGAATGCCCATTGCCTCCATCTTCCACCCGCTGCGCACCAGCGGCCGCCTTGGGAGAACAGGTCGAGCCCGCAACGGATATGGGTCTGCTCAATCCAGTGGATTTGCTCAGCGGACAAAAATACCAAAGTGATACAGACCTGCCGCTAAGTCAGGCCTGGCCTTTGCTGCAATTGCAGCGCCATTGGAATGGGCAAGGGCGAAACCCCACGCCGACACTTGGGCAAACTGGCTGGGCCTTGAATTACGACCTGCAATTGCGGCAGCAAGGCCATGCCTTGTTCATGCCAGATGGAAGGCAAACGCGCTTGTACCCACCTGCACAGCGGCAAAGTTCGGGCTGGTTCTGGCAAGGGCCGAATGGTTTGATTCTGCGGTTTGATGAGCAGGGCTGGTTAATCCATGTGCGTATATCTACTCAGCAGTGGCTGGATATAGAACGTTTTGCAGGTACGCATCCACAGGCGTATGCGGTTAACACTGTGCGTAATCATTTGGGCCAAGCGCTGGTGTTTGACTGGGAAAGCCAAGCGCAAAAGACGGTGTCGCTACCAGGGATGGAACAGAGCAAAGAACCAGGACAAAACCAAACTCAAGTTCAGGCATCAGGACAGGTTCAATCCCAAACTAAAACCAGTTCCCTGACCCATGTCACAAGGGCGGTAAGGGCAGCGGGAACGGCCGCAGTAGCAGCAGCGACGACGGAGGCAACTACGGCTACGGCTACGGCTACGGCTACGGCTACGGCTACGGCTACGGCTACGGCTACGGCTACGGCTATCAATATTAAAACCCCGGCCGGGCCGTTTCGCTTGCTTCTGGAACAGCAGGATCAACAAATCTGGCTGGCCAGCGTCAGCCGTCCGGACGGCATGCAACGTCTCTATCATCCAGCCCCCACACCTTGGTCGCACCGTTTGGGTGGCAGCAGCCTGCAAGCACCGGGGCAAGCCCCTCAGCCAATCCAACAATGGGAGTACGACGCCCAAGGCCGAGTCAATAGGTTGATCTCCCACGCCTTCAAGCAAGACTGGACGGCACGCTATGAGCCGGGTCTGAGCGAATGGTCCATAGGTACGGAGCGACATCGCTTCCATTACCGAGACCATCAAGGCCTGCAGCGGCTACAAAAACTGGAAAGCCGCTTGTGTAGGGACTGTCCGGCCCACAGCACGGAATGGCAATATGACCCACAAGGGCGCTGGTTGCAGGCCGGACCTTGGACAGCGCAACGCCGGGCAAATGGAACGCTCTCTCGACTGGAGAAAAGGCAGGGCGGCTGGGGAGCATTACGTTTGGAGCTGGATGAAAAAGGGCGCTTGCAAAGCTGGGCCACCAGCCAGCATGGAAGCGAAACACGGCGCTGGAACCCGAATGGCAAACTGACGTACCTCGAATATGCCGAAGGAGGCGCGCTCCAAATTCAATACGACCAACAGGGACGCCTGAGCAGTCTTGAGCATCAGCAAGGTCAGGACACTGAACGCAGTGAGCTGGACTGGCTCGGGCCTGGCGCGCTGCGTATTCGTCATCCCACAGAAACGCAATGGCTCAAATTGCGGGCCGGTTTACTACAAGAGCGCCGTTTGGAACGCCGCCATAGTCCCGGCCAACGCTGGACCGAGCGCTTTGAGTACGACGAGCAGCGCAAGCTGACGCGGCACACCCTGCCGGAAGGTGGCCAGCTACGCTATCACTGGGACAAAAGCGGACGATTGCTGTCTCTGGAGTGGATCAAGAAAACCGGGCAAAGCCAGACCGTGATCCACGCACAAGAGGTGGGCTATGCCTGGGGCAATGGCCTGCAACTGATCAGCCATGCGAACAGCACCGGGCAAGCGGTGGATTTGATGCTTTTGCAGCCGGATGGCAAACCTGCCTGGACACAAGCCCGCCGTCTGGATGCCCAAGGCAGGGTGCTGGAGGATCGTCATGAATACCCGCTGCTACAGCAAACCCGTCATTGGTTCTTGCACTACGACGCCCAAAGCCGGCTCATCGCTTTCCGCCAGGACCAGACAGAACCCGAACAGTGGCTGGCCTGGAGCCACAACGGTGGCCTTGCTGCACGCCACCCGAAGCCAGCCGCCTCCATTCAGCGTTCTCCCTCCGGCACGGCGAAAGCCGTCGGAAACCTGAATCTGGACTACGGCCCCAACCGTCGCTTGAAGCGTGTGCAAACAGCAAGCTCCACACTGGTCGAATACCGGCACGATGCCTTTGGCCAACGTATCTGGCGCCAGCAAGGCAATCAGGAGCGTGCCTTCTTCTTTCACGGCCAGCAATTAATGGCTGAGCTGGATTTACCAGCTACACCCGGCCAGCTCATTTCCCGGCGCTATCTGTATGCCGGGCTGACACCAATAGGCATGATTGTTTATCAGCCAGACGGACAAGGGCAGCTGTATTACCTGCATAGTGATTTGATGGGAGCTGTGCGGCTGATTAGCGATCAGCAAACCCAGCCGGTTTGGGCTGCCGACCTGAACCCTTTAGGACGGGCCGAGCCTTTGCTTGAAACCCTGGAATTCAACCTACGCCTGCCGGGGCAGTACGCGGAATCGGCTACCGGCTGGCACGACAATCTCTTGCGTACCTATCTACCCGATCACGGGCAGTATCTGGAAGCGGACCCGTTGGGGCCCTGGCCACAAACCCAGGCCGTGGGTTACGCACAGCAACAGCCTTTGCGTCATATTGATCCCACCGGCCTGCTCCTGTTCGCCTTTGATGGCACACGACAGGCTCCTATTACCAATAGCAATGTGTGGAAACTGTCGCAGTTGTATCAGGATGGGGCGGTGCATTACGCCGCAGGGCCGGGGGATCCAGTCACCCTGAACTGGGATGCACTGACTGCTTGGCGAGCGGGGCAGATTCTGGAGTCGCAATGGAACAATTTTCTGAATCGCATGCAGGAACAAGGCCCGGCTCCTAGCGCTGTACCCGTGGACTTGCTGGGTTTTTCTCGGGGAGCGGCATTGGCACGAGACTTTTCCAATCGAATTCTGGACCACGTGCAGCAGGGCTGGTTTGTGCTGAATGATCCGCAGCGCGGCGCCATCCGTGCCTGCATCACGCCCCGTTTTTTAGGGCTGTTCGACACCGTGGCCCAGTTCGGGCTGGGAGGCGGCAGCAACTCCCAATACCGCCTGGGTGTGTCTGACGCCTGGAGCTGGGTTGCTCATGCCGTCGCCATGCATGAACACCGCGCCTACTTCCCTTTAAGCGCCCTGGCAGAGGCCATGAACACCGTGGAAATGCCTTTTATCGGCGCGCACAGCCAGATTGGCGGCGGTGTGCTGCCGGATGAAAACGAAGAAACCATCAGCGATCTGGATAAGGTAGCGCTGGCCTGGATGCATTGGCAGGCCAGGGCGACGGGCCTGACGCTGGCGGAACTGGCGCACACCGACCTTAGCGTCCTTCACCCTGTATTACTGGACATGCGCCTGCCTGGGCTGCGACTGACGAAAGGCAGTTTGCGGGGTGTGGACTATCACGGAGCGGGTCGAAACCTGATGTATCAGGACCTGCATCCACGTCTGGGGCAGGCTACCCAACAATCCATTGAAACCGTGATCAAACGCCATAACAGCTGGCGCATCCGTCCCGGAAATCAAGTGGGTTGGGTAGACATGGACGCTTACGATACGTGGTTACATAACCACCTGGGATGGGAGCGCTAGGCTTCTTGAAAAGAATTTGGCGTCAAATCACGCTATCATGTGGGGCTATCCGGCGGGCCAATGTCGCGCCTTCCATCTGGGGCGTGTTCCACACGCCGCAGTTGTCTTTCTACCAATCCAGACCTTTCCTATGCTTGCTGAGCAACAATCTCAATTAATCGCCTGCCTCCAGGCTGCCGTCCGTGCCATCTTGCCCCAGGCTGAACCCAACATCACGCTGGAGCGCCCCAAAGTGGCTGCGCACGGTGATGCTGCCTGCAATATTGCCATGCAACTGGCCAAACCAGCCGGTCGCAACCCGCGCGAGCTGGCTCAGCAAATCGTCGATACCCTCCTGGCTGATCCGAACGCCGCCGCTTTGCTGGCAGGCGCGGAAATTGCCGGCCCGGGCTTTATCAACTTTCGTCTGTCCACCGCCACGCATCAGGCCGTCTTGAAGACCATTGCTGAACAGGGCGATAACTTCGGTCACCTTGCTCCTACCCAGGAAAAACTGATGGTGGAGTTCGTGTCGGCCAACCCGACCGGCCCCTTGCACGTGGGCCACGCCCGCCAAGCCGCGCTGGGCGACTCGCTGTGCCGCGTATTCAGCTCCCAAGGCTACGACGTAACCCGCGAGTTCTACTACAACGACGCCGGTAACCAGATCGACAACCTGACCACCAGCGTACATGCCCGTGCCCGTGGCATCGAGCCCGACAGCGAGCAATTCCCCGCTGACGGCTACAAGGGCGACTACATTCTGGATATCGCCCGCGACTACCAGGCCGGTGCAACGGTTCAGGCTGCCGATGGCGCCTCCGTCACCGCCAGTGGTGATCTGGACAATTTGGAAGACATCCGCCGCTTTGCCGTGGCCTACCTGCGCCGCGAGCAGGATCTGGACTTGCAGGCTTTCGGCCTGAAGTTCGACAACTTCTACCTGGAAAGCTCGCTGTACACCTCCGGCAAGGTTGAAAAAACCGTGCAGGCCCTGATCGACGCCGGTCACACCTACGAGCTGGACGGCGCGCTGTGGCTGCGCACCACGGAACTGGGCACAGGCGACGACAAAGACCGCGTAATGCGCAAATCCGAAGGCGGTTACACCTACTTCGTGCCGGATGTGGCCTACCACGTGGCCAAATGGGAGCGCGGTTTCCACCACGCCATCAATATTCAAGGCTCCGACCACCACGGCACCATCGCCCGTGTACGCGCTGGCCTGCAAGGCCTGGGTCTGGGCATTCCCAAGGAATTTCCGGCCTACATCTTGCACAAGATGGTCAAAGTCATGCGCAATGGCCAGGAAGTGAAAATCTCCAAGCGTGCAGGCAGCTACGTCACCTTGCGTGACCTGATCGAATGGGTAGGCCAGGACGCCGTGCGCTTTTTCCTGATCCAGCGCCGTGCCGACTCCGAATTCGTATTCGATATCGATCTGGCCCTGTCCAAGAGCGAAGAAAACCCGGTTTACTACATCCAGTACGCCCATGCCCGTATCAACTCCGTGTTGAACCAGTCGGCAGAACTGCTGGATCAGGTTCCTCAGGCCGACATCACGCCTTTGACCGCCCCCACCGAAATCGCCCTGCTGCAACGCCTGTCCGAATACCCCAATGTGCTGGCCCAATCCGCTCGCGAATTGGCTCCTCACCACATTGCCTTCTGGCTGCGCGACTGCGCGGCGGACTTCCACTCCTGGTACAACGCCGAGCGCGTGTCGGTAGACGACACCACCTTGCGTCTGGCCCGTCTGCGTCTGGCCCAGGCCTGCGCCCAAGTCATTCGCAATGGTCTGAACCTGCTGGGTGTGTCCGCACCCGAACGTATGTAAACCCATAGGCAGATATGGCAAGAGCACGTAAAAAATCCAGTAGTTCCGGCGGTACGTATACCGGCATTCTGATTGGCCTGATTCTGGGTCTGGGCGCGGCGGTCGCCGTTGCCCTGTTTGTCACCAAAGTGCCCATGCCCTTTGTGGACAAGGCCAGCCGGGACAAACCTACCGTTGCCTTGCCTGAAGGGCGAGACTTGCTGGACCCGAACCGGGACCTGTATGGCAGCTCCAGTGGACAAACTCCTCCGCCGGGCGACACCATTCCCGGTTTGACCTTGCCCCCCGTGAATTTGCCCAGCATCCCGTCCAAGCCTGCTGCACCGGACGCCTTGGGTGATCTGATCGCCACCTTGCCCGCCATGGGCACGGAACCAGCTCGCCAGCCAGAGACCCGCAATACCGCTCCTGCGGTAACGCCTCCGGCCACAACGCCTGCCGCTCCAAGCACCCCGGCACCGGCCACCAGCAAACCCGCCACACCAGCTCCGGCTGCGCCCCCGGCGGCGACCAAGCCAGCCACCACCTCCACCCCCTACTACCTGCAAGCAGGCGCATTTCGCAACAATGCGGACGCCGAAGCCATGAAGGCCCGCTTGTTGATGCTAGGCTTTGACGCTTCAGTGCAAAGTGCACAGGTCAATGGCAGCACGGTGAACCGGGTACGCATGGGCCCCTTCAAGGGCATAGACGAAATGAACCGGGCACGCAGCCGTCTGGCCGAGGAAAAAATTGATACTTCGGTGGTCCGGCCCTAAGCAATTTGTGCCAAAGGCAGCCCCAAGGTGAACTTTTCCGCCATTGCACAGGTCATAGACCTCATCTTCCCCATTAAGGAAATTGATTCATGAAGCTGAACGCATTGTTTGTACGATCCCTGGTCGGTGCCAGTCTCTTGGCTGGTGCGACCTTGTTGCCCGCCACCAGCGCGCTGGCTCAACAAGCCGACCAAGGCTACGTTACCCTGCCTGCGGCTCAGCCCTCGGACAGCGTCGGTAAAACCGAAGTGCTGGAGTTCTTCTCCTACAGCTGCCCACACTGCGCCATCCTGGAACCCAAGGTCGAAGCCTGGTCCAAGACCCTGCCAGACAATGTCGTGCTGCGCCGTGTGCCTGTTGCCTTCAATGCCGGCATGACTGATCTGCAAAAGCTGTACTACACCCTGGAAGCCATGGACCGTCTGGACCTGCATCCCAAGGTGTTTGAAGCCATCCACCAGAAACGTGAGCGCATTTTTGATGCCAAGACCATCACGGCCTGGGCAGCCGCACAAGGCGTAGACAAGGCTCGCTTCGAGCAAACCTTCAACTCCTTTGGCGTGCAGACCAAGGCCAATAAAGCCAACGAACTGTCCAACACCTACCAGATTCAGGGCACACCTAGTCTGGCAGTAGGCGGCAAGTTTGTGACTTCACCTGCACTGGCCAATGGTTACGACGAAAGCATCACCAAAGCTCAAGAGCTGGTGAAGATGGTCACCAACCGCTAATCAGCGGTTTGGCTGAGCCATACAGCCAAGGGCCCTCAAGACTGGATTCGTTCCGGTTTTGAGGGCCCTTGGCGTTTCTATATCTGTGATCTATTAGCTGCCGGTAACTCGTAAGTAATTCGATAACAGCGGCTTACAAGAAGGTACGGGATTCCAACGTCATTGCAAGTCTGGGCCATTTATTAAAGCCAGGGTGCGTCCCTGGCTGGAGCAGTCAGTGAAAGGCCTAAGCCTGCGCCGCCGTCTCAAAAGCCTGCGTCAGGTCAGCGCACAAGTCTTTGGTCGATTCCAAACCGATATGCAGGCGCACCAGACTGTCCTGGCTGTCCTGCCAGTAGCTATGACCACTTAGAAACGCCGTATCCACCAACTGCACCAGGCTTTCAAAACCACCCCAGGAAAAGCCGATACCAAACAGGGTCAGGGCATCTACGAATGCGCGTGCCTGCGCATTGTTCAGCTTCAGTTGTACCGAGAGCATGCCATTGGAGCCCGTGCAGTCACGTTGCCACAAGGCATGGCCAGGATCTTGTGGCCAAGCGGGATGATAGATACGGGTGACTTCAGGGCGGCTATCCAAGAACTGGCACACGGCCAGCGCATTGGCGGCGCTTTCACGCATACGAATAGGCAGGGTACGCACACCGCGTAATGCCAACCAGGCGTCATCGGCACTGATGGAAAAACCCAGCGCATAGTGGTTGTCGTGCAGGCGTTTGTTGATGGCTGGATCTGCGGACATGACTGCACCCAACATCAAATCGGAGTGGCCTGCCACATACTTGGTCCCAGCCACGATGGACACGTCAAAACCCAATTCCAAGGGACGGTAGATATAGCCCGAGCCCCAGGTGTTATCGGTAACCAGCAGCAAATCGTGCTTGCGACCAAACTCCGCCAAGGCAGGCATATCCAGCATTTGCATCAACAAGGAGCCGGGTGACTCCACGTACACCATGCGGGTATTGTCCTGCAGATGACGTGCCATTTCCTCGGGGGTCGGTGCACAGAACGTGGCCTGTATGCCCATGCGGCGCAACACGGTCTTTTCCAGATAACGCACCGGACCATAAGCACTGTCAGCAATCAGCACGTGATCGCCAGAATCCAGCAGTGCCAGCAAACCCAAGGTAATCGCTGCCATGCCGGACGGTGCCAGCAAAGCCTGGGTGGCAGATTCCAGCTGACAGAACACCTGCTCCAGTGCAGCGTGGGTATCCATGCCCGAGCGCCCGTAGGTAACCGAGCGTTTTTCAGGATCTGCCTTGTCCGCCTGGGCTCGATCCAGAGCGTCCAGATTGCGAAAGCGCACCGTACTGGTGCGCATGATGGGCACGGCCACCGGCGCCGCATCGGTATGCGGATCGAACGGGGCCAGACCCGTATGTTGCAAGGCGGTGTCCAGGGCGAGATCAGAGCTCATAGTGTTGGCAGGCGGTAGCAAGAAAAGCTCTACGCTACCACAGGCGAGCGGGCCCGGTCGCCTCTGCCAACAGTCGCTATATTGCCCCCTCTTATTAAGAGGCGCCCCAGTGTTTAAATGCGCTGGAAACGGTAAACCCCATCCTCGCCCATCTCACGACGCAAACGATCATCAAAATACAAGGCGTGCAGGTGAGCAATGGCCTCGCCCATGGCAAAGGTCATCTGATGCGAGTCCAGCTTGCGATGAAAGAGCACAGGCAGAATATCGGCGGCGGTACAGGGCTGGGCACAGGCTTCCAACACTTCTTCCAGACGCTCGGCGTGATGCTCCTGCTGCTGACGAATGCGCTCGTGCATGCCACGGAAAGGCTTGCCATGCGAAGGCAACACCAAAGTATCCGGGGCCAGATCCTGATAGGACAGCAGGGAGTTCAGGTACAAAGGCAAGGGATTCGCAAAGGGCTCGGTATCGAACACGCTGATATTGGTGGAGATACGCGGCAAAAGCATGTCACCGGAAATCAGCACCTTCAGTTCTTCACAGTACAACGACATATGCTCGGGAGCGTGGCCGTAGCCCACGATCAAACGCCAGGGGCGACCGGCAATCACCACACGCTGACCATCCATCAAGCGCACAAAACGCTCGGGCACCGAAGGCACCATCGAAGGGTAGTAATCCCCACGGCTGCGAATCTGTTCACGGGCTTTCTCATCTTGCAGGCCGTGACGGACAAAATACGCTTCTGCCGCCACACCATTCGGGCCACCGGCCTCCGCGCCAGTCTGGCGTCCACCTGTCCCCGACCACAGCCTGGCGGTCGCGTAGTCCGTCATGCTGATCCACAAAGGTGCATTCCAGCGCTGGCACAACCAGTCCGCCAAACCGACATGATCCGGGTGCATATGGGTAACGATCACGCGCAGCACGGGCAAGCCTTCCAGCTCGTTCTGGAAAACCTGTTCCCACAGCTCGCGCACTTCGGGACGGGCGACGCCACAGTCCACAATGGTCCAGCCCTCGCGCCCCTCGATTTGGTCGCGCAATAGCCACAAATTGATGTGATCCAGCGCAAAAGGCAAAGGCATACGCAGCCAACGCACCCCCGGCGCGACTTCCAGGCTGCCACCCGCTGGGGGCAGGGTATCTGCCCAGGGATAACTCAATTTTTGTTCGTTAGGATTCATGCTCGCTCCAATGAATGGCTCTTGTAGGGCGTAAGGGCTGTCCATACTAAAAGGCCCTAGTTCCCTCTCTAGCTCTATGGCATGATAGTTTACGTTTACGTAAATCACACTAAAAATGACAACGACAACCTGGACAATATCGGATCTGGCGCACGAGTTTGGCATCACGCCTCGCACCCTGCGCTTCTATGAAGACCAAGGGATCTTGAGCCCGCTGCGCCAAGGTACACAGCGCATTTATCAGCCCCGCGATCGTGCCCGCCTGAAGCTGGCTCTGCGTGGCAAGCGCCTGGGGCTGCAGTTATCGGAGATTCTGCGGCTGATCAATATGTATGAATCCCCGATGGACACGGCTTCCCAGCTTAAGCACTATCAGGAGGTATTGAACGAGCATCGCCTGCGCCTGGAGCGCCAGCGGCAGGACCTGGATCAGACCTTGCAGGAGATTCAGGACCAGCTCGACATCTGTCACACCATGAGCGAACAGTTGAAGTTGGAGTCCCGATAAGGGAAAACCCATATATATGACGTTTACGTAAACGTAATATAAATACAATTCCACAACCCATTTATTTCCACGGAGTGCCTCATGAGCCTGCCCGGCCTGAATTTCGATCTTGGCTCCGACCTGGACATGCTGCGCGACGCTGTCGCCGACTTCTCCCAGGCCGAAATTGCCCCTTTAGCGGCTCAACTGGATCACGATGACCAGTTCCCCATGCACTTGTGGAAGAAGTTCGGTGAGATGGGTTTGCTGGGCATGACCGTCAGCGAAGAATACGGTGGTGCGAACCTGGGCTATCTGGCCCACATGATCGCAATGGAAGAAATCTCCCGTGCCAGCGCCTCGGTGGCTCTGTCCTACGGTGCGCACTCCAACCTCTGTGTGAACCAGATCAACCGCAACGGTACGGAAGCCCAGAAGCAGAAATACCTGCCCAAGCTGATCAGCGGCGAGCATATCGGTGCTCTGGCCATGAGTGAGCCCGGTGCCGGTTCGGACGTGGTCAGCATGAAGCTGCGCGCCGACAGAAAGGGCGATCGCTACGTGCTGAACGGCTCCAAAATGTGGATTACCAACGGCCCGGACGCTGACACCCTGGTGGTGTACGCCAAAACGGACCCGCAAGCCGGCGCACGCGGCATTACCGCCTTCCTGATCGAAAAAGATTTTGCCGGTTTCTCCGTTGCCCAAAAGCTGGACAAGCTGGGTATGCGCGGCAGCCACACAGGCGAGCTGGTGTTCCAGGACTGTGAAGTGCCTGAAGAAAACGTGCTGGGCCAACTCAATGGTGGCGTCAAAGTGCTGATGTCCGGCCTGGACTACGAACGCGCCGTGCTGGCCGGTGGTCCGCTGGGCATCATGCAAGCCGTCATGGACGTGGTGATTCCTTACATCCACGACCGCAAGCAGTTCGGCCAGGCCATTGGCGAATTCCAGCTGATTCAAGGCAAGGTGGCCGATATGTACACCACCCTGCAAGCCAGCCGCGCCCTGTGCTATGCCGTGGGCAAGAATCTGGACCGTCTGGGTGCAGGCCATGTACGTTCTGTGCGTAAAGACTGCGCAGCCGCCATCCTGTACAGCGCCGAAAAAGCCACCTGGATGGCTGGTGAAGGTATACAGATTCTGGGCGGCAACGGCTACATCAACGAATTCCCCACAGGCCGCCTGTGGCGCGATGCCAAGCTGTACGAAATCGGCGCGGGCACCAGCGAAATCCGCCGCATGCTGATCGGCCGCGAACTGTTCGCCGAAACCGCCTAAAAAGGCAGAGGCATGTCCAACCCTGATTTTGGCGAAACCACCGTCATCACCCCGGTTCAAAAACCGGGGATGACGGCTATCCAGGTGGCCCAGGCCATGCTGGATGGGTTCAATCGCCACTATGCGCTGTTTCGCTACAGCGCCCAGCGCGCCAAGTCTTTGTACGAATCGGGCGACTGGCATGGTATTCAGCAGCTCTCGCGCGAACGTATCGAGTACTACGCGACACGGGTGCGCGAATGCGCGGCCATGCTTAGCCAGAATCTGCGTTTGCATCAGCCCACGCCTTCCGATCCGGCGCATCTGGACGAGGCCCAGCAGCAATTGTGGCTGCAAGCCAAGGCTGAATTTGTGCGTTTGCTGTCGGGCCACCGTCAGCCGGAATGTGCCGAGACCTTCTTCAACTCCGTCTCCTGCCGCGTGCTGCACCGGCACTATTTTCGCAACGAATTCATTTTCGTGCGCCCAGCCGTTGCCACGGATTATCTGGACGGCGCGCTGCCTTCGTATCGGGTCTATTACCCCACCGAAGAAGGTCTGGAAGCCAGTCTGACCAGTATGCTGGCCGACTTCGGTCTGGCCGCCCCCTTTGCCGACCTGCCGCGCGATGTGCGCATGCTGGCTCGCATGGCCGTGCGCCAATTGTGCCGCCGCCTGCCACGTGGCTACGGCTCGCGCATTGGCTCGGATTGCCAGATTCAGGTGCTGAACTCCCTGTTCTTCCGCAACAAGGGTGCCTATGTGGTGGGCCGCCTGATCAATCAGGGTGAAGTGCTGCCCTTTTCGATCGCTATTTTGCATCGCCCCTCGGGACACTTGTATATAGATGCCTTGCTGCACACCACGGACGACCTGTCCACGCTGTTCAGCTTTACTCGCGCCTATTTTCTGGTCGATATGGAAGCGCCATCGGCCTATGTGGACTTTCTGTCCAGCCTGCTGCCCCGCAAGCCCAAGGCCGAGCTGTACACCGCCATCGGTCTGCAAAAGCAGGGCAAGACGCTGTTCTACCGCGACTTTCTGCACCACCTGTCGCACTCGCACGATCACTTTGATCTGGCTCCCGGTATTGCCGGTATGGTGATGACGGTATTCACCCTGCCGTCCTACCCCTATGTGTTCAAGCTGATCCGCGACCGGATTCAAAAGCAGGGCATGGACCACGCCACGGTGCGCAGCAAATACCAGCTGGTTAAAAAACATGATCGTGTCGGGCGCATGGCCGACACCTGGGACTACGCTCAGGTGGCCTTGCCCAAGGCACGCTTTTCCGAAGCCTTGCTGGAAGAACTTCGCCGCGAAGTGCCCAGCCTGCTGGAAGAGTCCGAGGACACCATCTTGCTGCGCCACGTCTACATTGAACGGCGCATGACCCCGCTGAACCTGTATTTGAACAAAGCCAGCGACCCCGCCCTGAACGCCGCCGTGGAGCAATACGGCAAGGCGATCCGGGAACTGGCCGCCGCCGACATCTTCCCCGGCGATATGTTGTTCAAGAACTTTGGTGTGACCCGTCTGGGCCGCGTTGTCTTCTATGACTACGACGAAATCCAGCACATGCGCGAGATGAACTTTCGCGCTATTCCGCCTGCACCAAATGAAGAAGCCGAAATGGCCAGCGAGCCCTGGTATCCCATCGGCCCGAACGATGTATTTCCCGAAGAATTCGGCTACTTTCTATTGACCGACCCTCGTATTCGCAAAGCCTTCATGGCCCACCATGCAGAACTGCTGGAGCCTGAATGGTGGACTCAGTGCCGCTTGCGAGTGACGCAAGGTCGGATCGAAAATATTTTTCCGTATAACAAAGATCGGCAGCTGCACGAGTTTGCCAAACGCGCGCCGGTCTCCTCTTTGCAACCAGGAGTCTTTCATGACTAATTCCGTTGTCATCGTCTCGATCGCCCGCACCCCTATGGGCGGCATGATGGGTAGCCTGTCCGATCTGGCCGCCCACGAACTGGGCGCCGTCGCCATCAAGGCGGCCATGGAGCGCTCGGGCATTCAGGCCGACAAGGTCGACGAAGTGATCATGGGTAACGTGCTGCAAGCCGGTCAGGGCCAGGCTCCTGCACGCCAGGCTGCCTTGGGCGCCGGTCTGCCCCAGGGTGTAGCTTGCACCACCATTCATAAAGTGTGCGGTTCCGGTCTGAAAGCCGCCATGTTTGCCCACGACCTGCTCAAGGCAGGCAGCGTGGACGTGGTGGTGGCCGGCGGTCAGGAAAGCATGAGCAATGCTCCCTACCTGCTGCTGAAAGGCCGCGAAGGCTACCGATACGGTCACTCCACCGTGTATGACCACATGGCCATGGACGGCCTGGAAGATGCCTACAGCCGTGGCACCGCCATGGGTGTATTTGCCGAAGATTGCGCCAGCAAATACGAGTTCAGCCGCGAAGAGCAAGATGCTTACGCGCTGGAGTCGCTGCGCCGCGCTCGCCAAGCCAGCGATGACGGCAGCTTTGAATGGGAAATTGCGCCAGTCACCATCGCTGGCCGCAAGGGTGATGTCGTTGTTGCCAAGGACGAAGCCCCCACCAAAGCCATGCCCGAGAAGATCCCCACGCTGCGTCCCGCTTTCAAGAAAGACGGCACGATTACCGCTGCCAACGCCTCGTCCATTTCGGACGGTGCCGCCGCCATGGTGATCACCACCGAAGAGAAAGCCAAGGAACTGGGCGCAACTCCACTGGCCCGCATTGTGGCTCACACCCAGCACGCGCAAGAACCGGCCTGGTTCACGACCGCTCCAGTCGCTGCTATCCAGAAACTGCTGGATAAAACCGGTTGGAGCGTGGCTGACGTTGACCTGTTCGAGATCAACGAAGCCTTCGCCGTGGTGACCATGGCTGCCATGAAAGAGCTGAACATCCCGCACGACAAGGTCAACATCCACGGTGGTGCTACCGCCCTGGGTCACCCCATCGGTGCATCGGGTGCTCGCCTTCTGGCAACCTTGATCGGCGCACTGCGCAAGACCGGCGGCAAGCGCGGTATTGCCTCGCTGTGCATTGGCGGTGGCGAAGCTGTCGCCCTGGCCGTCGAGCTGGTCTAAAGCAAGCTCATCAGCCGGGCTGCGGCCCGGCTGATTTTATGGGCTTTTCTCTGTTCTCTTTCCAGGCACGCCATGTCAGTTATTGAATCCCGCATCAATCCGCGTTCCCAAGACTTTCAGGACAACGCCTCGATCATGCAGGCCCTGATCCTTGATCTGCGCCAAAAGCTACAGAAAACCGCCTTGGGTGGGTCCGAATCCTCCCGGCAACGCCATGTGGGTCGCGGCAAGCTGCTGCCCCGTGAACGCGTCGAACGTCTGCTTGATCCCGGTACTCCCTTTCTGGAGCTCTCGCCTATGGCTGCCCAGGACGTCTATAACAACGAGTCTCCCGGTGCCGGCATCATCACGGGCATTGGCCGCATTGCAGGCATTGAATGCGTGGTGGTCTGCAACGACGCTACAGTCAAGGGCGGTACTTACTACCCACTGACGGTGAAGAAGCATTTGCGTGCCCAGGAAATTGCCCAACAGAACAATCTGCCTTGCGTGTACCTGGTGGACTCGGGTGGAGCCAACCTGCCCAACCAGGAAGACGTGTTCCCGGATCGTGACCACTTTGGCCGCATCTTCTACAACCAGGCCAATATGTCGGCCCAGGGCATTGCCCAGATTGCGGTCGTGATGGGTTCGTGTACCGCTGGCGGTGCCTACGTTCCAGCCATGAGCGATGAGTCCATCATCGTGCGCGACCAAGGCACCATCTTCCTGGGTGGCCCTCCACTGGTCAAAGCCGCAACCGGTGAAGAGGTCAGCGCCGAAGACTTGGGCGGTGGCGATGTACACACCCGTCTGTCCGGCGTAGCTGACCATCTGGCGGAAAACGATCTGCATGCGCTGGAGCTGGCGCGCCGCTGCGTAGGTCGCCTGAACCGTGAGAAGAAACTGCCTTGGCCGCTGAAAGAAGTTCGCGAGCCACGCTACGACCCGCAAGAGCTGAACGGCATCATCCCTGCCGACACCCGCAAACCCTACGATGTGCGCGAAGTCATCGCCCGCATTGTGGATGACTCGGATTTTGATGAATTCAAGGCCCGCTTTGGCACCACGCTGGTGACCGGCTTCGCCCATATCCACGGCATGCCTGTAGGCATCATTGCCAACAACGGCATTCTGTTCTCCGAAGCGGCCCAGAAGGGTGCCCACTTCATCGAACTGTGCTGCCAGCGCAAGACACCTCTGGTGTTCCTGCAGAACATCACCGGCTTCATGGTGGGCCGCAAATACGAAAACGAAGGGATCGCCCGCCACGGTGCCAAGCTGGTCACCGCCGTTTCTACCGCAGCCGTGCCCAAATTCACCGTGATTCTGGGCGGCTCCTTTGGTGCCGGTAACTACGGTATGTGTGGCCGCGCCTTCAGCCCGCGCCTGCTGTTCCTCTGGCCCAATGCCCGCATCTCGGTCATGGGTGGTGAGCAGGCAGCCAGCGTGCTGGCTACCGTGCGCCGTGATGGCCTGGAAGCTCGTGGCCAAAGCTGGAGCGCCGAGGAAGAAGAAGCCTTCAAGGCCCCCATCCGCGAACAATACGAACATGAAGGCCACCCCTACTACGCCACTGCGCGTCTGTGGGATGACGGCATCATCCAGCCTTCGGATACCCGGCGCGTTCTGGCCCTGGGCCTGTCCGCCGCCTTGAACGCCCCTATTGAAGACACCCGCTTTGGCGTGTTCCGCATGTAAGACAAGGAGACACTGTGTTTCAGACCCTGCTGATAGCCAATCGCGGTGAAATTGCCTGCCGGGTGGCCGCCACTGCCCGCAGCCTGGGGCTGCGTACCGTTGCGGTTTACTCCGACGCGGACGCCGACGCCCAGCACGTACGTGCTTGTGATCAAGCCGTGCGCATCGGTGGCCCCGAGCCACGCGACAGTTACCTGAAGATCGACGCCATTCTGGAAGCCGCCCGTGCCACTGGCGCGAATGCCATCCATCCCGGCTACGGCTTTCTGTCCGAGAACGAGCACTTTGCTCGCGCTTGTGAAGAAGCCGGCATTATTTTTGTAGGCCCGCCCGCTCAAGCCATTGCGGCCATGGGCAGCAAGTCCGCCGCCAAATCCCTGATGGAAAAAGCCGGTGTACCTTTGGTGCCCGGTTACCACGGCGACAATCAGGACCCCGACTTTCTGCACCAGCAAGCCGACCAAATCGGCTACCCCGTGCTGATCAAAGCCAGCGCCGGTGGTGGCGGCAAGGGCATGCGCATTGTGGAAGAGTCCGGCGCGTTCCTGGAAGCCTTGCGCTCTTGCCAGCGCGAAGCCGCCAGCAGCTTTAGTGACGACCGCGTACTGATCGAGCGCTACATCACCAAGCCACGCCATATCGAAATTCAGGTCTTTGGTGACCAGCACGGTGGCTACGTCTACTTGTTCGAACGCGATTGTTCGGTACAGCGCCGTCACCAGAAAGTGATTGAAGAAGCTCCCGCCCCCGGCATGACGCCCGAGCGTCGCCAGGCCATGGGTGAAGCGGCCATTGCAGCGGCACGCGCCGTGAACTATGTGGGCGCAGGCACGGTGGAGTTCATTGCCGAGCAGGACGGGCGTTTCTACTTCATGGAAATGAATACCCGCCTGCAAGTCGAACACCCCGTCACCGAACTGATTACCGGCCACGATCTGGTGGAATGGCAATTGCGTGTAGCCGATGGCCAGCCTTTGCCTGCCAAACAAGAAGAGCTGAGCATCAATGGCCATGCCATCGAGGTTCGTATCTACGCAGAAAACCCCGATAAGGACTTCCTGCCCTCCATCGGTACGCTGCGCAGCTTGCAGTACCCCGCCCATGCGTCCTTCACCTCCGGTGATGTGCGTATCGACAGCGGCGTGCGTGAAGGCAGCGTCATCAGCCCCTTCTACGATCCCATGATTGCCAAGGTCATCACCCATGGTGCTGATCGTGAGCAGGCCCGCCGTCGCCTGATTCGCACGCTGGCCGATACTCAAGTGGCCGGTGTACACACCAACAAGACCTTCCTGCAACGTCTGCTGGGCGATGAAGCCTTTGCCCAGGCCGATCTGGATACGGGTCTGATTCCACGTCGTCACGATGCGCTGTTCCCCAGCAATCAGGACGTTCCAGCTTCTGTGCTGGCCTTCGCCGCCTGCGCCGTGCTGACTCATCAGGGTATGAGCGGGCAAGCCCCCAACTCCGACCCGTGGGCGGTACATGACGCCTGGCGTTTGAGCGGGGACTACGATCAGAAAGTGGCCTTGCAACTGGGTGAAGAAGCCCACGAAGTGCTGCTGCAACGTCGTGACAACCAGTGGCAGATCACGCTGGGCGAAACCCAACACGCGCTGCGCTGGCAAGCCGAGGCAAGGGCTGGTCTGGCCAAAACCCTGACCTTGCGTCTGTGGCTAGATCAGGTCGAATACCGCGCCCAGGTGCTGCAAGATGGCGACCATCTGCAAGTTGCCCAGGCTGGTTCAGACTGGACCCTGGCCGTGGTCGACACCTTGGCCAGTGCCGGCACCAACAGCCAGGAAGCCCACGGAGGCCGCCTGACCGCTCCCATGCCGGGCAAGATCATTGCCTTGAATGTGGGCGCAGGTGACAGCGTCAAACAGGGCGATGTGCTGCTGGTCATGGAAGCCATGAAAATGGAACACTCCATTCAGGCACCGGCAGACGGCACCGTGGCCGAGCTGTTCTTTGCGGTGGGCGATCAAGTGCCTGAAGGTGCAGAACTGGTCACAATGGAGAGCTGAAACTCCTCCCTTCCAGCCCGTGTAAAACGCATTGCCGGGCTGGAAAAATAGGCGTAAAGTCGCACAAACAAGAGCCCCCACCCAGGGGCTCTTGCCGTTAAGAACGACTCATGACCGCCCAGCCCCTTACCCCTTACTGTGGTCGCTTTGCGCCTAGTCCCAGTGGTCCCTTGCACGAGGGTTCACTGGTGGCCGCTATGGCCAGCTACCTGGATGCACGCGCCCAGAACGGGCGCTGGTTACTGCGCATTGAAGATATAGACACGCCACGCGTGGTCGCAGGGGCTGACCAGATCATCATGCAGCAGTTGCAAGGCCTGGGCATGCATTGGGATGGCGAGGTGATTTGGCAAAGCCAGCGGCTGGCACGCTACCAGGAAGTGTTTGATGGCCTGCGCGAGCGAGATCTGGTCTACGGCTGCACCTGCACCCGTCAGGAAATTCTGGCGGCTTCCATGCCGGTTGCCCCGGATTCGCATGAATATCCCTATGCAGGCACCTGCCGCCACGGCATCCCGGCAGACCGTACCATCCGTGCATGGCGGCTACGTGTCCCGGAAGGGGTGGAACACTTCACCGATCGCTGGGCCGGGCCGCAGCAACAGGACGTAGCCAAAGAAGTCGGGGACTACATTCTTAAGCGCGCCGACAAGCTCTGGGCTTACCAGTTTGTCGTGGTCATTGATGATGCGGACAGCCGGATCACTGATGTTGTACGCGGCGCAGACTTGCTCAGCTCCACAGCCCGCCAGCGCGTACTGCAAAAAGTCCTGGGCCTGCCTGTCCCGCGCACGTTGCACGTGCCGCTGGCCTGCGATGAGCAAGGCCGCAAGCTCTCCAAACAGAACCATGCCCCGGCCTTTGACCTGGAGCATCCTATGGAGACGCTTCAACGCGTCTGGGCCTTTCTGGGTTTTGCTCCCGTGGCTGCGAACACCCTGGACGGGTTCTGGAGCCAGGCCATCAGTGCGTGGGCGCAGCGCTTCCCGCTGCCTGCGAAGCCAAGCCCGAACAACTGAGCCACGAGCCGAGGCTAGATGCGGATGCGGATGCGGATGCGGATGCGGATGCCACCTAGGGTTTCAAATAAACGACAGTTTCTGCCCCAACAATCGATTTATGTTTCAATCATAAAGACGCCCTGCCGCAAAGGGCGTCTGCCAGAGCAGACCCAGGCAAAAAGCAGTCTGGATGCGCAAGGCAAGACCCATCCATCCCCTGAACACCCCATTTGCCCCCTACCGCAAATCAGCGTAAAGTTTGGTCACTGGTTACCGAAATCACGCAGTTTTTTTAATCACTTAGGACGGCAACCTTATACCCATGTTTGATATCCTGGTTTATCTATTCGAGACGTATTACAACCCCCAGTCCTGTCCCAAGGCGGAGGTTCTGGCCCACAAGCTGGCGGCTATTGGCTTTGAAGACGAGGACATCAACGACGCACTGGGCTGGTTACATGCACTGGGCGAGACCTCGCAGCAGTGTCAGCCTACGGCTCAACTCAGTCCCAACAGTCAGCGTATTTTTTCTGAGCACGAACAACATGTGCTGGGCGCTGACGCGATGGGTTTCATCACCTTTTTGCAAAATTCCGGCGCTCTTACCGCCCACCTGCGCGAAATCCTGATTGAAAGCGCCATGACGGTGGACGAAAGCCCGGTCTCGTTGGACAAAATAAAAATTGTCGCCCTGATGGTTTTGTGGAGCCACGAAGCCGAAATCGATCACCTGATCTTTGAAGAGCTGCTCAGCGACGACTCCACCCGTCAGTCCCACTAAGCTGATACACAGGAACCTATTTTTTGTTCAAGAAACGGCCCCGATAAAGAGGGTCCTTCAACACAAAAAGCCAAGGCCCGAATCCGACGCTACATCGGACTCGGGCCTTTTTGATTGGGCTTGCTGCTGACTGGCTCTGGCTTGGCTGCCTCTAGCGAAACAAACCCCAGACACAAAAAAGCCGGATTGTCTTTATTAGAGACAATCCGGCTACAGGCTATTGAGCGCAGTTGTTCAGCTCAGGCTTACTTGATTTCCTTTCTGTCCTTGTCCAGCATCGCGCGCAGCAGGCTTTGACCACCCTCGACCACCGCAAACTCGCCATAACGGGCGGCATCGAAGCGATCTGCCGAGCCTTCAGCGAAGAACCAGGCATCTGTTCCAGGCGTCCAGTTACTGCGGTGACGACGCATGCGCAAGCGCATCACATCGGAAGGTTCAGCCACAGGGCCTTCTTCGCTCCACAGACGCTCCTGGCCGTCCTGCTCCAGATAAACACCCTTGAGCTGCGCCACCTTGTTCTCATCCAGCTGCACTGCCACAACAACCCATTGCTGAGCGTCCATCTTGGCAAGCGCATCCTTGGGCAAGCCCCAGGACAGGGCAGACAAGTTCTGCGACAGGGCAAAGTTCAAGGACATATAGTCGCCCTGCATCAGCGAACGGGGATCCACCGGAGCCAGCTCCAGCAAGACCGTCTGACCATCGATCAAGATACGTTCTTTTTGCACGATGGCCACGTTGGCCACACCCAGCACCAGCACAGTCCCCAGCAGAACGCTGGCAACAATACCCTTGGGCGTCTCCTGCGGCGCTGCTACCGCCCCTTTCTTCTTGCGACTCAACTGACCCAAATAGGCAAAGACCAGACATCCCACTCCGGTTGCCAGCAACAGTTCGGCCTTGTCCAGCAAGCTGATATTCAGGATGTAATACAGACGCCAGAGGCAGAACAGGCCCATTGCCACGGCCACCGCCAACAAGCTGAGATAACGCCAGGCATAAGCCACCAGAACCCAGCTCAAGGCCAGGGCCACTGGCGGATAGGGTGTCCAGACCGCGCACAAAGCGGCCATCCCCAGCAAGGCAATGCCATAAACCAGGGGCTGGTCACGCCAGCCGCGCCAATAAAACGCCAGTATCGCCAAAGGAGCCATGGCCAGCAGAAAGCCAGCTACGGTCAGGTACGGCCGCGACTCGTCCCAGAAGGGCATGGAATAAAACAGCGTGCCCGCCGAAACAAGATGAATCTGGGAAGCGAGCAGCAAGGACCAGAACAAGGGCAGCCAGAAATGCGGCTTGCGCTCACCACGCAGATAGAAATGCCCCAGCAACAAGGCGGCAAAAAACATGAATGCCGCGGGCATTTCCAGCACCCAATAAGGCATCATGGTCCAGCGATCAAACAAGCGCTCGATCACCAGAAACTCGATCGCGGCCAGTGCCCAAATCACCAGCAACATGCGCAATACGAACTGGCCTTTGGCAAGTCTGTACAGCAAGGTGCTGATCACGACGGCTATCATGGCGCTGGCCTCAGGTGGCCAGGGGTAGCGCATGTCCACAAGCGGCGCGCTCAGCAAGAGCAGCGCACACGCAACCCAGCCGCCGACCAGATCCCGGCTGGGTACTGTGTGAGCCTTGCCAAACAGCACGGGGGACACCAGAGCCATGATGCCGCCCAGTACACCTAGCGCTTCCAGACTCAAATCCAGAGAAACAGCCAGGTACAGCAGAATAATCAGCGGTAACAGCAGGTAGAGGAACAGCTTGATCACGCGCAGATACCAGGGGTGATGCTCGTCACTATCCTGAGCGTCAGCTTGAACACTAGCCTGTGCGTGGGCCAGGGTCTCTGCTGTTGAGGCGGCAGGACTTGTTGCCATTGCTGCGTTCACTGGTGCTTGAGTTGCGGCCGCTTCGCCACCATGAGTCCGTCGCCAATGGACGACCTGTTGCTGCAGGAAGCGCAGCAAGCCCAGGCCCAGGCCCACAATCACCACCACGATCAGCAGAAACGCATCGCTTGCATACTCGATAATCAGCATGCTCAAGGAGCCATACGCACCGAACGAGGCCAAGGACATGATCAGCAAATCCGGGCGGCGGTAGTGATAAATACCGTACAGCACCAGGAACAGGACCAGTCCCAGCAGGAAGTTGCCTTCCATGACCTGGGCACCGATGAAAAAACCCACCGCAATTGCTGCCACACGCGGCACGATGCGCCACGGGTCATGACGCGCACGCCAGATGGTTTCGGCGGCCAGCAACAACAGCGCATTGACTGCCAAAGCTAGCAAGGTCTGCGAGGTGTAACTGCGCCCGAACCAGCCCAAGCGGGCAACATCAATCCACAAGTACAAGGCGGTATTGATCAGTACCAGCCACAGCACCGACAGAAAGACACTGCGCACTGTGAATACCCAAGGTATGATCAGCACAGTCCACAATGCGAAAAGCTGCCAAGGGTCTGCGCCAGTCTGATAAGTCTGGCCAATCAGCGCCAGCAAACCGCCCGTGGCCACGGCGGCCAGGCCGGTCAACGCAGCAGGCACTCCCAGATCATGACCCCAGCCACCGGAACGTCGGCGAAACAGCAAGGCCAGCCCTGCAGAAACCAGCACGGCGCCTTGAGCCAGGGCAAATTTGGCTACGTGCCCCCAGTTTTCCCAATTGGCCGCAATCCAGGTCACCAGACCACTAGCGAGCAGCAAAACGGCCAAACCCCAGGCCAGTTTTGTCAGAAACACTCGCCAGTCTGTGGGCCATACGTTAGTCTTGTCAGGTCTCATAACTTGCATAGAGGGATAAGCACCTCGTATCATTTCGCGCATTGCAGCGCAGTTGCTGTCACTGGAATCATATGGATAAAACACTAATCATTGCCGAGAAACCTTCAGTCGCCGTAGATATCTCGCGGGCATTGGGCGGTTTCACTCGAGAAGGTGATTATTTTGAAAGCGATCGCTATGTGCTGGCCTCCAGCATCGGCCATCTGCTGGGCCTGGTGGCCCCTAATGATCCGGTCCGCGGCAAGTGGAGCTTCACGCATCTACCTGTTATTCCCCCTCAGTTTGAGCTCAACCCGACTGACAAGAAATCGACTGAGCGCTTGAAACTGCTGGTCAAGCTGATCAAACGAAAAGATGTCACCGCTGTTATTAATGCCTGTGACGCGGGGCGCGAGGGTGAGCTGATTTTTCGCTACATTATGCAGTACGCTGGAGCGAAAAAACCGGTGCAAAGGCTTTGGTTACGTTCGATGACACAATCGGCGATCCGTGAAGCATTTGAAAACCTGCGCGACGATGAAGACATGAAACCGCTGGAAGCGGCGGCCCGTTCGCGCGCTGAAGCGGACTGGCTGGTGGGCATTAATGGCACCCGTGCCATGACGGCTTTCAATAGCAAGGATGGCGGTTTTTTCAAGACCCCCGTGGGCCGTGTGCAAACCCCCACGCTGGCTATCGTGAACGAGCGCGAGAACCGCATTCGCCAGTTCGTGTCGCGCGATTACTGGGAAGTACATGCGGACTTTATTGCCGCTGCAGGCCTGTACACCGGCCGCTGGTTCGATCCCAAGTTCGTCAAAGACGAGCATGACCCCGAGAAAAAAGACTCGCGTCTGTGGTCCCTGACGGCGGCCCAAACCATTGTGGCCGCGTGCCGCGAGCAACCCGGCGTAGTCACCGAGGAATCCAAGCCCAGCACGCAGATGTCGCCCGCCTTGTTTGATTTGACCTCGCTGCAACGCGAAGCCAACTCGCGCTTCGGCTTCTCTGCCAAGACCACCTTGTCCTTGGCGCAGACGCTATACGAACGCCACAAGGCGCTGACTTACCCCCGTACCGATTCGCGCTATCTGCCTGAAGACTATATAAGTACGGTGCAAGAAACCATGCGTGCGCTGGCTGACAGCGGTACGCCTGCCAGCGCTTCGGTACAGCCGTTTGCGCAGGAAGTGGTCGAGCAGAAATGGGTCAAGCCCAACCGTCGGATTTTCGACAATAAAAAGGTTTCGGATCACTTTGCCATCATCCCCACCTTGCAGGTGCCTCGGGAGCTGAGTGATGCCGAACACAAGATTTACGAGCTGATCAGCCGTCGCTTCCTGGCCGTGTTCTTCCCGGCCGCGGAGTTCCGCGTCACCACGCGTATTACGCAGGTGTCCGGTCACCACTTCAAGACGGAAGGCAAAGTGCTGGTCAAACCGGGCTGGCTGGCTATTTATGGCCGCGATGCCCAAGGTGAAGATGCCTCCCTGGTGCCGGTTGCTGACGGCGAGAAGGTTCGCACTGAAGACGTGAACACCAAGGCCCTGGCTACCAAGCCACCTGCACGCTTTACGGAAGCGACCCTGCTGTCGGCCATGGAAAGCGCCGGCAAACTGGTAGATGACGAAGCCTTGCGCGAAGCCATGTCCGAGCGCGGTCTGGGTACGCCAGCCACTCGTGCTGCCATTATTGAAGGTCTGCTGAACGAAGCCTACTTGCGTCGTGAAGGCCGCGAGCTGGTGCCTAGCGCCAAGGCACGTCAGCTGATGACTTTATTGTCCGGTCTGGGCGTGAGCGAACTGACTTCGCCCGAACTGACTGGCGAATGGGAGCACCAGCTCAAGCAGATCGAGCAACGTCAGCTGGATCGGGACGTGTTCATGCGTGAAATCGCGCAGATGACGCAAGTTATCGTCAAGCGCGCGAAAGAATATGAGCGCGACACGGTTCCGGGTGATTACGCGACCTTGCAGACGCCATGCCCTAAATGTGGTGGCGTGGTCAAAGAAAATTACCGTCGTTATGCCTGCACGGCTTGCGATTTCTCTATCGGCAAGCACCCCGGTGGTCGCACCTTCGAGCTGCCTGAAGTTGAAGAGCTGCTTGCCAAGAAAGAACTGGGCCCACTGCCTGGTTTCATCAGCAAGATGGGGCGTCCCTTTGCGGCACTTTTACGCATTACCGACGAGTACAAGCTGGAGTTCGACTTCGGCCAGAACGACGACGATGATGACGAAGCCCTGGATTTCAGCGGCCAGACCCCGGTCGGCCCCTGCCCCAAGTGCCAGTCCCCGGTCTTTGAGCACGGCTTGCGTTACTTGTGCGAGAAGTCCGTTGGCCCCTCCAAGAGCTGCGACTTCCGTAGCGGCAAGGTGATTCTGCAGCAGGAAATTACCCGCGAGCAGATGGCCAAGTTGCTGGGCGAAGGCAAGACAGACCTGCTGGATGGTTTCGTGTCCTCGCGCACCAACCGCAAGTTCAAAGCCTTCCTGGTGCGTCAGGCAGACGGCAAGATCGGCTTTGAGTTCGAGCCTCGTCCAGAGAAGCCAGGTCGCAAGTCGGCCGCCAAGAAAACGGCGACCAAAGCGGTGGCTAAAAAGACGGCCGTGAAGAAAACAGCGGCTAAGAAGACGAGCGCTAAAAAATCGGCCACCAAAAAAACGGCCGCTAAAACCGCACAATAATCTGCCGGCCCACTACATCGATCGCAACAAGGCCCGCGCCATCAACTGCACCCCAAAAGTTGGATATTGATCCAACCTTTGGGGTGTTTTTTATGCCCCACCACGTGACACCTCGCTAGCCGACCCACCCGCATTTTCTCTGTCAGCCGACTTATATTAAAATAAGAATCGTTTTTATTTACCTTGCCGATTCTGCTCCTATTTTTGCCTCGCAGGCAGCTTCCCACCCATGCCGACAGAACCCCGTGCTTCATCCCGCCACCGGCGCAATTCGCTGGTCGACGCCTTATGCGAACACTACGATGATCTGCTGGCTCAATTACGCCGCCGCTTTGGTGCTCATCATTTTGCACAGGATGTGCTGCACGACGCCTGCCTGCGTTTGCTGGAACGCCCCCAGCGCCCTGAACCCCGCTCCCCCCTGGCCCTGCTACGGCGCATCTTGCACCATCTGGCGATTGATCGCTACCGCCATGACCAGCGCCGATGCAAGCACGACGAGGGTCACTTCTGGCCCGAAGACCAGGTATGCCCGGCGGCCACTCCTGAACAGCATGCGTGTACCCGTCAAGCATTGGACCACCTGATGCAAGCGATTCAGACGTTGCCTCCCCGCTGCCAGGAGGTATTCATCTTGCATAAGATTCACCATATCAGCCAGGCAGACGTCGCTCGCCTGCAAGCTATCTCGGTCAAAACCGTAGAAAAACATATACGGCTGGGCATGGCGCATTGTCGCCGTCATATGGAGCGTTATTAAATGAGTTCCACTCCTGGCCCCATCCCGCCCGCTCAAGATCCAGCTACTGAATCCCAACTGGACGAACTGCTCAATCAAAATCAGGGAACACTGCGTGAGCAATTTCCTTTGCCAGACCTAGAACAACTGGCTCGCCAGGCCAACGAACGTAAACGCAAACGAGAACGGCGACGCGCTAGCTCCGGCTTGCTGGTTCTCGCAATCGCGGCAACAGGACTGTGGTACGGGAACCCGGCTTGGCAACACGAATCGATTAGCAGCATGGCTCACGCTCAGCAACGCGTTACGCTATCCGATGGTTCGATCGCCGTCCTGGACCGTGATACCCGGCTATCGGTCACCTGGCGGCTACGTAGCCGGGACATACAGATGGAGCAGGGCCGGGCATATTTCGATGTCAGCCACTCGGCCTGGCGTCCATTCCAGGTGCAGGCCGGCACGGTACAAGTCCGCGTCCTGGGCACACGTTTTGCGGTTGAACACAAGCCCGATACCGTTGCCGTGATCGTAGAGCAAGGACGGGTGCAGGTCCGCGACCAGGCACATCACCCGGACATCCTCCGTGTCTTGCAGGCTGATCAACGGCTGCTAGTCGATGCTGCCGGGATGGGACAAATTGAAACTGTGCAGGCCGACACGCTGCTGGCCTGGCAACGCGGTCAACTGCTGATCAATGATTTACCCCTGGAGCAAGCATTGCATCAACTACAAGCTTATCTGCCGCAAACCCTGCGGGTGTTGGACCCTGCCTTGGCCCAACGCAGAGTCAGCGCCGTTTTTCAGCTTACGGCTTTGGACCAACTGCCAGCCTTGCTACCCCAGGTCTGGTCAATCGAGCTTCAGCCACAGGCTGATGGCAGCCTACTGGTCCTCCCCCTTAAAAAGTAATTCTTTGTAAGCGAGGTAGGGAAGCCGGTCTTCTGAATCGGCTTAGCTATATCAGTCCTCCTTTCAAGGTACTTTGTCCATGCGCCTGACGCTCTCTACTCCCTTGGCTGTCCTGGCTCTGGCCAGCATTGGCACCGCTGTTCATGCCCAGACCCTAAGTTTCAATCTACCCGCCCAGCCTTTGGGCACCGCGTTAACCCAGATTGCCAGTCAAGCAGGCATACAAGTCTTTTTCACTCAGGATCTGGTCGAGCATCGCCTGTCTCCCCCCTTGCAAGGCAGCTACACCGCTGCTCAAGCCTTGCACGCCGTACTGAACGGCTCGGGACTGGCCCCTCGGCAGGTCGGGGCCGACTCCTACACCTTGCAGACCGTCCCTTCGCAGGCCCAGGACGCCCCTATCCGACAAGGTGAGACACTGGCCGCCGTTACCGTTGTGGCCTCACGGACCCCAAAATCCATTGACGAAACCGCCAACACGGTCTGGGTCATTGACTCAAAACAAATTGCCGAGCAAACCGGTGCAGGCGCCTCCCTGAAGCAAATGCTGGGACAACTGATTCCCGGACTGGATCTGGGAGGGCAATCCCGCACCAATGCAGGCCAATACCTGCGAGGCCGTCCCACTCAAGTCATGATCGACGGCATTTCTCTGAACGGCTCGCGTCAGTTAAGCCGACAGTTTGATTCCATTGATCCTTTCAATATCGAACGCATTGAAGTCCTGTCAGGGGCCACCGCTATCCACGGAGGCAACGCCACAGGCGGGATCATCAATATCATTACCAAACGCGCCGAACCCGGTCCGGCTCGGTTTGTCTCCGAGCTGGGGGTACGAAGCGGCTTGCAAGCGGGCGATGACCTGAACACCACCCTGTCGCAATCCGTAGAAGGCGGCAACGACACCCTCCAAGGGCGACTGGCCTTGTCACTGACCCGTAATGGCGGCGCCTATGACAGTCAAGGTGAACGCGTCCTGCCCGACATTACACAAACAGACTTGCAATGGAACCGGTCCCTGGATCTGATGGGCTCTTTGAATGTGGATCTGCAAGAGGCGGGCGAGTTGCGTCTACTGGCGCAATACTACGATTCCGGCTTTAAACCGGGCAAAGCCCTGTGGCTACGTCCCGGTCCCAATGACAATATTCTCAACCCGTCGGAACTGGATATACGCAGCGGTTTTGACTCGGACTATAAGCCCCGCACCGAACGCCAGATTCTGGCGGCGGACTACTTCAAGGGTGATGTGCTCGGTGGCCAGGACCTGTATCTGAAGGCCTACTATCGCAATGAATCCATGCGTTTTTATCCCTACCCGGATTCAGACGCCAACCCGCTTGTTCCAGGCAAACGCATCTACAACTGGAGTGTTTCAACTCAGGAAACCCAGACGTACGGGCTGAAAGCCATGCTCAACAAGGACTGGGACCGCTTCAGCTTGAACTACGGTGTGGACTACGATCACGAAACCTTCAAAGCCACCCAAACCATGTTCGACATCAACAAAGCGATGGACAGTGGGGGCCTGGAGTTTGACAAGGTGGCCAGCCTGCCGCGCTACCCCGGTTTTCGCAATCACATATTGGGGGCCTTCGCACAGGCTGACCTGCATCTAACTGACAAACTAAGCCTGAGCGCTGGAGTGCGCAAGCAACACGTCCGTGTGCAGGTGAATGACTTTGTTCAGGGGATACAGCAACGCCTGGTTCTATCGGGCTACGGCCAGTCTGCCGATTCCATTCCAGGCGGGCGCAACAGCTATGGGACGACCTTGTTCAATGCCGGCTTGATCTACAAGCTCAGCCCGGCACAGCAAGTATGGGCGAATTACTCCGAGGGTTTTGAACTGGCCGATCCTGCTAAATACTATGGAACAGGCGCCAGCTATTCACTGATCGACAATCACTGGACACTGGGTCGCCACATCAGCGTGACAGACTCCTCCATGGCGGCCATCAAAACCCGCTCGACCGAAGTGGGCTGGCGCTACAACGACGGCCCACTCTCTGCCCAGGTCGCCTTGTTCCATTCGCAATCGGACAAGTCGATCGCCCTGAACCGCAGCACGTTAAATATCTCACTGGTGGACTCCAAAGTACGTAACTACGGTCTGGAAGGACAAGTAGACCTGCGCCTGAACGATGGCTGGAGCACGGGAGCCAGCTTGCTCTTGATTCGCAATGAAGAGCTGAAAGACGGCCGCTGGCAGCGACGCGGTATTTACTACTCCAGCCCGTCCAAAGCCACCGCCTATATTGGCAAGCAAGGCAATAACTGGGCCGTACGCGCTCAGGTGGCCCATTCGATGAAACTGCGCAGCGACATCCCCAGCGTGGGCGGCGGTCAGCAACAAGAATCCTTGCCCAGCCTGACACTGGTCGACCTTCTGGGACGCTACCAGTTCGATCACAGCGCACAAGTCAAAGGCACGCTGTCACTGGGGATTCAGAACCTGTTCAATAAATCCTACGAAACTCGATGGGGTCAGCAGGCCAAGCTGATCTACAGCGGCATTATCTCCCCCAGCGTGCTGGATTTTCGGGGCCAAGGGCGCACCTACGCGCTGACCTACACCCTGCAATACTAAGGAGCTTTCCCATGCGAACCCGTTGGATAGTTGCCCTGCTGGCCACCAGTGGCGCACTGGCCTTGCCAGTACAGGCGCAACGTATGTGCAGCCCCACCGCCAGCAACTTACAAACAGCCGTGGGGCCGGGCGTTTACGAGTTGGCCTACAGCCCCAGCCAGCAAGCCGTCTATGCGGCAGTGGCCGGTGGCTTCAAAGACGATGCACCACCTAGCAGCCTGGTGCAGCTCGATGCCGCCAACTTGCAGGAAAAAAGCCGCCTGCTCTTGCCTTATCGCGCCTTTGGTCTGGCCTTGGACGATCAGGCCAAGCGCCTGTACGTAGGCCACTCCCTGCAAGGGCGCATCAGCGTAATCGATACACAGCGCAATCGCAGGCTGCACACCGTACAACTGAGCCAGCCCCGCGCAGATGGCAAGCGCTACGAGCACGACTTGCGTGGCCTTATTCTGGACAAAACTCAAGGCCTGCTATTTGTACCCGGCCTGTCGGCCGGCGAAAGCGTACTCTTTGTGCTGGATAGCCAGAACCTTGCCCTTAAGGCCCGTATCCCCGACCTGGGCTTTTATCCCACCGGCTTGGCCCTGGATGAACAAGGCGGGAGATTGTATGTCTCCACGATGGCGGCGGAAATCGTGGTAATCGACACCCGAGCCTTGCGCATCCAGGAACGCTGGACTCTGCCCGGCGTGCATCAACCCATCAATCTGGCCTACCACCAGGATCACCTTTATGTGACTGACCAGGGGCTCGATTCCATTACTCCCTGGCAACAGCGGCTTTTGCCCCAACGCGACTGGAGTGGATCACGCCAGCAAGTGCTGATGCTCGATGCCACAAATGGGCGGATTCTCGCGGCACAGCTTGCTCAGGGCAATCCACTGGCAATCAGCGTTGACCCCGCGGCGAACCTGGCCTACGTGTCCGAGCGTAGCGACCGACGTGTTGCCGCCTACACACTGGATACCTTGCGCCCGGTAGCCGCAGCCACCACCGACAAGCTGACCAACAGCCTAGCGCTGGATACCGGCAGCGGACGCGTCTATGTGTCCTTAAAAAACCCCGCTAAAGGAGAGGAACTGACGCAGGAGTCTGTGGGCCTGCTCTGCTTTGAACCCTGGTCGGGCACGCCTCAAAGCGGCCAGTAAAACAGGGCCTTGGCCAGCACCACTATCAAGAGAACGTGGGCGAAAACACTCAGGTGAATGATCCGGGACCGGCGCGCCGTCATGGTTTTGCGCCGGCTCATCACCATAACGGATAGAAAGTGTCCAAATACGCTTAGCGCTAGAGTGATCTTTACGCCCAGTATCCAGGCCCTGGCCCCGCCGACCTCAAACAAGGCCCGATGCTGCCAGGCCAGACTCAAGCCCGCACCGTAGAGCAATAACAAAACCCAAGGCATGATGCGGCGCGCCCGCCGCCCCAAGGCATACTCGAACTCCCGCATCGATGGGCGGGAAACCTGACGCGCCAAAGGCGACAACATCAGCACCTCGAAAAACACAGTGCCGATAAAAAAAATCGCAGCCAGAAGGTGAACCAACAACAGGAGGAAATAGCTCATGAACAGCGCTCAGGAAAGCAGACGATTCATCAACGGTACACCAGGTCTCGCGCCCACAAACTGACTTCTGGCACATAGCTGATCAGCATCAAGCAAGCCAGGATGACGACTACAAAAGGCAGCAGGGGACGTATCAGTTTTTCCAAAGAAATCCCGGCCACTGAACAAGCCGCAAACAGGTTCACACCAAAGGGCGGTGTCACCATCCCCAAGGCCAGATTGACTACCATGATGATGCCAAAATGCGCCGGATCAATGCCGAACTGCACGGCCACCGGCAACAACAAGGGAGCCAGCACAACGATCGAAGCCGACGTTTCAACGAACATCCCCACCACAAACAAGGCCGCGTTCACACCCAGCAAAAACATCATGGGGCTACTGAACAATTCCCCCAACCAGATCCCCATGGCAGCCGGAATGCCGGTGCGATTGAGCAGGAAGCCAAACACACCCGCATTGGCGATGATGAACATGATGACCGCCGTGGACACCACGGAACGATGCAGCACCTTGGACAGGTCGCCCCATTTAACGCTGCGGTAGACAAACATGCTCACGATCAAGGCATAGACTACCGCCACCGCCGAAGCCTCGGTAGGCGTGAAAATACCCCCGTAAATCCCGCCGAGAATAATCACCGGCATCAACAAGGCCAGCCACGCCTGACGGAATGCCGTCCAGACACCCAAACGACCCACACCGTCCTGCAAACCCAGACCATGGCGACGTGCATACAGCCACACATAAAGCATCAAGGCGCCGCCGATCAACAAGCCAGGGCCAATACCCGCAACGAACAGCTCGCCTACCGACGTGTCCGTGGATACGGCAAACAAAATCATGGGAATGGACGGCGGGATGATCACCCCCAACTCCGCCGCTGAGGCCTGCAAGGATGCCGCGAACGGTGCCGGGTAGCCATGCCGGACCATGGCAGGGATAAGAATTGCCCCGACCGCAAAAGTGGTTGCCACACTGGAACCGGCCACCGCCGCAAAAATCATGCAGGTCAGCACACAGCTGCAAGCCAGACCACCCTGCACACCACCCACCAGGCTTTTGGCAAACTCCACCATACGGTTGGACATGCCGCCCGACTCCATCAGGTTGCCTGCCAGAATAAAGAAGGGCACAGCAACCAGAGGATACTTGTCCAGAGCTGCATACAACTGCTGGGCGATGACCAGAAAAGTCATGCGCCCCTCCCAGGCTACCCCCGCCATATTGGCCAGCCCCACGGCAATCGCCACGGGCACCGTCAATACAAAAAACAGCAGCATGGACACAAGCATGATCTGGGACACGATACGGTCTCCGGTCTAAACAGATGCCCGTAGGGCATCGAGAGTTCGGTGGTGCTTTACAGGCACGGAATCAGGTCTTGAATTAGAGCTGCGTGTTATCGACCACAGCAGGCGCAGGTTTCTCCAGCCAACGGGCCAACAGGCCCAAAATGGCCAGCACGGCACCAATCGGGATCGCGATATACACCCAGGAAATGGACCACTCCAGACTAGGCATGGTCTGAAACCGCACCCGCCAGGTCATTTGAATGCCGACCCAGGTCAACAGGCCGAAGAAAGCCAGACACGTAATCAGCACGGCCACATCCAGCCAATGCTGCGTCCGCTTTCCGACCCAGAGCCGCAGCACATCCACGCTTAGCATGGCACCCTGACGCAAGGCCAGACACAGACCCAGCATGACTGTCCAGATCAGAGCGGCACGTGACCAGGCCTCGCTCCAGTCGGCGGGCGACTGGAGCACGAAACGAGCGATCACTTGATAGAACGCAGCCGCCACTGCCGAGAGCAGCAGCAACTGCGTCACCCAGGACACCAGACGAAACAGGCCCTTATCCAGAACGGACAACAGAGCTTTCATGATGAATGCCGTTTACTGAGTCTGACGGATAGATTCGACCAGTTCCTGGCCGAACTGTTTGTAGTACTGGGGATAGACAGGCTCTACCGCTTTGGCAAACGCGGCATGGTCAACTGTACTGACCTGCATGCCTTCGGCCTTGACGGCATCCACGCCGGTTTTCTCGATATCGTCCACGTAGTCACGCATGGCCTGGGCAGCCGTTACGCCGGCATCTTTCATCAACTGCTTGTCCTGATCGGACAGGCCGTCATACACCGCCGGAGACATCAGCACCAAGGCCGGGCCATACACGTGAGCCGTCAGCGACAGGTACTTTTGCAGCTGAGGCAGCTTGGCCGACACAATCACGGACAAGGGATTTTCCTGGCCGTCGATGGTGCCTTGTTGCAGGGCGGTCGCCACTTCCGGCCAGGCCATAGGCGTAGCCAGAATGCCGATTTCACGGAAAGCGGCAATATGAATGGGGTTCTCTGTGGTGCGTATCTTCAGGCCCTTGGCATCAGCTGGGGTGGTGACAGGACGCACATTATTGGTCAGGTGACGGAAACCTTGCTCGCCCCAGGCCAGCGCCACAATTCCGCGTTTGGGAAATTCAGCCAGCATGTCCTGACCGATCTTGCCATCAAGCACATGACGGGCATGTTGCAGGTCGCGGAACAGGAAAGGAATATCGAACACGCCAGTCTTGGGCACAAAGTTCAGGGTTGCGCCGGTAGACACAATGGCCAGATCAATCGTGCCCAATTGCAAGCCTTCAATAACTTCACGCTCGCCGCCCAAGGCGCTGTTGGGAAAGGCCTCGATGGTGTAGTTGCCGTCCTTTTCCAAGGCACTGGCAAAGGCTTTTGCACCCGCACCATAGTGAGAGCTGGTGGACAAAGCGTAAGCCAGCTTCAAGGAAGTCTGGGCCGTGGCCGCTCCCGCCGCCAGGCCCAAGCCCAGCATCAAACCTGCGGCCAAAAGACGGTTCTTCATGTGACGGTACATCATGCATGCCCCTCCTGTCTGAATGGATCAGTGTATTTAATGCGTAGTGCTCGGGCTGGGACATAGGGGTTTTTACGCCTGTGTCCCAGCCGGGCACCTTATTCTTCTACGTACCAGTTATCTTCGGACAACATGACCTGTTGATGGCCATAGCCCGCTGGCATCATGGGGAAACAGTTTTCCAGCGCCAGCACTTCCACGTTAAGGAAGAACGGACCATCGTGGGCCAGACAACGCTCCAGCGCCGCATCCAGCTGATCGGGATGCTCCACGCGTTCGGCTTCCCAACCAAAGGCGCGCGACAAGGCCACAAAATCCGGCATGGCTTCGTTATAGCTGTGGCTGTAACGACCATCGTGAATCAGCTCTTGCCACTGGCGCACCATGCCCATGTGGCGGTTATTGCACAGAATCACCTTGATCGGCGTGCGATGCTGCACAGCGCTGGCCAGTTCCTGAATATTCATCAGTACCGACGCGTCACCACTGACACACACCACCAGCTTGTCCGGATGCGCAATCTGCGCCCCAAACGCAGCAGGTACGCCGTAACCCATGGTGCCGGCTCCACCCGAAGTCAGCCAACGGCGAGGACGATCAAACTTGATGTACTGCGCAGCCCACATCTGGTGCTGGCCCACATCGGTAGAGACGATGGCATCACGGCCTTCCAGATGCGCGTCCAGACGTTGCAGCAAGTGCTGCGGCAAGATGGCGTCGCTATGAGGCGTCACTTTCAAGCACTCTTGAGCACGCCACACGCCAATGCGCTGCCACCAATCATTCAAGCGACCTTCAGGCAATTCGTGATGCGACAGCTCTTTGCGCAAGGCACGCAGCAGGGGATAACAATCGCCCACCAAAGCCACATCCGCACGCACCACCTTGTCGATGGAACCGGGGTCGATATCAATATGGATCTTGCTGGCATGCGGGCAGAAATCGGACAGACGGCCGGTAATGCGGTCGTCGAAGCGAGCGCCCACACAGATAATCAGATCCGCATGGTGCATGGCCAAGTTGGCTTCCAGCGTGCCGTGCATGCCCAACATGCCCACGAACTGCTCATCACGTGCAGGGTAGGCACCCAGGCCCATCAAGGTCAGTGTGCAAGGTGCGCCAGTTTCCTGAACCAGGCTGGTGAAGGCGTGGCTGGCATCGGCCCCGGAGTTGATCAGGCCACCACCACCGTAAAACACGGGGCGGCGAGCGTGCGCAATCATGGCGGCGGCGCGTTTAATCGCCGCTTCCTGGGCAGAGGCCGGAGCGGCAGGAGCCAAGAGGCTGTCAGCCTCGTCCTGGGCCGGCGCGTCGCTGCTGGCAGCGGGCAGGGTGGCGATCTGAATATCTTTGGGGAAGTCCAGCAGCACCGGACCGGGGCGGCCCTGGGTACACAGGCGCAAGGCCTTGGCCGTCAAGGAGGCCACGTCTTCAATACGACGAACCTGGGCATTCCACTTGGTCACAGGGCGGGAAATACCAATCGCATCGCACTCCTGGAAAGCGGCGGTACCAATTGCGGTGGTCGCTACTTGACCACTAATACACAGGACAGGAATAGAATCACACAAGGCATCGAGCAAACCGGAGGTGGTATTGGCCATACCGGGGCCTGATGTCACCAGCACCACGCCAGGTTTGCCGGTGCTGCGGGCATAGCCTTCGGCCGCATGTACGGCAGCTTGCTCGTGACGAACCAAAATATGACGAATTCGCGGTTGGGCATGAAGAGCATCATAGAGCGGTAACACCGCTCCGCCAGGATAACCAAAAATGGTATCTACACCCTGAGCGATCAAGGTTTCGAGCAAGATTTGCGCGCCGTTGTGGGCGGTCGTTTCAAGTGACATGGTTGCGTAGCCCTGCATGTTTTGTAAGATAGAGATCGCCGTCCAGTTTATCCCCTTTTACAGGCTGATTCCCCATGGTCACTCAACGCCAACCCTGGCACGTCGTTAAACCATCCAAACTGCATGGCAACGGCGTCTTTGCGCTACGCGATATTCCAGCCGGAACGCGCATCCTGCAATATGCTGGCAAGCGGCTTACGCCGGAACAGGCCGATGCCTTGTTCCCCGTCAATCCGGATGAGCCTTTCCACACTTTTTTCTTTGCACTGAGCAATGGCAAAATCGTGGACGGTGGTCAGGGAGGCAATGATTCACGCTGGATCAACCACTCTTGCGCCCCCAACTGTGAAGGTCACGAGAACGCCGATGGCTCGCGCGTCTTTATTGTGGCCATGCGCGATATTCCTGCCGGGGAAGAGCTTTTGTATGACTACTCGCTGGTCATCGACGATGAAATTACCGAGGAGCTCAAGCAGAACTACCGCTGCCTGTGTGGCGCTCCCCAGTGCCGTGGCACCATGATTGCCCTGCAATCAGATCGCTCTCAGGCTGTTGCCGACGAGCTACGCGAAGTGGCCGCAGAATTGGATGCGGAAATGGAACAGGCCCGCAAAACGCCGGTTTCATCCAAACAAAAAGCCGCTGATCTGAAGGCCACTGCCATTAAGCAAGCAGAAAAGGGCGAGTCCGATCAGGATAAAGATGAGGACGCGGATAGCGATAAAGAATCCTCAAGCGAGAAAGGCAAAAAGGATAAGAAGAGCAAAAAGAAGAAAAAAGAAAAAGCCAAAAACAAGGATAAAAATAAAGACAAAAAGCCTTCCAAAAAGGACAAAGAAGGCAAAAAAGGGAAAAAGGACCGTAAAAAAGAGTAAGCTGTCCCCCAGCTTGCATTAGCCCAGGCTGCCTCACCGGCAGCCTGCACCCTTGCTAATCACCCGCACAGCAAGCCCGGCAACACCCCTGTCGGGCCTCTCAGAGCGCCACACACAGGCCCATCTGTCGTGCCGGGCCAGGTTTCAGACCTCATCAGCTAGGCGAAGCACCAACCCCGATATTGCGTGTGCCCTCGCCCCCATCCCTATCGTCTCTCCCCAGGCCAATGATGGCCCGCGGGTGCTATTGCACCGGGGGAAATTACTCACTGCCAGCCCCGTCTTTGACCGCTAGCATGTAGCTTTATTGCCAAATCTGACAGACCTCATGGATTCAAGTTCTACAGATACACCTGATAATCACGCCGCCTCGCCCGCCGAATCCGGCCTGCGTATTCCTTTGCAAATAGAGGACTGGGCTTCGGTCCTGATCATGGCGGCCCTGGCTTTAATTACCTTTGCCAACGTGTTTGTGCGCTATCTGACCGATAGCTCCTTTGCCTGGACCGAGGAAATCTCCATCTTCCTGCTGGTGGTCCTGACCATGAATGCCGGTGCCAGCGCCTGTGTGCGCCACTTGCACATTCGTATTGAAGTCTTTGCCGATGCGGGCACGGTGCGTCGTCAACGCCGCCTGGCCCTGTTTGGCATTGGCATGAGCCTGCTGTTCTTTGTCGGCATGGCCATTCTGTCCGGCCGCATGGCCCTGGACGAGTTCGAGTGGGGCGATACCTCGCCCTCCATTGGTGTCCCGACCTGGTGGTACAGCATGTGGCTGCCCATCCTGTCTACTACCCTGAGCCTGCGTTTGCTGGGCATGTGGGTGCGTCGTTGGCAGGCTAAATCATGATTGCAACCTTGCTGTTTGTCATCTTCATCGGCCTGATGCTGGTGGGCGTGCCGGTGGGCGTGTCCCTGGGTATAGGTGGTGCCTTTGCGATTTTGATGTCCAACCTGGATACGCACTGGTTTGGCCTGATGGCCGTGCCGCAAAGCTTTTATGCCGGTCTGGCCAAATACCCTTTGCTGGCCATTCCCATGTTCGTGTTGGTGGGTTCCATTTTTGACCGATCGGGCGTAGCCAGCCGTCTGGTGAACTTTGCGGTCGCGCTGGTTGGCCGCGGCCCTGGCATGCTGCCCGTCGTTGCCATCGGCGTGGCCATGTTCCTGGGTGGCATTTCCGGTTCCGGCCCGGCCTGCGCGGCCGCCGTGGGCGCGGTCATGATCGGCGCGATGAAACGTGCGGGCTATCCCGGTCCTTTTGCGGCCAGTATTGTGGGAGCGGGTGCAGCCACCGACATTCTGATTCCCCCCTCCATCGCCTTCATTATTTACTCGGTGCTGGTGCCCGAGGCCTCCGTACCTGCGCTGTTTGCGGCCGGTATGTTCCCCGGCATTCTGGCGGGGATTGGCCTGATTATTCCGGCCATCTGGCTATCGCGCCGTCACAAGCTGGGATTGGCCGAGGCCGAGCTGCCACGTCCACCATTCTGGCGCAGCCTGCGAGAAGCCGCCTGGGGCCTGATTGCGCCTGTCATCATTCTGGGTGGTATGCGCCTGGGTCTGTTCACCCCTACTGAGGCCGCTGTAGTGGCTGTGTTCTACGGCCTGTTCGTGGGCATGGTCATCCATCGCACCATCAAGTTCCGCGATCTTTTCTTGATCCTGCGGGAAGCCGCCGAATTATCAGCCGTCATCATGATGGTTGTGGCATTGGCCGGTATTTTTGCCTGGGCGCTGTCCACCCTGAGCATTATTGACCCCGTCACCAATGCCATCATCAATTCCGGTCTGGGCGAGTACGGCATTCTGGCGCTGATGATTGTCATGCTGATTGTGCTGGGCATGTTCCTGGATGGCATTTCGATCTTCCTGATCTTCGTGCCGCTATTCATGCCGATTGCCTACAACTTTGGCTGGCACCCCGTCTGGTTCGGGGTCCTGCTGACCTTGAACGTGGCTCTGGGCCAGTTCACTCCGCCAGTCGCCGTCAACCTGATGGTCGCCTGCCGTATCGCGGGCGTCCCCATGGAAAGCACCCTGCGTTGGGTAGGCTGGCTGCTGCTGGGCATGGGCTCGACCATGCTGCTCGTTATAGCAGAACCCGAGATTGCCCTGTGGCTGCCACGCTACCTGGGCTTTAACTAAAACCACAAGACTGAAACACAACTCATAGAAAGGGAGACCTGACCCATGAAATTACGTCACATTCTGGCCGCTCTGGCATGTACAGCCGCCACCCTGGCCGTGGTTCCCGCTGCCCAAGCCGCCTACAAATCCGAGTACAAGCTGTCCATCGTGGTGGGTACCACTTTCCCTTGGGGCCAAGGGGCGGTGATCTGGTCCGACCTGGTGCGCGAGCGTACCGATGGCCGCATCAATATCAAGATCTACCCCGGCACCTCGCTGGTACAAGGTGACCAGACACGCGAGTTCACCGCCATTCGCCAAGGCATGATTGATATGGCCGTGGGCTCCACCATCAACTGGTCCCCCCAGATCAAGCAGCTGAACCTGTTCTCCCTGCCATTCCTGCAACCGGATGCCAAAGCCACCGACGCTTTGATCAACGGCGAAGTGGGCAAGGACCTGTTTGGCTACATCGAGAAAGCCGGTGTGGTGCCTCTGGCCTGGGGTGAAAACGGTTTCCGTCAGCTCAGCAACTCCAAACACGAAGTGACCAAGCCTGAAGACATGAAGGGCCTGAAACTGCGCGTGGTCGGTTCGCCGCTGTACATGGACACCTTCAGCGCCCTGGGTGCCAACCCCACGCAAATGAGCTGGGCAGATGCACAACCCGCACTGGCTAATAAGGCTGTAGACGGCCAGGAAAACCCCCTGTCCATTTACGCCGGTGCCAAGCTGTACGACGTGCAGCAGCAGTACCTGACCCTGTGGAACTACGTGTCTGACCCACTGGTATTTGTGGTGAACCGCGACGTGTGGAAATCCTGGAGTGAGGAAGACCAGAAGATCGTGCGTGAAGCCGCTATTGAAGCTGGTAAGCGTGAAATCGTGATTGCCCGTACCGGCATCACGGCGGAAGATCCCACCTTGCTCAAAGAGATCGAAAGCCACGGTGTGAAGGTCACCAGCCTGACGCCTGAGCAGCACGCTGCCTTTGCCAAGGCAACCGAAGGCGTGGTCGAGAAATGGACCAAGACCATCGGTGAAGACTTGGTGAAGAAGGCACGCGACGCGATTGCTGCCAGCCGCTAATTAGCTGGGTTTGAAAGACTGAAAGCCGGGCCTGAATGGGCCCGGCTTTTTATTGTCTGGCTGCCCCGCACAAAACAAACCTCATGAAAGCAGCAGCCTACGAGCGCAGCGTGGGGATACTTTCAACCTCCGGGTTACCCTCGAAGAAAGAAATGCCATAAATCGGCGGCACAACCTGAGGGCATTCTTTACAGCCTACAAATATCAAAAACCAGCTTCCTTCTGAGCGATCAGCAAGTCCAAGACACCGTGTCAAAGCACGTTGACCGCTGAGCCCCAAAAAAATCCCGCTTATTCCTTGAAGCGTATCGCCAGCATTTCACCCGTCGCACAAACTTCGCCATTCGCGCTAAGCGACAGGTCCACCCAGACCTTGCGTCCATCCAGCTCACGCAGCTTGCCTTGTACCGTCAGCTCTGTCCCCATTGGAGTGGGACGCCGAAACTCCACTTTCAGGGAGGCTGTCACGCAACGGATCGGCTCCTCGCTGGTGCCCATCTCGATATTCAGATCCCTATAGATGAAGGCTGCCGCAGAAGCAGTACCGTGGCAGTCCAACAAGGAAGCAATCAAGCCGCCATACACATGATTGGGCACGCCACCGCTGTAAATCGGCTTGGGGGTGTAGCGGGCCACGGTATCGTCGCCGTCCCAGTAGCTCTTAAGCTGATGCCCGTCGGGATTATGTTTGCCACAACCGTAGCAATGGCTGAAGTTGTCGGCATAAAAATCTTGAAACGCTTTAACCATATGAGTATCTGCTGTCCTCAAAGAAACCAAGAGGCCGTGCTCCACTTGGTAGCCCGGCCTGCTCTCAAACCACTAAAAATGGTGAGTCAGTGCTAAGAGCCAACAGCTCACCCAAGCGCAGAGGCACTGACAAGGCCTGCAATATCTTATTGAAACGCCGTTTCCAGGAAGCTGCGCAGCTTGCGCGAGTGCAGTCGTTCCTTAGGCATCTCACGCAGCAATTCCAGCGCCCGTATCCCGATATGCAGATGCTGACCAACCTGACGCGCATAGAACTCGCTAGCCATGCCCGGTAGTTTCAGCTCGCCATGCAAGGGCTTGTCCGACACGCACAGCAAGGTGCCATACGGGACACGGAAACGGAAGCCATTGGCAGCAATGGTGGCGGACTCCATGTCCAGCGCAATCGCCCGCGACTGCGACAAGCGCCGCACCGGCTCGTGGTGGTCTCGCAATTCCCAATTACGGTTATCAATAGACGCCACCGTACCCGTGCGCATGATGCGCTTCAGCTCCCAACCTGACAGCCCGGCCACCTCGGCCACGGCTTGCTCCAGGGCAACCTGAATTTCCGCCAGAGGAGGGATGGGCACCCAAGTAGGCAAATCCTCGTCCAGCACGTGATCCTGACGCACATAGCCATGTGCCAGTACGTAATCACCCAGACGCTGGGTAGTACGCAAACCGGCGCAATGGCCCAGCATCAACCAGGCAGCAGGGCGCAGAACGGCAACATGGTCGGTAATGGTCTTGGCATTGGATGGCCCCACACCGATATTGATCAGGGTGATGCCGGAATGATCGGCACGGCGCAAGTGATACGAGGGCATTTGCGGCGCGCGAGCCAAAGGCGAACCGGTTGTCGATGCATTCGCACCCGCCGGAGTGATGATATTGCCCGGCTCCACCAGATCTATATAGCCTTGATCATCCGCCTGCAGCACTTCACGCGCCCACTGGCAGAACTCGTCCACATAAAACTGATAATTGGTAAACAGCACAAAGTTCTGAAAGTACTCGGGACGAGTAGCGCTGTAGTGCTGCAAACGATGCAAGGAGTAATCGATACGCGGCGCAGTAAAAGGCGCCAGCGGCAAGGGTTCGTTATGCACGCGCTCCCACGTACCGTTGACGATGGCATCGTCCATATACGCCAGATCCGGTACATCGAAGTGATCGCGCAAGGTGTCACCGGGCGATTCAGGCACGGTTGTCACCGTGGACTGCACACCATTATTCAGGGCGAAATGCAGCGGGATAGGCACGGAGGATTCCCCCACTTCCACCTGCACACCGTGATTGCGCAGCAGCAGTTCCAGTTGCTCCAGCAAGTAATCGTGATAGAGGCCAGGAGCGGTAATGGTGGTCATGTACACGCCGGGCTCGACCACATGCCCATAAGACAGGCGGCTATCCACTTCCTGATAGGTATCGACGCGCAAACGCACTGCAGGATAGCAGGCTCTGAAGCGCTGCCCGCGTGGAAATCCGGTTTCCAGACACTGGGCAAAAGAGTCGCGCAAAAAAGCGGTGTTGCGGTCGTAAATATGGCGCAGCTGCTCCAAAGCCTGGCCGGCATCCTGATAGCCATTGAATGGAATCAGCTCCGGCGTGGACGTGATACGAGAAAAACCGCTGGGATCAGACATAACAAGTATTCCAAGGGGAAACAAAGACAAGCAGATCTGCAAGCATCATAAGCTGTTTATTGTTCCGCCTCCTACACGACTCCATGACAAATTCAGCCGCCTGATCCTGACGCTCATGCACCAGCCGAACAGACAGGCCTGACCGTCTGCCGCTTTCGCGGACCATCGCTCCCCAATACAGACGTTAGGCTATCGGTTTCGCCTGTGCTTAAAGCCATCACCCATATACCTTTGCAATGGCTCGCTTAGCGCCCCAGCGTCTTGCCGTATCCGAGCAAGGCAGCCCAGCCCCAGTCCCACCCAAAGCAAATGTCGTTACTGGTTTTTGACTGAATCACAAGCCCCACTGTCCACACAATGGACACGACTATCGTTGGTTTTGAGACTGAATTTACTCACAGGCCCCATTTAAACAAGCAGCTTTACCCCGGTTTTAGGCAAATTCCATTTTTCCGGAATCAGGCAGGTAGAGCCCTGGCGCAAGCCCTTGACCCAAGACCCTGTTTTTATGCTAATGGCGCTAGACAAGCGGCTTGGCGGGCATATCAGGTATTTCAAGCGGGACCAGATGAGGCAGCTTATGATGGCAAGTGGAAGTCAGGCACGTCTTCTACCTCATATATAAGACTTGCCCAAATCCAGTAAATACATTAAGTATGTAGTCTTAATACTTTTAGTATTAAATCCAGCTAGCGTCAGTCCTTCATAATTTAAGTTATCCAACCTGGCAGTGTGCTCGGCATGCGTGTGAGACATAGCTCGTCATCGCGCAAATTAGCTTGCATTTAGGCTAATTTACAATGGGTTAGCGTATTTTAATGATTTTCGCTTCAAGCATTTGCTCGCCCTCTGATGTCATTTGTGTCCTGGCGCCGCGTGGGTCTTGTCACCCGCGATTTCAGCAAGATCTGAACGTGCTCTTGACCAGGTAATTGCAGTTAGCAAGGCCGTTTTGGCCTGCCGCTGTACCGAATCACTTTTAACTATCAGCAAGGGTACACATGACCACTCGAATCTCCTGCCAGCGACTGCAAGTCGCCGAGGTGCTTCATCAGTTCATCGAACAAGAAGCCCTGCCCGGCACAGGTATCTCCTCCGAAGCCTTCTGGGCTGGTTTCGATAAGCTGGTCCATGATCTGGCACCTAAAAACCGCGCCTTGCTGGCCGAACGCGACCGCTTGCAAGTCGAACTGGACAAGTGGCACACGGCCAACCCAGGCCCCATCACCGATATGCCTGCCTACAAGAGCTTCCTGAGCTCCATCGGCTATCTGAAAGAAGCGCCTGCCGACGTCAAGGTCAACACGACCAACGTCGACACCGAAATCACCGAACAAGGTGGTCCTCAGCTGGTTGTGCCCATCATGAACGCACGTTACGCGCTGAACGCCGTAAACGCACGCTGGGGCAGCCTGTACGACGCGCTGTACGGCACCAACGCCATCCCTGACACTGACGGTGCTCAGCGTGGCGGTGGCTACAACGCCGTGCGCGGTGCCAAGGTTATCGCCTTTGGCCGTCAGTTCCTGAACGACACCATTCCTCTGGCTCAAGGCAGCCACGACCAGGCTACCTCCTACACCATCGCTGACGGCGCTTTGCGCGTCACCCTGGAAAACGGCGGCACCACCGGTCTGAAAGACGCCTCGACCCTGCTGGGTTACCGCGGTCAGCCCGATGCGCCTGAAGCCATCGTGTTCCTGCACAACGGCCTGCACTTTGAACTGCAGATCGACCCCAACAGCCCCATTGGCAAGACCGACCCGGCTGGCGTGAAAGACATCGTTCTGGAAGCCGCACTGACCACCATCATGGACTGCGAAGACTCCGTGGCTGCCGTGGACGCCGACGACAAGGTCCTGGCATACCGCAACTGGCTGGGTCTGGTCACCGGTTCGCTGACCGAAGAAATCAAGAAAGACGGCAAGGTCTTTACGCGCCGCCTGGCTGACGATCGCCAGTACACCGACCTGAAAGGCGCTACCCAGACTCTGGCTGGTCGCTCCCTGATGTTCGTGCGTAACGTCGGTCACCTGATGAGCAACCCTGCCATCATTGACGGCGAAGGTCGCGAAATCCCTGAAGGCATTCTGGACGCCGTGATCACCACTCTGATCGGCATGCGCGATCTGGAACTGAAGAAGAACTCGCGCAGCGGCTCGCTGTACATCGTCAAACCCAAAATGCACGGTCCTGACGAAGTGGCGTTTGCCAGCGAGATCTTTGACCGTGTGGAAAGCCTGCTGGGTCTGGCTCCCAACACCGTCAAGCTGGGCATCATGGACGAAGAGCGCCGCACCAGCGTGAACCTGAAAGCAGCTATTGCCCAGGCCACCGAGCGTGTCGTGTTCATCAACACCGGCTTCCTGGACCGCACGGGCGACGAAATCCACACTTGCATGCAAGCGGGTGCCGTGGTGCGCAAGGCCGACATGAAACAAGCTGACTGGCAGCCTGCCTACGAGCGCAACAACGTTCAGATCGGCCTGCAGTGCGGCCTGCGTGGTCGCGCTCAGATCGGTAAAGGTATGTGGGCCATGCCTGACCTGATGGCTGAAATGCTGGAACAGAAGATTGGTCACGTGAAGGCCGGTGGCAACACCGCCTGGGTGCCATCGCCTACCGCTGCCACGCTGCACGCCTTGCACTACCACCAAGTCAACGTGGTCGACGTCCAGAAGGGCCTGGAAGGCGACACCAACGACTACCTGGACAGCATCCTGACCATTCCTGTGGCCACTGACACCAGCTGGTCTGCCAAGGAAATCCAGGAAGAACTGGACAACAATGCTCAGGGCATCCTGGGTTACGTGGTGCGCTGGATTGACCAGGGCGTGGGCTGCTCCAAAGTACCGGACATCCACGACGTGGGCCTGATGGAAGACCGCGCTACCCTGCGTATCTCCAGCCAGCACATCGCCAACTGGCTGCTGCACGGCATCGTCACCCACGAACAAGTGGTTGAAACCCTGCAGCGCATGGCTGCTGTGGTGGACCAGCAAAATGCAGGCGACCCAGCCTACCAGAACATGGCCGGCAACTTCGAAGGCTCCTTTGCCTTCCGCGCCGCTCAGGATCTGGTTCTGAAGGGTCTGGAACAGCCTAACGGCTACACCGAGCCTTTGCTGCACCAATGGCGTCTGGCATTCAAAGCCGCTCAAGCCTGAAGCACACGATGTCGCCCGGAGCCTGACTCCGGGTAACAGTGTCCCAAAATCCCCATCTTGCTGGTTCAGGATGGGGATTTTTTTCGCCTGCTGACTTGCCCCTTGCGAGAACTACGAACTTGCACCGCCGCTTGTCGTCCTGCATGCTGACAAGGCCTGGGCAAGCTTGCCTGTTTCCGTCACTCTTTTCACCCTCTCCGTTTTCGCATGGCTTTCCGTATTTCTCCCCTGCACTTCCTGGCTACGGCTGTTCTGGCTCTCTGCACTACTTGGGCCACGTCCCAGACCCTGGCCCTCAGCTTTGATGACGGCTTCAACCCCGGCACGCAGCCACAGGCCAATCAGTGGAATGAGCAAATATTGACCAGCCTGCGGGACCACCAGATCAAGGCCACTCTGTTCCCATCGCTAGCCCGTATGGGCGGGGCAGAGGGGCTGGGTCTGGTCCAGGCCTGGTCTAGGGAAGGACATCGGATCGGCAACCATACCGCCAGCCACAAAAGCCTGGCCGACCCGGCGCTCAGTCTGGAGGACTTCATTGCAGATGTGCAGCTTGCCGATGCCGCGTTCAAAAGCCTGCCCACCTTCACACCCATGCTGCGCTTCCCTTACCTGAAAGAAGGGGACACCATCGCCAAGCGCGACGGTTTCCGTCAGTGGATGGCGGCGCATGACTACAAGAGCGCGCCCGTATCCATTGATGCCAGCGACTGGTATTACAGCCGGGTCTTTGCAGATCATGTGCAAGCAGGCGATAGTGCCAAGGCAGAGCGCGTGAAAGAGCAATACATCCTTCACCTGCTGGACCGTGCCAGCTATTACGATCAGTTGGCGCAAGAGCTTCTGGGACGCAGTCCGACTCATGTAATCCTCTTGCATACCAACCAGATCAATGCGGCTGCATTGCCGGATGTGCTCGCGGCATTTACCGCCAAGGGTTGGGCCATCACATCAACAGAGGCAGCATTTCAGGACCCCTTGTACGCACAAGCCCCCGATACATTGCCTGCTGGGGAGAGCATCATCTGGGCCTTGGCCAAGGCCAAAAACGTGCCGAACCTGCGCTATCCCGCTGAAGACTCCGTTTATGAGGAGCCTTTGCTGAAAGAGGCGGGATTGTTGCCGTGAACTCTGGTGGGCTATGGACCATGAGCCGTAAGCCGTAAGCCGTAAGCCATGAGCCGTAAGCCGTAAGCCGTAAGCCGTAAGCCGTAAGCCGTAAGCCGTAAGCCGTAAGCCGTAAGCCGTAAGCCGTAAGCCGTAAGCCAGCTCATGAAAACATCATGTTCACACGGCGACAATGCCTCCTTATCATGCCCTCCATCACATCTGCTTGATCGCGGTTTGCCGTCCTCTCCACACCTCTCAACCCTGCGGTCGAGCCACAGCGTCTGATACCACTTTCAAACCCACGGCCTAAAAGCCCCCTGGTGGTCCCTGTCTGCTTCTTCTCGTTATAAACTCAAACTCATAACGAATTTTACTGACAGGAAACCCTATGAAATCTCTGCTGCTTTCTGCCGCCAGCCTGCTGGCACTGTCCACCACCGCTCAGGCCTCCGACCTGCTAATCGCTACTGGCGCAGGCTACCGCAAACCCGTCACGGAATTGATGGAAGCCTTCAATAAAGAAACAGGCCTGACGGTAGAGAGCAGCTTTGGCAATATGCAGCAGGTCCGCGCTCAGAGCGAGCAAAATCCAGACATTGCTGCCATTATTGGCGACCGCTTTTTTCTGGAACCCATGGGCATTGCCCAGCAGTTTGTGAACATCAGCCAGGGTGCCCTGATGCTGGCCGTGCCCAAGGGCAAGACCATTGATTCCATCCAGGACTTGCAGCAGCCCAGCTATGCCCGCATTGCTATCGGCGATGCCAAGAAAACCGTCTACGGTCGCGCCGCCACCACCTGCATGGAACGCGAAAAAATCCAGGCCGAGGGTCGCAGCATTGAAGTCGCCATGCTGCCGCAAGTGTCCACCTACCTGCTCAATGGCGAGGTGGACGCCGGTTTCATCAACCGCAGCGAAGCGCTGGCCCACAAGGACAAGCTGGGCACCATCCTGCCCATGCCAGCCCAATGTCACGACCCGATTGATCTGAGCCTGGCCGTGCTCAAGGACCGTCCTGCAAGCCCTGCCTTGCAATCCTGGACCCAGTTCCTGGGCTCGGACAAGGCCAAGTCCATTCTTGAGCGTCACGGCCTGTGATGTCCGCCTGGATGAGCTGCTCCAGTAGCTCGCTGGGCCTGAGTGTATATGTGCTGGCCGCCACCTTGGTGGCCCAATTGGTTCTGGGGGTAACCCTGGCCTGGGTACTGGCCAGAAAGCGCTTCCCAGGCCACGGATTACTCGATTCACTGGTGAGCCTGCCGCTGGTTTTCCCACCGATTGTTATCGGTTACTTGCTGCTGCTTGCCCTGGGCAGGCAGGGCTGGTTGGCCAGTGCCACCGGCTGGTCACCCAATATTGTTTTTCAGCCCGCGGCCTTGCTGATCGCCGCCTTTATCGCCGGGCTGCCATTGATGGTCAAACCCGTGCAAAACAGCATGAACAGCCTGTCGCCACGGCTGCGTGAAGCGGCAGCCACACTGGGCCACGGCACCTGGTCCTACTTCTTCCGGGTGGAATTGCCCTTGCTGCGCTCTGCCTTGGCCACCGGACTGATTCTGTCTGGCGGACGGGCCATGGGAGAAGTGGGCATTTCGCTGATGTTGGGTGGCAATATCGCAGGTCGTACCGAAACCCTGTCTTTATCTATCTACAACGCCGTCCTGGATGGCGACACAGACTGTGCCAATGCGCTGTCCTGCTTGCTGGGGCTGACGGCATTAGCCTGCTTTTGGGCGCTGCGGCGCTACGGGAATCAAAAATGACGGTTTTTTTTGAACAACGCCAAATCGACCAATGGATTGGCGAGGATGCCTCCTACCTGGATCTGACCAGCCACATGCTGGGACTGCACAACCAGAACACCACACTGCGTTACGTCGTGCGTGACCATATCCGCGTGGCGGGCACTGAGGAGGTGGCCGAGATTGTGCGCTCTTGCGGCGGCAAGACTCAGCACTACACCCCCAGCGGTGTGGCGGCCATGCCCGGTCAGACCGTTTTGCTGGCACAAGGCCCCGCCAAAGCCTTGCTGCGCGCCTGGAAGGTCGGCCAGAACCTGCTGGAGTTTGCCTGCGGCATCGCCACCCTGACACATCAAGTCGTGCAAGCCGTGCAAACGGTAGATGCCTCGGTGGCTGTGCTGACCACTCGCAAACATGCGCCTGGGGTACGCAAGCTGGCCTTGAAAGCCACACTATCGGGCGGAGCCATGCCGCATCGGCTGGGACTGGGCGAAACCATTTTGATCTTCCCCCAGCACCGCGCGCTGATGGGTGGCTGGGAGGAGGTGGGCCATGCGATTGCCCGTCACAAATACGCCTTGTGCGAAAAGAAAATCGTGATTGAAGCGGCGGATCTGGACGAAGCCTACAGCGCGGCTCAGGCGGGTGCGGACGTGGTGCAGTTCGACAAAGTCCCGCCCGAGACCCTGGCACAAATTGTGCCTGCGCTGCGCAAAGCGCATCCCAACGTCACCATTCTGGCAGCGGGCGGGATTCATGCAGGTAACGCAGCCGCCTATGCCGCAACAGGTGTCAATGCCTTGGTGACCAGCAGCCTGCACTACGCGAAACCGGCCGATATTGGAGTGAAGATCAACTTGGCAGAGCCAGCAGAATCGCAAGAGCCGCTTGTTGCCAGCAAACTGGAAGGGCTGGAATAAAATCACCGGCCGCTCACTATTTGTCAGCCTGACCCACTAAGGTGTTAAGCGAAAACAAAGAAGTTGAGCTCCAGCATTAGAGCCAGTCATCAAACGACAGAGTTGCAAAGCACCAGCAATAGAAAAACAGATCGCTGAATCCGACAAAAAATACGGAAACCAGCACGAACCTTACGCCTGGCATCTGTCCCCTGACCGCTTGGAAAGCATGCAGCTCCGTGAACACGTTTTCACAAAAAACGTGGGCTCAGACAGTCTCCTTAGACCCCAAATGCTGCAACAAGCGCTGCATGGGTTTGGATAGGGCGCCCCAGTCCTGATAACACAGGCACAAGGAACGCTTGGCCCAGGCGTCACTCAAAGGCCGCGCCACAAAGCCATGGCGACGCTTGTAGCGGCTGGCTACGCCTTGCGGCACAATCCCCAGGCCCACACCGTGGGCCACCATCTGGCACAGCCCTTCGAAGGTTTTCATACGGATGCGCTGCACCCAAGCATGGCCTGCTGCGCGAGCATGTTCGTCCAGATGGTCTTGCAGGGCATTACCCGGCATCAGGCCCACGAAGGGCTCATGCAGAACATCCAGCAAGCTCAATTTGCTGTGTGCCGCCAAGGGGTGAGCCGCAGCCATAATCAGCACCAAATGATCCTTGGCCACCGGCTCCAGCACCAGCCCCGGTGCCTGCACTGCATCCGACACCACACCGGCCTGGGCCAAACCGGCGGCAACCGTACGCACAATATCTGCGCTGGTACGCTCTTTCAGCTCGATATGCAGATTCGGCCGTTGTGCCAGCCAGGGAGCCAGACGGGATGGCAGAAAGTCGGTTAAGGCCGCCGTATTCGCATACAGGTGCAAAGTCCCCCGCGCTCCAACAGCGAAATCCTGCAACTCGCCTTTCAGCAGATCATGCTGACGCAGCATCAAACGGGCATGGTGGGCCAGCGCCTCGCCTGCCTCTGTGGTGACGACTCCCCGTGGCAGGCGCTCCAGCAAAGCAACGCCGGCATCGTTCTCGATACGGCGCAAACGCTCGCTGGCCGAAGCCAGAGCCAGATTCGCGCGTACCGCTCCCTGTGTGATGCTGCCTGCATCCACAATGCTCAAGAACAAATGCAGATCGGCCAGACCCAGTCGCATCACCACTCCTGAAAACCCTTCGGATAAACCGAAGGATAGCGCCTTAAATCCACATTGTGTGCACTTGCCTGCCACGCTTCAATACAGGCATGCACGAATCTCTCTCTTTCCTTCTTCTGCTCAGTGCCATCTTCCTGATAGCGGGCATGGTCAAGGGCGTTACCGGCATGGGCCTGCCAACGGTAGCCATGAGCTTGCTGGGCCTGATGATGTCACCGGCCTCGGCTGCCGCCTTGCTGGTGCTGCCTTCTTTCATCACCAATGTCTGGCAATGCTTTGTCGGGCCGTCCATGCTGGCTTTGCTGCGCAGGCTCTGGCCCATGATGCTGACCATCGTGCTGGGCACGCTCTGGGGCTCAACGCTGCTGGCCAATACCTCACCACAGCTATCGGGCATGGCCTTGGGTATCGCGCTGCTGGTGTATGCAAGCTATGCGCTTATCGCCCCCGCCCTGACCGTGTCGCCCCGCTTCGAGCCCTGGCTGTCACCCTTGATTGGTCTGGTGACCGGCGTGGTGACCGGCATTACCGGCGTTTTTGTGATGCCAGCCGTACCTTATCTGCAGGCCCTGAATCTGGATAAAGACGAGCTGGTGCAAGCCTTGGGGCTGTCCTTCACAATCTCCACCATCGCGCTGGCTGGCGGTCTGTTCATGCACGATGTGTTCAAGCTGAACCAGCTGGGCATGTCCACCTTGGTGATTGTTCCGGCTTTACTGGGTATGTGGCTGGGGCAAAAGATCCGCGTACGCATCAGCCCGCGCCGCTTCAAGCAATGCTTGCTACTGTTTCTGGCGGCCCTGGGCCTGCAACTGATTATTCGTCCTTTTATTTAAGGCTGAACACAACATGATCGGCTACGTGTAAAACGTGAATCCACCGGGGCTAACGTTTTTAAGCTAAGCCACAAGACTGGCAACATCATTCACGATGTATTGATCCGCCAAGAGCCACCCTCACGGCCAGCACCACATTCTCAAATCGCCTAGCAACGACTGGAGCCACCATGCCAAGCTCATCTCGCCACTTACCCGTACTGGAATATCTGCAACGCCAACTGAATGGCACACTGGCCGAAGGCGAGCACACGCATATGCGTTACCCCACCGCGATTTCCCGGCTACTGAACTTTCGTATTACTGCTATAGATGAAGCCAGCGCCACGCTGGAACTGAACGCAGACGCTGCCTTGCATGGCAACCAGCAGGGCACGGTACATGGCGGCCTCTTGTGCGAACTGGCCGATGCCGCCATCGGCACGGCCCATTCCACCTTGATGCAGGAAGGCGAGAGCTTTACCAGCATTGATCTGAAAGCCACCTTTCTGCGGCCAGTCTGGCTAGAGCGGCTGCAAGCCCATGCCTGGGCCACGCATCGCGGGCGCAGCATCAGCCATTACCGCTGTGAAATCCAGCGAGAAGACGGCAAGATGATTGCGACAGTGGAAAGCGCCGTCATGACCTTGAAAGGGGATCGGGCCCAGGGGCGTTAAAACTCCTGCTGCCGACTTCTTCAAGCCTCAACCACAGCACCAAGAAGCAGACAGCTTCTTTTAAACTTAAATAAAATAGAAAACCGGCTATCTATCTGTAAATAAATAATATTCTGAAACCGACCAGCCCCGATCAGGGATAGCCCCCATGCCCACCCAGCCGCTCAACTTTTACACTAGGCGCTGGTCACGCGCATCCTTATGCTCTGGAACAAGGGGTTCCCAATGTCGGCAGAAAATGGCTTGGATCTGTCGGTGTTGTACCGCCATCCAATCTTTCATTCGCACAGCGCCGAGCTGTCTCATCAGCCGCTTAGCCGGGCCATTTCCCGGCATGCCCTGCATTGGGGTCGCGGGCGCATCAACACCAGCCTGTACCGTCGCGATATTGATCAGATCAGCCTGATGCGACTGGGCTACGGTGCCGAAGTGGAAATCCAGGCCGATGCCTTCGGGGACTTCTGTCTGGTGCAAATGCCTTTGCAGGGTACGGCCGAATTCATCAGCGATGGTCATCACAAACTAACGGCCTATCCCGGCGATATTGCGGTGGTATCCCCTCGCCACCATGTGCGCACCTTGTGGCAAGCCGGTTGCGAACAGCTGATCGTGAAAATCCCCTACAGCCTATTTGACGGTGTGGGCCATCAGACGCTGACACAAGAGGGCATGACCCGAGGCTGCGTCTACAAGCTGGACCCCTGTATGGGCCCACAATGGGCCAACCTCATCCAGCATCTGCTTCTGCTACCGACGCAACATAGCGACCGTCCAGCCAACTGGACACAGCATATTGAAAGCAGCCTGGCCTTGTTCCTGCTGTGTCATCCTGCCGATGAACAAGCCGTGCAGACTCTGGTGGATGAGTCCATGGGAGCGGCGGCCCGAGCAGGGCAGATGCGTCTGCTCCAAGCTAAAAACTATGTATTGGCGCATTTGCACAGCAACATCTCACTGGATGATCTGGCGCAGGCAGCGGGTGTGAGTCCCCGCTTCCTGCATCTGCTGTGCCGTCGTCACTACAAACAGTCCCCCATGAGCTGGGTACGCAATCTGCGTCTGGACGCCGCCCATCAGGTGCTGCAAAGCCGGCCCCGCCCCAACGTCACCGAGGTGGCACTGGCACATGGCTTTGGGCATCTGGGGCGGTTTTCTGCCTACTACCAGCAACGCTTCAAGGAACTGCCCCATCAAACGGGGCAGACACGGCACACAAGCATCAAACAGTCTTAGATGAACATGGACTTGTTGATGGGCAGATTGTGCTTCTTACAGTAGCTGGTGTAGTGGTCGATCATCCAGAACACATCAATGATTTCCAGGATGTTGTCGTTCTCGTCCAGGAACTCGATGGGCGTGCCCAGGTGGAACAGGGTTTCCATGCCTTCGTCGGACACCAGGGTGTGCGTGCGACCGGGGCTTTCGTGGATGTAATGACCGGCGCGGGCCACCCAATCGTATTCCTCATAGCGCAGGCTGCCGGACAGAATGTAGCCGGTCACCACAGCGCGGTGGCGATGACGCCCCAAAGAACCACCTTTGTCAGCGCGCATGATGTGCACCGAGGTGTTGTTGCGAATATCAAAGCTCAGGTGACGCAGCCAGATATTGGGGCCGAAAGGAATCCAGGGGGAGGTTTCCTCGGACGTATCGAAGTGGCCTTCAACCAGCGCGTATTCGTCGCGTACCTTGTCGATGCGTTTTTCAATGTCGATATAGGGTGGGGTGCTGTTTTGAGTCATGACTTGTCTCTCTCATAGAAATAAAAGCCGCTGTGTTTCCCACACAGTCGGATGCCAATCCCCCCGGATTGACCTGGTTTCATTCTATGAAGCCATTTGGCGCCGAACTATCCAGCTTTGGCACAACGTAGCGGCGCACTATCCAGTTCTGGCACTCCTGTTCCGATCAGCTTTTTTGCCCCCGAAAAAGACCGGCGACGAACTCCTGACACAGTTCATGCTCATGCCATTTGGCAGCTCATTTTTTCACATTCAACAATACTGATTTTCATAAGCAAATCAAAAGAGTAAGGACGCTTATCGACCATAAACACATGAGCGAATTGTCTTTCGTGGCCGCGACGATCAGGCATGTAATACAAGACATTGACTCGCACAGGTGCCCCCGTTTTCTGGCGGCACCTTGTTCTGATTTCACTGCAAGGAATTGCCATGAGCCGCCCTCTGAAAACCGTTATTGTGAATGGGAGCCTGCACCGTCCCTCCCGCACGCAAGTGCTGCTGGATGCGCTACGCGACACACTGAACGACCAACTGGCACTGGACGTGCAAAACATCGAGCTGGTCAGCCTGCTGCCCGAGCTGGGCGCGGCCCTGTCCACCGATGCCTTGCCCGCCCAAGCGCATCAGGCCATCACCGCCATTGAGCAGGCCGACTTTCTGATCGTGGGCTCGCCCATCTTTCGCGCGGGCATTCCGGGCCTGCTCAAGCACCTGTTCGATCTGGTCGACATGAATGCCCTGAATGGCACCCCCGTATTGCTGGCCGCCACTGGCGGCAGCCAACGCCATGCCCTGGTCATCGAACATCAGCTACGGCCCCTGTTCAGCTTCTTCCAGGCGCTGACCCTGCCCATCGGGGTCTATGCCACGCCCGAAGAGATTCAGGACGGCGAAGTCACCAGCGCCGCCCTGCAACAGCACATCCAGCGCACCGTTGATCTGGCCGTGCCGGTACTGCACAGTATTCAAACGCGTTTGCCGCTGCGAAACTCTGTTCTGGAGGCGCAGGCAGCATGAGCCAAATCACCTCCACCACACCCGATATTTTCTGGTTCCTGCCCACCTCGGGCGATACCCGTTATCTGGGCAAATCCGACTTTGGCCGCGCGCCTACCAACGAGTATCTGCGCAGCATTGCCGTCACCAGCGAGAACCTGGGTTATGACGGCTTGCTGATTCCTACCGGCGCCTCCTGCCTGGATCCTTGGGTAGTGGCGGCCAGCCTGGTTCCTGTTACCCAGCGCATCAAGCTGCTGGTGGCACTGCGTACCTCTTTGGGCGCACCCGTTTCCAGCGCACGTCAGGCAGCGTCCCTGGACCAGGCCCTGCATGGCCGTTTGCTGCTGAATGTGGTGCCCGGCGGCGATGCCACCGAACTGGCCGCCGAAGGCGTGTTTCTGGACCACGATGCCCGTTATGAATACGCCCATGAATACCTGACGATCTGGCGTCAATTGCTCTCTGGCGACACCGTGAATTTTCAGGGCAAGCATTTCAAGGTAGAGAATGGCCGCAACTTTTTCCCGCCTGTGCAAAAACCCTATCCGCCCTTGTACTTTGGCGGCTCCTCAGACGCCGCCCATGAACTGGCTGCCGAGCATGTCGATGCTTACCTGACCTGGGGCGAACCACCGGCTGCTGTGGGCAAGAAATTTGAGGACATCCGCCGCCGTGCCGCCGCCCGTGGTCGCAAATTGAGGCTGGGGGTGCGCTTGCACGTGATCGTACGTGAAACCAATGAAGAAGCCTGGGCCGAGGCGGATCGTCTGATCAGCAAATTGACGGACGAGGACATTGCCAAAGCACAGTCCAACTACGCCAGCATGGACTCGGTAGGCCAGAAACGCATGGCGGCCTTGCATGGTGGCCGTCGCGATCAGCTGGAAGTCTCGCCCAATCTGTGGGCAGGGGTGGGGCTGGTACGGGGTGGGGCAGGCACCGCACTGGTGGGCGACGCCCAAACCGTGGCCCAGCGCTTGCAGGAATACATAGACCTGGGTGCGGACTCCTTTGTGCTCTCGGGCTACCCCCATCTGGAAGAATCCATACGCTTTGCCGAGCTGGTGTTTCCACTTCTGGGCAAACGGGCCGTCACCGTCAGTGATCGCGCCCAGACCGGCGGCGCCTTTGACGCACGCGGTGTTCAAAATCAGCAACTTTCCTCTGCATCATGAGCCAGAAAATAATCGATCTACGCTGCCGACCTGCCTTTCTGCACAAGTTTTTCGGGGCCGAACCTGGTACGCCAGAACATGCCACCGCGCGCTGGCTAAACCGCCGCGTTGGCACTCGTGGCAGCGATACTCACTTTGAAAAGTCACTTAGCCAGGAAGGCTTTCTGGAAGAAGTGCGCCAGGCCGGACTGAGTAAAGCGGTCGTCGTAGGCCGCCACACACCGTCGCAACATTTGCCCAACGACACCATTCATCAGATCGTGCACGGACACGATGAATTGCTGGGCATTGCCGGTATTGATCCGGCTCTGCAAGGCGAGCAGCAAGCCCTGGCCGAGGCAGAACGCGCCATCAAGGAGCTGGGCTTGTCCGGCATTGATATCGAGCCGGGTTTTGGTGTTCCAGCACGTCACCCCGATGACCCGGTTTACTGGCCCGTTTACGAACTGGCGCGCCACCTGAAAGTACCCGTCTTTTTGATGAGTGGCCCTACCACGCCGGACCCGCGCTATAACGACCCGGCTGGACTGGCCAAAGTGGCCAAAGCCTTCCCGGATCTGCCTTTAGTGGTCTATCACGGCTATTGGCCCAATGTGCAACAGGCCATAGGCCTGGCCTTTCTGCACGAGAACGTGCATCTGGTGCCGGATATGTACATTTTCCAGCCGGGAAACGAGGGCTATGTGCAGGCAGCCAATAGCTTTCTGTCCGAGCAATTGCTGTTTGGCTCGTCCTATACCTTCCGCCCGATTCGCCAGAGTATTGAGGACTTCCAGCAGCTGGGTTTCAAGGATGTAATTCTGGACAAGCTGTTTTATGACAATGCGGCCAGGCTGTTTCAGCTGCCCAGCTAAGGTGAGACCGGTGGCCTGACTCATTAAATACAAGCGTCAGATGTAGAACAAAATGCACAACAAAAGGGCGAAACAAACGCCACTCTTTGAGCGTGCCCCTTGGAGCCTATCGACATCCCCGCCCCAAAACACACCAAGGTGGCACTAGTGAGAGCACCACAGTCTTCTTGCTTATCGTCAATCCCCAGATCTCCGAGCGTACCAAGCAAAAGGGCACGATTAATTCGTGCCCTTTATGTTTCCAAGAGGCGGCCCCGCCTCTGCCCGCATCAGCTCAACTCCCCTTGGTCCCCACATGCCAGTAGTACACAGGCTCGGCCTCGTTCAGCAAAATATCCCCCACCGACCGAGCCTTGTAGATCACCGGATTGTGCGAGGCCAGGGCTCGCGCATTACGCCAATGTCTATCCAGACGACGGGACTCCTCCAGGGCCGTAGAGCCACCCACATCAAACAGGCGCGTGGCCGCCCGCAAGACGGGCTCCACCACGGCTACTTGCGCCTGTGCAGTGCGTAGCTCCAGAGCGTCCAAAGTTTCGCGGGAGACCTCCACACCCGCCTGCCGCTGATCCGCAATGCTTTGCAAATGAGCCGCCACATCACGTACCGCCAGCTGGGCGATATAAGCCGTACTGGCCAGCTCTCCCACAATATGCTGCACCAAGGGGTCGTCCTTGGGCAGCGCCGCACTACCATGGCTAAAGACACGCTTGCGCGCCTGCACATAGGCCACTGCATCACGCTGCACGGCTTGAGCAATACCGGCCAGGGTCGCCAAATGCACCAGCTGAAAATAAGCCACCAAGGGTGTGGGCTCCTGGCGCGGAAAACGGATGATGGCGCTCTCGGGCACAAGCACATCCGTCAGCACCGTCGTGCCAGATCCCGTCAGCCTTTGGCCAAAGCCATGCCAGTCATCCAGACGCTCCACCCCTTCCTGGTCGGTGGCGACCACGACATGTACCGTTTCATCTTCCTGTTCCGTTCCTGTGCTGCGAGCCACCACCGTGACCCAATCCGCGTACAAGGTGCCCGTGCTGTAGAACTTGCGGCCATTCAGACGCCATTGACCGGCCTGCTCTGGATCGGGCTCCAGCGTGGTTTGCAACTGGCCTACAGCGCCCAAACCAGTCTCGGTCGTGGCATTACCAAAAATCGCCCCTTGGCCTGCCAATGGCAGCCACTGCGCTTGCGTGGCCTCATCCCGATCAATCAGCAAGCGGTCGATGAAACCAAAATGAGGCCGCAGAATTTGGGCGACATTTGAATCCGCCGCAGCCAGCTCCTGAAACAGCTCAAAGAACACCGGGATGGAGACACCGCTGCCACCCCATTGAGGCGGCACACGCAGAGCCGTAAAACCGCTATCTTTCAGCCACAGAATGGGCGCATAGGCCAAGGTACGGGTATGCTCGCGCTCCGCCGCAGTATCGGCAATGCGTTGAAAGAGGGCGCCGAAACGGGCACGCAAGGCGCCCAGATCGGAAGCTCGTGCACTTGCTGGTGCAGCCCTTTCTGGCACAGTCCGGCGTGGCGCAACATCAGAGGTCAAAACGGCAGTGTCAGTCATCATGATGTGCAGCCCTCAAGGAACCTGCGTAATGGAGGCATGACCGGTCGTCTTCCACGGCAAGGCATACAGCTTCTTGTCTCCCGCAAAAGACCTGTCGATCTGCGCGGCCACGGCAGGGGAATTTTGATAAAGACCCACAAACTGGCGTATGCGCGGATCCTCTCTATGGCTGCTTCTAGCCACAAACCGAATCGCGTAGTACAGATCATCCACCGTGGAATACTGCAAGGCCTTGCTGGCCAGCTCGGCCTGCCCGGCGTTCACAAAATGGGCTGGATAACCTTGGACCAAGGGCAGGTCATCGGCTGCGCGCACCAATTGCGGCCCTTCGACTTCCACAATGCGCAGCTTTCTGGGGTTGGCCGTCACATCATGAATCGAGGCACGCGCAGCTGCCCCCTCTTTCAGCTGAATCAGGCCAGCCGTCTGCAAAAGCAGCAGGCCGCGCGCCTGATTCACCGGATCACTCGCCACCCCAACAGAAGCGCCTTCGGGCAGCGCATCCAAGGACGAATACTGCTTGGAATACAAGCCAATATTGGGCAATAAACCATAAGCCACACTTTCAATGGCATAGCCACCTTCCTTGACGGCATTGTCCAAAAAAGCCTGATGCTGGAAATAATTCAAATCCAGATCCCCGGAGGCCAAGGCCGTATTGGGCGTGGTCCAGTCGGTGAACTCAATCACCTCGACCTCCAGGCCCTGTTTCTTGGCCTCCTTGGCTGCCACGGCAACAGAATCGGCCAAAGAGCCGGGCGTGACGCCGATTTTCAATGCAGCAGCAGACACATGGCCCGCTAGGCTCAAAGCTGCCAAGGCAAACACGGCACGAATAGAAAAACGGGCAAACAACATGATCCTGACCTTAAAAAAGGGGTCGTAAAAAATGATCCAACGCAGCAGATACTGGCTCTTTCTCGCCTTAATCAGCTTGCCTGCAAGACAGAGGTAGCCGCCTCATCCGATCCCGCCTCCGGGGTCGAACCGGGCACCAAATGCCGCCACTGCGCGGCAGGGTGCGTGGCAGATACCCGATCTCCTTGTCCAAACAATTGCTGGCGCAGGGTTCCACCTTCATACGCCGTGCGATAGCGGCCCCGGTTTTGCAGCTCGGGCACGATGTAGCTGGCAAAGTCTTCCCAGGTTTCAGGCACAACGATGCGGGTCAGATTGAAGCCGTCGATCTCGCCTTCATCAATCCAGGTGCTTAGCGCATCCGCCACTTGCTGCGGGTCGCCCACAATGGTTTTGTAGCGGCTACCCAGCGTGAATTGCTCCAGCAGCTTGCGGCGCGTCGTCCAGCCTTGTTTCTGGGCTGCGGCCGCTGCGGATTGAATCGCGTTGCTGGGGCCAAAGCTGATGGGTTCATCCAGGTCATACTGGGCAAAGTCCACGCCGGTACTGGCCGCAAAATGCGCCAGGCCGCCCTCGGAACTGGCGTGGGCCAGATAGTCGGAATATTTTTCTTTAGCCTCGGCTTCCGTAGCACCCGTAACGACCGCCACACCCGCATAAATCTTCAGGTCCTGCGCTTGCCGTCCCGCATTGACCGCTGCCTGACGCAGCTTGCGTGACGAATCCCTGGCCGCTTCCGGGTCCCGCGCACCGATGAAAACCCCTTCAGCATGTTGCCCGGCAAACTGCAGCCCCCGCGCCGAGGTGCCTGCCTGGAACAGCAGAGGCGTACGCTGAGGAGAGGGCGCACTCATATGAATTGCATTGCTGCGATAAAACGGCCCTTCGTGATGCACGGTATGCACTTTCTCGGGCAGGGCATGGATACGACGCTGCTTGTCGGCAATCAGCGCGCCATCTTCCCAGCTGCCTTCCCACAGCTTGTAAGCCAATTGCAGAAAGTCCTCGGCCCGGTCGTAACGGCTGTCGTGTGCATCCAGACCATCCTGCCCCAAACCCCGCGCCCCGCTATCCACATAACCCGTCACGATGTTCCAGCCTATGCGTCCATTGCTTAGCTGATCCAGCGTGCTGACATCGCGTGCGAAGGTGTAGGGGTGATGAGCCGCCACTGACGCTGTCAGACCAAAGCCAATATGTTGCGTGACGGCTGCCATGGCCGAGACCAGCAGCCAGGGGTTGTTCACCGGTAGTTGAATACCCTCGCGCAGCGTCAAGTCCACACCTTGCTGGTAAACGTCGTAATAGCCGACCACATCCGCCAGAAAAATGCCGTCGAACAAGCCTTTTTCCAGAGTTTTGGCCAGATCCGTCCAATACTTCAGGGTGTGGTATTGCGTGGATTGATCACGTGGATGCGTCCACAAACCATGGTGGATATGGCCCACACAATTCATATTGAAGGCGTTGAAATGGATGTGTTTCTTGGGCTGCGTCATGGGGCACTCTCCTTGCTTAATGCGGCAACCAGGTCAGGCGATACAGCTTTTTCTCGCCCTGGTAGAACTGATCGATTGCCTCGCGCACCGCAGGCGATGTTTTGTAGACCTCCAGGAACTGGGCAATGCGCGGGTCTTTCGTCTTGTCGCTACGGGCCACAAACTGAATCGCCCAGGAGTCGTCCTCGTAACTGGTCAAGGACAAGGCTTTCGTAGCATCAAAGGCTTTGGAGGCCAGGATGAAATACGGAAAGCCTTGAGCCAGATCCACGTCCTGCGTGGCACGTGCCAATTGCGGGCCTTCCACTTCCACAAACTTCAGGTTCTTGGGGTTGGAAACAATGTCATCGGGAGTGCCCAGCAAGCCGGTCTCGGGGCGCAGCGTGATCAAACCTGCATGCTGTAACAGACGCAACCCACGGCCTACGTTGACGGCGTCACTGGCAATCGCCACTTTTGCGCCATCGGGCAAATCGGCTAGCGTGGCGTGCTTGAGAGAATACAGGCCCAGGTAAGACAAAATGCCCGGCTGCACGCTGACCAGCTTGAAGCCCTTGTCGCGCACCGCATTGGCCAGGTAATTACTGTTCTGGTAGTAGTTCAGATCAATATCGCCCGCATCCAGCGCTACATTCGGTGTGGCCCAATCGGTAAATTCGATCACCTGCACATCTACCCCCTGCTTCTTGGCTTCCTGAGCGGCAACGGCCACCGAGTCCGCAAAAATGCCGGGAACAACGCCGATTTTCAATGGCGCAGCGGTCGCTGTGCTGCTCAACAAAACGGCAGTAGAAACCAGGCTAAACGCCGTCAGTTTTTTCAAAATCTTCGAGATAGTCATCAATCAACATCCAGATAAAAGAGAAAGGCTCGTGGCCTGGAAAACAGGCCATATCGAAGCGCATATGTGTCTTGCTAGAACGTATTTACTGACATGCTTTGAGCCATACTGCGCAACGCTTCTTCACCCCTGCAGCCATGCCCAAACACAGCTTTCCAGGTGGCATCACAAAGCACCATGGCGCGGCGGGCGCACGCCATTCAGGGCGTAATTGCCAATGGCGTGGTACTTCCAGCGCACCGGGTCATGCAGGGTATGGACTCGGGCGTTACGCCAGTAGCGATCCAGCCCATGCTGGGCCTGCGTAGCGCTGGTGCCTGCCAGTTCAAATAACTTGCTGCCTGCCAGCACACTGGCGCTGGTCGCCAGGGCTTTGGCCTGCGCAACGGCAATGGAGGCCTGAGCCACGCTGTCCTCATCCGGTGCTTGCTGGGCGGCGTCCACAAAGCGGGCGGCGCGGGCCAGTAGCGCTTGCGCGGCACGCAAACGCACATGCACATTGCCCACCTCCTGCAGCAGCAAGGGGTCCTGTGCGGCGCTGTCCACGCCAGCGGTAATCCAGGGGCGGCTGTGCTCGCGGATAAAGGGCAAGGTGGCCTCGAAAGCCCCTTGGCCTATGCCCAAATCCAGTGCTGCATGGATGATCTGGGCATAGGGACCAATAGTGGTCGGACGCTCGAAGGAGTCCGTGAACGGCACGACCCATTGCGGCTGCACAGGAACACGTGTGAACTCCACCGAGCCGCTGCCTGTCACACGTTGGCCAAAGCCGTCCCAATCGTCTGTCAGCGTGACGCCTGCAGCCCCACGCGGTACAAAAACCAGATACAGGCGGCCATCATCAGGCGAGGTCGTCAGCGTGGGAATCCAGTGTGCAAACAGCGAACCCGTGCAATAGAATTTACGGCCATCCACAAACCAGCCATCGGGTTCTTTCAGCAATTGCGTGCGACGGACAAAGTCCTGCTTGCCGATCTCTGCCAATGCATTGCCAAAGCGTTTGCCTTGCAGCACCTGATCGTAGAAAAAGGCCTTTTGCTCGTGCGTCGCCCCCACGCGCAACACTTCCAACGCGTAATAGTGGTTTTGCGGGATATGGCCAAAGTTGCCATCGGCCTTGGCAATGCGCTGCACGACACGGGTGAGCACATCGGCGGAAACGCCCGCGCCGCCGTATTCTTTGGGGACCGTAATGCCCCATAAGCCACTTTGACTGAATTGCTCCACCTCTCGATGCGGCAAGATACGGTCGCGATCACGCTCCAGCGCATGGGGGGCAATGGATTGTGCAAACTGCTCGGCGGCTTGCAGCGCTTCGGCCTCGGACTGGATGATGTGTACGGATGTAGAAAGCTGTGTTGTCATGGCCTCAGTTCCATTGGTGATAAGACGGCGAGGCGCCATTGAGCAGGTAATTGCCCAGCAAGTGATATTTCCAGCGCACCGGGTCATGCAAGGTGTGCACGCGGGCATTACGCCAGTGGCGGTCCAGGTTATGAGCCGCACGGGTGGACGACGAGCCGGCCAAGGCAAAGAGCTGTTCGCTGGCGTTCAGGGCGGCTTCTGTGCTCAGGATTTTTGCCTCGGCAACAGCCACAGAAGCACGGGCGCTGCTGTCTGCATCCACGGGCTTGGCAGCCAATTCATCCAGCAAACGCGCTGCCTCCAGCAAGACTTCCTGAGCGGCATCCGCCTCAATCTGCAAGGCACCCACTTCCTGAATGATGTGAGGGTCCTGCGTGGCACTGGCCACACCCGAATCGGTCCAGGGGCGCGCACGATTGCGGACAAATTCCAGCGCATCCTGCAAGGCACCCTGGGCGATACCGGCATCAATACTGGCTTGAATCAGTTGAGAAATAGGACCCGACAGGGAAGGCTTGTCCACAAAGCGCCAGCTTTCCAGCACATGGTCTTCCTCGACCAGGACCTGCTCGAACACCACACTGCCACTGGCGGTGGTGCGTTGCCCAAAAGCGTTCCAGTCATCAATCACCTGCACGCCGGGCGCATCACGACGCACCCAGACCTGTACGCCACGGCCTTGCTCATCCGCAGCTCGGAAAGGAATCCAATGCGCGAACAAGGCGCCGGTTGAATAAAAGCGTGTGCCGCTAACGCGCAAGCGGCCATCCGCTGCCCGCGCAAGATGGGCAGTGATGTCGGTAATCACCGCTGCCTTGCCCTTTTTCTCCGGCCCGCCATTGCCTAAACGTGCGCCTTGCAGCACCGCCTTGAACCAACGCTGCTTTTGAGATTCAGTGCCGGTGTCTTTCAGGTTCTGGATCAGCGCGAAATGGTTTTGCGGGATCTGACCCAGGGAAGGATCAGCCGCGCTGATGATGGCAAACACCTGCACCAGCGTTTCATTGGAAACTTCCAGGCCGCCATAGGCTTTGGGGATAGTGATGGCACCCAGGCCGCTGGCGGTATAGCGCTCTATCTCGTCCCAGGGAAGCTGGCGCAGGCGGTCGCGCTCGGCAGCAGTTTGCGCAAATTCAGCAGCCAATTGCCGAGCAATGGCGAGGGCTTCGGCCTCGCTGCCAATCACATGAGGCTGTTGGGGGGGCAAGGGCAGACGCTGCTTTGCAGATGCTTCGGGCAAAGCTCCGCCCTGAGTAATCCGATCATTCATACGGCACTCTTTTCAATGACTAAAAACGGTAGGGATAGACGCAGCTGCCAGCACCTGCGTCCCAGCTCAAGACAGAGCGTCCGAGCAAACAAAGAACATCACATTCATTGCCAAGGCGACGCCACTACGTGCGCCAGCCCTTGGCTGAACTCGGATCAACGTGCGCGCAGCCACTGCACGTAGCGGTCGCCGGCAAACTGCACCACAGTCACTAAAGCAATCAACACGGCAATCACGATCAACATCACCTGCGTGTCAAAACGCTGATAGCCATAGCGGATTGCCAAGTCACCCAGGCCACCGGCACCAACTGCACCCGCCATGGCAGACGAGCTGATCAAGGCCACGATGGTGATGGTGAAGCCACCCACAATGCCGGGCAGTGCCTCGGGCAAGTAGACGTGGCGCACGATGTCCCACTTCTTGCAGCCCATGGCTTGAGCCGCTTCAATCAGGCCCGAGTCCACCTCGCGCAGGCTGACCTCGGCAATACGGGCAAAGAAAGGCGTGGCGCTGATTGCCAAGGGCACAATGGCCGCCCACACCCCAATCGTGGTGCCTGCCAGCAAGCGCGTGAAAGGAATCAGCGCAACCAGCAAAACAATGAAGGGCGTGGCCCGGAAACCATTGACCACGCTACCCACCGCCCGGTTGATCTTGGGCGACTCCCAAAAGCCATGAGGGGCCGTCACAATCAAGAGCACCGCCAGCGGAATACCAGCCAGAAAGGCAATGCCCCCAGACACGCCCACCATCATCAACGTGTCCAGAAAAGCCTGCCAATAACGCTCAGCGGGGATACTCAGATTCCACAACATATCCAATGTCCTCAATGTGATGCGCGATAGCCGCCGGGCCTTGCGTCAAAGATGTCAAATCGGGCAGGCTCACATGCCCCTCAATGGCGACCAGCAAACGTCCATGTGCATGGCCCTGAATGCGGTCCACGCCACCATGAACCAGCTGCGGCTGGCCGGGCAGGCTGCGGGCAATGCGCAGCAAATCCGGCTCCCAGCCACCTTCGCCGCTATAGCTCAATTGCAGGATGCGGCTGTACGTGCCAGTTTTAGGAGGCTGCTGTACCAGACGTGCCTGCAAGTCCTCCGGCAGTGTGTGCTGCAAGGGGGCCAGCAGCGCCTTGGTGGCGCCATGCTGCGGTTTGCCAAACACACGCCAGACCTCGCCCAGTTCGGCAATGCGGCCTTTTTCCAGCACCAGCACGCGGTCGGCAATTTCACGGATCACGCTCATCTCGTGCGTAATCAGCACGACGGTAATGCCCAAACGGCGGTTAATGTCCTTGAGCAGGCTCAAAATGGACTGCGTGGTCTCCGGGTCCAGTGCCGAAGTGGCTTCGTCGCACAGCAAAATCTCCGGGCCGGTTGCCAAGGCACGAGCAATGCCCACGCGCTGCTTTTGCCCGCCCGACAAACGGCTGGGATAGGTATCGGCCTTATCTTGCAAGCCGACCAGTTGCAGCAGCTCCTGAACACGCTGGGCAATGTCCTGCGCCGACACACCGGCTACCTTCAAGGGCAAGGCCACGTTCTCGTACACCGTCTTGGCAGACAGCAAATTGAAGTGCTGAAAAATCATGCCGATGCGGCGACGCAGCTGCACCAGCTCCGACTCATTCAGACGGGCAATGTCCACGCCATCTACCAATACCTGGCCGCTGCTCGGGCGCTCCAGCCGGTTGATGGTGCGCAGCAAGCTGGATTTACCCGCGCCGCTACGGCCAATAATGCCGAAGATGCTGCCTGGCGCGATGTCCAGATCAATGTCCTGCAAGGCAGGCACGGCGCCTGCCGAGGACTGATAGATTTTGGACAGATTGCGAAAAGCCACGCTGCCTGCCTTGACGACGCTGGGTTGCTGTTCCAGTTCCGCTTTGGCAGACGCACTGGCCTTGTGAACCTCGCGCTGTCCTGCGGCCTGTTCGGCGGTGTCCCGCAACTCGTCCAAATTACGCCGTAGTGCTGATGTGTATGCCATATCACTTGCTCGCTGTGCTGCTGCCTTGCCAGGGCAAGGTGTACAGATGGGGGTTGTGATCAAAGCGGTCTGCAATCGTGTTGCGTACCGCTTGCGACTGCTGGAACAGCTCCACGAACTGTTTCAGGGCAGGGTCGTTGACGCGATCTTTGCGCGTAACAAAACCCATTGCATAAAAGGTGTCGGCAATGCCGGAATAGACCAGGGCTTTGCCCGCATCCGCCTTGCGGCCAGCGCTGACGAAATAGCTGGGCCAGACGACGGCCAGATCCACATCCGGCAGGGAATGAATCAGTTGCGGGCCTTCAATTTCCACCAGCTTGAGCTGCTTGGGGTTGTCCACCACATCATTGACCGTAGCCCCGGTATCCAGACCATGGCGCAAGGTAATCAGGCCCGCTTTTTGCAGCAGCAACAGGCCACGGCCCTGATTGACCGGATCATTCGGCAAGGACACGGTTGCGCCCTTGGGAACCTGGTCCAGAGACTGATACTTGTTCGAGTACAGGCCAATGTTTTGCAGCAAGCCCAGACCAATCAATTCCAGGTCGTAGCCACGCTCTTTGATGGCATTGTTCAAAAAGGCTTCGTGCTGGAAGAAATTCACATCAATATCGCGGTTGTTGACGGCCTCGTTGGGCAGCGTCCAATCCATAAATTCCACCAACTGAATATCCAGACCCTGCTTTTTGCCTTCCGGGATCAGCGCTTGCACCGCATCCGAGGTTGCACCGGGAATGGAGCCCACTTTGATCACGGCGGCAGAGCTGCTGAACGGCAGGGCAGCGGCAAACAGAATGCCCAGCGCCCAACGCTGCAGGCGAGAGGAGAAGATCGCAGCCATTATTTCGCCCCTCCTTGTGCATTCAGCCAGGCCAGGGTGTAGAGGCGCTCGTCGTTATTGAATGCCGCACGCGACACGTCACGCACAGACTGCGAGTTTTGATAGATGGAAATGAATTTTTGAATGACAGGATCGTTGGTACGGTCCGCTTTCACCACGAACTGAATGGCAAACTGCGCATCTTCAATACCGGAGTAGGCCAGACCACTGGAAGGATCAAAGGCTTTGGCCGCCACGATGAAATGCGGATAGCCCTGGGCAATATCCACATCACCCGTAATACGCACCAGCTGCGGGCCTTCTACTTCCACAAAGCTGAGCTTTTTGGGGTTCTCGACAATGTCATCCAGGCTGCCCAGATAACCGACCTCTGGCTTGAGCTTGATCAGCCCGACTTTTTGCAGCAAGAGCAGACCACGCCCCTGGTTCACGGGGTCGTTGGCAATGCCTACCTTACCGCCCTGAGGGACCTGGTCCACCGCCTGATGCTTGAGCGAATACACACCCACATTAGCCAGAATGCCCGTACCCGCACTGGCCAGCTTGTAGCCATTTTTCTCGATGGCGTTTTTCAGGAAAGGCTGGTGCTGAAAGTAGTTGATATCAATATCGCCGTTATCCACTGCCACATTGGGCGTGGTCCAGTCGGTGAACTCGATCACCTCGACATTGATGCCTTGGGCCTTGGCATCCTTGGCCGCGGCATTGATGGAATCGGCATAGGCGCCCGGCACCACGCCAATGCGTAAAGAATCGGCGGCAATGGCCGGAGAAACAGCCAGCACAAGGGCACTAGCTACGATGAGTTTGGACAGTTGCTGGAGCATGGTAAACAGTGCCTCACGGGGTGGGCCTGCGCTTGCAGGCAAATCTTGGAAGCTTCTATTACATCGACTCCATTCTCCTGACACCACAACAGAACAATCATTTACTTATGCTGGCTAACAGTTGGATGAAATTACTTTAAGTTATTGATATTTATATTATTTTTTAAAATAAACTAAATACCGCCAACGATGGCATTTGTGATATTTCATGCGCGTTTCAAGTTAGCCGTGGGAGTGCAAGAACAGGAGTCAAAAATGGTTTTTTGCCGTCCTCCGCGCAATTTTTCCAAACTTATATCAAGCAACTTAACTTATAATTAACTTATATTTTGTCCATGAACTCGATATTCTGGACACCCAAAGCCGCCAAACAACTGCGCAAGATCGACAGGCAACACCAGGGCGCTATCCGCGACGGTGTCGGCAACTTGGCTGACATGCCCAATTGCTCCGGATCGCAGAACATCAAAGCGCTGACGAATCACCAGTATGGCTATCGCCTGCGCATCGGAAACTATCGCGTCCTGTTTGATTGGGACGTAGAGATAAGAATTATCGACATCCAGGAAGTGAGAAAGCGCGATGAACGCACGTACTAACATTCAGATCATCAATGGCCCGGACGGCAATCCCGCTTTTGTCGTGATTCCCTACGAAGACTACATCGCCAGCCAGACCCAAGACGGCGGGCTGATCCCCCACGCCGTCGTCAGCAGCACGATCGACGGTGCTACGCCGGTTCGGGCATGGCGTGAACACCTTGGGCTGACACAGGCAGAGCTGGCCGCTCGTCTGGGTATCAGCCAATCTGCCTATGCTCAGCAAGAGAGCAGCGAGCGGCTACGCAAAAGCAGCCTGGAGCGCATTGCCGCCGCACTTGGAATTACACCTGAGCAACTCGACTTCTAAGCCAGGAACGGCGGTTTGCAGGCCTGCTCCAAACCGCTAGACCCGCAGGGCTACCAAAACCCAAAGACCAAAAAAATCCGCCCGAAGGCGGATTTCTTTACAGCAAGCTGGCCGCTTAGCCGCGAACCTTGACCAGGATTTCGTCCAGCCAGGCCAACATCAGGTCGATTTCGTCGGCCGTGATGTTCAGAGCTGGCATGAAACGCAGCAGGTTAGGACGTGGCGAGTTCAGCAACATGCCTTCTGGAGCACGGTCGCGAGCAGCAGCCACGATTTCCGGGCCGTCGTCCTGATCCAGGATCAGAGCACGCAACAGACCTTCACCACGCTCACCATTCATGCCCCACTTGGCGCTAATGGCCAGCAGGCCTTCGGACAGCTGCTTGGCGCGGGCGTTGACCGAAGCCAGGAAGCCAGGAGCAGCCAGTTCGTCGAACACGGCCACGCCAGCAGCGGTCATCAGGGGGTTACCGTTGTAGGTACCGCCCTGGTCGCCTGGCTGGAAGCAGGACACTTCTTCGCGTGCGCACAGTGCCGACAAAGGCACGCCACCACCAATGCCTTTACCCAAGGTCATGATGTCAGGACGGATGCCCGAGTGTTCGTAGGCAAACATGGTGCCGGTACGGCCCATGCCGGTTTGCACTTCGTCCACGATCAGCAGCAATTTGTGCTCGTCGGCCAGAGCGCGCAGACCCTTCATGAATTCCACGGTCGCAGGAATAACACCGGCCTCGCCCTGTACGGGTTCGAGCATGATGCCCACGGTTTGATCGTCGATCAGCGCGCGCACGGATTCCAGATCGTTCAGCTTGGCTTTAGGAAAGCCGTCGACCTGTGGAGCAAACATGCGATCCCAGCCGGGCTTGCCGGACAGGGACATGGTGGCCAGGGTACGGCCATGGAAAGAGTGCTCAAAAGAAATGATCTTGTAAGCGTTGTTCTTGTTGATCTGACCCCATTTGCGCGCCAGCTTGATGGCGCCTTCGTTAGCTTCGCCACCACTGTTGGCAAAGAACACGCGATCAAAGCAGGAGTGTTCCACGATGCGTTTGGCCAGCTCGATAGAGGGCTCGTTGTAGAACGCAGGCGAGGGGTTGATTAATTTGGACGCTTGTTCGGTGATCGCCTTGATCACGTTGGCAGGGCTGTGGCCCAGCGCGTTCACGGCCCAGCCCTGGACGGTGTCCAGGTATCGCTTGCCGTTGTGATCTTGCAGCCAGGAACCTTCTCCTCGCACAAAGACCAACTCCGGACGCTGGGTAATTTCCATTAATGCACGTACACCGGCCCGATCGAATTCCATAACGGCAAACCTTGATGAAAATGAAAGAAGAAAAAATAAACCAGCCCGGCGGCTGGACAATTAATTCTAACGCAGCACACCCCCGGCAGGACGCTTATGCCTGGGACAATGGCCATCTGGCCGTGGATTGTCCCTTTTCTGGTACACATCCGCGCCCTGGCAGGCGCCAAAGCGTTTTAAGCCTGAAATCTTTGCACGGTATCGGGGTGGGAGTCGCCGGGACGCGTTTGTATAAAACCTGTCATCCAAGCAGCCTTCCAAAGATCTGCCTGCCTAAAACAAACCGTCCAGATCCAGTTGACGAGGCTGCTCCTGCGGCATTTCACTGATGGGCAGCAGAGCGCTGGCTTTCACACCCAGCAAGCGCAAGCGTCTGTCCAGCACGGCGCGTTTCAAATTCTGGCGGACGGCGGCCAAAATGGCATCCGCCGCCAGCACGGGAGCGGGCAGGGACAGGTCGCGCGTCACGGTTTTGAAGTCTTCGAACTTCAGCTTGATGCCTATGGTTTGGGCGCACATGGCGGATTTGCGTAAATCCTGCTCCAGCTTTTCACACAGAGACTCCAGCACGGCAGACAGGCGGGACCGATCCATGCGCACGTGCAGATCACGCTCGAAGGTGGTTTCACGACTGATGGATTTAGGCGTGCGGTCGGTGGATAAGGGGCGCTCGTCCTGGCCTTGAGCCACGGCCATCAGCCATTGCGCGTAGCGCAGGCCAAAATGTTCCTGCAATTTTTCTGCAGGTGTGGCGGCCAGTTCCCCGATCTTCTGTATGCCCATTTCCGTCAGTTTCACGACGGACTTGGGACCAATGCCATTGATCTTGCCCACAGCCAGCGGCCAGATGCGGGTAGGCACATCGTCCATGGTCAGCACACAGGCCCCATTGGGCTTGTTCAGTTCTGAGGCAATTTTGGAGAGCAGCTTGTTGGGCGTAATGCCTACCGAACAGGTCAGGCCGGTGGCCTGGTTCACGGCTTGTCGAATCTGCTCGGCCAGTTCGTGGCTGTCTTCGGTTTTATGGCTAAGGTCTACATAGATCTCGTCGATACCCCGATCCTCGATATGGTCCGAGACCGTGGCTACGGCCTGTTTAAACAAGCGCGAATAATGGCGGTAAGCTTGAAAATCGGCAGGCAGCAAGATGGCATCGGGGGCCAGTTGGGCCGCCTTCATTAAACCCATGGCCGAGAACACACCCAGCTGACGCGCTTCGTAGGTAGAAGTCGTGGCCACCCCGCGCCCAACGTAATCGGCCAGACGGGCATGTTGCCAGCTGCCATCGGGCAATTGCCTGGGCGCATCAGCACTGCGCCCGCCAATCACCACGGGACTGCCGCGCAAATGCGGGTAGCGCAGCAGCTCCACCGAGGCATAAAACGCATCCATATCCACATGAGCGATACGCCGCTCCAGAGGTTTTTCTTCTTGTGCCGCCACCTTGATCAGCCCATTAACTGTATATATGTACACCATTATAGCGACAAGTCAGCGGTACACCGAGAGCCACTGAATAAGCGCCGGGATGATATAAATCACTAAACATCATTAAGCTGACAGCAGGCTGAAACTACGTATTGAATCGGCAGCAAGCGCCCGGTTACTATGCAGCCTCTCTATCAGCGACACCAAGCACCCCAACAGGAGGTTTTCATGAAAAAAACAGTATTGGCTGCTGCGCTGGCAGCTCTGGTCGCCCTGCCCTTGGTGGGCCACAGCAAAACGCTTACCTGGTCCAGCCAGGGCGACTTCATGACGCTGGACCCACACGCACAGAACGAAAACCTCACGATCACAGGCAGCATGTATGTCTATGAGGCGCTGGTGGACTACGACAAGGATTTCCAGATTGTGCCCAGCCTGGCCACGGCCTGGGAACAGCGTGAACCTACTGTCTGGCGCTTTACGCTGCGCGAAGGGGTGAAATTCCACGACGGCGCTCCCTTTACCGCCGATGACGTGGTGTTCTCCATTCAGCGCGCCATGGCCCCTACGTCCAACTTCAAGGCCTACGTGAACGGCATCGTCAAGGCTGAAAAAGTGGACGACAAGACGGTGGACATCATCACCGCCGCGCCCAACCCGGTTCTGCTGCGCCAATTGACCAGTGTGTTCATCATGAACAAGGCCTGGTCGGAAAAGAACAATGTGACCCAGCCCCAGGACTTCAACAAGAACGAAGAAACCTACTCGGCTCGCAACACCAACGGTACCGGCCCTTACAAGCTGAAGTCGCGTGAAGTGGACGTGCGCACCGTCTTTGTCGAAAACGAAGAATGGTGGAACAAGGGCAACAAGGTGGGTAACGTCACCGAAGTGATCTACGTACCTATCAAGCAGAACGCCACCCGTACCGCTGCCTTGCTGTCTGGCGAAGTGGACCTGGTTCTGGACCCGCCTGCGCAGGACTTGCAGCGTCTGCGCCAGCAAACCAAGATTGTGGAAGGCAACGAGTACCGCACCATCTACCTGGGTCTGGACCAGAAGAATCCAGAGCTGAAATACAGCAGCATCAAGGGCAAGAACCCCTTTGCTGACCAGCGTGTGCGTGAAGCCCTGTACGTGGCCATCGACATTGAAGCCATCAAGAAAGCCGTGATGCGCGGTTCTTCCGCCCCCACCGGCACCATGGTGGCCCCTCAGGTTCACGGCTACACCAAGGAATTGGCCCAGCGCCTGCCTTACAGCCAGGATCGTGCCAAGGAACTGCTGAAAGAAGCCGGTTACGACAATTCCCTGACCTTCACCCTGGATTGCCCGAACGATCGCTACATCAACGATGAAGCCATCTGCCAGGCCATCGTGGGCATGTGGGCCAAGGTCGGCGTGAAAGCCAACCTGAACGCCATGCCACGCGCCACCTACTTCCCCAAGGTACAAAGCTTTGACTCCAGCGCCTACATGTTTGGCTGGGGCGTGCCGACCTTTGATGCGCTGTACACCCTGCAAAGCCTGATGCACAGCAAGGGCGAGGGCGCTGACGGCTCCTTTAACTTTGGTGGCTACGAAAACGCCGAAGTGGACGCCTTGATCGACCAGATCAAGACCGAAACCGACACCGCCAAGCGCGATGCGGCCATCCACAAGGTTCTGGAAATTCATGCCAAGGAAGTGGGTCACATTCCCCTGCATGACCAGATCATTCCTTGGGCCATGGCCAAGAAGGTCAACGTGGTACATCGTGCGGACAACCGCATGCTGGCCCAATGGACCACCATCGACTAAGTTGTTTTCATACCCAGCCCCGCCTCCGTGCGGGGCTGGTTCCCATTACGCTGTAGTCATCCGTTTCTACACCAGCCCCCTTGCCGGGCCCTTTCTACACATTAAGGACGACACTGGTCGCGAGTGATCCTCGCGCTCTACCAGGAGACCGCCTATGCTGGTATTTATTATTCGCCGTCTGATCCAGGCTGTTCTGGTGATGCTGACGGTCAGCCTTCTGGCTTTTGTGCTGTTCCGCTACATTGGTGACCCGGTCACCATCATGCTGGGACAGGACGCCACCGAACAAGATCGCGTGGAACTGCGTGCCAGCCTGGGGCTGGACCAACCCGCCCCCGTGCAATTCGGACGCTTTGTGTCCCAGGCCGTACAAGGCGAATTTGGCCTGTCCCTGCGGCAAGCCCAACCGGTTTCCACCCTGCTCAAAGACCGCCTGCCTGCCACCGTAGAACTCTCCGTGGTGGCCGCCATACTGGCCTTGCTGATAGGCCTGCCACTGGGCGTGTACACCGCCTTGAAGCGTAATAGTTTCATGGCGCAAAGCATTCTGGCCTTTTCATTGCTGGGCATATCACTGCCCACCTTCCTGATCGGTATCTTGCTGATCCTGATCTTCTCCGTGCAATTGGGCTGGCTGCCCAGTTATGGCCGGGGAGAAGTCCTGAAGTTTGGCTGGTGGAGTACCGGCCTGCTTAGCTGGGACGGGATCAAGCATTTGATCCTGCCCGCCATCACGCTCTGTTTGTTCCAGCTCACGCTGATCCTGCGTCTGGTGCGCTCCGAGATGCTGGAAGTACTGCGCGCCGACTACATCAAATTTGCTCGTGCCCGTGGCCTGTCGCAACGCGCCATCCACTTTGGCCACGCCCTGAAAAACACCATGGTGCCGGTTATCACCATCACGGGGCTGCAACTGGGCGGCATCATCGCCTTTGCCATCGTGACGGAAACCGTTTTCCAATGGCCGGGCATGGGTCTGCTGTTTATCCAGGCCGTGCAATTTGCCGACATCCCCGTGATGGCGGCCTATCTCTGTCTGATTGCCCTGGTATTTGTTGTGATCAACCTGCTGGTAGACCTGCTGTACTTCCTGGTCGATCCACGTCTGCGCACCCAATTGTCGGGCGCCAAGGGGCACTAATATGTTCGCTAAATTGAAAACCGCCTGGGATAGCGATCTGGTCTGGTCCTGGCGTCACTCGCCCGTCGCCATTGCGGCCACCATCATGGCCTTGCTGCTGTTTATCGGCGCGCTGGGTGCCCGCTGGGTGGCTCCTTACGATCCCTTCGATCTGACCTCCATCGATCTGATGGATGCCTTGCTGGCCCCGGCCTGGTCGGAAAACGGGTCGCCCCAATACTGGTTGGGAACAGACAGCCAGGGGCGTGACCTGTATTCGGCCCTGTTGTACGGGACGCGCACCTCCTTGCTGATCGGTCTGGCCTCGGTAGCCTTGTCCATGGTGGTCGGTATCGTGCTGGGCCTGCTGGCCGGTTACTCCGGTGGCCGTGTGGATGCCTTCATCATGCGTGTGGCCGATGTGCAGCTGTCCTTCCCGGCCATCCTGATTGCCTTGCTGATCGACGGGGTGGCCCGTGCCGTGTTCCCCTTGAACATGCACGATGTAGTCGCCTTCCCGGTGCTGATCGGGGCGATTGCGCTGGCCGGTTGGCCGCAATATGCCCGTACCGTGCGTGGCTCCACGCTGGTGGAGAAAAACCGTGAATACGTACAGGCTGCCCGCGTGATTGGCGTGTCCTCCCCGCGCATCATGTTCAGCCATGTGCTGCCCAATGTGATGGGCCCCGTGCTGGTGCTGGCCACCGTGCATCTGGCCACCGCCATCATCACCGAAGCCACGCTGTCCTTTCTGGGCGTCGGCGTTCCGGCCACCTCGCCTTCTCTGGGCACCCTGATCCGGATCGGTAACGACTTCCTGTTCTCGGGCGAATGGTGGATCACGATTTTCCCTGGCCTGATGCTGGTGCTGCTGGTGCTGTCGGTCAACCTCCTGGGCGACTGGTTGCGTGACGCCCTGAACCCCAAATTGAGCTAAGCCATGACTGCACTCTTAACTGTCCAAGACCTGTGTGTCGAATTCCCGACCCGGCGTGGTGTGCTCCAAGCCCTGGATCATGTGTCCTTTTCCATCGCCCCCGGCGAAGTGCTGGGAGTGGTGGGGGAGTCCGGTGCCGGTAAATCCCTGACGGGTTCCTCCATTATTGGTTTGCTCGATGCCCCCGGTCGCATCAGCGGCGGCCAGATCCTGCTGGAAGGCGAGCGCATCGACAATCTGAACCAGGACCAGATGCGCAAGATTCGTGGCCGCAAGATTGGCGCGATTTTCCAGGACCCGCTGACCTCGCTGAACCCGCTCTATACCGTGGGTCATCAACTGGCTGAAACCATCGTCACGCATCTGCCCTTGTCCTGGAAACAGGCACAGGAACGCGCCATCGAATTGCTGGAAGCTACCGGCATTCCGGCAGCGCGCGAGCGTATTGACCACTATCCACACCAGTTCTCCGGCGGCATGCGCCAACGGGTGGTGATTGCGCTGGCCCTGGCGGCCGAGCCCAAGCTGATCGTGGCAGACGAACCTACTACTGCACTGGACGTGTCAATTCAGGCGCAGATTATCGACCTGCTGAAAAAGCTCTGTCGCTCGCAAGGCACCTCGGTCATGCTGATTACCCACGATATGGGGGTGATTGCGGAAACCGCCGACCGCGTGGCCGTGATGTACGCCGGTCGCATTATCGAGATCGGCCCTGTACAGGATGTAATCCAGAAACCCAGCCACCCTTATACCCGTGGCTTGATGCGTTCCATTCCCAATCTGCACGCGGGGCTGGAGCGTCTGGAACAAATCCCCGGCAGCATGCCGCGCCTGAACGCCATCCCGCCCGGCTGCGCCTTCAATCCACGCTGTGATCGTCGCTTTGATCGCTGCCTGGTCGAACGCCCCGAACTGTTGCCTGTTCCCCCACAAACACAGGCGGCCTGTTGGCTGCATGCACAGGAGTCCGCATGAGCACCCCTAAACAAGCCCTGGTCCAGGTCAAGGACGCTGCCTGCTGGTTTGATGTGTCCCCGCCCTTGCTGGAACGTCTGGTCTACCGCAAACCCAAGGTAAACCTGCGCGCGGTCGATGGCGTCAGCTTCACCTTGAACAAGGGTGAAACCCTGGCGCTGGTGGGTGAGTCCGGCTGTGGGAAATCCACCGTGGCCCGTTTGCTGACGGGCCTGTATTCGCTGACACGTGGCGAGATTCTGTTTGATGGCCAGTCTCTGAAAACCATGGACAAGGCCAGCCAGAAGGCCATGCGCAAACGCCGTCAGATGATTTTTCAGGACCCCTATGCCAGCCTGAATCCTCGTTGGCGCGTGGGCCGCATCATTGCCGAACCACTGGTCACCCACACGGACATGAGCCGCGCCCAGCAGGACGCCAAAGTGGCCGAGCTGCTGACGCAAGTGGGCCTGAACCCCAGCGACGCCCAGCGCTACCCGCACCAGTTCTCCGGCGGCCAGCGCCAGCGTATTTCCATTGCCCGTGCTCTGGCTCTGCAACCCGAGTTCATCGTCTGTGACGAGCCCACCTCGGCGCTGGACGTGTCGGTGCAGGCACAGGTCCTGAACCTGATGAAGGATTTGCAGCGCGAACTGGGGCTGACCTATCTGTTCATCTCGCACAACCTGGCGGTGGTGCATCACGTGGCCGACCGGGTTGGCGTCATGTATTTGGGCCGGATTGTGGAAATTGCGCCACGCGACGATTTGTTCGCGCAGCCTCGCCACCCCTACACGCGCATGTTGCTGGGAGCCATTCCCGACATGAGCGGAGCGGGCAAAAGCCGCATCCCGGTCGCTGGTGAAGTGCCTAATCCACTGAACCCGCCATCGGGCTGTACCTTCCATCCACGCTGCCCGCTGGCCAATGATCGCTGCCGCCGCGAAGCCCCGGCTTTGCTGCAAACCGGGCCGCAAGAAGTGGCTTGTCATGCTGTAGAAGAAGGGCGCGATCAGGCCTGATCGCTTGCGATGCCAACAGTAAAACCGCCCACGGCAACTTGCCGAATGGGCGGTTTTTTCTGATAATTGAGAATTATTCTCAGTTCTCATTGCCCGATTCTCTACCATTTTTCTGGTCGAGCAGGCACCACTGGAACGCATCATGCACAATGCCGCCTTCTCACCCGACACGGAATCGCTCTACCGGAATTACCACGGCTGGTTGCATAGCTGGCTACGACGCAGGCTAGGTAATTCCTTCGATGCGGCCGATCTGGCCCAAGACGTTTTTGTCCGACTGCTACAGAAACCCCGTCAATTCGGCAGCGAGCCCGAAGCCCGTGTGTATTTGCGGCTCATGGCCAATGGCATGTGCGTGGACTTATGGCGACGCCGTCAGATTGAACAAGCCTGGCTGGAAGAGCTGGCCAACCGCCCGGCCGCCCTGGTTCCTTCTGCCGAACACCAGGCCCTGGTGCTGGAAGCCCTGCAAGAGATAGACAGCATGTTGCGCACCCTGCCCGCCAAAGTGGGCAATGCCTTTTTCATGGCCATGGCCGACGGCATGAGCAACCGGGAAATTGCAGAAGCGCTGGGCGTGTCCACACGCATGGTGCACCGATACCTTAGCCAGGCCATGCTGTGCTGCCTGAAGCTGGAAGCCCGCCATACCGCCTCTGACATGCCCGTGCATCAGGCCTCCTGCGTGCCCGAGCCACGCTGATTACCCGCCCCATGAGCACTTCCGAACTGCATCCCGACGATACGCTGGAGCCTTCATTTGACGCGCTGGAGCAGGCCGCCGAATGGTTTGCCCTGCTGCGCTCGGACGAGGCCTCGGCCCAGGACCGACAAAGCTGGCAAGGCTGGCTGGCCGCTCAGGCCGAGCATCGCAAGGCCTGGCAGTATGTAGAGCGCATCAGTGGCCGCTTTGAACCGATACAAAGCAGCGACAGCCGCCAGGCTGCCGTCCAAAGCTATTGCCTGGCCAACCGACGAATGGGACGCCGCCGCCAATTGCTGCTGGGCCTGGGCACACTGGCAGGCAGCAGTTTGGGCAGTTGGCTGGCTTGGCAGCATACGTCCTTGCCCGGCACAGTAATGGCCTGGTCAGCCGAGCATCGTACCGCCCGTGGTGAAGTCCACCAACTGACTTTGCCCGATGGCTCTACCGTTTGGCTCAGCTCCGACACTGCAATGAACCACGACTACCGAGGCAATCAACGGCTGCTCTCCCTGGTTCAGGGTGAAATTCTGATCGATACAGCGGCCGATCCTGCACGGCCCTTTCTGGTCGAAACCCGTCAAGGCTTGCTGCGTGCCTTGGGGACACGCTTTACGGTGCGACTGGACGGTCAGGAGACTTTTCTGGCGGTGTATCAAGGCGCGGTACAGGTGGACACGGCAAACAAGCGCCAGCAGCACATTATCCATGCCGGTCAGCAGACACAGCTTTCGCGTACCGCGATTGCGGCTACCACTGCTGTCCTGCCCGAGCGACAAAGCTGGACCAAAGGCATCCTCGTCACCGACAACACACCCTTGATCGAGGTCGTGCGCGAATTGCAGCGCTATCGCGGCGGCCACCTTAGCGTTTCACCCGAGGCGGCCCAGCTGCCTGTGATTGGCAGCTATCCCTCCACCGATCCGGACCGGGCCTTGAGAATGCTGGAAGGGGTGCTGCCCATTCGCATCAAACGAACCCTGCCCTGGTGGGTCAGCGTTGAACTTGCCGAGCACTGACCTTGATTCAGACACACACATTCACGGGCATCAGCCGCCGTGCATGACAAGCCGGTTTACGGGCCTATTCAAGCGGCCAATGCTTCAAACCGGCTATTTCCACTTTTCCGAGTTCCGCTTTTCCTTGGCGTGTTCGATATACCTGATGAGGGCATCGTTTTACCCGTCTCCTGGCACAAAACCAGAATCTGACCAGGACACACGCAAACCGGCTCGCTCTCGCCGACTACACCGCTTCCAAGGAGCAGAATTCATCATGCCCGGCTATTCCCAGCCTGTCGCCCGAGGGGCGAACTCTTTTGGTGCCATGCACTTTTTCCGACCCGGTTTCAAACTAAGCCCCTTGGCCTGCGTGCTGCAACTTGCCCTGGCCAGCAGTGCATTGAGCCTGGCAAGCTGGCATCCTCAAGCTCACGCCCAAACCATCAATAGTGCGTCTGCCAAACAACAAAGCTACAGCATTCCAGCGGGCCCCTTGAGCACAGCGCTGGCTCGCTTTGCAAGCGCATCCGGCGTACTGGTCGCTGGAGCCGGTGAGCTGGCCAGGGACAGAAACAGCCCAGGCGTTTCCGGCACGTTTTCGCCCCAGGCCGCGCTGGATGCACTGTTGGCCGGTACTGGCCTGACTGCTGTTGCCAGCTCGGATGGCAGCTACCATCTGCGCCAAGTCCCAGAGGCACCTGCCGGTGACGTCACCCAGCTGAGCACCGTAACCGTACGGGGACGACTCGATCCCAGAACCGAAGGCACAGGCAGCTACACCAACGCATCGGCAAGCTCGGCCACGCGCATGAACCTGACTGCACGTGAAACCCCGCAGTCGGTCAGCGTGATCACGCGCCAGCGGCTCGACGACCAGGGTTTGCTCACGCTTAATGACGCACTCAAGCAGGCCACCGGCGTCAAGGTACAAGAAGGCGAAGTGCTGGGCACGACTTATCAGATCCGCGGCTTCTCGCTGGATACGGCACAGCTTGACGGCGTGCCTGTCTCGCTGGGCGCAGGCGGCTCGGAAGCGGCCGCCGACATGGCCATCTACGATCGCGTGGAAGTGGTACGCGGCGCGGCGGGTCTGTTGCAGGGGGCCGGCAACCCGGGCGGCACGCTCAATCTGGTGCGCAAGCAACCCACCCGTGAATTTGCCGCCAGCGGCAGCGCGATGGTGGGATCGTGGAACAGCTACCGTGTGGAAGCCGACGTCTCCAGTCCGCTCAACCACAGCGGTGATCTGCGCGGGCGGGTGGTGGCCGTGCACGACGACCGCGACTCCTTCGTGGATCACGTCAAGGAACGCAAGGAAGTGCTGTATGGCGTCTTGCAATACGACTTCACTCCCTCGATCACGGCCACCGTGGGGGTGGACCATCAGCGCACCAAGGGTACGCCCAACGGCACTGGCGTCGTCTTCTTTGACGATGGCGGCGATCTCGAACTGCCACGCAGCACTTACCTGGGGGCCGACTGGAACCACCGCGCCACCCGCAGCACCACCGTGTTCGGCGATCTGACCTGGGAGATGGACAACGGCTGGCAGACCAAGCTGTCGGCCAACCGCCAGCACTACGACGTAGACACGGTGTTTCTGTCCGCCTCGGGCGCGGGCGTGGACCGCAACACGCACCAGGGCCCACTCCTGAACTACGCACGAGCCAGCAGCCTGAACCGCACCCAGACCAGCGTGGACCTGTACGCCTCGGGCCCATTCTCCTTGCTGGGCCGCAAGCATGAGCTGGTAGTAGGTGCGAACATGCGTCGCAATCCCACCGAAACCGACCAGGTGCCGCTGCGTGAATACGCCAGCATCCGGCCCGATGTCTTTAACTGGGACCCCACCTCGCTGCCTCCGCCCAATATTGGACCCTATGAATCGCGCACCGCCACCACCACCAAGCAGTCGGGCATCTATACCGCTGCTCGTCTAAGCCTTGCCGATCCGCTCACCTTGATCGTGGGTGGTCGTTGGAGCTGGTGGGACTACAGCAGCGACAGCACCAATCTGCTCACCGGCGCCAACACTGCCTCCTCGAGCTACAAGGTCAGTGGCGAGTTCACACCGTACGCCGGTCTGATATTCGATCTGAACGACAACTACTCGCTGTACGCCAGCTATACCGACGTGTTCCGTCCGCAAAACGCCATCGATCGCAACGGCTCCTTGCTCAAGCCCATCGTGGGTGCCAACTACGAGGCGGGTATCAAGGGTGAATTCCAGGATGGCCGCGTGCAGGCTTCGCTGGCGGCCTTCCGTATCGAAGAAACCAACCGCGCCCAGACCGATCTGGACGGCCCCAAACCGTGCCCCTACACCACCAGCGACTACTGCTCGATTGCCTCAGGCAAAGTGCGCAGCGAAGGAATTGAGGCGGAGTTGACAGGTGAACTGGCCCCAGGCTGGAATCTGACGGCTGGCTATACCTACAACACCACCAAGTACGTGAAAGATGCGGCCAACCAGGGCAAGCCCTTCAACACGCGCACGCCAGAACATATGTTCAAGCTCTTTACCTCGTACCGCCTGCCAGGCTCGTTGCGCCAGTGGACAGTGGGGGGTGGCTTCACGTGGCAGACCAAGTTCCTGTACGAGAACACGGCCGGCACGATCCGTATCGAGCAAAATCCTTACGCCGTGGCTGATCTGATGGTGCGCTACGACTTCACGCCCAAGGTTTCAGCCACCCTCAACCTGAACAACGTGTTCGACAAGAAGTACTACCGTTATATTGCCCACGAACGCGCCTACAACTACTACGGCGACCCACGCAACGTGATGCTGACGCTGCGCGCCCAATATTGACGCTGAACGTGATGAACAAGGTACTCAAGCGCTCTGATCGCAGCGCTCTGGGTATCTTGTGATCTGACGATACGCTGCACTACGGCGCTGCACCAAATGCCATATTCAGGCTAGAGCGCCAGAAGTCATTGGGCCACGAACGGGCTAAAACAAAAAACGCGGTGTTTGCTGCCAGGGGCAGTGCACACCGCGTTTTTTAATAAAGCCATCAGCGGGCCTGATGCGGCCCGGTGACATTCAATCAGTTCTGGTTCGCAGGTGCGAAATCGGCCAGGTGGCAGGACAGGATATCGGCAATGGCACGATCATCCAGGCCACGAGAGCGCAGGTCTGCGGACAGGGCGTCCACGTCAACACGGGCCAGTGGGCGCTCTGCACCGCGAGGGCGGTCGTCGCGAACCACGCGGAAGTCGTAATCGCGCTGGGCGGTCTTGGCCACTTCGTAGTGCATGACTTCATCCACTTCGTTTTCCGGCGTGAAGGTCAGCACGGTAGGGCGCAGGGAATACAGGTCTTCGGAGTTCATCACGTATTCGGTTGCGCAGATGATGACGGTGTCGCCCTTTTGACAGGTACGGGCCGCCGCACCGTTCAGGACCACACAGCGCGAGCCGGATTCACCGAAGATCACGTAGGTAGAAATACGGGCGCCACTGTCCTTATTCCAGATTTCCACAAACTCCATGGGTAAAATGCCCGCTTGTTCGCAGATTTCAGGATCCAGTGTGATCGAGCCGTGATAGTTCAAGTCGGCACCGGTCACCTTGATACCATGCAGCTTGGCACGGACCACTTTTTTCATGACAACACTCTCTAGAAACAGGTCCCCTGTAACGGACACCTAAGCTTGGCTAAAACGCGGCTTGCGCTGCGCCCTTAGCCCGATCAGGGCTGCGGGAAAGACTGCATCATAAACCCAGAAATGCGCGCAAATCCGTTTAGACCCACAGATTTGTACGGGAAAACCACAGCATCAATGATTTGCCTGACGGCCAGTCTGTGCTGTAATCCCCTCTGCCGCGTCGCGCCGGTCTTTTTTATTTTCAATACGATACCGTTTTCCATGCCCAACCTGCTCATCGAGAATATTCACAAACGCTATGGTTCCCTGGAGGTCCTCAAGGGAGTCTCTCTCAGCGCGGAGCCGGGCGATGTCATCAGCCTGATCGGGTCCAGCGGTTCGGGCAAAAGTACGTTTCTGCGTTGCATCAACTTTCTGGAAACGCCCAATTCCGGCCGTATCGTCATCAAGGGCGAGGAACTGAAAACCCGTCTGGACCCCAAAACGGACGAACTGGTTGCGGTAGATAAACAACAGCTCAAGCGCCTGCGCACCAGCCTGGCCATGGTGTTCCAGCACTTCAATCTGTGGTCCCACATGACGGTGCTGGAAAACATTACCGCCACGCCCATTCATGTACAGGGCATGGACAAGGCGCAGGCCATTGCCAAAGCGGAGCTGTATCTGGACAAGGTAGGCCTGTCGCGCGATCTGGCCAAACAATACCCGGCCTTCTTGTCGGGCGGCCAGCAGCAGCGTGTGGCGATTGCCCGAGCGCTGGCGCTGGAACCTGAAGTGATGCTGTTTGACGAACCAACCTCGGCACTGGACCCCGAGCGTGTGGGCGAGGTTCTGCGCGTTATGCAGAATTTGGCCGAAGAAGGGCGCACGATGGTGGTGGTTACGCACGAAATGAGCTTTGCGCGCAACGTCTCCAGCAAGGTGGTGTATCTGCACGAAGGTCAAATCGAGGAAGAAGGCCCGCCAGAAGAAGTGCTGGTGTCGCCACGCAGCCCTCGTCTGGCACAATTCCTGGCAGCGGGCGGTTCGTCCAAGAGCTAAGATGCCCGCCTACGGCGCGCAATACGGATTGACAGGTCTGTGACTGGCTATCTGCCCCTTGGGTCGGTCGGATCGACCCGTCACCGAGCAATCACGAAGCAGTAGGTTCGCTACGCCTGCCAGGCTGCGACACGACGGAAACATCGAAAAGCCGGATCGCCGGGCCGCCGGATCGCCAGACAGCCGAATGTATATCAGCAGGTAAAACAGCCCAAAGACTTCGGCCACACTCTGAGCAGACATAAAGCAAACGGCGCCTTGCGGCGCCGTTATGCATTTGCAACCATCCTAATGAAGCCGCCAACCAGCGGCTTCTGACTACAGCCCTGCTATCAGGACTTGGGACGTGGCATATCAAACAAGGCCAAGTCCGTAATCTCAAAGTAATCGCCAGGACCACCACCACGCAGAATCGGACGTGGGATCGCGGTACGGTAAATGCCGTCCACGATGCTGTTGGGCGACACATGCACACCTACCACTTCGCCCAGCACCATCCAGGTGTTCAGGTCTTTGCCTTCCGAGTCTTTCAGCTGAAAGTGCGTCGTCACCTTGCACTCCAGCGAGGCATGGCTCTCGCCCACGCGGGGGGCATCAATCAGGCGGGAATCCACAGGCGTCAGGCCCGCGACTTCAAACTCGCGCACATCTTGTTCCAGGCTGGTCATGTTCATGGGTTCGGCCAGATCACGGGTAGCCAGGTTCCAGGTAAAGACGCCGGTTTCAATTGCGTTACGCACGCTGTCTTTGTAGCCCACGCTGGAAAAAGCGATGACAGGCGGGCGATAGTTGAACACGTTGCAGAAGCTGTATGGAGCCAGGTTCAGCACACCTTCCTTGCTTTTGGTGCCAATCCAGCCGATGACACGGGGACCCACAATAGAACTGATCGGGTCGTGGCGCAGTCCATGGCCTTGTGTGGGTTCGTAGAAGTGAAAGTCTTTCTGCACGGTTCTCTCTGTTAATAAACACAACAAACTAAACGGGACTGCGGGAAATCCCGGTGGCCCACTGATATACTTTACAACTAAAATAAAGCCGCTGCAAACCGTTGAAACTCAAGGTTTTACGTATCCTTCCTGCCTTTCAGAACCATCTAGGCACATGAAACATGGAAAATAAGCCCGATCACTGGGCACGTGTAGCTTCTGCTGACCTGGAACACGTGCGCAAATCTGTCAGCGATATGTTCAAGTCGCACCAGCTCAAGCAGCTACGTGCCGATCAGATCCTGCAAACCCGGCTGCGTCACGCCCAGTTTGGTCAGGTCGCCTTGAGCCGCCTGGGCTATGGCGCCGACGTACACATACAACCTGATCACCTGGCCGGTTTCTACCTGGTCCAGATGCCCCAATACGGCACCGCCAAAATTCGCTGCGGTGGCCAAACTGTGGACTCCAGTCCCTACGCCGCCACGATCCTGAATCCCAACGAGGATGTGGACATGGTCTGGCACGCCAATAATGAGCAATTAATGCTCAAGATAGACCGCAATCTGGTGGAACAGGCCGCCCGTGGCATGGGCCTGGACGTAGGCCCGCAAGGTTTGCTGTTTCCGGTACGCCTGGAAGCGCACACCCAGCCTTCCTGGCAAATCATGCTGCGCTACGTGCTGGACTGTGCACGCAACTACGAAGACATTCGCCGCTCGCCGCTGATTATCAACCAGCTGGAGCAATTGGCGGTGACAACCTTGCTGGATCTGCACCCGCCGGCTCAGATTCAGGCCCTGAACCCCACTCGCATCCTGCCGCGCCATTTGAAGAAAGTAGCCAGCCATTTGCATGAGCAGGCTCATTTGCCGGTCACGGTAGACGAGCTCAGTACCATTGCGGGCGTGAGCTCCCGCACCTTGCAGCAAGCCTTCCGAGACCACTACGGCGTCAGCCCCATGCAGTACCTGCGTCAGGTTCGTCTGGACCGTCTGCGCCACGAACTGATCCATTCCAACGAACCTCACCTGACGCTGGCCGACCTGGCCATGCGCTGGGGCTTTGCACACCAGGGCCGTTTCAGCGCCGAATACCGCAGCCGCTTTGGCGAAACGCCTAGCGAGACCCTGCAACGAGTGCGCGGCGGCCAGCACTAAGCTGACCGCCTCACCCGTCCTCTCACCCCTTCAAGATACGCTGGGCTGCCAGATAGCCGGATTGACCACCCAAGCCAGGGCCTGGATGCACCGACGCACCAATTTGATGCAGATTACGCCAGGGCGTGGTGCCACTGCGCGCGTTCTTGTGTCCTGCAAAAGGACGCATGAAAAAGAACTGATCCGGTGAGCACACCCCGCTATACGGATCGCCCCCCACCAGATTCATGTTCAAGGCTTCCAGATCCGCCGGGCTGACACTACGACGCCCGATAATCTTGGCAGCCAGGCCAGGCATGACGGTTTCCAGACGGGCCTGAACGCGATCGGCCATCGCCTCGCGCACGGCTTCGTTCCAGCGTCCATCCGCTGGCACAGGAATCTCGCCCGCTTCATCGCCTTTGATGTGACGCGGCAGCTCCTGCATTTGTACCCATAGAATCCAGTGACCTTCCGGTGCACGAGTCACATCCACCGCTACCGGCTGGCCCACGGCCAAGGTCGGTTTGGCAGGCAGGTAGCCATTGCTGGCCGTGACCACCGAGGAACACACCTGCTCCATGCTTTCCGTCACATGCACCATAGGGACATGGCGCAGTTCCGGGTCAAGCCAGTCGGGCGGGGAATTCAAGGCAAAGTGTATCTGCATGCCGCCCCGGCCATAGTGATAATCCTGGGCGGACTTCAACAGCTCGGGTTCTACTTCCAGCAACAAGTCGCCGTACAGCTGACCGGGCGTCACATTGCAGACCACCGCACGGCGGGCCAGATAGCGCTGCATACCCACACACACGCCGGTGGCTTTATTGCCTTCCACCAGCACGCGATCCACATGGGAATTGGTCAGTACCGCCCCACCTGCTTCTTCAATAATGCGGGTAAAGGCTTTCACAATCTGATAACTGCCGCCTTTGACGACAGGCATACCGCCACTGACCACAGCACTGAACGTCAGCTTGCCGATCAGGGCCGAGCTGGCTTCATCCGGGCCCAGGCCGCTATGCAATACCCAGGGCGCAATCATGGCGCGGGCCAGATCGCTGCGCAGTTCGCGCATGGCCCAGCGCCGAAAGCTTTCCAGCGCTTGCGAGCCAAAGGACATCAAGCCATCCAGCCCCCGCTCGCGCCAGGCACCAAAGGCCAGTTTGGCCATGGGCCAACGGTAAGGCTCACCGCCCAGCAAGCCAAATACCAAACCGGCATCCGGGCCAAACATGCGAGCCGCCATGGCACCCAAGGCATCGCCTTCACCCGGCATCAAGTCATTGAAGCGACGTACGGTGTCGTCCATATCCTGACGCAAGGCCAGCGACGGGCCACCAGGAATGGCCAGACCCGTGCTGTACTCGCCTTTGACAAACTCCAGACCGGCTTTGGCCAAGGGTTCAGCCAAAGTGGCATAGGATGCACCGCCCATGAACAAGGGATACCAACTGGACAGCACATCATGGGTAAAACCGGGGAACAGCTCTTGCGTACGGATGCAGCCCCCGGCCACCGCATTGCGCTCCAGCACTGTCACCGACAAGCCGCGTTGGGCCAACAAGGCGGCACAGGTCAGGGAGTTCATCCCGCTGCCGACAATGACTACATCAGCGCTGTGCGCATCACTCATTTCAACGGTCTCCGCTAGGCGTGGTCAGGTTGGCGAAACGGCCACGGTGAAACACCGCAGGTTCGTGTTCGGTCAGCGTGGTGTGACGCACCACACGGCCAATAAACAAGGTGTGGTCACCACCTTCATGCTGACGGTAGTTCTCGCAAACAAAGGTCGCCACACAGTCGTCCAGCAAAGGCACGCCTTCTTCACCATCCACATGCGAGACCAGGGCAAACTTGTCCTTGACCTGGGAGTTGGCAAACCCCAGGGCCACGGGCACTTGTTCCTGGCTGATCACGTTGATCGCAAAGTGGCTGCACTTCTCGAAAATTTCCAGGCTGGGCGAGTGATTCACCAGGCTCCACATCACCAGGGGCGGCTCCAGCGACAGGGACGTAAAGGAGTTGATGGTCAGACCCACCGCCCGGCCATCGGGACAACGAGTCGTGACAATGGCCACACCCGTTGGAAAATGGCCCAGTGCCTGGCGAAACGCACGGCTATCGACCACATTCAGATTGGACGGTGTGGGTTTGGCGTCAGCGGCTGCCAACGCTTGGGCAGACACGGCCTGCCGCTGGGCAGCGGTTTGGGACGAGGAGTCTTGCAGCGTTGCGGTGGGGGTCATGATACGTCTCCTTGAATACTATCTATCAGGCAGCCACAGATTGGCTGCGAGTCTTCTCGATCAATGCCTGAGCGGCACTCAGATCTTCCCAGGCCGGGAACAGAACCGGCGGGTGGTTAAAGCTGTTGGCCAGGAAATGAGCCAGAGCAGGCGATTGCTGAGCCGCGGTCAACAAGGCAAAAGAAGAGTCGGTTGGTGGCTTCAACATGGAGTTGGTCCAGCGCACCACCAGATTGGCGTAATCCCAGTAACGCTCGAACGTTTCCTGCATCCAGTTACGGTCAAACGCGCCTTCACCACGTTGCAAGATGCTGTCCAGATACACCTGGGCGGCTTTGGCGGCGTTGTTGGAACCTTGGCCGGTAATGGGGTCGTTCACGACAACGGCATCACCCAGACCCAGCACCATGCGGCCCGAAGGCAGCGTCAGCACAGGTTTGCGAACTGTGGGAGGGAAAGCACCGGACAGGTAACCTTGGGCGTCGGTCAGTTCCACATTACGGGCACGATCGCCTTCCCAAGGCAGGAATTCGCGCAGGAAAGAAACGCTTTGCTCCAAATGAGCTTCGGGCGTCTTGGCATCGCGGAAACGATCCAGTGGGCCACCGGGCACGCCTTCGAACACCATAATGTCGCAGGGACCGGACAGGGTCAGCGAGGGGAACACAAAGTATTCGCCCACACCGGGGATGAAGTTAAAAGACACGCGCGAGTATTCAGGCGTAGGCTCCAGACCATGTACATAGGTCAGGGCCAGGGCGCGCTGAGGCTTGTCGTACATGGAACGCTGATCGTCACGCTCGAACAACTTGACCACTTCGCCTTTACCGGCAGCCAGCATGGTCAGGTCGTACTCCTGGGTGATGCGCTCCAGTTCGGCCACGCCCACATCTTCCATGATCAGCTTGCCGCCACGCTGCTCGAACAGTTCCAGCCAGTAAGGCATTTTCACGCGCTGGTCAGTTGCCTGGGCTTCACGATCCAGACGGCCGCTCCAGTCCACGGCTTTGGTGTCAGGCTGTTCAGGGTTGGGCAGAGCAAAGCCAATGCCTTGTACAGGCGGGCATTCGTCGTCCCAAAAATTCAGACCCAGGCGACGCTCCACATCCAGCGCCTCGGCAAACATGCACTGGCTGGACATGACACGGCCACCACGAACATCGTCAGGGCTGCGGTTGGTGAAAACGGCTACGTCGTAGCCTTGGGCCAAGAGGCCGAATGCAACGGGCATGCCAGCTTGGCCAGCGCCCACAATAGCAACTTTACGCATGATTTTTTTCCTTCTGAGGGAGCTAAGGACGCCACCCCAGCGGCGTCCCGGTTTTTCTTATTCAGCCAATTTGGGAATGGCAGGGACACCTTGCTCGGGGCCCATGGCCGAGTAGCCACCATCGACGGCATAGTCGGCACCGGTGACAAAGCTGGCGGAGTCCGAGAGCAGGAAGGACACCACTTCGCCTACTTCCTGGGGATCGCCCACGCGGCCCAGCATGTGAAATGCCGAGGCCACGCGGTCGGTCTTGGCGCGATCACCGCCTGTCAGCTCGTCCATCACACGCGACCAGATCCAGCCGGGCGAGACCGAGTTGACGCGAATACCGTCAGGAGCGAAGTCCAGCGCCATGCTGCGTGTCAGTTGCAACAGGGCCGCTTTGGAGACCGGGTACAACCAGCGCCCGGTTTGAGCAATCGAGGAGGAGATCGACGTGAAGTTGACGATGGAACCACCACGCGGCAACAAGGGACGCACCGCCTTGGCCGCCTGCACGGCGCTAACCAGGTTGATGTCCAGTGCCTTGAGCCAGTCAGCACGGCTGGACGCCATGCCTTCATCCAGATAGGAACAGGCCAGATTGACCAGACCATCCACACGGCCAAAATGCGCCTGCACCTGCTCGATGGCGGCATTCAGGCTGTCATCGCTGGTAATGTCCACTTCCCAGAATTTGGCTTTGGCGGCATCGTTGCCTACGGCTTTCTGGCCACCTGCAGCATCAATATCGAACACGGCCACACGTGCGCCGTAGCCCATCAGCACCTCGACCACACCTGCGCCTACACGCGTTGCGCCGCCGGTAACGATGACTACCTTATCCTTCAGTCCTTTCATGTCGCTCTCCTGCCGCGGGCCCTTAGAACGGAACCGCTACTTTTACAAAAAATTGTTTTCCTTCGGGACGGCCACGCACGCCCAGATCCTGCTGGTACTTGGCCGTAATCAGCAGACCTTTGTCATTGGCGTAACGCAGGCTGGGACCAATGGCGAAGGCACGAGCCTTGCTGTCACCGGCCATGGGGCCACGGTCGCTTTCAATCTGTTGATAGGCGTAACCACCCACACCCAGCACCAGCCCATTGCCAAAACCCCAACCCACGGCGTAATCGGCGTGAATGGCTTTACCCGTACGCGTTTCGGTGTCGCTGTTGCGGAAGTTGAAGTCCACCATCATCTTCAAATCCAGGTTGATGCCGCTGGGCTGCATGTAGCTGAACGCAGCAGCGGGCTGAATGGCCCAGTAGTTGCGGCCCAGGTTGGCGCTGTCGGTCACTTTGTAGCGGCCAGTTGGGGCAACAAAGTCCACGCCCAGGATGTAGTGCATCTTCTCGCTGGGGTGAAAGCCCAAGGCCGGACCAAACACCACGTCACCCAGACCGCTACGGCGCTGGGACTGACCGGCGGCCTGTGCCTTGACGGTCAGCAAGGGAGCCAGGGCGTGGAACGCCAATTGGCCGCCAAACACCTGCTGGTCCGTCACCCAGACCAGACGCGGCGCAACCATTGCCACATCGACCTTGAAGTCAGGAATAGGCAACTTGTCGCCGTTCTTGTCACGCACCGAGTCGTAACGCATGGCACCGCCGTACATCAGCAAGTGCACTCCGGGTGGCGGCAGGGCACCACTCATGAAGTTTTCCAAACCATCGGGATAAATAGGCAGGCCGTTGCCCTCAATGGCACAGGCCGGGCCGGCGCCCAATACCCCTGCACCCAGAACCACTGCTGCTATTTTTTTATTGATGTCCCCCACGTCCGTTCTCCTTTTGTTTTTTAGGTATGACGATGGAGCCAATGGTAGAAGTGCTCTTTTTGTCGGTATATCCACTTTGCGCAGCGCCTAGCCAATAAGCGCAAGAAGCCGCAAAAGCAGGGAAAACCCCGATTTGGTTTAGATTTAAAGGATGACGATCAGTAAGGCCGTTAAACGCTGTGTTTCAACGGGTATCTGAGATAATTCCTCGCTTCCCGCCCAGTAAATAATCAATATCACCTGGGCCTGAACACCCAGGACGGCGAGCGATGTGTAATACCGTCGTCGTGGATCTGGCCACAAACACGCCACTTCATCTCGATGAGCCCAACTCTCTCTTTTGCTGAATCCCGATTCAGCCAGCCCCTGCTCGGCCACCGTTTTGGTGCCTGGGCCTTTATTACTTTTGCGGTGCTGGCCCTGATGGCTACGTGGGCCATTTATTGGCTCACCCCCATGATCTCGGACGACTTCAATTACGCCAACAAAGGCATTGCATGGACGTCGATCAAGCAACATTATCTGCAATGGAGCGGTCGTCTGGTCTCGGATACGCTCTCCAGCGCCATGCTCACGCTGGCTCCGGGATGGCTGAAAGCCACACTGAATACAGCGGCCCTGTTTGGCCTGATCACGGTGCTGACAGCACTGGGGGCCCAACTGGCCGGACGAGCCTTGCGCCCGTCTTTACTGCTGCTGGTGTTCACCTTGTATTGGCTGGTCAACCCCCATCTGGGGCAAACCACATTCTGGTTGGTAGGCGCCGCCAACTACCTGTGGCCCAATCTGTTCAACTTCGGTTTTGTGCTGGCCTTTATTTACTACTTGCAAAAGGGCAAGCCCTCTGTGATCACAGGCTTGGCGCTCTGCCTTCTGGGCCTGCTGGCCGGTTGTTCCAATGAAAACACCGGCATTATCAGCTGGTGTTTGCTGGCGTATCTGGGCCTAAGGCACTTTCAGCGCACAGGTTCGCTCGGTTCATGGCATCTGGTTTGGTTGCTCTGTATGGGGCTGGGAGTCGCCGTGCTGGTCCTGGCGCCAGGCAATCAAGTACGCGCAGAGGTCTTTGCTCATTGGTATGACCAGCCTTTGTTATGGCGCATTGGGGAGCATTTTGGTCGTCGTTTCCCGGACGCCCTATTGCGGTACTGGGGGGTGATCCTAGTGATGCTGGTTTGGCGTTTTGCCATAGGGCCTGCGTCTTCTGAATCTGTACGCCGGGCAATGTGGCTGCTCATTGGCGCATCGCTTCTGGCCAATGCCATTCTGGTTCTGGCACCTAATATCCCCAAGCGATCCTTGAATGGCGGCTTGATGTATCTGCTGGTGGCCTTGTCTATTTACGGACATGATTTATTGGCGCAAGGGCAACGCGCTATACCCATGCAGCGCAACCTGTTAGTAACCTTGGGGGCCTGCGGCACGCTATGGCTGGTGTCCAGCGGATTAATGTTGCGCAGCTATCACGGCACCTGGGAGCAGGATCAGGTACGACGCGCTATCTTGGCCGATGCCCACAAGCATCAGCGTCATCACGTAAAACTACCCAAGTATTTTTTCCTGCCCACGTTGCGTTCGCGGGATCGCTTCGATATGCACTTTGACCCCAAAGCCATGGCCCGATACTTCCGGAGCAAGGCGGTGATCAATGAATATGCCGTCAATCAGCACTATGACCTGGAGACGGGGGCACCACCGCCCACGCCTTAAAGCTTGAGGACTTGTGCATTTCCTCCGCTGCAAGCCGCTTCAGGCCCTGGGGGGTCTGGCAGGGCGAGTCAGACTACTTGCCGCAGGCAAGGGAGAGCGTAGGGATGCAAGCATCCTGCTGTTTGAGCCGGACGCTTGTACTTGGTCCGGGGGACCAAGTACCCGGCGAGTTCAGGATGCGCCCGTAGCTCTCTCTTGACCAGGGCACCGGTGCGCCGCACCGGCAAGTGGTCAGCCCTGCCAGACCCCCCAGGGCCTGAAGCGGCGTTTTACAGGGAGAAGCGTCCACAATGACTACAGCAGCAACCCGGCTGCCTATCCTTTGCCCTCACAACAGCCCCTCCCAAAAACATAAAAAAACCCCGCTCTCCCAAAGGAAAGCGGGGCCAAGACTGTAGTGTGTCTCTTGCTGCGTATTACTTGGCAGCGCTCAGCTCTTTGATCTGCTCGCGGAAGTAGGCCAGAGCGGCTTTACCGTCAATGCCCTTCTTGTCAGCCGCTTTGATCCAGTCTTCTTCAACAAAGGCCAGACGCTCTTTCATCTGGTCTGCTGCTTCACCCTGGATGCGCAGTGTTTTCAGGCCAGCTGCTGTGTGCTTCTCAATGGCTTGCTGTTCGGCAGCCTGCCATTTGGAACCGAAGTCGTTGGCAATCCATTCGCCGCTGATTTTCTCGATAGCAGCACGGTCGGCTTCCGACAGACTCTTCCACTTGCGCTCGTTCATGAACATGTACTGGCTGGATTTGCCAAAGCCACCTTCCACGGACACCGCGGTCTTGACCAGCTTGTCCAGTTTCCAGTTGTCCAATTGGTCGTACTGGAAGTACATACCATCGATCACACCACGCGACAGCATTTCGTAGCTGTCCGATGCAGGCGCGTTCACGGTCACGATACCCAGCGCTTTACCGATGGCATCAAACAAGGGGCTAGGCGAGCGCAGCTTCTTGCCTTTCAAATCGTCAATGCTTTGCACATTGTCCTGGCTGGTGAAGATCACGGTGGCAGGGCTGGTCCACATACCCAGCAGTTTCACGCCCCTGTGCTCGTTGGCACCCATCATGAATTTTTCGTAGGTGCGCCAGTAGGCAACCGAGTTCACTCCGCCATCATCCGTGGTGAAAGGCAGTTCAGCAAATTCGATCAGCGGGAAGCGGTTAGCCGTGTAGCTGTGTACCGACATGCCCATATCAGCAATACCGTTACGCACCAGATCCAGGTGAGCCTGCGGCTTGCCCAAGGCGTTGATGAACTCCACCTTCACGCGACCTTCCGTGGCTTTTTCCACTTCCTGGGCCCAGGGCTCGAACATATTGGTCACGATAAAGTGGCCTGGCGGCATCCACTGGGAAAAACGCAAGGTGGTAACTTCAGCCGCAACCGAAGGCATGGTCGGTGCCAGGGCTGCTGCAGCCAGGCCCAGGCTCAAGGCCAATTTTTTGAAAACACGCATCTCGACTCCTCGTAAATTATTTTGCTGCCGGGCCACTACAGCCCGGCGTCTTGGCCACTTGATGGGACGTTAAGCAGGTCCTGGACCTGCACACCCGGCGGCTTTACTGCTGCCCGGATCACAACTGCATCCGGGCCGGGTTTACATACTGTTCGGGACAACCAGAACAATCCAGGGGACAAACACCAGCAAGAGCAAACGCACGATATCCATCATTACAAAGGGAGTCACACCCCGAATAATGGTGCCCAAAGGAACATCGGGCATCACGTTCTTGATCATGAAAATGTTCAGACCCAACGGAGGGGTAATCAGGCTGATTTCAGCAGCCACCACCACGATGATGCCGAACCACACCAGATCAAAGCCCAGAGAGGCCACAATCGGGTAGAAGATAGGCACCGTCAGCATGACCATGGACATGGTTTCCAGGAAACAACCCAGAACCAGGTAAATCGCGCAGATGATCAGAATCACCACAATGGGCGAGACATCAATACCCTGGATGAAACCCAGCAACTGATTAGGCAAACCAGCCACGGTCAGGAAGTTGGTAAAGACCAGCGCACCAATCACCAAAGCAAACATGATGGCCGTGGTTTGAGCGGCTTCAATCAGCACCGTCAGGTACATGCGAGGCTGCCAGCCACGACGCTTCAGGGTCAGCAAGAAGGTCGCTGCAGCGCCAATACCCGCCGCTTCTGTCGGGGTGAAGACACCCCCGTAAATACCGCCCATGATGACGATGAACAGCACGGTAATGGCCATCACGCCTTTGGTCGCCTCAAAGCGCTCGCGCCAGCTGGCCTTCTCGCCAGGACGGCCCAGATTCGGGTTGATCGCGGTAATGATCATCACCGTGATCAGGTACATCAGCATGGCGATCATGCCGGGCAAAAAGCCTGCCGCAAACAGCTTGCCAATGTCGGTTTCGGTCAGAATCCCATAGACCACCATCATCACGCTGGGTGGAATCAGAATGCCCAGCGTGCCGCCTGCCGCAATACTGCCGGTAGCCAGACGATCGTCATAGTTGTACTTGCGCATATTGGGCATGGCCACACGACCCATGGCCGCTGTGGTGGCCATACTGGAGCCACAGAGTGCACTAAAGGCACCACAGGCAACAATCGTGGCCATCGCCAGACCACCACGCAGGTGACCAATAAAGGCGTGGGCAGCTTTGTACAGGTCCTTGGACAAACCCGAGGCATTGACCAGATTACCCATCAAGATGAACAGCGGCAGCACGGTAAAGCTGTAGCTCATGGCCGTGTCGTAGCTGGTCTGTGCCGCCATGGTCAAGGCCGCTTCCATGCCGGTAAAGAAGGCAAAACCCAGCGTACCAACCAGCAACATGCCCCAGGCAATGGGCAAACCCAGAAATAAGCTACCCAGCAGGACAGCCAGTCCGATAATAGAAATCAACATGAAAAAACTCCGTCTTTATCGGCTTGGAGAGCTAAAAATCTTGAACAGGGAAGCCACAGTGGCAATGCCTGTCATGGTGGCGATGATGTAGGCAAAAGGGGCAATCGGCACTTGCAAGGCATTGCTCATATCGCCGTAGTCGGCCAGCTCGTTGGCGTGACTCCACAGGTAGACAGTCAACACGGCCAGCATGACGGTAGAGACCACATTGATCACGAATTGCTGGATACGACGCGCCACTGGGCCGAGCCAGGCGTCAATCAGACTGACGGTCAGGTGTTGCTGGTGCCAGGTGACACGCGGCAAGGCCGCAAAAATCAGCACGCCCAGCAAGAGTTCGCTGGCTTCATAAGCGCCCAGCAAAGGGGCGTGAAATACATACCGGCCTATCACGTCCACAGTAGTGATCCCTGTCATCAGGATCAAGATGACCACACAGGCAGCATCCAGAATTGTCTCTACAACTCGTACTACTCCACGTGAACGCACCAGCTCCATTCCTGGCAGATCGTCGTTCATTACAGCTCCACTCTTTTTGGCCAGCGAAGGCCCGTTTTTTGGGTCATCATGCACCCCGAAAAATCGACGCGCATTGTTATATTTCTGTTCTAAATAGTTTATAGATGAACAAATCCAGGTAAATAGAAAGAAACCCTTAATTCCATCCAAAATCATGGAATCGTGGTTTCTATCTCACATAGCAAGAAATACGGTCACAAACTGCCTCGCTTGTCCTGTGCAAGAGCTGATAAAAATTGCTGGAACAGGCGCGAGTACTGGCTTGGCGCAATGTCGAGCAGGCGAACATTGGCTCTAAGAAGCGCAATAAAAGAATCAGCCCACTAGCAATCAGGCAGCATCCGGACCGGTAGCCAAACCCTGAGGCCCAGGTGTTTCATGTGACAAAAAGAGAGCCGAAAATGAACAGGCCTCTCATGTGTTGGACATACTTCCATGCGATGCGAGCAAGCCTGAAACTGCAACTTTTGACACCAAAAACCGGGGATAAAAAGCCAAAATCGGCCTCTGCGACAAAGAAAAAAACTTAGGCAGCAAAAAATCCCGGCACCGCTGACCAGCCGCCACCAATCAAGACGGTCCCTTCAGCCGTTTGTTTAAACGACACTCGCCGCCAGACATGCTGGAACAGATAGTCCATCAAGGGGTCTGTGCCATCCAAAAGCAAAAACCCCCTTGGAAAACCAAGGGGGTTTTATATGCCGTCAAGCAAATGGACTCGCTCCTGAACGCACTCAAAGCGCGATCACGGGCAGTCCCCTTGCCCATCAATCAGATCGTCAGCGTACCCACGCTGGCACCGCCGCAGACATACAGGGTCTGGCCGGTGATAAAGCTGTTTTCAGGGTCCGAGAAGAACATGGTTGCGCGGCTGATGTCATCCGCACGGCCCAGACGCTTCACAGGGATCGCGGCAGCCAGCTTGGCTTCACGCTCGCTGCCCGCCTCAACCACGTCGTAGAACATATTGGTAGTAATGGGGCCGGGGGCAATCACGTTGACGGTAATGCCTTGGTCCGCCAGTTCCAGCGCCCAGGTACGGGCCATACCCAACATGCCAGCCTTGGTAGCGGCATAGGCAGTACGGGTTTGCAGACCCAGCGCACCACGCGAGGACATCAGCACAATGCGGCCAAAGTGGCGCTCGCGCATGCCAGGAACCACTGCCTGAGTAATCTGCAAGGCCGCGCCCAAGTGAATCTGGGTCAGACCCTGCAAGTCTTCCAGCTTGACCTCGTCCAGCAAGGCCGGCCAGATCACGCCTGCGTTGTGGATGAAGTGGGTCACTTCAAAGCGCTCGGCAATATCCTTGGCGGCTTTTTCGGTTGCTGCTGCATCCAGCAAATCCACCTGCACGCAGTGCAGACGCTCGTGCGTCCAGGGCAGGACATTGCGCGCCATGCTGATCACGGTGTAACCCTGATCCAGCATCTTGCGGCAAATGTCTTCACCAATACCGGTGCTGCCGCCCGTCACAATGGCGGTGTATTGAGCTTGTGTCATCTTGATTGTCTCCAGGCAAATTCAGGGCGCAGGGCGCGCCACCAGCACGGCTACGCCGCCAGCATCCAGCTCCAGACTCAGGCGCACTTTCTCGTTCGCCTGCCCGCCTTCAGGTAAGTGAGCGATGGCAAAAGGGCCGCAATCCAGGGCAACTGTGCCGATACGCCAGGGCAGTCGTGCCTGAAAGTAGGGTTCATTACTGTGATGCAAGGTGGTCGTGGCCTGCAGAACACCCGTGTCGGCAACGGCCTGCCAGTTCAGCGTCGTGTGCAAGCAATGGCCGCACACATCGCGGGCGGGATATTGCACCGTGCCGCAGGAAGGGCACACTTGCAGGGCAAATTCGCCCCGCTGGGCGGCTTCGGTCAGGCCGGCTGCCGTGGCGCTGCGTGCACCCGGTGGCAAGATTTGGGTGTCGCTCATGACTGCCCCCGTTCCAGCAAGGCCGCAGCAGTACAAATGCCGCGGTCGTAATTAATCATGCCAAAGCCGGACACCAGGCCGATGCGGGCATTGGCCACTTGCGTGTCGCCTGCGGTATCCGTCAATTGGCGCAAGGCCTGAACCAGTCCCAGGTAGCCGCCTGCTGCACCGGCTTGGCCTACCGATAGCTGTCCGCCGCTGGTATTGAAGGGAAAGCTGCCGTCCACCGTAAAAGTGTTCTTGCGGATGAACTCCGGGCCTTCGCCCTTGGCGCAGAATCCCAGGTCTTCAAACTGCAGGACGTTGATGACGGGGTAGTCATCGTAGGTTTCCATGAAATCCACGTCTGCCGGGGTGAGGCCCGCATGTTCGTAGAACGCATCCTTGTCCATGGCCCAGCCACCGCGATGCTGCACAGGGTCTTCAGGGAAAGCGTTGTGACGCTCGATGGTAGAACGGATACGCACATAAGGCAGGCCCAGTGCTTCGGCCTGTTCACGACGCATGACCAGATAGCCTTCGGCTCCAGCACACGGCATCACGCAGTCAAACAAGTGGATGGGGTCGGCAATGACGCGCGCCTCCATGTACTGTTCCAGCGTCAGCGGTTTTTTCATCAGGGCATGCGGGTTGCGCAGCGCATTATCGCGCTGGGCGACGCACAGCTTGCCGAAATCTTCACGCGTAGCACCGTAGTGACGCATGTAGTAGTCCGTCAGCAGCGCAAAGCTGGCGTTGGGGCCACCGGCACCATATGGGTAGACGGCATCCTGCGAGAAACGCGAGAAGCCCGACACCGTGTTCTTGAAGGACTCACGGTGGTTGGTATCGCCCGCAATACACGCCACGATGGACGCATCGCCACACTGCACGGCACGGGCCGCACGACGCATGGCCACCACACCGCTGGCCCCACCCATGGGGATATGGTCCAGCCAGCGTGGGCTCATCTGAAAATGCTGCATCACGCCTACGGCAGTGTCCGAACCCAGCGTGAAGCTGGATACACACACACCATCGACGTCGGCTTTTTTCAGGCCGGACTGGGCCAGCAACTGGCCCAATGCCGCACCCAGCCACCAATGCGCGGTCTGCTCGGAATGGCGCTCGTAGGGGATGGTCACCGGAGCGACCAGCACCACATCGTCATAGCCCTGGCGGGCTGCTTGCGGCAAGGCCATGGGCTTAGGCCTCCTGACGTTTTTTCAGGTGATTCGTGTTCACGCAGGCCGGGTTTTCCAGCGCAGCCAGAGCAACCGTTTTCAGTTCACCGCGCTGGATCTTGTTGGTCGAAGTCAGCGGCAGGGCATCCACAAACAGAACGTAGCCGGGCACCTTGAAGTAGGCCAGCTGGGTCAGGCCCCACTGCACCATTTCCTGGGCAGCCTGTTCGCGCTGTTCCTGGGTTTCAATTGGGTTGTGCGGCACCACCAGCGCCATCACTTCGTCGCCACGGATGGCGTCGGGCACGGCGGCCACGGCAATGGAGCGCACCAGCGGGTGCTGCTGCATGATGTTTTCCACTTCCACGGCAGCAATGTTCTCGCCACTGCGACGGATCACGTTCTTTTTGCGGTCCACAAAGTGCAGATAGCCTTGTTCGTCACGGCACACAATGTCGCCCGTGTGGAACCAGCCGCCTTCCCAGGCTTCGTCGGTTGCAGCCGGGTCTTTCCAGTAGCCGGAGAAAAAGCCGTAGCGTGGGTTGTCACCGGCCGAGCGCACCAGCAGTTCGCCGTTTTCACCGGCTTGAGCGGGTTCGCCATCGTCCTTGCGCAACAGCACTTCCACCACAGGCATTTCCTTGCCAAAGCAGGAGGTGCCGATAAAGCGGGGCTCGTGATTGGCGATGATGCTGGCACCCGCGCCGGTTTCCGTCATGGCCCAGGCTTCCAGCAGGGGGAAACCAAAGCGTTCTTCAAAGATAGGATGCAGACCACGGTCCACGCCGGCGCCAAAACCAAAGCGCACGCTGTGTTGACGGTCTTTTTCGCTGGCCTCGGCCTTCATCAGGATGGCAGGCATCACACCCAGGTAATGCACCACGGTTGCGCCGGATTCGCGCACCGAATCCCACCAGCTACGTGGGTGGAAACGGTCCAGGGAGATCAGGCAGCCGCCGGTCTTGATCATGGCCATGGTCGAGCAGGCCATCGCATTCATGTGGAACAGGGGCAGCGGAGTCAGCATGCGCTCTTTGCCATGCTCCAGCGAAGCCAGACCACCAATGTCGCGATACCACTCGCCAGCATAATGGAAGTACTGGTTAGCCAGCATGCAGCCCTTGGGGCGGCCTGTGGTACCGGAGGTGTACAGCAAGGCACATTCGCTGTTTTCATCAGGAATGTCACAGGAACGGGAGGCGGCGCGCTCCACCATAGGAGGCACATCGCCATCGGCCATGATGGCAAAAGGCTGACCAGCACGCTGAGCCGCTTCCACCAGATCCTGGTGACGGCTGGGCAGGGCGATGGCCATGATCATTTCCGAATGGCCGATCAGGTATTCCAGCTCGGCAGCGCGCAAATCAGGATTGATTGGCACAATCGACACGCCCAGGCTGTTCAGTGCGAACCAGTGCAGGAAGAACACGGGGCGGTTCTCCAGCAGGATGCCGACGCGGTGGCCGTGGCCGTAGCCAGCAGCGGCGTAGCCGGCGCGCAAGGCGTCGATACGCTCCAGAGCCTGACCGTAAGTCAGCTCGCCCGCTTCAATACCGTAGATCTCGGCGGTCTCAGGCAGGGTACATACAAAGGGCTTGTCGCCCCATTTCTGGGCGGTGTCTCGAAAAGCCTGGTAGACCGTGGTGTTGGCCATCAAAAATTCTCCTGTCCTATCACATAAACAACTGGATATTGCCGAAAGGCGCGTCGCAATTGAGCAGATCCACCCGTTTCAGACGGATCTTCAAAGCGTCGTCCTGGCGCACCAGGGTGTAGGTATTCCAACCCACATAGATATCTTGGTTGTCGCCACGCGTTTCCGTGTAATGGAAGGCGCAACGCACGGTGTATTCGCCTTTTTCCTCGTCCATGCTTTCCACAGTGGGTTGCTGGAGCAGGTGATGGCTGCGGCTCTTGGGCTGCTGGGAAAAGGTACGGCGGCCTGCCAGACGTTCCACACGGATACGCAGCAAGAGCTTGTCCTCGTGCATCAGGGACGCATGCAAGCGGGCGTCCTGCTGATCGTGCACCAGCGGCATCCAGTAGTAGCCATCCTCGGTGAACAGGTCGAGCCATTGCTCGTAGCGCTGTTCATCCAGCAGGCGGGCTTCCGCATACACAAAATCGATAAGGGCCTGACGGCTGATTTCGCTCATGGTTATTCCTCTTCTTTCTTGGCCTGCTGCTCGGGCAGCATGAACTTCAACCAGGCGCGGAACTGGGCGCGCATCTGCATTTCGCTGGTGCCGTTGATCACCACGTTCTTTTGCTGGTCTTCATCTTTTTCCACCAGACGGGCCAGGTTCATCCAGTCGCGACCACGCGACTGCAAACCGTGCTGGGCACGCTCGTACATTTCCAGGTCATCGTGACCGACCATGGAGGTCGGTGCGTTGATCAGGCGGTTGTACATCAGGGTGCGTTCCAGGAAGGTGTCGGGTGCACCCACCAGGCGGAAGGTCCAGGATTCCACCAGGGTTTTGTCAGCGGCCAGCGGCTTGAACAAACGCAAGGTCTGGATCGGGCCCTTGACCATGATGTTGGGGAAGTAGCAAGTGTTGTGACGCGTATCGCCCAAAATGGCTTTGGCGCGCTCCTCACCGTAGGCTTCGACCATCTGGTCCCAGTAACCCGGAATTTCGGAGTAATCAGCGTGAATGGAATTGCTCACGCCGGTATGGCCGTGACCGTTTTCCCACACGCGAATGCCCATGCCTTCGTAGAACTCGTAAGGCGACATGAAGGGGGCAAACAATTCAACAGCCATGGGCTTGGGCGTACCCGGAGGGGCCGCTTCCCAGGCTTTCACAGCAGTACCCGCCGAGGACTCGTGCGCCACCATGGGGTGACAGGTATCGGTCTGGTTATCAACCAGCATTTTCCAGTTGCACTGGTGCATGTAACGCATCACGCCACCGGCCACTTCCAGACGGCCTTCGGGGGAGCGATCCACCATATTGTCGATGGTGCTCAGAGACTCGCCAAAGAATTCCTCAAAGCCAATGCCTTCATCGGCCAGGCGACAGAACACGAAATCGCGGTACACCTTGACGTTCTGTACCGCAGCCATGCCCTTGCTGCCTTCGGTGCATTCAAAGCCGGTGTTCTCGTAGCCTTTTTTCAACGGAATGGACAACAGGGAGCCGTCCGTCTTGAACGTCCAGGCGTGGTAGGGGCAACGGAAGAATTTGCCCGTGTTGCCACAGGTCTCGCCCGCCACTTGCACACCTTTGTGTGGGCAACGGTTGTAGAGCACACGGATGCTGTCGTCGGTATGGCGCACCATGATGACGGACTCCGTACCGACCGTCGTGGTGTAGAAGTCGCCTTTATTGGGCACCTGGCTGGCATGGCCAACGTAGACCCAGGTATTGACGAACAACTGCTCCATCTCCAGTTCAAACAGCTCCTGGTTGATGTACAAATCCTTGTGGACCTCGGCCTCGCGTACCAATTCGCGGATGGCCTGGGGATTATCACGATACTTTTCCATCATGTTCTCCGTCGCCCTTGGGCTTATAGATCCAGCACCAGACGCGGGGTCTTGGCGCGGGAAATACAGATCTGGATGACCTTGTTGCTGGCTTTTTCCGAGTCGCTCAGGAAGTAGTCGCGGTGGTCAACCTCGCCTTCGATCACATCACAGGTACAGACGCCGCACTCGCCGCGCTTGCAGTCGATCATGGGGTCCAGGCCCTGCTCTTCCATCACGTCCACAATGGTCTTGTCCGCGGGAATTTGCAGGGTCACGCCGCTTTGGCGCAGTTCCACTTCAAACGGCTGGTCGCCTTCCTGGGGAGCAGCCGTCACAAACAGCTCGAAGTGCACATGGTCAGTAGGCCAGCCACGTTGCTTGCAGGCTTCGATCACGGCATCAATCATGCCTTTGGGGCCACAGACGTAGATGTGCTGGTCTTTGGACAGACCGTCGAGCAGGGTATTCAGGCAGAAACGGCCTTCGCTGTCGTCCGCGTAGTGACGCAGAGCCGGGCCGGACAGGGCGCTCAGCTCATCCAGAAAAGCCAGTTGTTCCACGCTGCGACCGGCATAGTGCAGCTGATAAGGGCGGCCCTGGTGATGCAAGGCAGCGGCCATGCTGGCAATGGGGGTGATACCGATACCACCGGCAATCAGCACGGTTTCGGTTTCGCCTTCAGCGGCAGCATGCAAGGGGAAATCATTCTTGGGACCAGCCACGCGCAGCGTATCGCCTACTTTCAGGCTGTGCATGAAGCGCGAACCACCCGAGCTGTTGTCTTCCAGGCGCACGCCCAGACGGTAACAGGTCGGGCCCTGTGCCGTGTCGGCGTCCAGCGAAATCAGGGAATAGCAGCGGTGATCGTTCAGATCAGGAATCTGTACCTGCAGGTGCGAACCCGGCGCAAACGCGGGCAGGGAACCGGCCTGGGCAGGCTCTAGCGTAAAACTGCGAATCAGCGGGGATGCGTTCTGGATGTCCCGGATAACGAGTTCAAAAGTATCCATCATGTGCCTACCATTGAGCATGACTACATCAATTACCCAGCCAAAAAGGCCAAGCCGTGGCATGATGTAGCGCCGCAGGGGGCAATGGGACGGTATCGCGTAACCTGAAAAAGGCTGCGTAAGGCTCGTCTACTGTCTCCGCTAAAACCGGCTGCCTGACACCAAGACTGGCTGTATGGCTGGATCTCTATTCATTCTTTTGTGAATTTATTTTATTGATGAATAGTTTACGGATAAATATATACTGCCGAATATAATGGAAAACCACTAGGTGAGAAAACAGCAGAACCGCATGGTACACAGTTCTGCCACTTCCCCACCGTTTTCTACTTACTGAGCAACCAGTGCGACCACTCGCAATGGGCTGCCGGAACCGCCTTCAATCTTCAGAGGGGCCGACATGATCAGTGCACCTTGAGGGGGCAGCTGATCCAGGTTGCACAAGCACTGCAGACCGTAGCGGTTGGCACCGTGCATCAGGGTGTGGCAAGGGTAGCCAATAGGCCAGGAGTAGGATTGGCCAGCATCGGTGTTGATGGTTTCAACGCCAAAACCGTGAACCTTGCGCTCGTGAATCATCCACTCTACCGCTTCCTGAGCTGGGCCAGGCGTGTGAGCACCGTCTTCACGCATGTTCAGGAAGGCCTCGGCGTCGTTCACGCGTTTGGACCAGTCGGTGCGAAACAGCACCCAGGCGCCTTCAGGGATACGGCCATGCTTGGCTTCCCAGTTCAACAGGAACTCGGAGGTCAAAATGAAGTCTTCGTTCTGGGCCACTTCAGCAGAAGCATCCACCACCACGGCAGGGCGCAGGAAGTTGTCGACTGGAATAGTGTCGACCGTGTTGTCTGGATGGTCCTTGCCGGAAATCCAGTGCGCAGGCGCGTCAAAGTGGGTACCGGTGTGTTCGCCACAGGTGAAGTTGTTCCAGTACCAGCCTGGGCCGTTTTCGTCGTATTGGCTGATGCGCTCAATCGAGAAACCGGCAGTCTGGCCAAATTGGGGGGGCAGTTGCAAGGCGGGGAAGCTGGGAGACAGAGTCTGGGTCAGATCCACAAAACGGACCTGCTTGCTGTCGATCGCCTGGATAAAGGCTGCCAATGGGTTCGTGTCGCTCATTTCATCTCCTACTTGGGTCTTATGTCGTCGTTATCGTTGCCTGCCCCGCATGGCGCAGGATAGGGACCAGCCGTTAAAACAGCCCGCTCCTTCAGGCCCGGCACCGCCTTCTTTACAAAGGCAGCTTGCATCTTGGACCGCTGCGGCAAGGCCACGGCGGTTTTTTTGAGCAGGTCGCTTGAGCAAAGAGACCCGTCAAAAAACGGCCCCAATCCACTGGGGGAGAGGGACCGTCTTGAACCTTCTTACACTTCCTTGTCGTCCAGAACGGAGAACTCGGCAGGATTCAGGTCTGGCTGGGACGCTGCGTCGCCTTCGTAAAAGCGGGCAGGCGTCAAAGCCTTGCGGTTCACACGCAGGTCAAACACGTCAAAACGGTTGTAGTGACCAGTGATGTCGTGCATTTGACGCGGCTGGATGCAGCGCGACAGATCGATGTCGGCGTAGGCAATGCCTTCCTTGTCGATCAGTGCTTCGCCCTGAACGCGGCCATCGGGGCCAATAATGCCCGAGAACGCGCTGTTGGGACGAGCCAGCAGATCACGTGCTTCAGGATGGCTGGCCGACATGGCTTCGATGATTTCCTCGGAAACCGTCGAGCAAGCCACAACCGTAAACACCTTGCCTTCAAAGCAGTGAGCAGCAGCACGCAGGCGAATCGCTTCAGCCATGTCGTAGTCTTTCGGTGCCACGGGCAAGGCGATGTAGCTGGCAACGTGTACCAGTTCACCTTGCGACAACAGGCTGAAACGAGCCAGCGTGTTGGTGTTTTCACCGCAAGCCAAGGCACCCAGAGGGCCAATGGTGGTGTCGTGCACACGCATCGAGGACGCATCGCCGTTGGCCCAGGTCAGCTTTTCAGCCCAGGTGGGAACCAGTTTGCGGTGACGGCCCAGAATGCGACCGTCAGCGCCGATGGTGACCAGCGTGTTGTAAATGGTGCCGATGCCAACGGGACTGCGCTCGTTCACACCCAACACCACGTTGACCTTGCGCTGGCGACAAACCTGCGCAACCTTCTGGATCTCGGGACCGGGCACTTCGATGGCTGATTTGCACAGGCGCTCGAACCACGGGCTACCGTCGATCGGGTTCATCACCCAGCTCCAGTAGGGGTAGCCAGATACAAACACTTCAGGGAAGGCGATCAGCTCGGCACCGTTATCGGCCGCTTCGTTGATCAGGCGACATACTTTTTCAATAGTCGCATTCGTATCCAGGAACACGGGCGCTGCCTGAACGGCGGCGGCCTTGAACTGACGCAATTCCAGCATCATGCTCTCCTTTACTTAGTTTTGGGGGGTGACGTCCACGATGGGGTGGCGCAGTTCGCCAATGCCTTCAACCACAGCGTGCACTACGTCACCAGGCCACATCCACTCTTGAGGATCACGGCCAGCGCCCACGCCTTCTGGGGTACCGGTAGCGATGATGTCACCGGGTTCCAGCGTGATACCGGCACTGATGTCAGCGATCAGGTCGTTCACGTTGAACAGCATGTGCTTGGTGTTGGAGCTTTGCTTGGTCACACCGTTCAGAGTCAGGCTCAGGTTCAGGTTGTGCGGGTCGGTCAGCTCGTCAGCGGTCACGATCACGGGGCCGAAAGGAGCGTAGGTGTCCTGGCCTTTGGAGTAGATCCACTGACCGGCACGACGGCAGTCGCGGGCGCTCACGTCGATCATGACGGAGTAACCGAACACGTACTTCAGGGCGTCTTCTTTGGCCACGCGCTGAGCACGGGTGCCCATGATCACGGCCAGTTCCACTTCCCAGTCCATTTGCTGAGTGATGTTCTTGTTGTGCTCGATGGCATCGCCAGGGCCAACCACAGTGGTTGGTGGCTTGGAGAAAATCACGGGCTGCTTGGGCAGCTCTTTGGAGGTGTCCAGAGTACGGCTGGATTCGGCCACGTGTTCCACGTAGTTCAGGCCGATACCAAAGATGTTCTTGCGTGGGCGTGGGATAGGAGCCAACAGCTTGACGTTGGCCAGGGGCAGCGCCACACCGAAAGGCATATCGTCGGCGTAGGTTTCCAGCAAGCGAGCCGTGGAGGTCACAGCGGCTGGGCCCAGGTCGATGAAATCGAGCATATTGTCAGGCAGCATGTGGCCTGTGGCGTCGCCCAGGTAACCCAGGTCAACCACCAAATCACCCACAATGGCACCCAAGCGGCCAGCGGCAGCAACTTCACTACGGTACGTTACAAGACGCATTTCTATCTCCAGATTGGGCCATCTTGTGCAGATGGCTTGAATAAATCGGGTCGGCCCGCCTTGGCAGGCCGTCCAAATAAGTTAAACAAGTAGTCTTACAGCAGGACCTGATGGCCGCCGTTCTCTGCCAGCGCTTCTTCGCGGTACAGATTCAGGGCGCGCATCACGGGCAGGTCATGGAACGAGAACAGGCAAGCGTCCTCGGACGAAGAACCGTTCACGTGCTCGTGGAACATCCAGGATGGTACGCAGAAAATGTCGCGTTCGCGCCAGTCAAAGCGTTTGCCATTGATGATGGAATAGCCTTCACCCTTGGCGCATTGGTAAATGATGCTGCCGGTGTGACGGTGGGCCTTGGTGTGCTCGCCAGGGCGCAGCATTTGCATGCTGGCACCAATGGTGGCCATGACAGGGCCGCCGGTCAGCGGGTTGATGTAGTCCATGATGACGCCATCAAAGGGGCTGCCGTCCGTAACCTTGGCGTAGGCCGACAAGGCTTCGTAGGTGGGCTCCCACTCGTACTTGAGCAGGGGCGAGTACGGTTTTTGCCAGTCGTGCAAGGTGGGCTTCAGACCACGACCACCCCAGATACCCACCGCGTCGTTGACGGGGTGCGTAATGGCCTGGGTCAGATCCGGGTGCACCGCGTAGAAACCGGCTTCCAGGGCGTTGACCAGTGGAATGTCCAGACCGTCTTGCCAGATGCAAGGCAGGCCGTCAGCTTCCACACCGTGCTCGTGCCAGCAACCGTTAGGCGTCAGCACGAAGTCGTTGGCGCCCAAGGTCATCTTGTGGCCGTCCACGATGGTGTAGGCACCACGACCTTCCATGATGAAACGCAGGGCCGAGGAGGAGTGCGCATGTGCGGAAGCCGCTTCACCCGGTTTCATGACCTGCAAACCGGAGTACAGCCAGCCCACCGCCGCCGAAACTTCCTGGCGACCGGGGTTGTTCAGGTAAATCACACGACGACCGGCCTTTTCAGGGCTGACCAGATCCACCGAACGCAACACGTAATCGCGCAGGTCGCGGTAGCGCCAGACCACAGGCACGGATTCGGACTTGGGCTCCCAGGGCTCGATCTTGTTGGCCACGGTCCACAGGGCACCGGCCTCAAACTGAGTCAAATCCTGGTAGTACTTCACCAATTCGGGCGTGTCCTCAACATCTGCACGACCGAGCACGCTTTCGCGGTGGGTGTCAAAACGTTCTTCCGACATGATGCTGTCTCCTTTCGTGTTTTATGACTTGGCAGGGCCGTCCTGGGCCACTGGCGCACGTTTGATTTGGCGCTGCAACCAGTCCTTGCCCCATTCGTACTGAACGGGCCAGGCCAGGTCGGTGTAACCCAGCTCCGCAGCCTGACGTTGTGGCCAGTTCGCGTCGGCCAGAAAGCCTCGCGACAGGGCACACAGGTCAGCACGGCCTGCAGCAATAATGCTGTTGGCGTGATCCGCTTCCATGATCGAACCCACCGCCATGGTGGCGATACCGGCTTCGTTACGGATACGGTCGGAGAATGGCGTCTGGTACATGCGGCCGTAAATTGGCTGCTGCTCCAGCACCACTTCACCCGAGGACACGTCGATCAGATCGGCACCGGCTTGCTTGAACAGGCGGGCAATTTCCACACCGTCGTCCGCCGTGTTGCCACCTTCGGCCCAGTCTGTTGCCGAGATACGCACCATGATGGGCTTGTTCTCTGGCCAGACGGCGCGGATAGCGGCAAACACTTCCAGCGGGTAAGCCATGCGATTTTCCAGACTACCACCAAATTCATCACTACGCTGATTAGTCAGCGGCGAGATGAAGCTGGACAAGAGGTAACCGTGGGCGGCTTGCAATTCGATGCAGTCAAAACCGGCCTGGTCAGCGCGCTTGGCGGCGGCCACAAAGGCGTCACGAATTTCGTCCATCTGGGCACGGGTGATCTCGGCAGGCACGGCAGTGACGCCAGCCTGGTAAGGCAGGGCGGAAGCCGACGCCAAAGGCCAGTTGCCTTCAGCCAGCGGCTGATTGGCTTTTTCCCAACCCAGCTGCGTCGAACCGCGACGGCCAGCGTGGCCCAGTTGCACACCGATCTTGGCACCCTGTTCGTGGGCGAAAGCCACCACAGGTTTCCAGGCATTGGCCTGCTCGTCGTTCCACAGACCGGTACAACCGGGAGTGACACGACCTTCAGGCGTCACGGCCGTCATTTCAGCCATGATCAGGCCAGCGCCACCCATGGCGCGGCTGCCGTAATGCACCTGGTGCGTCGCACCGGGCATGCCGTCCTTGGCGCTGTACATCAGTGTGGGCGAGAGCACGACACGGTTCTTCAACTGCATGTCGCGCAGCTTGAAGGGCGTGAACATGGGCGAGGGAGCCTTTTCACCGTCGGCCAGCTTCATGCCAGCTTCGGTCGCCATCCAGCGCTCGTATTTTTCCAGCCAGGCCGCGTCACGCATACGCATGTTCTCGTGCGAGATGCGCTGCGAACGGGTCAGCATGGAGTAGGTGAACTGCTCGGGCTTCATATTGGCGTAACGGGCCACGTTCTCGAACCATTCGGTCGAGTTGCGGGCGGCGTTCTGAATGCGCAATACGTCCACGCTACGAGCGGCTTCGTAATCTTTCAGGGCCTCTTCCATGGACTCATGGTCCATGTGCTGAGCCAGCGTAATGGCATCTTCCAGGGCCAGCTTGGTGCCGGAACCGATGGAGAAGTGAGCGGTGTGAGCGGCATCGCCCATCAGCACCACAGGAACCTTCTTGCCGGTGCCGTAATCTTGCCAGTGCACCCACTTGTTGCAGATAACGCGTGGGAAGCGGATCCAGATGGCCGAACCGCGCAGGTGAGTCGCGTTACTGATCAGCTTGTTGCCATCCAGGTGGTCGGCAAACAGCTTCTCGCAGTAAGCAATGGCCTCTTCCTGCGACATTTCGCCAATACCGGCTTTCTGCCAGGTCTCTTCAGGCGTTTCCACGATGAACGTGGACAGGCCATCCTGGAAGCGGTAGGCGTGAGCCTGGAACCAGCCGTGCTCGGTTTCAACAAAAATGAAGTTGAAGGCGTCGAACACTTTTTCCGTACCCAGCCACACAAAGCGGCAGTTACGGGTGTCGATATCGGGCTGGAACACGTCTTCGTAGCGGGTACGAATGGCGCTGTTGATGCCGTCAGAAGCAATCAGGATATCGGCGTTGTACTTGCGGGCCAGTTCAGCTTCGTCCGTGACCACGGTCTCGAACACCAGCTTGACGCCCACTTCTTCACAGCGAGCCTGCAGGATGTTCAGCAATTTCTTGCGACCAATCCCGATAAAGCCATGACCGCTGGAGCGCACGGCGCTACCTTTGAAATGGCACTCAATGTCGTCCCAGTGGTTGAACGCGTCACCGATGGTCTGCGCGGACACAGGGTCAGCTTCACGCAGGTTTTCCATGGTCGCGTCCGAGAACACCACACCCCAGCCAAAGGTGTCGTACGGTCGGTTGCGCTCGATGACAAAAACCTCGTTCTGAGGGTTTTGCAACTTCATCAGCAAACCGAAATACAAGCCGGCTGGGCCTCCGCCAATACATACGATATTCATGATATGTCCGTATGGTCTGAATACATGCTTCTGAGCATAGTATATTTATTAATAAATATTATACAAGTCAACTATTTAAATCAAAAAAAATACCTGACCTGCACACTGCCTGCTACTACTTCAAACTAGATCAAGCCTTGCTGCTTTCTGGCTGGGCAATCACATACTCTTGCATGGGGTTGCGCAGGAAATCAGGGATAGGAATACCCAGGTGCGTCTCCAGCGAGGTGGTCACCACGGTCTGGCGCACTTGCATACGCAACACACCGTCTTTACCGATGCAGCGCAACAGCAGCTTCAAGGAGCTATTGCCAATGCGTTCCACACCCAGGCTCATCACCACATCATCACCCATACGGCTGATGGACTTGAACTCGGCTTCGATATGCACCGAGGGCATGCCTACCCGTTTGCTGGCGATCATGTTGTGAAAACCCTCGGGGGTCATGGAGTCGATCCATGCTTCCATCAGGTCGTTAAACATCACAAAGTACTGCGGATAAAAAACGATACCCGCTGGATCGCATTCCGAAAAACGGATGCGATGTTCTTGTTCGTACAGCTTGGAAACCATGTTGTAGACACCTTTTTAGCAAGTGTTTTGTGCGCCTGTTCGTGACGCTATCCGCATCCTGCCTGGTTTACAGGCCTGGCAGGATGCACCTTATGCTAGCCAGCAGCGCTTTGCAGATGGACCCGCAACAGGCCCAGATGCTGATGGATGTGCACGACCTCTTCCGTGCCCAGACCTTCAAACATTTCCGCAATCCAGTCGCTGTGGGCCTGGGCCATCGCCTCGAAACTGCTCTTGCCCTTGGGGGTGAGACGCAACACCCAAGCACGTCGGTCGGTGGGGCTGCTCTGGCGAGACACCATGCCCTCGCGGGCCAGCTCGTCAGTCAGTCCGGTAATATTGCCGCCGGTTACCATCAGATAGCGCGACAATTCGCCCATCTTCAGGCCCTGCGGGTAACGATACAGCTGGGCCATATAGTCGAAACGGGCCAGCGAAATATCAAAATTCTGGCGCAAGCGGCGACGGATTTCGTCTTCGATCTGCTTGGTGCAGGTCAGCATGCGCAACCACAATTTCAGGCTGGCGGGGTCCTTGGGACCGACGCGGCCTTCAAAGCCGGCATCGGCCGGTTCTACCAAAAATTCGAGTGCTGCTTCGCTTTGATTCATATTGTTTTTCCCCCAAGCTTTGGCTAATTCAGTTTGACCAACAGGCGGGATATTCTTGCTTGAACAAGTGGCCAAGTAGACACGGGATGTCTGGCTTTCAGGGCCTTGGTCGCAGTGCCAATCCGAATTTATATTCTACTATGAATATTTTAGAAATAAAGTATTTGGCGGGATAAAAACGCTTCCTCAAGGGTTTTCACCAAGGCCGCCCGAAAGCGGCCCGGTGTTGCCCTTACACCAGTGCGTACTGGCGCAGTGCAGCCTCCAGCTTGACGCCGTGCTCGTCGGCCAAAGCCGCATCGCGCAAGGCACCCAAAATGGCAGGTGACAGGGTGCTGGGGTTGCGCTCCAGAGCCGACATCACGGTCTGGTAGTTACGCAAGCCACGGGCATGGGTATCGCCATACCCTTTGACCAGACGCTGGCACTGGGCAATTTCCAGAGCCAGGGCCGGATGAGCATCGGCAGCCTGTTCAATCTGCTTCAGCCAGCCCTCAATACGCTGCTGCTCAGCCTGGTAGCGCAACGTACGACGACGCCAGCGCTTGAAGCCCGAGAGCAGGTACAAGGGAATGAAGCCGCGCACCGAGCTGGTTTGAATCACACGACCGGATTTGGTCTGGGATTTCACCAGCTTGTTGCCCCAGGTAGGACGCATCAACCAACGGCCTACGCTGGCAAACGGCAGGATTTCGCTGATTTCTTCCACACGGGGGTGCATGTATTCATTGATTGCCACGATCTGGCCGTCGGCAGCGCGCACTTCTTTATGCACACGGTCAAAACGGCTCGAGCGGGTTTTCAGTTCAGCCACGCGAATGGCGTCCTCGTAGGACATCCACAGCGCCAGGTAGCGGCCGGTTTCGCGGATCAGGGCCACATCGTCAGGGCGGGCAAACTGGCTGATCTTTTTCAGGCGGTCCAGGTACAGATTGGCGTAGGCCACGTCCTGGAAGTCCAGAACACGACGCACACCTTCCACCACGATAGGCTGGGCCTGCGCGGGTACTTCGGCACGGACGCGGTCAATCAGCTTGGCCACCGCAGGATCGCGAGGAGCCAGCGTCGCCATATCAACCGGCTTGTTTTCCGAATCGGCTTTACCTGCATCACCTTCCGCAACACGGGCGTAAGCGGCACCAAAAGCCTTCAAGCTGGGCTTGACGCCCACACCACCGCGCTCGATGGTCTGTTCAAACTGCGAACGGCTAAAGGGCAGCACGCCGGTGCTGGCCAATGCGCCAAACAGCACGGCGGAAATCACGCTGCCCGAATCCTCGGCCGCTTTTTCCATATTGAAGTACACAAAGCGCTTGGCAGCCTGGGTTGCGTGCGCAATCAGGGCGTTGTCGTCCACACGGCCATCGCCCATGGCCGATTTTTCGGCAATGGAATAGACACGGTGAGTCGAAGCGATCAGCGTGGTGCGGTCCTCTGTCACCAGGCCACGTTGTACGGCGCGACCGGCTTCCATCAGTTCGGAAGCCAGCACCACGTCCACGTCACCGGGCATGGGCATCAGGGCCAGCACCGGTTTTTTGCCATCCACGGCGGCCGAGTGCGGGAACAGTTCCACGTAGTAAATCGTGGCGCCGGTACGCTGGGCCACGCCCGGCACCGAGGTGGTCTGTGCAAAGTAGCCGTTTTGTTCGCCCAGGTTGACGATCCAGTCGGCCAACACGCCGCCGCCTTCGCCACCCATGGCCAAAATAGCAATCTTGATTGGTTTGATCTGCATGATAAAAATCTCTACGGGTGTGCTTAGAAGGCCAGACGATCACGACGAGCAGCGTCACGACGCTGCAACCAGCCGATAAAGCCACGGCGGGTTTTTTCGCGGAACTTGTCCCAGCCAGTCGGGTTGCTGACTACTTGTGCACGGTAGAAAGACGGGCACAGAATCGCCGCGTGGGAAACCTCACCACACAGACCGCAACCCACACAACTGTTCATCACATTCGCTACGGGGTCCTGACGCAGAGCGTCCGGATTGGGGCGAATCGACAGCGAAGGGCAACCGGACAAGCGGATGCAGGAGTGATCGCCGGTACACGTATCCGGATCCACACCAAAACGCTCGCGCACTACGCGTTCGCCCGCCGCCACGGCTTTACGCACCTGACCTTTCTCGCGGCGCTGACGGTTCAACATACATTCGCTTTGCGCCACCAGCACCTTGGGACCTTTTTCCTTGGTCGTCAGGGCTTCACGCAGGGTTGCCGTCATGGTCTTCAAGTCGTAGGTGCGACGAATCATGCGCAGCCATTCCACACCCACGCCACGCGCGGCTTTCTCGATCAGGTGACCGGTACTGCGCGTTTCGTTCTTGGCCTTGGAGGACAGAATGTCCTGACCACCGGTAGCTGCGGTGTAGCTGTTGTCGATCACAATGGTCAGGTTGTCGCTGCGGTTGAACACGGCGTTGGCAATACCACTGGTCAAACCGTTGTGCCAGAAACCGCCGTCACCCATGACCGAGATGGCACGCTTGTCCGAATCCACGTTCAAGGCGGCCGAACCGGCGCCACCCAGGCCGTAACCCATGGTGGTGTTGCCCAGGTTAAAGGGCGGCAGAATGGAGAACAGGTGACAGCCAATGTCGGCCGACACGTGGTGTTCGCCCAGCTCGCGCTCCACCAGCTTCAAAGCGGTAAAGATAGGACGCTCGGGACAACCGGTACAAAACCCTGGCGGACGGGCGTGAACGTTCTCGTCCAGGCTGCCCAAGGGTTTGACTTCAGCCGCTTCCACTTCCACCAGGCTGGCTTGCTCAGCTTTGGGGCGCTCCACGGTCTCGACTTTCATCGGGATCACGCGTGGTTTGCGGGCTGGCAGGGGCTCGATGCGCTCGTATTTTTCCATGAAGGCACGCAGGCCTTTCAACATGGTGGCGGTGTTGTACTCACCGGCCAGAGGCAACAGATCCTTGCCGTGCAAGGTCACGTCCACATTGTGACGACGCACGATGTCGGAGATGTTCTGTTCAACAAAGTTGGGCTGACCTTCTTCCAGCACCAGCACCGCACGCTTGCCTTCACAGAAGCGGACGATTTCAGATTCGATCAGCGGGTAAGCCACGTTCATCACGTACATCGGCACTTTGGATTCGCCGAACACGTCGGCCATATCCAGGTGTTCCAGAGCACGGATGACGGTGTTGTAGCCACCGCCCTGAACGATCAGACCGACGTCATCGGTACCATCAGCAAAGAATTCATTCAGCTGACGCTCTTCGATGAACTTGACGGCGTTGGGCCAGCGCTGTTCGATCTTTTCTTTTTCATGCAGGAAGCTGGCAGGCGGCAACACAATGCGATTGATGTCGCGTGTGGGCTGCTCCATGGCTTCTTTGATGGTGAATTTGGCGCGGCGGTTGTCCGAGGCCACAAACTGACCATGCACGTGACAGGCGCGGATACGCAGCTGCAGCATCACAGGGGTGTTGGACGCTTCGGACAGATCAAAGCCGTCTTTAACTGCTTGCACAATACAGGGCAGGTTGGGACGGGGGTCCAGCATCCACATCTGGGATTTCATGGCAAAAGCGTGGCTGCGCTCCTGCATGATGGACGAGCCTTCACCGTAGTCTTCGCCCACAATGATCAACGCACCGCCCTTGACCCCGCCAGAGGCCAGGTTGGCCAGCGCGTCCGAGGCCACGTTGGTACCCACGGTTGCTTTAAAAGTGATGGCGCCACGCAGCGGGTAGTTAACCGACGCAGCCAGCGTTGCCGCCGCCGTTGCCTCGCTGGCACTGTTTTCAAAACGGATTCCGTTCTCTTGCAGGATGTCCTGGGCATCTGCCAGCACGTCCATCAAGTGCGAGATAGGCGCACCCTGGTAACCGGCCACGTAGGACACGCCCGATTCCAGCAGGGCCTTGGTCACCGCCAGGATGCCTTCGCCACTGAATACGTCTCCATCACCCAGGCGCAGCTTTTTGACTTCTTCGACAAACGATCGCTCAGCCATTTTTCTTTCCTTACTTACCGCTCATTGTGAACATGGTATTTATTTTCATCGGAATATGTTTATATCTCAACATATCCATTCTCATGGTTTTCCCTAGTAAAGTAGCTAAATTATTTGCGACACGCGAGCGGACAGCTTGGTTATAGTGAGCCCTGTTGCTGCCTTGCGGCACCCATTAGCCTGTAATGACAATAAGCACCATGAGCCCCACCGAACACGACACCGTCTTTGTCGAAAACTACCTGCCCGCCTTGTTGGCCCAGGCAAGCCAGCTGATCTCTGCCGAATTCCATGAAGTGGTGCTAAGCAACGGTTTGTCCATTTCCGAATGGCGTGTGCTGTCCACCCTGTCCGGCGCGGGCGAAGTGAGCATCGGCCATCTGGCTCGTATTGCCACCACCAAGCAACCCACCGTCACACGCTTGCTCGATCGCCTGGAAAAGCAAGGTTTGCTGCGCCGCGTGGCCCACGATGTGGACCGTCGCATCACCTTGGTACGCATCACCGAAGAAGGCCAGACGCTGATCTCCGGCCTGATTGCCAAGGCCCGCCTGCACGAGCAGGAAGTGGTGCAGCGCCTGCAACCGCTGGATGTCGGCGCCCTCAAAACCACCTTGCGGCGTCTGATCTCCGAGCAGCACGACTACAACGATCAGTAAAACGCAGCCCGCCCGGCCACACTATCGGTTCTAACCCTGCATAGCGCGGGCTTGGCGTTCTGAACCTGGTCTGTAGCGACTTCCAGATTCAAGAGACACCACACACGCCTCACCTGAACGGGGCGTGTGTGGTGTTTTTTTATCCTTTCCAACCTTGAGGCTTCACAGAGCCATAACCGTCAGCAGCCAGGCTACTGATCAGATGTATGGCTCTGCCAGATAGCCCATTACTCAGGCTGAATGCCCAGGGTAGGGATCAGCTCGGAATAGACCTTGGAGTCGTTCTGCACGCGCTCCAGCGTTTGAGCCGGGGTGGTGAAGAACTGGGCCAGACCACGGCTCTTGAAGGCAGCCTGCATTTCGGGGGTCTTTAGGGCAGCACCCACCTTTTCCTGAATTTCTTTCACGGTGTCATCCGGCGTGGTGCCGGGGGCAAACAGCGCAAAAGTCGTTGTTGGAATGCTGTTGGCATGGCCGCCTGCTTCCTGCACCGTCGGCACATTTGGCAGCAGTTCAGTGCGCTTGTCAGCGCCTACCGCCAAGACTCGCACCTTGCCGCCATCTACGTGCTGGGATGCCAGAATGCCACCGACCAGCATGGCATCTGTCTCACCGCCTAGAATGGCGTTTGTCGCCGGGGCCATGCCCTTGTAAGGGATGTAGGTGAAGTTCACCCCTTCTTCACGGGCCAGCAAGCCCATGCCCAGGTGCGTGACATGTCCACGGCCACCGGTGCCCACATTGGTATCACCATTGGCTTTCTTGGCCTGGGCGATAAATTCCTTGTAGTCCTTGGCCGGGAAATCATTACGCACCAGCAGATACAGGTTCACGCCAGCGACTGTGGTGACCGGCTTCAGGTCCTTTTCCCATTTGTAGGGCAGGTTGCTGTAAAGCAGCGGGTTGGTCGATACCGCCAGGCTATCGACCATCAGCAGGGCCGAGCCGTCCCCCTTGGCTTTGGCGATATTGTCAGTACCGATAATGGCATTGGCGCCCGGACGGTTTTCAATCACAAAGACCTTGCCGGTGGCCTTGTTCAGATGCACACCCAGATCGCGGGCCAGAATGTCAGGCTCGGTGCCGGGTGGGTAGGGGACCACAATACGCACCTGGTCCGTAGTCGGCCAGGCGGCTTGAGCCATCATCGGGGCCAAAGCACCCACACCTGCCAACAACAGGGCCAGCGTCGTATTTTTAAGCTGCTTCATTGTCCACTCCTTATCGTTATTGATTGCGGCCCGCCACCGACTGGTAGCCCCCCGCAGCGCATTTACCATCGTCCAATCAAGATATTCATCATGCGCTCATGCGCATTGGTACGATCCTCTACCGCAGCCCAGCTCTCGCTGGCACGCCCTTTCAGGGTGTCATGCCAGTCCAGCAGGCCTTCTTTCATACGCCGACAAACCGCTGCATACGCCGGATCTGCGCCCAGGTCGTGCAGCTCGTCAGGGTCTTGCTTCAAGTCGAATAATTGTGGCCGATAGCCTTGCCAATGTATGTATTTATAGTCGCTATCGCGCAGCATCAGGCCACGACATTCATCCACGCCACGGCCCAGAATCTGGCGGGCTTCCCGATAGGCGTAATCCAGGCTGGCCACGGTGTACTCACGTGCCCAGTCGGACTGGCCGTGCAACAAGGGAATCAGCGAACGGCCTTCCACCCGGTGCTCCTGGGCGGGCAGGTGCAAGGCATCCAGAATCGTAGGGGTGACATCCACGCACTCGACAAAAGCATCACTGCTTTGACCACGTGTGACATTCGCTGAAGTCCGTGGATCAACCACGATCAGCGGAACGCGTATGGCGTTTTCAAAGAAATACTCTTTCTCGCCCAGCCAATGGTCGCCCAGCAAATCGCCGTGATCGGAACTGAAAATAATCAGGGTGTCTTTCAGGCGGTCTTGCTGTTCCAGCATGTCCAGCAAACGGCCGACTTCATCATCGATCTGTTGAACCAGGCCCATATAGACAGGCTTGATCGTGCGCCAGACCTCGTCCTGAGCAAAAGACAGGGATTCTTCATGCTGCTGATAGGCCGCATGCACGGGGTGTGCATTCTGGCGCTCGTGCTCTGCACGCAGGGGCGTACAGGCGTCTTCCGCGCCAAAGCGATCATGGTAGGGCGCTGGCGCTTTATAAGGCCAGTGCGGTTTGATGAAAGACAGATGCAAGGCCCAGGGCTCTTCGCCTTTGGCCGTGATGAAATCCATGGCCCGCTGGGTGAAGTAGGCGGTTTCAGAGTCCTGCGCCTGTACCCGTGCTGGCAGGCTGGCATTACGCATGTACCAACCGGAGGCAAACTGACCCTGGGCATCCTGGCTGCCAATCACATAGTCTTCCCAGGGACGCTCGCTGTCGTAACCCTGAGCCTGCAAATACTGGCGGTATTCACTATCCGGGCCCATTTCAAAGTGACCGTCATAGCGTTCAATCGCCGTAAAGCCGCCTTGCCAGAAGCGCTCGGCCGCCTCGGGCTGAACCTGGAAGCGTCGGGCATTGGCCCCGGCCGGGTCCGGCACGTGATGGGTCTTGCCCAGCAGATGGCACTCTCGCCCGGACTGGGCCAGATAATCGCCCAGATACAGCTCGTCGATGGGGTGGGGAACGCGATTCCAGGTGACCCGGTGCGACAAGGGATAGCGGCCGGTGTAATACGAGGCCCGCGACGGGCCACAGACGGCAGAGTTCACATAGGCACGATCAAAGCGTACACCCATGGCGGCCAGACGATCCAGATTGGGGGTCTTTAATGCGCCCCCAGGGGCATAACAGGACAGGTGGTCTGCACGTAACTGGTCACACATGATGAACAGCACATTCTTGATCTCTAAAGACACCTGACTGGGCTGAGCCTGATCCATGTCCGCCTCAAAAAAAACCGGGTCCGGGCCCGCGTAGAACCCGACGCCACAAAAGGAGTAGGCCATGTGTAAGCAAATGCATAACAGACCCGCTTATGCCTCAGATTATTACCGCAGTCTGAGAATAATTTTTGAATAATCTGATGGTTTAGGTATAAACCAGTAGACTCGGCCAATGCCCGATGTTGCGCTCCACTGACACGCCGCAGCATGGTTAGAATAAAGAACCAACAACTCCGCTTCTACGAGGGCACATGAATAGTCTAAGACGCATGCTGCAAATTCTGGACTTGTACGGTGCAGACACTCCGGTTCTGGATGTGGAAACCATCTGCGCTCGCTTGAATTACCCTCCCGCGACAACCTATCGCTACCTGAAAGAGTTATGCACTAGCGGCCTGCTGATACGCAGTCCCGAAGGTTACGCGCCGGGGCCCCGGTTTATAGAAATGGATCTGCTGATCCGCGAATTTGATCCGCTGGTCAGCCGTTGCCGCCCCTTGCTGCGTTCGCTGGTCGAGCAGACCGGACTGGACGTCCTGATCGGCCAGCAATATGGCGAACGCATATTGACCACCCATCAGGAAACCGGGCCGGAGCGTTTCGAGCTGCTGTTTGGCCGGGGCCGCACCATGGATATGTTCCGCAGCTCCACAGCCCGTATCGTCACGGCTTATCTGCCCACCCGCCATCTGCGCCGCTTGTACGAGAAAAATCAGGAGATTGATTATGTACAGCGCCTGGGCAAGGAATGGCCGGTGTTTTCCGCCCATATGCAGGAACTGCGCCGTGCGGGCTATTGCATCACCAAAGAGCAGATCAATCCGGGCATAGGCGGTATTTCCGCGCCTATTTTTGATGATGCCAAACGTATCTTCGGCAGCCTGACCTTGTTGGGTACGCTGGAACGCTTTGAGGCGATCAGCCCCGAAGCGCTAGCCAGCCTGATCCAGCCCGCTGCACGCGCCGTTAGCCGCGCCCTGGCCCAAGTCTGAGGGCTGAGTGCCCCCAGGAACCAAGCCGCGCCTGATCAAGCATCAGTTCACGGCTTTGTCTTGGCCTGTTTCCGCCCTTTCTTTTTCTCCGGCACCACCACTTTCACTGGCGGATGGTTCACCACCCCAAACGGAATATGCACGGACGGCAAGGTCTGCGCGGTGGGAATCAGGTGGGTGGTCTGGTCATCAAAGAAAATATGGGGCTGCAAAACCTCCAGCACCCGACGTTTTTCAATGCCACCCAGAAAGAAGGCCTCGTTCACCTCGATACCCCAACTGCGGATGGTATTGATGACACGCTCGTGAGCCGGCGCATTGCGTGCCGTCACAATCGCAATCCGCAGACGCGGCACATAGCTGGCATCCTGCTCCTGACGCAATTGCTCCACTTCCTGTATATGCGCCAACTTCAGCAAAAACGTCTGTAACAGGCCGGGATTATGCGGTTTTTGCACCAAACGCACTTCATGCTCGAAAAAGGCCGGCAAACCACCTTCCTGCTGATACACGCGCTCGGACTCGTCGTCCGCGATCACCCCGTCAAAGTCGAAAGCTACGCGAATGGGCTGGTCGTCATAAGCATCCTCGTAAGAGGAATTCAGAACCTGACCTGCGGGATAGCCTTGCTGCACCGCCCGATGCACGTCTTCCTGATTGGCCGACAGGAACAGGCTGATGGACAGCGGCTGGATGTAAGGGCTGGGGTCGCCCCCTTGCAGAAACACCGCCCGCGTAATGTCCAGATCATGATGGCGAATGGAATTCATCACCCGCAAACCTGTATTGGGATCATTACGGGAGAGCAGCACGACCTCGACCAAGGGATCGTCGGGCGATAGATCATTCAGGGCCAGCAAGCGCCGAATGAAGGAAAAAGCCACGCCCGGCTTCAGGGGCTCATGCTCGCGCGCCAGCTGGTAATCACGATACGCTGCCTCACCTTGCTCCAGAAAGACCTGATGGGACTGGCTCAGATCAAACAAAGCGCTGGAAGCCAGCCCAATCACCAGCCGCTTCTCCAGGTCATACGCCATGCACACCGCTCCCCAAATCCGCAAAAAAAACCAGCATACCAAAACGCTAAGCCGGCACTGGTACTACCCAAGCAGAACAAAGCCTACTAAAGTGCAAACACCATCACCTTCGTGAAAGCTTGCCGCCATGCAACCCTCAAAAAGCTATACCCTTGTTCTGGGCAATCCCCATTATTCGTCCTGGTCCTTGCGCCCCTGGTTATTAATGAGCCACTTGGGCATAGACTTTGACGCACGCTGGTTCAATTTTGGCCCCTCCTTCAGCACCCTGGCTTTCCATGAAATGGCACCGGCGGGCCAAGTACCTGTGCTACACACCAATGGGCAAATCATTTGGGACAGTCTGGCTATTGCCGAATACCTGGCCGAACAGCATCCCGGCGTCTGGCCCATAGACCCTATTGCCCGCGCCTGGGCGCGCAGCGCCAGTGCAGAAATGCACGCCAACTTTTCCTCACTACGGAATCTCTGCCCCTTTGCCGTCGCCCTGCGCGCCCACCACCATCAGCAGGACATGCGTCTGCAAGGCGAGCTGGAACGCCTGCAAACCATCTGGCAAGAAGGCTTGAGCCGTTTTGGCGGCCCTTTCCTGGCCGGAGAGCGCTTTAGTGCCGTCGATGCCTTTTACGCTCCCGTGGTATTTCGCCTGCAAACCTATGGTCTGAAACTGGACGAAGCCTGTCAGGACTACATGAATCGCATACTGGAATTGCCTGCCATGCAGCGCTGGCACCAGATGGCCTGTCAGGACACCTGGCGCGACCCGGACCACGAAGCCGAAATTGTGCGTGTGGCTGATATACATCTGGATTTACGCCAGCCAGCCTAGTGTCAGCGAATTGCCATGTCAGTGCAGACACGAAAGAGTATCCTTGATGGTCCCGAATGATTTCGCTGTCAAGGATTGCGCCGTATGGGCGATACGTACTTTCGCACTACAAACTACCATTTCACCGATCTGGACCCTCAGGCACAGGCCGCTTATGTAGACTCGCTGGCTGAACAAGCCCGGGCCAACAGCGCCTGTTTACGCTTCGATGTATTGCGCAAAGACCAGCCCCCAGGACAATGGGTGCTGCATGAAAGCTGGCGAGACTCCCAAAGCTGCAAGGACTTTCACGCCAGCGCCCCCGCTCGGACCCTGCAAAAAGCACGGGTCGAACAGAACCTGAACCATCCAGCCCAGCAAAAGGCTGCTGACAAGCCTGCGGCTGCGCGCCCGGCGTGCAAGAAGAGCAAGTGGGACCCCTACGTGTGGATCAGTATCGCCATGTGTATCGGGGTGATGGGCACGGCCCTGGCCAGCCCGCTATACCCGCTGTATCAGGACCGCTGGGACCTGAACGCCAGTCACATTACCCAACTGTACGTGGCCTATATGGCCGCTGGTTTGACGGGCCTGCTGTTTCTGGGCCGCTTGAGCGACATGAAAGGCTTTATGCCCGTGCTGCGTACCGGCCTGATTCTGGTGACCAGCGGCGTAACCCTGTCCGCCTTTGCCTGGGATGTAGGCAGCTTTGTGTTCAGCCGCATCATGATCGGGATGGCTTCCAGCATGATTGTGACTTCAGCCTCCATCGGCCTGGGGCAATTTAACCGGGGCGGAGACGTGCAACGCGCTGCCGCTACCACCTCACTGATGCTGGCCTTTGGTTTTGGCCTGGGCCCGGTCGTAGGCGGCCTGATTGCACAGTGGGTGCCAAATCCACTGTTCTCCAGCTATATCCCCTCCATGGCCCTGGGTGTGCTGGCCATCTATGCCCTGTTTCAGATCAAGCCCATTGCCAGCAAACAGCCGGTACCGCAAAAGACCAACTGGCGCACCTGGATGCCGCGCCTGACACTGCCCGCCACCCATCTGCGCCGCCCCTATCTGATTGGCTGCTTGTCCGCCTGTTGCGCCTTTGCCATGTTCAGCCTGTTCGCCTCTCTGGCGCCCAGCTTCATGGCGCAAATGGTGCCTTGGCACGGCCCGGCCACCAGCGGCTTTTCCATCGGGATTATTCTGTTCCTGTCCTCGGGCTTTCAGCTGCTGATCCGCCGCTGGCCCGCCAAGCGCAGCGTCATCGTGGGCCTGCTGTCCTTTACCCTGGCCTGTATCGCCTTGCTGATCAATCTGTGGGCCAGTTCCTCGTTGTTATTCATCCTGTGCGTGCTGCTGACCGCCTTTGGCCACGGCCTGTGCATGTACGGCGGCATGTCTATCGTGCAGCGTGTCTCGCCCCCGCATCAGCGTGCCGGTCTGACGTCTACCTACCTGATCACCGGCTATCTGGGTGCCATCCTGCCTATTTTGGGTCTGGGCTGGCTGGCCGACCATTTGGGTCTGGACCAGGGCCTGATGATCTTCTGCAGTCTGATCGCCACCGCCGCACTGACTGTTTCCATCATCGCCTATCTGACGCCGGTACTGCATAAACCGGCCTCTGCCTGAGCAGGCACCTTGGCAAGCCACAAGCTCTGGCTGTGGCTTGCTCGCCATGCGAGCCCCCCGTATATTCCCCTAGTCCATTCAGGCCCCTTACTAGGGTTAGACCTGAAAAAGAAACACGTCCACCCTCAGTAGAATAAAGCCACTCCTGCAACGCTTCGCAGCACAGAGCGACCGGACCCAAGTATCTCCCAAAAGAATAAGTAATCCTTATCAAGGAGGCATTATGGCTGTTGCATTAAACAAGCTGTTTGTCAGTCTGGGCGCGGCCTTGGCCTGCTCGGTTACCGCACAGGCAGCCGGTTATCCGGACCACCCCATCAATATGGTGGTACCTTTTGCGGCGGGCGGTCCCACGGACAACGTGGCACGCGCTCTGGCCGAAGCCATGCGCCCAGTTCTGGGTGAAACCATTGTGGTGGAAAACAAAGGCGGGGCAGGTGGCTCCATTGGCACTTCCCAGGTCGCCCGCGCCAAGCCGGATGGCTACAACATACTGCTGATGCACATCGGCTTTTCCACCGCCCCTTCGCTATACAAAAAGCCCGGCTATGACGCCATCAACGGCATGTCTCCCATCGGCCTGGTCGTTGACGTTCCCATGACCATCATTGCCCGTGAGGACTTCCCACCCAACAACATTCAGGAGCTGGTGCAGTACCTGAAGGACAACCAGGACAAGGTTTCCCTGGCCAACGCCGGGATTGGCGCGGCCAGCCACCTGTGCGGCACCATGTTCACCGAGGCACTGGGTATTGAACTGCTGACCGTGCCCTACAAAGGCACCGCCCCGGCCATCGCGGATTTGATGGGCAAGCAGGTGGACATCATGTGTGACCAAACCACCAACACCACCCAGCAAATCAAATCCGGCAAGGTGAAGGTCTATGCTGTCACCAGCCGCGAGCGCGTCCCGACCTTCCCGGACGTCCCCACCATGGAGGAATCCGGCTTCAAGGACTTTGAAGTAGGCATCTGGCACGGCATGTGGGCACCGAAAGATACACCCCAGCCTGTCGTGGATACCCTGGTAAAAGCGCTTCAAGCCGGTATGGCCGACAAGGACTTCCAAAGCCGCATGGCCACCCTGGGCGCAACGGTCATGGACAAAGAAGCCAACCCGGCTGCCTTGCAAGCCAAGGTGGAGCAACAAGTGCCCCAGTGGGCCGCCCTGTTCAAGAAAGTGGGCGTAGAGCCCCAATAAAACCTGTTAGCCCAAAGGCTTTTGAAAAGGACGCTTAGGCGTCCTTTTTTTCGGCTTTGGGGTGCTGTCTGCCGCAGCGGTGGATAGCCTGTTCGGATGACCAAGAGACAACGCTCCATCAAGCTCCCGGCGACTCAAGAAAATCCGATCAAGAAAGGCTCGAAGTCAACGACTAGAGAAAATCCGGCCAAGAGAGGCTCGGACTCTGCGAGTATCAATCCGTCTTTCGAACCGCCGTATCCAAAGCCTGCAACCGCGCCCAAAGCTCCTGGAAATCCAGATCATGTGTGATCACTACCATGCGCCCTTGTTGATCCGGCCAGGGCCACTGCGGCACGGCCTGCCAAGGATAGGACTGATGCTGCACGGCATGAATCACCTGCGGCTGGTCCATGCCCTGCACGGGCAGAACAGCTTTAAGGCGCAATAGGCGAGGGCCTGCCCACTGGCACAGATCCGACAACCAGGATTGCAGTTTGTCGGCGGGCAGAGCTTGGGGGAACAGGGCGCTTAACGAGTAGATGGAATCTCCATGGCGGGAAACATCAGGCAAGCCGACCGCGGACTCGTTGGAGCTTGCTCCATGCAGGTGAGTAGACTCAAGGCTGCTGGGCTGACTGCTGCTGTTGCTGTTGCTGTTGCTGTTGCTGTTGCTGTTGCTGTTGCTGTTGCTGTTGCCAGCCAGGGTACCCGTGCCGTGGCTATGGCTATGGCTATGGCTATGGCTATGCACATGATCGTGATCGTGATCGTGATCGTGATCGTGATCGTGATCGTGATCGCCAGTATCTTGCCCCAATGCCTCGAACGCTTCCAAGCTCCAGGCCCGTCCTTGCCCCGCTTGCTCACCCAAGCCCAACAAACTGGGCGCAACAGGCTGCGATACCGCCAGAATCTGCTGCTGCGCCAAAGGATTCAAACCACGCACGTATTCACGCAGTACCGTTTCCGCCACGGCATCCACCCGATCACGCTTGCTGAACAGCAGCAAATCAGCCACAGCCACCTGTCGTTGCGCTTCGGCATGGCGCGCCAGCGTTTCCAGCCCATGTTCCAGATCCACCACCGTCACCACACCCGCCAGGCTGTACTTCCCGGCCAGTTGCGGATCGCTTAACAAGGTATGCAAGATAGGGGCAGGATTGGCCAGCCCGGTCGTTTCAATCTGAACCCGTCGGAACTGTCTCTGGCCTGCCCGCGAAAAACGCCAGGTAATGTCGCGCAAGGTCTGTACCAGATCGCGCCGTATGGTGCAGCACAAGCAACCACTACCCATAGCCTCGATCACATTTTCCTGGCTATGCGCCACCAGATGATGGTCCAGCGCCGTCTGCCCAAACTCATTGATGATGACCAGGGTGTCGGCCATCTGCGCTTCTTGCAAAGCGCGATTGATCAAAGTCGTTTTCCCGCTGCCCAGAAAACCGGTCAACAATGTGACCGGGATAGGGCCTTGTGCAGATTTGGGCATCGTATTCATCCGGCTAATGGCCCGCCGTCGGGCCATCAGCCATTATACGAAGCCCAATACTGTCCCTTCTAGCGCAGAAACCGGGCCTCGATCTGCCGCATATGGGCATCGCCTTGCAAGCCAATAATGGTTTTGACGGAAGGCAGGCCGGAATCCACATTCTGAATGCCGCCATCCTGACGAATTTGGGCAAACACCGCTTGCATGGCCCCTACAGCCGCACGAATCGCATGATTGCCGTAAATCACCACGCCCACTTTGCCCAGTTGTGCAATGTCCGCCTCGGTCAGTTGAGGGTAGGCTGTTGGCACCAGCACCAACGGCACCTTGCCCGGCCAAGCCTGAACAAAAGACAGAATCTGATCTGGCGTAGCTTGTTTGGAGTGAATCAGAATGGCATCTGCACCCGCCTGCTCGTAAGCCAGCCCCCGCTTCAGGGCCTCCTCCTGCCCCAGGCCAGCGATCAGGGCCTCGACCCGCGCAATAATCAAGAAATCAGGGTCACGGCGCGCAGCACAAGCCGCCTCAATCTTGCCCTGGAACTCTTCAATCCGTACCAGCTCCTGACGCCCGTCCGCTCGCAAGCTGGTGTCTTTAGGGAAGGTTTTATCCTCCATCACAATGGCACTGGCACCCGCCGCTTCATACAGCGGGATGATATAGCTAACATTGACCGCGTTGCCAAAGCCGGTATCAATGTCGGCAATCAAAGGAATATCCACGCTTGAGGCAATCGCCCGCATCATCTCCAGGTGAGTTCCCATCGACAGGATATTGGCATCGGGCACGGCATAACTGGCTGACAACTCAAAACCGCTACCCCAAATCGCTCCGAAACCGGCATCCTGCGCCAGCCGAGCAGACAGGGGGTTATGTGCGGCCATCGCCGTCATCAAACGCCCTTGGGAGAAGGCTTCTTTCAACACCTGATTCTTTTTGCTATTCACACTATTTCTCCGTAAGGGGATCAGCTCAGTCGAGCAATGGCTTGGGCAATGCGGCTCATCGCCTCCTCCAGCTCCTGATCGCTGGAGGCATAAGACACCCGGAAGTGACCGGGTAGTTCAAATGCCGACCCTGGTACCACAGCCACCCCTGCACTGCGCAGGAAGTACATGCACAGATCCTTGTCGGTACTGATCAACTGACCGGAAGGGTCTCGCAAACCCAATACGCCCTGACAGCTGGGAAACACGTAAAACGCGCCCATGGGAAGATCGCACTCAATCCCCGGCATGGCATTGAGCGCCGCCACCACCTTGTCACGGCGTCGGCGAAACGCTTCCACAAACTCAGGCAGAAAATCCATGGGGCCATCCAGTGCAGCCACGGCCGCTGCCTGACTAATGGAGCTGGTATGAGAGGTCGCTTGCGACTGCACCAGATTCATGGCCTTGATCAAAGGCAGCGGACCAGCGGCGAACCCCACCCGCCAGCCGGTCATCGCGTAGGCCTTGGAGACACCATTGATGGTCAATGTGCGCGCTGCCATGTACGGGGACAAGGCGGCAGGCGTGGCAAAGGGTTCGTCGCTATAGCGGATTTTTTCGTATACATCATCAGCCATCACCCAGACATGCGGATGGCGCAACAGCACTTGCTCCAACGCTTCCAGTTCCTGACGTGAATACACGGCACCACTGGGATTGGATGGAGAATTGAGCATCAGCCATTTGGTACGGGGGGTGATGGCGCGTTCAAGCTGATCGGCTTGCAGCTTGAAACCGGCTTGTGCACTGCAACGCACAATGACCGGCTGGCCACCTGCCAACAAGACCATTTCAGGATAGGAAACCCAGGCAGGGGTAGGGATAATGACCTCATCCCCGTCCTGCACCGTGGCCTGCAAGGCGTTATACAAGGCTTGCTTGGCCCCACAGCCCACCTGGATCTGATCGGGGCTGAAGTGCAGGCCATTGTCACGCTCGAACTTGCGCACCACGGCCTCACGCAGGGCCAGGGTGCCAGCGACCTCGGTATAGCGGGACTCATTACGATCAATTGCTTCTTTAGCCGCCTGACGCACATGCTCGGGGGTCGCAAAGTCCGGCTCGCCTTGACTGAGGGTAATCACAGACTGCCCCTGTTGCCGCATTTGATTGGCCAGACGCGTCATCTCTTTGGTGGCCGATGCCTTGGCTCCCAACACGCGCTGGGCTAGCGCGATCTCTTCCTGACATTGCACAGAGCTCATTGTGTCCATCCTACTTTTACTTTGAAAATGAAACGGGTCAGCAGCAACGGCAAAAATATCGCCATCAACAGCACCAGGCTATATGCACTGGCCTGCGCCAAACGCCCACTGTCCACCAATTGAAAAACCTCGATAGGCAGGGTGCTCATCCCGCCAAAATACAGAACCACCGTGGCGGATAATTCCGACAGAGTCGTGATCCACATCAACACCGTGGCGGCAATTACGGCAGGCCATACCACCGGCAAAACGACCTTCGCAAAGGTTGGCATCGGCGCTACGCCCAGGCTGATGGAAGCCTCTTCGATGGAGCTACGCAAGTTATGTAAAGGTCCCATGGCTGCACGCACACTGGTGGGCACCCGGCGTAAAAAGTAAGCCAGCGCCATAATGACCCAACTGCCGGTCAGCACCAGCCAGCCACTGTTAAACACATTAATCAAGGCAATGCCCAATACGGTGCCCGCAATCGTCAAGGGCAACATGACCAGCACATCCAGACCTGTACTTAGACCGGAAGGACGCTTTACGATCAGATAGGCGGCCACGATGGAAAATACGGCACCGGCACTGGTCGCTGCGGCGCCCAGCAACAAGGAGTTGTACAAAGGCCCGGGTGCCTGCACCAGAGCTTGCTGCATATGGCTCAAGGTAAAGCCGCCATACTTCAGCACCGGTCCAATAGAGGGCGTAAATGCAGTGACAATCACCACCATCACGGGTAGCACCGACAACACAATCAGGATCGATACCAAAGAGGCGCACACAGCGGCCTGCCAGGCACGCAAGGGCACGCGCTCCGGAGCTCGTCCAGACTCCATCTGGTAGGTGCGTCGGGCTACAACCCACTTTTGAATCAGCAGCAAGGCCAGGCCCAGAAACACCAGCAAAGAAGCCATGGTGGTCTGCATTTGCGGGTTACCGCCCATTTCGCTGACAAATTCGTTATAAGTCTTGACCGCCAGCACGGGGGTACGGGCTCCCAAAATGGCCGGAACGCCAAAATCCCCAATAACGTGCATGAAGACCAGCACCGCTGCACCGCATAAAGCCGGCATCATCAAAGGAAAGGTCACCGTGCGCAAGGTGCGAGCCGGGGAGCTACCCAGACTAAGCCCCGCTTCCTCCAGATTACGGTCCATGGACTTCAACCCTACCAGCACAGCGACATAGGCGTACACGTAGTTGTTCAAGGTCATCACAAACACCAGACCCCACCACGAATACAAAGAAGGCAGCTCCAGGCCCAAAGGAGCCAGCACACTATTGAGCACGCCTTGTTTACCCAGCACCACAATCCAGGCTGCTGCAACCACCACGTCCGGAATGACCAAGGTCAGCAAAGGCAAGACGCCCAGGCAAGTAGCCAAGGGGAAGGAAAAACGAGCCGCAGCCAGAGCCAAACCAGCGCCAAGCACCAGGCTAAACACGGTTACGGCCCCACCCAGCCACAAGGTGTTGAACAAACTCTCCCGATAAGCAGGCTCGGAGAAAAACTGCACGTAGCCGTGCAAACCAAACTGACCTTCCTTGTTGAACAGGGAGCTGGTCAGCATGGACAGGACTGGCCATAGCAAAAAGTAGCCCAGCAAAGCCACTGCACCCAGGGCCAGCATCAGCCAAGCTGGATCGCGTCGCAAAGAACCCAGCATCATGTGCGCTCCACCAAGAGAGCCGATTCGGGAACGCGCAATACCACCGCATCGCCCCGGGCCCAACTCTGACTGACACCGGTATTCCAGACCACTGCCCTCAGGAAACCGAACTCCGTGCGCAATTGATAAGCCGTGCTGGGACCCCGGTAATCCACGCTCTCAATCCGCGCCGCAATGTCACCCTCGCCCAGCGGGCGCACAGCATCCACACTCAGAGTTTCAGGCCGCAAGGCCAACATCGTCCGCTCGGTAAAACGTCCGACAGACTGAATACGCACAATGCCCCCCGCCGTACGGAACCGGCGGCAGCCATCTGCAGCCTGGCCGAGCTCCTCCTGCAGCTCGATCAGATTGGCCCCTCCCACAAAATCAGCCACAAAGCTGTTGTCAGGGCAGCGGTAGATCTGCTCGGGCGTCCCGACCTGGCGGACGCAGCCCCGATCCATGACGGCAATGTAATCAGACACGCTCAGCGCTTCTTCCTGATCATGCGTCACAAACACAGTAGTGATGCCGGCTTCCTGCTGCAGGTCCCGCAGCATCTCGCGCAGATCGGTGCGCAGCTTTGCATCCAGGGCAGACAAGGGCTCATCCAGCAAGAGCAGATCGGGCTTGATCACCAAAGCGCGTGCCATGGCCACTCGCTGTCGCTGCCCACCGGACAAGGCGGACGGCAAAGCATCTGACTTGTCCTTCAAGCCCACGCGCGCCAGCATTTCCAAAGCGGGGACACGAGCCTGGGAGCGAGACTGGCCACGCGCCAGCAAACCGTAGCTGACGTTATCCAGCACGCTGCGATCCGGAAACAGCGCGTAATCCTGAAACACCATGCCCACATTGCGTTTGTGCACAGGCACTCGCGTCATGTCTGTTTGGCCGAACAGCACCTTGCCATGATCAGGGCGCACAAACCCGGCCAACATGCGTAGCAAGGTCGTCTTGCCACAGCCCGATGGCCCCAGCAGGGTAAACAAGGAGCCACTGGGGATGTCCAGATCCAAGCCGTGAAACAAAGTCTGTGAACCGTAGCTTTGCTCAATACCTGATAGATGTATCTGCATACCAGTCCCGCCTAGCGCTGGGAAACCAGTGCACGCCAACGTGCCAGGAAGGCTTCACGATCCGCACCCATACGATCATCATCCAGCGCATGCACACGGATCTGATCCATGGCAGGCAAGCTTGTCAGCGTATTGACGGCAATATCGCTGCGTAAAGGGCGGCGGAACGCGCTTTTGAATACCTCTTCCTGCGCAGGGCGGGAGGCAAGGAAGTCATACAGCTTGCGAGCGGATTCGGGGTTACGCCCGCCCTTGATCAAGGCCATGCCTTCCGGCGACAGGAAAGTGCCCTCTTTGGGGTAGACCAGGTCAATCGTATCCAGACCACCGGCCACATATTGATAGGCGGCATATTCCATCGTTACCGCAACCGCGAACTCGCCATTGGCAACGCCTTCGTAGGCACCGGAGGTGGTTCCGACCACCACTGCATTGCGCACAACCTTCTCAAACACCTCCTGGCCCATCAAATCCTGCAGGCCATACAAGGCAACATAAGAAGAGCTGCTGCGCTCCGGATCTGGAATCACGATCTTGCCCTTCCAGGCCGGATCAGCCAGATCCGCCCAGCTGTCAGGCGCCTTGAGTTTGCCCAACTGCCGCTCGTTAAGCATCAACACCGTGACATGGGTATTGGTACCCAACCAACGTTGCTCAGCTCCCTGATACTGGGCACCTACAGCACTGGCCTCGGACGACGAATAGGGCGCCAGGTACTCGGCATACTGCGACAAGGTAGAAAACCCGCCGGACCAGAACAAATCGCCCAGAGGTTGCTCTGCTTCGGCCTTGATACGCTGCATCAGGGCACCGGAACCCGCCCGCACCACAGACACCGATATCTCGGGGTGGACCTGACGGAACTGCTCAATCACCGTGTTCACCACATCGATGTTATTGGAGGAGTACAACACCACTTCATCCGCCTTGGCAGCCCCCGTAGCCAGGCAGGAAAGCATGAGCAAAGCGGATAGATAAGGGAAACGGTTTTGCATGATTATTTCCTGTAATTTCAATAAAATTGCATGAAAATCATGGTATTTATCTTAGATGACCGTTCTGTTACACCCTACACCCACCCCCTGTTAAGCGTGGCCCTATCATGAGTTTTAATCATGCTTGAGAATATTCCTCTGGTCCCCCTGCGCGTATTTGTCGCGGTGGGCCGACAAGGCAATTTCACCCGTGCAGCCCAAAGCCTGGGGATCACCCAAAGCGCAGTCAGCCGGCATATCGCCACCCTGGAAAAAGTCAGCAAGCAGGCCCTGTTCATTCGACGCGGCCCCTATATTGAGCTGACGGCCGCCGGCTTGCAGCTGTATGACACGGTCAAAGATGCCATGGCCACCCTGGAGATGGCCATTCAGCAAATCACCCATCAACAGGATCAGCACGAACGGCTGAGAGTCCGCACCTCCATGCCCAGCTTTTCAATGACGGTGCTGGTGCCCATGCTTGGCCAGTTCACCGCCCAGCACCATATGCAAATTGATCTGATCACCAATCTGTCGCCACCCCGTCCTAATGAAGAGTTTGATGTGTTGATCAGCCGTGACTTGAGCCTGCCCGACAGCGAAAGCTGGGAGCTCATACGCGAAGAGCTGGTATGCGTGGCAGCACCTGCCTTGATCCAGCAGCACAGCGGGCAGGCCTGGGAACACTGGCCTATGGTGACCGCGCGCTCACGACCGGACATGTTGGGTTTATGGGCTTTGGATCAGGGTATTGAGCCTTCGCGGCTACTGATGAGCGCCACCTACGATCACCTGTTTTTCGCGATTGCCGGGGCCATTGCCGGCTCCGGATTTCTGGTTGTGCCGCGTTTACTGGTGATGGACCATCTACGCGATGGCGTCCTGCGGGAAGTCGGCCCTGGCCAAGTGGCCACAGGCGCGACCTACATGGCCTATGTCAACGCACAATCACCCCAGCAAAGTGAGGCCCGCCAGTTTTGCCGATGGTTGAAAAGCAGCTTGCGACAACGCATTGCGCCTTGAGGCCATTCGCGTCATCTCGCTGATTCAGTCAAGCTCTGCGACGTCGCAGCTGACTGATCCAGCTATAGGCGCTGACCAGGGTAATGCCCATCAACACCAGTAAAGCGCCCATCACAAAACGGGGTTCTATGGCCTCGCCCAGCAGGAAAGCGCCGAATAAAACACCGAACAAGGGAGTGGCAAAGGAGAACACCCCCAGCCGCGACGCCTGATACTGACGTAGCAACCAGAACCAGACCAGAAAGCTCAAGAACGCCACCACCACAGACTGGAACACCAGGCTGGCGCCCAACAAGCCTGACCAATGAATATCGGTTTGCCCGGTCACGACAGCGGCCACCATCAAAATCACAAAAGCGCTGAACAGCTGATACAGCAAAGCTTCCGAGGGCGGGACGGCAGACAGGCGCGTGCTACGAATCAGCACGGTGGTAAAGCCCCACAAGGCTCCGGCGGCCAAGGCCATCAAATCCCCGATCAACATGCGGCCCAGATTGGCCCCATCCATACTGGCTGGCCCCAAAAAGGTAATAGCGATACCCGCCACCGCCAGCCCAATCCCCACCCATTGCAAACGGGCCAAACGCTCGGACGGCAAGAGAATATGCAGGCCCAAAGCCGCAAACACGGGCGCGGTATATAAAAACACCACCACGTGCGCTGCGGAGGTAAAACGCAGGCTCTCACCCAGCAGCAAATACTCCAGCGCAAACAGCAAGCCGGCCATCAGCCCCGGCTTCCAGGCCCCTTCTGTAAAGGCCAGCTTGTGCGTGCGCACCAGAACCAGCAAAGCCACCAACACACAAGCCACACCCGAGCGCAAACCGATCTGAAAAATAGGCGCCATGTCATTGGCCGTGGCCTTGAGCAAAATCTGCTGAAAGCTCCAGATCAGGCACAGGACCAGCATGGCGCCGCTGGCCAATGCATCCAGCGGTTTACGTTCTTCGCTCATGGTTTTTTTATCCGAAAAATAGCGTGCTTTCCCCTATGACCGAACAGGGGCAGAGGGGGCGCAAAAAATGATTATCCGTGAAATTTCCCCGAATCAAAACGGGGCAAAACTTTCTTTACCCTCGGATAAGCCTTAATTGATATATCAAAAACCCCTCCCTAGAATCATTTAAGCCTAAAAAACAGGAAAAGGCTTGGGAGACAGACATGACGCTTAGCAATACCGACCGGGTACGAATCGAACTGGAGCACCGCATTGCCAGCGGTGATCTGCCGCCGGGCAGCGCCATTGATGAATCCTTGCTGTGCACTTTTTTCCGGGTATCACGCACGCCGGTACGCGAAGCCTTGTTGCAGTTGGCAGCCACCGGACAAGTGCGCATTGCCCCCCGAGCCGGTATTTTTGTCACCCAGCACACGATTGAAGAGCTGGAAGAAATGCTGGAAACCCTGGCCCTGCTGGAAGGCGCCTGTACCCAGCTGGCGGCCTACCGCATCAGCAATGCCCAGATTCGCGAACTGGAGCGTTTGCAAAAGCGCGGTGCCAAGGCCCTGCAAGAAAAAAGCCTGGCTGATTACGCCACGTACAACGCCGAATTGCACGCCCTGATCCACAGCATTGCCGGCAATACCTTCATGGTGCAGCAAATTGAACACCTGCGCCGTCTGACCAACCCTTACCGCCACCGCCATCTGGATCAGGAAAACCGCATGGAGCAGTCCTGGCATGAACATCAGGCACTGACCCAGGCCCTGGCCCAACGTGACGGCCCCAGCGCCATGCAGGCAGCGGCCAGCCATGTGCTGTCCGGGGCCGAATCCCTGCGTCGTGTCGCCCAGGCCCATCCCGAGAAATGGGAGTTCGACAAGCGCGAGCGCTATAGCTGGCTAAACGCCCAGCTCAACCCTTTAGCCGGGTTTTATATGCGGCACTGAATTAATAATTAGCTAAAAAAACTACCACTCATACCGAGGAGACTTTCTCATGTTTGCAAGCCGTTTCACACGGCGTGCGCTGGCTGCGCTCGCCCTGACATTAAGCCCTGTAGCCGCTTTACACGCTGCCGAACCCATTCGCCTGGTCGTGGGTTTTGCCCCTGGCGGCGGGGTCGACACCCTGGCCCGCGTCACCGCTCAGGCGCTAAGCAAGGAGCTGGACCGCACCGTAATTGTGGAAAACAAATCCGGCGCAGGCGGCACCATTTCTGCCGACTACGTATCCAAATCCCAGGCCGATGGCAACACGCTGCTGTTTGCCGATACCTCCTTGCTGGTCGCCCCCTATATTTACCCGGCTCTGCGCTACGACTTGCAGCGTGACTTCGCCCCTATCGGTATGGTGGGCCAGTCTGATCTGGCGCTGGCCGTTCCGGGCGACAGCCCTGTCAAAACCGTGGCCGAATTGATCGAGGCCATTCGCAAAGCGCCTCCTCAAACAGAAACCTTCGCCTCGGTGGGCGTAGGCTCGGTGCACCATCTGGGTGGTGAACTGTTCGCCTTGCAAACCAAAACCGAACTGGTGCACGTTCCTTACCGCGGTGGCGCTCCCGCCAGTCAGGCTCTGGCCTCCGGTGAAGTGTCCATGTCCTTTGCCAGCCTGGCTTCCTCGATTGGCCTGGCCAACTCCGGCCGCATTCGTCTGCTGGCCACCTTGTCCGAGCGCCGCTTCCCCGGCATGCCCGATCTGCCCAGCGTCTCGGAAACCATTCCTGGCTATAGCGTGACACCGTCACTGTTCATGCTGGCCCCACAAAACGTGGACCCGGCCTTGATCGCCACCGTCAGCAAGGCCTTGGAAAACAGCATGCAGCAAAAGCAAGTACAGGATGCCTTCCTGGCCCAAGGCTCGGTAGCCGGTTATCAAGATGCCCAGGCCACCGAAAAATGGCTAGGTGAAGAAACAGAACGCTGGGCCAATGTCATCAAGACCGCCCAACTCGACTTTAAACAATGAAATAAGCAGCTAAGTTATGACGACTGACAACTCTGATACCAAGCGCCCCGTACTGGGCCTGATCGTGCCACCGGCCGCCGGTCTGGTGCCTCCGGAAGGTCCGGAAATGTACCCGGAAATCGATTTCATCGCCCAAGGTCTGGCGCTCAGTTCGGTGGACAAGGAAGGCTATGACCAGGTTATCGACCAGGTGGTGGAAGCAGCCCAGAAACTGGCTGCCCGTGGCGCCCGGGCCGTGTCCCTGATGGGAACATCGCTGAGCTTTTACCGCGGCTCGGACTTTAACGAAGAGCTGGTGGCACGTCTGCGCGAATCCACCGGCTTGCCATGCTCCACCATGAGCCATGCCATCTTGCGCGGTCTGCGTGTCAGCAGCATCGAACGGGTAGCGGTGGCCTCGTCCTATATTGATGACGTAAACCAGCGCCTGGTCCGATTTCTGGACCAGAACCAGATCCAGGCCGTCTGCGCCTATGGACTGGGCGTTAATGACGTCACGGCCATGTCGAAAATCAGCACGCAGGAGCTGGTAGACCTGTGTCTGAAGACGTGGGACATCGCCCAAGAGCAGGCCCCCGGTCAAGCACAAGGTTTGCTGCTGTCTTGCGGCGGCCTGGTGTCGCTGGAAGCCGTGCGTCAGGTCGAGGACAAGCTGGGCGTCACTGTTGTGTCCAGCTCGCCTGCTGGCTTCTGGGATCTGGTGGCGACGGCTGGGCTGGATTTATTTCCGCAGGGGATGGGACGACTGGCACAAGAGCGTCAAACCGCCTGATCCCTCGATGTAGATAGCCCCTTGTCCGCAAACGCGGATAGGGGCACGTAACACGCTATTTGCGGACACTAACGCCAGGCAGATTGTGCCCGCAGCGCACTCAAGCGCGGTCCGACAAAATACCTTCTCCCGCCCTGGTCGCCGGTCCGCTGACCGCCCCCAAGCAGAGCCGTTTTATCTAGGCTCGACCAGCGGACAAAAAACCCGCACGCGCCTGGGCTCCTTCTACACTGTCGCGACACACCAGCGCCTGATCAGCATCCATATAAATACCCAATCGGTTCATGGCATTGGCGACTTGATTCACCGACTCCTTGGTCATGCGGATAATCGCCGCAGGCGACTCCGAAGCCCGCTTGGCCAAAGACTGCGCCACCGCCACGGCCTGACCGGGTTCGCAGACCTCATCCAGCAGGCCCCAGCCCAGAGCCTGTTCAGCACCGAAGCGTTCGGCCAGCAAAATGGCACGTTTGGTGCGAGCGGCACCCAGCATGTTCACCATGCGTGGAATGGCACCCCAGCCCATGTTCAGGCCCACCTTGGCTTCAGGTAGATACAGAAAGGATGACTGCGATGCCACACGCCAATCACACGCCAGCGCCAGAGCAACCGAACCACCCACGGCGGCGCCTTCAATGGCGGCAATGGTCAGCTGTGGCAGCTCTTCCCACAAACGGCACAAACGCGCACCACGCTGGGCCACATCACGGCGTTCCAGCAAGCCTGCCTGCTCGTCGTTCCACTTTTGCGGGTCTTTCAGATCAATCCCGGCCGAGAAAATGTCCTTGGCCCCGGTCAGCACCACGGTGTGAATCTCCAGCGACAAGGCCAGGTCTTGCGCCACCTGCGTCAGGGCCAGCAAGGTGTCCTGATCAATAGCATTACGGTTCACGCCGCGATCAAAGCGCACCAGCGCATGGTCGCCCGTCACCTTGACCGTCACACTGCGGCCATATTTGCGTTTCATGAATGTCTCCCCAAAGGTTCGGAAAAATCAGCTCTGCGAGCGATGGCTCCCATCACTGCGCGACAAGCGCGTGACGTAGCGGAATTCATAAGGTGGGTAAAAGCTGACGGCCACTTCCATGACCTTGCCCGCCAGATTGCGGAAGGTACGGATAATCAGCAGCGCCGGGTCGGAGTCCTCGTAGCCCAGAAAGCGGGCAACATGCGGGGGAAAGCGCGAGGCGGAGATTTCCATCTCGATGGTTTCCACCACTTCGCCACAGTGCTCCTCCAACAGCGGATACACACCACCGGGCTGGGTGGAAATCAGGTCAGCCACCGCCTGGTATTCCTTGCGCAGATAAATATCTGTCCAAGAAATGCCGCGCTTGCTGCCCGGCACACTACGGTAGGTTTCCACCTTCACCCAATCTGCCGGCTCACCGTCCAGCGCGGTTTCAGGCGGCTGCTTATCCACACAAACCGCCTTTTTATGCACGTGCAAATCGGTAAATTCCAGATAGCGCTGCAACTGGTCCGTGGTGTCCAGCGCCAGACCAAACTGCGGCTTGGGATGCTGGCGTATCACGGTGGTACCGGCACGGCGACGCCGCTCGATCAAACCCAGATCGGTCAGCTTGCGTATGGCTTCACGCGCCGTGTGCCGACCGACCCCGTACATCTCGCACAGCTCCATCTCGGTGGGCAGCTTGGAACCGACGGGGTAATGGCCCGAACGGATCAGCTCCAACAAGCGATCGCTCATGTTCTGATACAGGGTTGGCTTGGCGCTGGACTGGGATTCGGTGTTTGCCATACGGTTTTCAGCTTAAAGAGACAGGCGGCGCATCGCAGCCAGGGTGTCGCGGGTGAACTGCTCAGGACATTCACTTTGGGGAAAATGCCCGATGCCCGGCCATTCTATATATTCCACCGGAACTTTGCCTTCTCGCAGCAAGCGTTCGACCTCTCTGGCGGACTCTGGCGGCACGGACCAGTCCTCGCTGCCTTCCACGATCACCACCGGGCAGCGGATATCGTCCAGAAGCTGTTCCATGCGAAAACCACCAAAAGCGCAGATATCCGCAAAAGCCACCGCCGGAATGCAACGACGGGCATCCGTCACCACTTCCAGCGCACGGGCCGGGTCGGACAAGGTGCCCATCAAGGTGCGGAAGGTCACTTCAAACCAGTCGCCCGGATTGATACGCGCCATCTCCAGAATGCGCGGGTTATAGCCGGAAGATTTCACTACGTTCACCGAAGCGCCATCGACCAGCACCAGGCCACGAATACGCTCGGGCGCCATGGCAGCGGCCTGGGCAACAATGCCCCCGCCCATGGAGTGCCCCATCAAGACCGGATTCTGGATACCTGCCGCATCCAGAAACTGCAGCAAATACTGAGCATTTTGCGGGGTGACAGTATGAGGGCCACCCAATGGCATGCCGCTCTTGCCGTGACCGGGCAAATCCAGGGCATACACCGTATAAAAGGGCGCAAAGTGATCCAGCACATATTGCCAGGACAGACTGTCCTGACTGGCGCCGTGCACCATCACCAAGGCCGGACCGGAACCGGCCAGATCGTAATAGGCGCGGATACCATCCGCGGTTGTCACATAAGGCATGCTCAGACCTCCAGCTCGCCCGTCAGGCGGGTCAGGGCGTACAACAACATCCAGTTCTGCACGCAGGCGCGCAAATCGCCTCCCACAACCAGACGGTGCTGACGCACCAAGCGGTTAAATGGAAAGCCCTGGGCCAGATCCGCAAAAGCAGCACTATCGCCTTCCAGCCAGAACGGCACCTCGCGCGAGCCTGTGCCCGCCTGCACATCCTGTTCTGACACGGCCAGCCAACTATGCTCGCCGGTGTCGGTATTGCGCAGCGCCACGCAAACATCGGCCAGGACACTATGCTGCCGTACAAAATCATCGGCGCGGGCGCGCTTGGCCCAGGCAGCCAGCACGGCAGGGTCAAACAGAGATAAAGACGTCAGCATCAGACATACCTTTGTCGAAGAAGGAACTTCTGCACTTTGCCCGAAGAGGACTGGGGCAGGGAATCCACAATAAAGATGCGTTTGGGTACTTTAAAGCCGGACAGTTTTTCCCGGCAAAACTCGCGCAGGACTTCCACATCCGGCTCACGGCCATTAGCGGGCACAATCGCGGCAACCAGCTCTTCGCCCCAATACTCGTGGGGCAGGCCAAAGGCGGCGGCCTCGCGCACATCGGTGTGGCTGGCCAGACAGTTTTCCACTTCCAGCGCGGCTACGTTCTCGCCACCTGTCTTGATCATATCTTTGCTGCGGCCCATGAAATAGGCAAAGCCTTCATCGTCCACCCGAATCAAATCGCCCGTGTGCAGCCAGCCATCGGCATCCAGCACCTGGGCAGTCAGCTCGGGCTGTCGCCAATAGCCTTTGAACACGGTCGGGCCACGCACCTGCATTTCGCCCGGCCCGCGCTGATCGGGCAGCACCTTCCCGTCGGCATCAACCAGTCGATACTGCACATGCCGCCACAGGTAACCGATGGAACCGGGATGCTCCAGAATCTCCTGCGTGTAGCGATTCTTGATGGTGGTGACACAGCTTTCCGTCATGCCAAAGCCCCAGCTGAATTCAGCATTGGGAAACACGGTTCGGATCAAGTCCTGACGCCACTGGCCCAAAGGCGCAGCCGCAGTTTGCACAAACTGGGCACCGGGCAGGGACAGCTCTTTAAACTCAGGGTGATCGGTCAAGCCTACCCACATAGCCGACAACAGGAACACATGCGTAGGCTGGTACAGACGCAGCGCGTCCATGACGGCATCGGCCTCAAAGCGTGGCACCACGTGCAAGCTGCCACCGGCATACAGAATGGGGCCATTCACCACCCCGAAGCCGCCAATGTGAAACAAGGGTGTCGCCAGCAAGGAGCGGCTGTTGGCATCAATGCCCAGCTCCATGATGTAGTTCACCGCATTGGCCGACAAATTGCCGTGTGTCAGCATGGCTCCCTTGGGGGCCGAGGTCGTACCCGAGGTGTACATGATGATGGCTACATCTTCATCCCCCACACGGCCAAAGCGGTGCTGCACCGGATCATCCGCACGGTGATCGGGCAAGGACTCAGGCAAATGCTCCAGCCACTGCACAGCACTGTTCAAACCACCTTCGGACTCGATCTGCTCGCGCAAAGGACGGTAGGCCGGGTCCACAATGCACACGGTAGGCTGGGCATCATCCAGCAAGTAACGCAGTTCGGTGGCGCCGTAACGAGTGTTCACCGGCACCAGAGAAAAACCGCCTACGGCCGTGGCATGCAGCAAGGCCAGATAATCGATGGAATTGGGCGTCATGATGGCCACCCGATCCCCCGGCTGTACGCCCAAACCTTTCAAGTAAGCCGACAAGGCGCGCGCACGAGCGCAGAACTGGCCAAAGGACAAGGCCTGGCGCTCGTCCGAAACCGCTACCTTGTCGGGGTAGCGCTCGGCATTGAACATGGCGACCTGGTAAATATTAGGCATGATGCGAAGCCTCTGCGGCGTGGCCCAGATAGGCTGCTGCAATTTGTGGGTTATTCATGATGTCTTTGCTGTCGCCCGCCAGACTCAAGCGCCCGGTTTCCAGCACAACGGCGTGATTCGACAACTTCAGCGCCAGGCGAGCGTTCTGCTCCACCAGCACAATCGTGGTGCCGTCCTGGCTGATCTGACGAATCGCACGGGCCACTTCCAAGGTGACCGCCGGGGCCAGACCCAGGGAGGGTTCATCCAGCAAGAGCAGGCGGGGCCGGGACATCAGGGCACGGCCAATCGCGCACATTTGCTGCTCGCCGCCCGAGAGATGACGTCCCTGGCTTTGCTCGCGCTCCAGCAGACGCGGGAAGTAGCCATAAATACGTTCCAGATCCACCGTAATGTCGACCTGATCGCGACGCAGATAGGCCCCCATCAAGAGGTTCTCGCGTACCGTCAGTTCCGGGAACAGGCGACGGCCTTCAGGAGACAGGGCAATACCCAGATTCACACGGCGTTCTGCACTCAAGTTCTGGATAGGCTGGCCTTCCAGCAGGATTTCTCCCCCAGCAACCGGCACCAGACCGCTAATGGCTTTCATCAGGGTCGATTTACCCGCTCCATTGGCTCCGATCACGGCGCACACACTGGCTTCTTCCACCGCAAAACTGACCTTGTCCAAGGCCCGTACTGCGCCATAGGACACGCTCAAGTCCTTGATTTCCAACATGGGCACAGGCTTGCTGACCTTGGCAGCTCCCTGACCAGCTGTAGAGACCGAAGCCGAGTGTCCCGTCCCGTTTTGCGCTGCGCGGGCTTCCACGGCTGGCTCCAGCCCAGGCTCCTTGTCCAGATCCGCACCCAGATAGGCTTCAATCACCCGCGGGTCCTGACGCACTTGTGCGGTCGGGCCTTCGGCCAGCAAACGACCGTTAACCAGCACCACCAGCTTTTGGCACAGGCGCATCACCAGGCCCATATCGTGCTCGACCACCACCACATCAATGCCACTGGCGTGGATGCGTTCAATCAGGTCGGCCATAGCCACGGTTTCCACCGGGTTCAGGCCAGCAGCGGGCTCATCCATTAAAAGAAGGCGGGGCATGGCTGTCAGGGCCATACCCACACCCAAAATCTTCTGTAAGCCATAGGCCAGCGAATCGGCCTGCTCATCGGCTACAGACTCCAGGCCAATCAAGGCCAAGGCTTGTTCTGCCTGTCGCGCGGCCTCTTCGCGGCCACGACGCACACCCCAAGGGTTGAACAGCGACCAGGGCGAAGGAAACTGACGGAACAGAGCCGCGCGATACAGGTTTTCAAATACCGTGTGGCCTGCAAATACATGCGTCATCTGGAAGGTACGCACCAGACCCTGGCGCGCCAAGGACGCGGCCGGGCGACCCGTAATCGCGGCACCATCCATGGTGACAGCACCCGCGCTGGGCTTGGTCGTACCAGCAATCAGATTGAACAGCGTGGTTTTACCGGCGCCGTTGGGGCCGATCACGCCGGTAATCTGACCGGGAGCCGTGCTGAAGGACACCTCGTCCACCGCGCGGATCCCACCAAAATGTCGGCTAAGACCCTGAACATTCAATTGCACGCTCATGCTGCCTCCTTGCGCGCGCCGCGCCACTTACGCCACAGACCCGCCAAACCTTGCGGCATGAACAAGAGCAGCAAAATCAAAGTCAGGCCATAGATCAGGCGCTGATACTGCTGCAAGTCGCGCAGCAACTCGGGCAGGGGGATCAGGATTGCGGCCCCCACCACGGCACCAGCCAGGGCACCCACACCGCCCAGCACATTCATGATGACGGCATTCACCGCTGTCCAGAAACCGAAGGAATCAGGCGAGATATAGCCTTGGTAGTGGGCATACAAGCTGCCTGTCCAGCCGGCAATCAGGGCGCTAAGGACAAACACACTGACCCGAAAGCGCAGCACATTCAAACCACCGGAACGCACCAATTGCTCGTTCTGATGCAGGGAGTCCGCCACCATGCCCCATTCGCGGCGGTAAAGGGCCCGCAGCACGAAATACACCACCAAGGCAAAGCTGACCGTCACCAGATAAACCCCGTAACGCCCTTCAGGAATCGGCAAGCTGGCTTGCAGGGCCGGAATCTGGCCAAAGCCGTTATTGCCGCCAAACAGTTCGTGGAACTCGATAAAGCACAGCACCACGGCTTCGCCCAGGGCGAAGGTCAAGAGCGCGAAATGCACACCCTTGATACGCATAAAAATAGGGCCGGTGACCACAGCTAATGCTGCCGTCAGCACTCCGGCGCCCAAAAACGCGGCTGGAAAGGACCAGCCATAATCTCGACTCAAAATGGCCGAGGCATACGCCCCCAGCCCGAACAAGGCACCATGCGCCAGCGAAAGCTGGCCGATGCGCAAAACCAGATTCATGCTCATGGCCAGGCAGGCGTACAGCGACACCATGATGGCCAGATGCAGGGCAAAGCGAGGCTGTCCGGCCCACACGGGCCAGCCCAGCAGCACCGCGACCACAACGGCATGCCAGACCCATTGCAGGGCGCCATCACGCGGATAGAAAGAAGCAGTTTTGATCGCGCTCATGACGATTTCCCCATCAAACCGCTGGGTTTGACCAGCAACACGGCCATCACGATCAGGAAGGACAACATGGTGGCCACGGTCGCGTTATAGAAGGTGGACGCCACGGCCTCGGTAACGCTCAGAATCAGGGCGGCAACCACCGCACCGGGCAAGCTGCCCAGACCACCCAGAACCACAATAATGAAGGCTTTCACCACCACGGCTTCACCCATATAGGGGTGCACGGTGTAGACCGGCGCCATCAGGGCACCCGACAAACCGGCCAGGCCGCAGCTCAAGGCAAAGGTGAAGGCCATGATCTTCCAGGAACTGACGCCTTGCAGACGTGCCACTTCCCGATCCTGCGCCACCGCACGTATCGTCATGCCGATACGGGTGCGCTCGATCAGAAAATAGAAGGCAGCCAGCGCCAGCACACTCATGCCTACGATCAGCAATTGATCCTTGGCGAAAAAGGCTTGGCCAATTTGCCATGCACCTTCCACCGGACGGCGTACCGATTGCTCGTCCACCGAGAACAGCAGCGAGATCCCCGCCTGCAAGGTAATCGCCAAAGCCAGGGACATGATCATGCCGCCCATCTCGTCGCCCACAAAGCGACGGAACAGGCCGCGTTCAGCCAGTAAGCCCAGAAATCCCACCAGCACGGCAGCGGCCGCGATAGAGGGCAGGTAGGGCCAGCCAAACTGACCATAAAACACATACATGGCGTAAGCGCCCAGCATGTAGAACTCGCCGTGAGCGAAGTTCACCACCCGCAAGATGCCAAACACCAGCGTGAAACCCAGGGCTACCAGGGCGTACACGAACGTGGACATCAGGGCGATGATGGCGATTTGCATTGCGATCTGCATAATTGCTAACCGTATCAAGGTGCACTCCACCGCCGTGGCGGAGTGCGTACTGAAACAAAACCGGTAATTAGCGGGCGTCGAACTTGTTGATGACCTTGGCCTTGCCGCCCTCGATCACACCCAGGTAGGCCGGGGTGGCGATCTGGTGGTTCACGCCATAGACATCCTTGCCGCCCCAGACAATCGCGCCTTGAATACCATCAAAGCTGCTATTGGCTTCAATGCGGGCACGCACAGCATCGGTATCGTCCACGGTGCCAGCTTCGTTAATGGCCTTGAACAGCAGGCGGGTGGCATCGTAGAAGTAGAAAACGAAGTCATCCATGCTGTTGCTGTGGACCTTGGCGTAAGCCTGGCTCAGCTTCTGGTACGGTTCGCTGGACGGATCGGCCGACAAATACACCAAGGTTCCTTCCGCATTGTCCGCACCGGCAGACTTCACGGTTTCAGCCACGTTATTGCCACCAAACTTGGTGAACTGGCCTTTGAAGCCCATTTCACGTGCCTGACGTATCACAATACCGGCCGGGCCAGGCGGCACGGTGTCCAGTTCGATGAAGTCCACGTTCTTGGCCAGAATGCTGGTCAGCAAGGTGCGGAAATCGTTTTGCGAGCGCTCGAAGAACTTGGTTTCAGCCACGTCGTAACCGGCGTCCTTGTATGCAGCGGTCTGGATCTTTTGCGTACTCCAGCCGGTTGCATCGTTAGGCGACAGGATCGCCAGACGCTTCAGCTCGGGGCGTTCCTGCTTCAACCAGCCGATCAGCTGACGGTTGTATTCGTACTGCGTAGGCAGCACGCGGAACATGTATTGCGTATTCGCATCCAGCACTTCGGTCGAGTAGCTGTTGGACAGCATGATGACCTTGTTGCGCTCGGTAATCGGCTTCATGGCCATGACCGAAGCCGAGCCAATCGGGCCGATGATGTATTTCACTTCATCCTGATCGATCAGACGGTTGGTGGCGGTTACTGCATCCGCTGCCTTGTAGTGGTCGTCGTAGGTCAGCACTTCAACCTTGTACTTCTTGTCGCCCACTTCCAGGCCGCCGGCCTGATTGATTTCATCCACGGCGATTTTCACGCCACCATCAATAGCCAGACCCCAGGGCGCGCCTGGACCTGTCATGCCTCCTACCACACCCAGCTTGAGCGTTTGAGCCTGCGCGCCCAGCGCGGCCACCATCCCTGCTGCTGCCAGTACACCCCGTATCCCGTATTTCATGGACCTGCTCCTATTAATTGACCGGACATAATTGTTGTTTGATACGAACAATATAATAAGGAGCCGATACTTGTCTATGGAAATATGGATTGATAATGACCTTATAACCAGCTCCTACAGGGGGATACGCCTGAATTTAAGGGAAAACACCGACGCAGTCTGTCTGTTTATTTGTACGGACGTTAATCTATACATTTATATAAAAAAATCATGGCCTGGGCATGTATTCCGCTAAATAGTGGGGTTGAAACCACCTGCTCCCAGACACAAAAAAAAGCCGCTTTCCATAACAGAAAGCGGCCTCGAGGTCCTGCCAGTTCACCCTATCAAGCGGCGGTTTGGCTGGCCTGAGTTTCCAATTGCGCAAAGAACACCTGCAACCGATCCATGGCCTGCTCGATCTGCTCATACGAGGCAGAACCAAAACACAAGCGCAAGAAGCCTTCCCCTTGGGGGCCGTAGAAGCTGCCTGCCTCCACCACCACGCGGGCCTCGTTCAGCAAGCGCTCGGCCAGTTCCTGCGAAGGCACACCCGTGGCGCGCACATCGGCAAAGGCGTAAATCGTGCCTTCCACATGGGCGCAGCTGACATTCGCCATGGCATTCAGGCGTTGCAGCATCAGGCGGCGCTTGGCGTCGTCGTCCGCAATCATCCCGCGCAGGGCTTCTTGCTGCCCGACCACCGCTTCCAGCGCGCCCGCCTGAATAAAGGTATTCACATGGGTGACATCGTTAGCGGTGATCTTCAACAAGCCGGGCATCAACCAGGCAGGCGCGGCCAGATACCCAATGCGCCAGCCGTCCATGGCGTAGGACTTGGTGAAGGCAAACATGGACACGGTGCGCTCCTGCATGCCGGGCAGGGAGGCAATGCTGATGTGCTCGGCATCGTCGTAGGTAATGTCCTCGTAGACTTCATCAGAGACCACGATCAGATCGTGCTTGATCGCCAATTGCGCCAGAGCTTCCAGCTCGCTACGGCGATACACACGGCCCGTGGGGTTGGCCGGATTCACCAGCACCACCATGCGGGTACGGGGCGTAATCGCCGCTTCGATGGCGTGCGCATCAATGGCAAAACCCTGTTCCTTATTCAGCGGCACCAGCACCGGATGCGCCCCGGCCAGCTCGATTTTGCCTATATGTTGCGGGTAGTGCGGCGAGAGCAAAATCACCTCATCACCCTCGTCCAGAATGGCGAAGAAAGCGGCAAAGGAGGCGTGCGTCAGCCCATTGGTGACCAGCACATCATCCGGCCCGACATCCAGCTTGTTTTGCTTGCGCAGCTTGGCGGCCAAGGCTTCACGCAAGGCGGGCACCCCACGCAGATCGCTGTAATGCACCTCGCCGCGCATCAAGGCATCGGCTGCCGCCTGCTTGATCGCCATTGGCGTATCCGCGTCCGGGCGGCCAACTTCCAGATGAATCAGGTCCGAGATATCGCCTTGCAGGCGAGCCGCCTGCTCGTACATGCCAAAGGATTTTTGGGAGGTGCCGGTAATGCGTTTTGCTAGCTTCATGAAAAAAAATTCCTTCAAAATAAGACAGGCCCCAAGACCTGCCGGAAACCATCCCGCCCTAAGCAGCCAAGGACTGGATCACCTTGCCCAGAAAGGACTCGCACGCGGCCAACTGCTCCAGGCTGACGTACTCATCGGCCTTGTGTGCCACGGTGATGGAGCCAGGCCCGCAGACAATGCTGGGGACACCGGCTTCCTGGAAAAACGAGGCTTCGGTGCCATAGGCCACACGCTGTGCGGCGGACTCACCCAGCAAAGCCAGCGCCATTTTTTTCAGCTCCTGGCTGTCTTCGTCATCCAGGGCAGGAATACTGCCCAGACACTCGAATTCAATGGCCGCGTCGCCATGACGCGCCTGCATGCGCGGCAAGACCTGCTCATAAGCAAAGCGACGCAAATTGCCGATGAAACCATCTGGGTCCACGCCAGGCAGATAGCGGTATTCAAAGGAGAACTCGCAATGGGCCGGGATAATATTCATGCCATTGCCACCGGAAATCGTGTTGGTGGAAATAGTGGAGAAAGGCACATCAAAGCCTTCAATGCGCTTGCCGACCTGGGCCTCTTCATCCGCCAGATGCTGAATGTGCGAAACCAGATTGGCGGCGTACTCGATTGCGTTCAGACCGTGTGGTGTCAAAGAGGAATGGGCGGCGCAGCCTTTGACGCGGCAGCGATAAATGCGGCCGCCTTTATGGGCCGCCACAACGCGCATGCTGGTGGGTTCACCCACAATGCAGCCGCTGGGCTGGATGCCGGCTTTACGCATTTCCTCGATCAGGCCGGGAATGCCCAGACAGCCCACTTCTTCGTCGTAGCTCAAGGCCAGATGCACGGGCTCGCGCAGTGTCATGGAACCCAGGCGTTGCGCCTGCGCCATGGCCACGCCGATAAAGCCTTTCATGTCGCAAGCGCCACGGCCAAACAAGCGGCCATCACGAATCTGGGCTTCAAAAGGATCACTGGACCATACCTGCCCGTCGACCGGCACCACATCGGTGTGGCCAGACAAGACCACGCCCCCCGGCCCCTGACCGAAGGTTGCCAGCAGATTGGCTTTGGAGCGCGATTCGTTGTAATCAAAACGCACTTGTGCGCCCGCCGATTCGAGCCGGTTGGCGGCCCATTCAATCAATGCCAGATTGGAGTTTCTGCTTACCGTATCAAAGCCAATCAGGGACGAAACATGCTCGATCACCTGGGCCGAAGGGGCCTCCTGCCTGCTCATATGCCAGCTCCTTATTGCTATTATTCAAAACTGAATTCAGTTTATAGAGCGGGTATATCGCTGTCAACGAGTCTAGGTGTTTGTACTAGAAATTGGCTTTTTAATTTTTATAAATTCTTTTAATTTCAATATATTAAGTAATTTCTAACTTGTTTTATACCTATAGCACTTATTGACCATCAAGTATGAAAATGAATATATTCACAAAAAATGAGTTCAACTGAATTCACTTACTGCGATTACCAATAAGGACTATCATGAGACAACAATCGCGCCCCGCGGACCCGGCTCCCTCCAAGGCCGAGGATCTGCTTTTCGGCAAAATCCTCTGGCGGCTGATGCCCATCTTGTTCATCAGCTACATCGTTGCCTACATCGACCGCGTCAACGTGGGCTTTGCCAAGCTGCAAATGCTGCAAGACCTGAATTTTTCAGCCGAGGTCTATGGCCTGGGTTCGGGCATCTTCTTTGTGGGCTTTTTGTTGTTCGAGATCCCCAGCAACCTCTTGCTGTACCGCTTTGGTGCCCGCGCCTGGCTGACACGCATCATGGTCACCTGGGGCATCCTGTCCGTGTTGACCATGTTCGTCACCACCCCCACACAGTTCTATATCGTCCGCTTCCTGTTGGGCGTGGCGGAAGCCGGCTTTCTGCCTGGCGTGGTGTATTACCTGGCGCAATGGTTCCCCCCACAACGCCAGGGCCGCGTCATGGCGACCTTGGTTACTGCCGCTGCTGCGGGCGGCATGATCGTAGGCCCGCTCTCGGGCTGGATCATGGATGTGTTTTCAGAGTCCCAACACCTGCATAACTGGCAATGGCTGTTCCTCTTGCAGGGGCTGCCCGCTGTCTTTGTAGCGGCCTTGCTGTGGGCGACCTTGCCCAACCGTCCTGAAGACGCCAAATGGTTGAGCCAGGAAGAAAAAACCTTGCTGCACACCCTGAACCAGGACGCGCAACGCGAGCTGCCGCGCAAGGACAAAATTGCTGAAGTGCTGGGCAAACCCAATGTGTGGTGGCTGGCCTGCGTGCTGCTATCCCTGAACCTGGGCATTTATGCGGTGATCTTCTGGACGCCCACCATCATTCAGGAAGCCGGTATCAAGAACCTGACCCACATTGGCTATATTGCCGCCTTGCCCTATGCTGCCTCGGCTCTGGCCATGCTGATTCTGGGCCGCTCATCCGACTACTTTGGGGAACGTCGCTGGCACTTGGCCATTGCCTGCGCCGGTGGTGCTATCGGCCTGCTGATGACTGCCCTGGCACCGGACCCGACCGTGCGCATTATTGGCGTCATCATCGCCACGGCCATGTTCATTGGCGGCACACCCCTGGTCTGGGCCTTGGGCGGTAATTTCATGAGTGGCCGCGCCGCTGCAACCGGCTATGCCCTGATCAATGCGGTTGCAGCATTGGGCGGCTTGTTTGGCCCCTACGCCATTGGGCTGGCACAAGAAATGAGCGGCAGCACCAGCACCGCTGTATTGACCATTGCCGGTCTGGCCGTACTGGGTGGTTTGTGTGTCTTTGCCCTGCCATCTGCCCGCCAGCAAAACGCCCTGGATCAGGCTGCCAAACTGCACGCTGTCCCCAGCAAAGGCGGTGCCCAATGATGCGCCGTCACGTCAAAATCGCCTTGGCTGGCTGTGTTGGACTGGCTACGCTGATCGCCAGCTCCAGCGCCACGGCACAAACCGGCGACAACGTCACCTTGTACGGCATTCTGGATGCAGGCCTGACCTGGATCAGCAATGCCAACGGCCCCTCCAAAACCACGCTGGATACCGGCGTCATGCAAGGCAACCGATTGGGTCTGCGTGGCTCCGAGTCGATGGGCAATGGTTTGACCGCCATCTTTCAACTGGAAAACGGCTTTTCCGTGGCGACTGGGGAAGCAGGGCAAGGCGGCGCCCTGTGGGGCCGACAAGCCTGGGTGGGCCTGAAATCCGATTATCTGGGCAGCATCAAGCTGGGCAGACAATACGATTTCTTCACCGACACCTTGCAGGCCTTTTACACCCCCACCTGGTCGGCAGGCGGCTATTCCAACAGCCCTCTGGACAACGACCGCATGAGCGGCCAGCGGGTCAATCAATCGGTGAAATACGTAACGCCTTCCTTTGCCGGTGTTGAACTGGGTGCCATGTACGGCTTCCCGGAACGACGCGAAGGGCAGGCACAAACCGGGCGCACCATCAGCTTTACGGCCAACTACAAGAACGGCAACTTTGCGACCGGTGCCGCTTATACCGAAGTACAGGAAGCCAGCCTGGACATCAGCCCGCTGACCGGCGGTGGCGCGCCTCATCGCGTCGGCGGCCGTTACCTGCGCGACTGGGGCATAGGAGCAAACTACGCCTTCGACAAAGTGACCATCTACGGTGTGTTTTCACAAGCCCTGTACGTGGCTCCCGATGGCCAGCAAAAAAACCATACCTTCCGCAACTATCAGCTGGGTTTTGCCTGGCGCGCCGCACCCAATCTGGTACTGGGACCGGGCTATGGGCTGACCACCCTGGGATCGAACAAATACCACCAACTAAACCTGACGGCCGACTACTTCCTGTCCAAGCGCACGGATATTTATACCCAGGCCATCATCCAGCACGCGCAAGGCGAGGGCGCGACGGCCAACGTAATCAGCATGCCCAGCTCCACGGGGCGTAATCAGACCTTGTTCCGGGTGGGGATACGAACCAAGTTCTAGGCACAAACCCGATCAGCGCAGCGGGGTCTGTACGATACAATCATCCATTCTTTTCTGATCGGTTTCGTATGGCGACTTCGACTGGTAAATCCACACAGGCAAGCAAGGCAGAAACGCTGGTAGACACCATTTACCGGGACACCCGCAAGCGTTTGAATGCAGGCGACTGGCACCCCGGCGACCGCCTGCTGGATTACGAATTGGCCGAGCGCTTTGGTTGCACCCGCATGCCCGTGCGCCAGGCCCTGCTACGACTGGTCAACGAAGGTTTATTGAACAGCACCACACGGGGATTTCAGGTCCCCGTGCTGACCGACGCCATGGTGCGCGACATCTTTGAGTTGCGCCGCATTCTGGAACCGGCTGCCGCCGCCCTGGCCGTCAACATTGCCGACCGCGATCAGTTAAATGCCGGTCTTAGCAAAGCCATTGATCTGGCTAAAGTAGCCATGGTGCACAAAGACGCCGCCCTGATGTTCAGCGCTAACGCCAGCTTTCGTCAGGCCTGGCTGCAATGCGTACACAACGAGCGCCTGCTGGACGCCATCGCCATGTCCGCCGACCACGCCAACCAGGTGCGCTTTGCCAATACCAGCGATACCGATAACTACCAGGCCACGGTAGAGGCGCTGGAAAAGCTGGGCAAAGCCCTGACCAGCGGGGATCCGGAGTATGCGCGTACCGAGATGGTGGGATTCTTGAAACTGGCGGAGGCTTCGTATTTCTTGCGTAGGCAGCAAATCGATTCAGCCCCCGCCTTCGGATCATAAAGACACGGACTGCATGTACTGATCAAAGCGCGCTTCCGCGAAGCGGAACCACAGCAGCTCATCCTTCTGGAACGCACGGTAATCCGCATAAATCGTTCGCCATTGCGGATTGCTGGCATTCAGTTCGGCATACAGTTCCTCGCTCGCCTTGAATGAGGCATCCAGCACTTCCTTGGAGAAAGGCAGGACCTTGGCTCCCTGACCAACCAGTTCCTTCAAGGCGCCTGGGTTACGGGCATCGTATTTCGCCTGCATATCCAGATGCGCATACGTGCTGGCTGCCGCGACAATATCTTTGTAGTGCTGCGACAAACCGTCATACGCTTTCTTGTTGACCAGCAGATCCAGCCCTACTGAACCTTCCCACCAGCCTGGGTAATAGTAATAGGGCGCAACCTTGTGAAAGCCCAGTCGCAAATCATCATACGGCCCCACCCACTCGGCGGCATCAATAACGCCTTTTTCCAGTGCCTGGTACACCTCGCCACCGGCGATGTTTTGCGGAATACCGCCCAGCTTCTCGATAACTTTGCCTGGCAAACCACCGATACGAATCTTCAGGCCCCGTATGTCCTCCGGGGTATTGATCTGCTTGCGAAACCAGCCGCCCATCTGCACACCACTGTTGCCACAGGGGAAGTTGACGATGTTGTAGTTGGCATAAAAATCACGTGTCAGCTTCAAGCCATTGCCGTGATACATCCAGGCCGTCAGCTGGCGAGAGTTCATGCCAAATGGAATGGCACAGCTCAAGGCAAACGCCTCATTCTTGCCAAAGAAATAGTAGGGCGCCGTGTGAGCCGCTTCCACCGAGTTCTGTTCCAGCGCATCGACTACACCCATGGCCGGCATCAACTCCCCACCCGCATGCACGGAGATATTGAACTTGCCATCGCTTAGCTCGCGCACTTTCTGCGCAAAAACTTCTCCTCCGCCATAAATCGTATCCAGGTGCTTGGGAAAGCTCGATGCCAGTCGCCAGCGCAAATTCTCTTGCGCCTTGACGACCGCAGGGGCCATGCCACTGGCCACAATGCCGGCCAGGCCGGTCAATTTCAGCATTGCTCGTCGTTCCACGCTTGTGTCTCCTCGTTTTATTTATGCAAAGTCAGCAGCTTGCCCCCAACGGATCAAGCTGCTTGCGGGACGGATCAATCAAACATATCGGGCTGGGTGCGCAACAGGTTTTCCCAGATCGGCTGAAAGTGCAGCCAGCCAATGTATTCGCTCCCTACGTGCTCACGGCTGTAACGGGCACGTTCGGGGGTCACCAGTGTTGGCGTCATGCCGGTTGCAGCAATCATCAATTGCTGCTGGCAGCAGCGTTCCAGCGCAATGAACCAGAAGGCGGCGGCTTCAATGCTGTGACGGCTGGCCGTCAGCAAACCATGGTTCTGGTGAATGGCTGCCTTGACGCCCGCAAAGGCATTAGCCACTTTGTGACCAGCCTTGGTTTCCACGGCAACCTGACCCGCTTCTTCGCGAATGACAACATGGTCTTCAAAAAAGGCGGCGGCATCCTGCGTAATAGGCAGGATTTCCTGGCCCAGTGAGGCAAACGCAGTGCCATAAACCGTATGGGCATGGCACATGGCAACGATGTCGGGATGTGCTTCGTGAACCGCAGCATGCAGGACAAAGCCGGCACGGTTCACCGCGTAATCGCCTTCCACCACTTTGCCTTCGTGGTCCGCCAGAATCAGGTTCGAGACCTTCACATCGGCAAAGTGCACGGCCATGGGATTGGTCCAGTACAGGCTGGGATGCTCGGGGTCGCGAATGGTCAGATGGCCTGCAAAACCATAGTCCAGACCATGCAGGGCAAAGGCACGGCAGGCGGCCACCAGGCGCTGCTTCAAATGCGTGCGCGCTTCTTCAAAAGACTCAAACTGGGGCTCTTCGGGATAGATCAGGCCCTGCTGCTCGGGCTGGTAAATGGACTTTCGGCCCGTCATGGCCAAAATTTCATTGATATCGGGTTTAGCGTTCATGGGAAGGTCTCCTTCGGGTTCGGCAAGATGTTGCGTTGCCCGCACGCCAGCCCATCCAGCGCAGCGTACGGGTGAAACGTAAAACCATGGTAGAGGTCGAAAACCATGAATGACAAACGAAGCTTTTTCAGCTATTGATTAAAAATATTCACCTGTTTAAGGCACCCTAATGCGAGCCATCCCTAATTTCGCCTGGCTACGAGCCTTTGAATCGGCCGCCCGGCTGGAGAGTTTCAGCCTGGCGGCCGATGAGCTGCACCTGACTCCTTCCGCGATCAGCCATCAGGTCAAAAGCCTGGAGACTCATCTGGGACGCAGCCTGTTCGTCCGTCACAACCGGCGTGTCAGCTTGAACAGCCAAGGCCAGGAGTTCTATCGGGAACTGACTCCCTTGCTGGACAAGCTGGCCCGGCTTTGCGAGGACACACAGGGAGAAAATGCCAGTACGCACGCCTTGACCGTGCATTGTGCACCCAGCCTGGCCGTGAAATGGCTGGGGCCACGTCTGCATGCTTTCATGCGGGAGCATCCCGGCTTGGCCATCCATCTGCGTACGGACGCCACACCGCCCGATCTGCACCAGTCCACCGACATTGACTGCGTGATCAGCTACGGACATGCCCCCAGCCACGACCCTAGGCTGGTGGTGGAGTCGCTGCACCCTGAACCGCTATTACCCTTATGCTCGCCCAAGCTCTATGCCAGTCTGGCTCTGCATCAGCCCTGGTACCTGCATTTGCCCTTGATCGATTCCACCATCAGTCCGGTCAGCTGGGCTGACTGGTTTGGCAGCAATGGCATGGCCGCCTCCCCCGGTCCACGTCTGTCCTTTGACCGCGGTGCCATGGCAGTTGCAGCAGCGGTGGATCAGTTGGGTGTCTGCCTGGAAACACAGCGCTTTGCCGAACGCGAACTGGACAATCGAGAACTAATCGTCTTGCCCGCGCCCAATGGTCGCAGCCTGCAACGCGAGATGCATTTTCTCTACTACCGCAATCACCGCGACACGCTCAAACGCGTGGAACACCTGCGTGAATGGCTGCTGCGCGAGGCCAGCCTGACCCCGATGCGCTAAGCAAAATTTCCGTCCTAGGGATTTCCCCCGACCTGCCAATTTTTCCTTGACACCTCGAATATCGCTCCACAATACTGAACTCTGTATACAGAACACAGAACTCACAAAAAGGAGGCAGTATGAAGGTGTTTTATGACAAGGACGGCGATCTGGCCCTGGTGCAGCAACGCCGGGTTGCCATCATCGGCTACGGCTCTCAAGGCCATGCTCACGCATTGAATCTGCGTGATTCTGGCGTGGAAGTGGTCGTGGGTTTGCGCCCCAACAGTGCCTCGCGTCAAAAGGCCGCCATTGCCCGTCTGGCTGTGGCCGACATCGCGTCTGCCGTTCAACAAGCCGACATCGTGATGATGCTGCTGCCTGACGAGGACATTGCCCGCGTCTACGAGCAGGAAGTCGCCCCCCATATCCGCCCCGGCGCCACGCTGGGCTTTGCCCACGGTTTCAACATCCATTACGGCCAGATCCAGCCCCGCGACGACCTGGACGTCATCATGGTCGCCCCCAAGGCACCCGGCCACACGGTGCGCTCCACCTACGTGGAAGGCGGCGGTGTCCCCCACCTGATCGCCATTCATACCGACCGCTCCGGTCAGGCTCGTGACTTGGCCTTGTCCTACGCCATCGCCAATGGCGGCGGGCGCTCCGGCGTTATCGAAACCGATTTTCGTGAAGAAACCGAAACGGATTTGTTTGGCGAGCAGGCGGTGCTCTGTGGCGGCATGGTGGATCTGGTCAAGTGTGGCTTCGAAACCTTGGTTGAGGCGGGCTATGCCGAAGAAATGGCCTATTTCGAATGCCTGCATGAACTGAAGCTGATTGTGGATCTGCTGTACGAGGGTGGCATCGCCAACCTGAACTACAGCATCTCCAACAATGCCGAGTTTGGCGAATACCAGGCCGGTCCACGCATCGTGACCGAAGACACGCGTCAAGCCATGAAAGCCTTGCTGCGCGACATCCAGGACGGCACCTATGCCAAGAATTTCATCCTGGAAAGCCGTGCCGGCCAACCTTCCTTGAATGCCCATCGACGCCTGAACCAGCGCCACCGCCTTGAAATCGTCGGCGAGCAGCTGCGCGCCATGATGCCCTGGATCAGTGCCCAGGCGCTGGTCGACCGAAAAGTTGCCTGACCCTTTCCACCATTGATCTGTACACGAGGACGACATGACCGAAAAGAAACTGATTCCCTACGGCGGCTATTACACCAACCGCATTCCTGATCACGACCCTGAGTTGACCGAAGTTGGCCCTGGCACGCCCATGGGCGAGTACATGCGCCGCTTCTGGCATCCCGTCTGCATGGCCGCGGAACTGACTGATACCCCGCGTTTTCTGAAAATCATGGGAGAAGAGCTGGTCGCCTTTCGCGACAAAAGCGGCCAGATCGGGCTGCTGCACGCCCATTGCGCCCACCGTGGCGCTTCTCTGGAGTACGGTGCCATCCAGGAAAAGGGCATTATGTGCTGCTACCACGGCATGGTGTTCGACGTAGACGGAACCTGTCTGCATGTCCCTTACCCCAAAGGCGAAGAGGCCGAGGGCGAAAAATACGCCTGCTCCATCCGCCAGGGTGCTTACAAGGCCTTCGAGCGCCATGGCCTGATTTTTGCCTATATGGGCCCACCCGATGCCGAACCTCCTTTCCCAGAATGGGAGGAAAACTTCACCGTCATGCCCGGTGATGAACTAGTGGCTTTCAGCAACTTCCAGCACTGCAACTGGCTGCAAGTACAGGACAACGCCGCTGACAACTTCCACCCCACCGCACTGCACGCTGCCAAGAACGTGGTAGGCGGCAACTACCAGGGCACCACGTTTGATGAGGTGGGCGCGGCCTCCATGGAAGTAGCCCCCGACATGCAGTTCATCCCGGTACACAATGGCCGCAGCCTGGCCTGCGCGGGTGCCCGTCGTGCCAGCAAGGACAATCTATTTATACGTGTTCAGCACCAGGTCCTGCCCAATCTGAGCCTGCATGCCTACACCTCCGAAGACGGTGCCCAGCAAAAGTTTTTCAGCCGCTTTCACATCGTGCGCTGGACCGTTCCCGTGGACGACCAGAACAGCAAGATGATTGGCTGGCGCGTCATGGGCCCTGGTATTGATACACGCGGAGTGGGCAACAAGGATATGGTGGGCTACGAGACCATCGACTTTCTGGAAGGGCAGGTTGCGATGCGCCGTCCCGAGCGCTTTGGACAATACAAGCTGGAAGATCTGCCACCCATCCCGTCCGACCACCGTGCCCGTCACAACTACAAGGAATGCCAGCAGGCACCGGGCGATTACGAGGCCATCATCAGCCAGCGCCCGATTGCGGTCCATGCTCTGGAGAACCCCACCAAGTTCGACGCCGGGCTGTACATGTTCCGCAAGATGTTGCGCGATGCCTTGCGTGGCTCCAACCCTGCCGCGACCCCCGAAGGCTTTGCCCAATGGCTGAAAGACTGTGGGGGTGCCCCCAACAGCTATTGCTCGGGCAATGTCCTGGCGATTCCCGAGTCCGAGGATTTGGCCCAGGAAGTCGCACGCCGCCGACATGCCACGCGCGAAATCGTGCGCATCCTGACCTCGGCCGACAATCTGAAAGGCTCGGAACGCGAGGCTTTCGTCAAAAAGAGCATGCAGGAACTTCAACAATCGCTCAGCGCTGTCGCTGCTGAATCCTGATCGCCTGACGCACCCGCTCCAAAGGGGGCGGGTGCCCCCATACGGAGAGCGCCATGAACGCCATTGCAGAACCCGCCACTCCCGTCCAGGCGGCTACCAACCCGGACGGGCTGCTGTCGCTGCGGATCCGGCAAATCCGCTACGAAGCGCAAGGCATCAATTCTTATGAACTCAGCTGTCCTCAGGGTGGCGAATTGCCTGCCTTCGAGGCCGGTTCCCATATAGACGTACATATTCAACCCGGCCTGATCCGCCAATACTCGCTGTGCAACCCGCCTCATGAGCGTCATCGTTACGTCATTGCTGTCCTGCGCGATGCCAATGGACGAGGCGGCTCACGCACCTTGCACGACGTCTTGCAAGTCCAGCAGCAAGTAACTGTCAGCACGCCCCGAAATCATTTCCGACTGGACCCGAATGCACGCCGCTCGATCTTGCTGGCCGGGGGTATAGGTATCACGCCCATCAAGGCGATGGCCCACTTTCTGGAATCGCAGGGCCAGCCCTTTGAATTGCACTACTGCACTCGCAGCCACGACACGGCCGCCTTTGGCTCCGAACTGCTCACATGGCAAGAGCAAGGCCGCCTGCATCTGCATCTGGACAACGGCAATCCCGCACAAGGTCTGAACCTGCAGGACTTGCTTGCCAATGCAGCTGAAGGCACCCACGTGTATTACTGCGGCCCAGCCGGTTTCATGCAAGCCTGTGCGCAGGCCAGCTCGCACTGGCCTGCCGGTTCCGTGCATTGCGAACACTTCAAGGCGCCTGAACCCGCCCCCAGTGCCAATACCCTGCCTCCCGGTGCCTTCGTGGCGCAGATTGCCAGTACCGGCCAGTGCATTGAAGTTGCACCCGATCAATCCCTGAGTGATGCCTTGACGCAAGCCGGTGTGCCGATTGCCACCTCCTGCGTATCGGGCCTGTGCGGCACATGCCGCATCAACTATCTGCAAGGCGATGTGGATCACCAGGACTACATCCTCAGTCCCGACGAGCAAAGCCATTGCCTGACCGCCTGCGTGTCACGCGCACGTTCGGGCGTACTGGTTCTGGACCTGTAAGGCCATCTCCTGGTCCTGGCTCCCGCCAGGGCACACCCCATTTACTTCGGGCACGCTCGTAGCCCAAGGAGTCAACACAGCACCTGCTACAGAGCGGCTTGCACACGGCCGCCATCAAACACTCCCCGGCAGCACAACGACGAACACAACAATATTCGCGGAGACAACAATGACTGCATTGAAAACCATGGTGGGGGGAATAGACCACCTGAACCGCTGTATCGGATTCATCATCAAATGGCTATTGCTGGCCACCACCATTCTGAGCGCCAGCAACGCCATCACTCGCAAGGCTTTTGACCTGAGCTCCAACGGCATGCTGGAAGCTCAGTGGTACCTGTATGCGGCTGTCTTTCTCTTGGGAGGAGGCTACGCATTTCTGCATAACAGCCATGTTCGTATCGACTTCGTTTCCACCCGCCTGGGGGCGCGGGGACGCAACCTGGTGGACATCGCCGGGATTGTTGTCGTCCTGATCCCGTTCTGTATTTTTGTCATCAACCTGAGCTGGGGATTTTTCACCGCCGCCTGGCATTCGGGTGAAATGTCCGGCAACGCCGGCGGGCTGGTGCGCTGGCCCGCCTACCTGCTGATTCCTGCCGGCTTTAGCCTGCTGTTGCTTCAGGGCTTGGCCGAGCTGGTCAAACGCATCCTGTTCCTGACAGGGAAAGGGCCGGACTGCATTGCCGAAGAAGGTTCCCAGGACACGCCTATTCATGTGCCTGCCGAAGCGCTATCGGCTGCACGGGAGGGCGCACGATGATTGCCACCTTTATCACGGACTACTTCGTCCCCATCATGTTCCTGAGCCTGATTGTGCTCTTGCTGACCGGCTTTCCTGTGGCCTTCGGACTGGCCGCCACCGGCCTGGTATTTGGCGTACTAGGCATTGCACTGGACCTGTTTCCGACCAATCTGTTCCAGGTTTTGCCGCTACGCATCTTTGGCATCATGCAAAACGAAACCATGCTGGCCATCCCCTTTTTCACCTTGATGGGCATCATTCTGGAACGCTCGGGCATGGCCGAAGACCTGCTTGAAACCATGGGCCAGCTCTTTGGGGCTGTCCGTGGTGGCTTGGCCGTTTCGGTTGTCCTGGTAGGGGCCCTTCTGGCCGCCTCCACTGGCGTCACATCGGCGGTGGTGATCTCCATGGGCCTGATCTCCTTGCCCGTCATGCTGCGCTACGGCTACAAACCGGAAATTGCTACGGGCGTCATCACCGCCTCAGGAGCACTGGTACAGGCATTGCCGCCGTCTCTGGTCCTGATTGTGATGGCCGATCAATTGGGCCGCTCAGTCGGAGACATGTACGCAGCGGCACTGGGCCCTGGTCTCCTGCTGCTGGTGATCTACATTACATTCGTCATTGTTCTGGCCTTGTTCCGTCCCTCCTGGATGCCCGCACTGCCAGAACAGGCCAGAAGTCAGGTGACGGCCACAGGCGCAAGTGGACGACGGTCGCTGGGCATGTTGGTCCTGCTGTGCGCCTTCATCGGGTTTACCTGGGCAGGCCTGCACAACGAAGTCATGGCCCAGGTCTTTTCCCAGCCGGCTCAGGCCCCCACGGATCAAGTGGCCATCACCGCCCTGGTTGTCGCCTCCCTGAGTGCGCTGCTGTTTGCGACGGTAAATCGCGTGACAGGATGGGGACTGCTCTCGCAACTGGCCGAACGCTTCGTCTTCGCCCTGATCCCGCCAGTCATCCTGATCTTTCTGGTCCTTGGCACCATATTCCTGGGAATTGCTACACCAACAGAAGGCGGGGCCATGGGTGCAATTGGCGCACTGATACTGGCCCTGATACGCAAACGCCTGAACTGGTCCTTGCTCAATCAAGCTCTGGAAAATACTGCCAAGCTGGCTATTTTCGTGATGTTCATCCTGATCGGCTCCACCGTCTTCAGCTTCACATTCAGTGCCGCAGACGGCCACCTGTGGGTAGAGCACCTGTTTGATGCCATTCCCGGCGGCGAACTGGGTTTTGTCATTGCCGTCAGCGCCATCATCTTTGTGCTGGGCATGTTCCTGGACTTTTTTGAAATTGCATTCATTGTGGTGCCCTTACTGGCACCCGTCGCCAACAGTCTGGGCATTGATCTGATCTGGTTCGGGATTGTCATCGCCCTGGTCCTGCAAACCTCCTTTCTGACACCCCCGTTCGGTTTTGCCTTGTTGTATTTGCGCAGCGTGGCACCCCGATCCGACTATGTGGATTCCGTTAGCCAGCAAACTATTCCAAGGGTTCGTACCCAGCAGATCTGGAAGGGCTCAGCCTACTTCGTCGTACTACAATTGCTGGTGGTAGGAATCGTCATCGCCTATCCGCAACTGGTAACGGGAGGCTTGCACAAGACAGTCAGCCTGAGCGAAGAAGAAATCCTGCTCCAGCTGAACCGTCCCGCCCCCATGCTCAGCCCAGATGCGACACAGGCAGACGATCCGCTAAGCAACCCGTTCGAGGTACAAGCGACGTCAGACCAGGACCCCATGGCTGCGCTCTTGCAATCCATGCGGACCACGCCCTGATGTAAACCCAGGGCCGCAGCCAGGCTGCGGCCTTAACTTGTTTTTTGTTTGTAGCGGAGTTCCAGACCTCATGCATGCCAAGCTTTCCGGTAAGTTGCAGGCCCGTCCACACTATGTTGACGAGGTCTATCGCATCCTGCTCGATGCCATCAGCGACGGCTCCCTGGCCCCCGGCTCGCGCATCACTCAGGAAGACATTGCCGAGCAGCTCAACGTGTCCCGCTCGCCCGTGTTGCAGGCCATCCAGTTGCTGAAAAAAGATGGGCTGCTGCAAGACGCCGAAGGGCGGGGCGTCATGGTGGCCCCGCTGGATCTGGAACATATCGGGCATCTGTACCAGGTGCGGGGTGCCCTGGAAGCGTTGGCAACCAAGCTGGCGGCACGTCAAAGTGCCGTACTGGACCCGGACCTGATCCGTCTGGGCCGCAAGGTTGCTCGCGGTCACGACGTACGCGCCATGATCGAAGCCGACGAAGCCTTTCACAAAGCGATTTACGAAGCGTCGGGCAACCCCATGATCGCCGAGAGCGCACAGGTTCATTGGGTACACCTGCGGCGTGTCATGGGGGCTGTACTGCAATCAGCAGAACAGCGTCTGTCCATCTGGGACGAACATGAAGAACTGGCTGCCGCCATTGCGTCGGGCGACGAAGCAGGCGCCCTTGCCATCTGCGAACGGCATATGCACAACGCCAGCGACAAGCTGCTGACTCGCCTGCAGGAAATACTGGAACAGCCGGTGTAAGAACAATACAAAACCAAGGACAAAGCGCCCCTGTAAAAAAAGGGGCGTTCTTCATTGCACTGTACGTCCTGTGTTAGAAGCCCCTCTTACTCCATATGCGCCAACGCCGCGACCGGCACAGGCTTCACTGGCGCTTGAGCCTTGTAAATTCCCACTTGATCTATGCCCCGGCCCAAACGACTGGCCAGCATCTGCGCCACGGTGTGTTGGCAGTAGCGCCCCTGGCACATGCCCATTCCGGTACGACAGGCCAATTTGATGCTATTGATATCCGTCACATAAGGATGAGCGTCCAGAAACTGATTCACCTCCTGTGCCGTGACTTCCTCGCAGCGGCACACCACTGTATCCGGGGTGATTGCCTGGGCCAGTGCCTCCAGCTTGGGGGCAAACAAGGCAATAACGGTGTCGGTAAAACGACGATTACGACCCAGGCGCAGTTGCAGGTCGGCAATGGTTTTTGCTATCTCTGTCACGGCCGCTGGCGGCTGCAATTCCAGCACACATTGCCACGCCGCCAGCTCACCTTGCAGATGGGCGTTGAATGCTCCTGCAATACCCGTCTGCTCTCCAGCAACCAGTACGCCTGACTGAGTACTGTGCAGCCTATCATCATGCTGCACCAGCCAGCCGCCAGCGGCACTGTCCCACCGCACGGCACAGCCTGTCTGGCGCGCCAATTCCGTACTGGCGAGCAGGCCATAACCCACGACCACCGTATCTGCCTCTACACGTCTTTGTGTGCCCGCGATGGCGTGCCAGTTTTGATCCACTTTACATAGCGTGGCAGCCTGAACGGACTCGTCACCATGGACACGCTCTATACCCGTTGCAAAGCGCAAAGGCACACCATGACGACGCAGTTTCAACAAGATCGCCAGCAGCTGTTTAACCAGCCGGGACTGTCCCGGTAGAGCACGTGTAGCGCGCAGCATTTCCTTCATGGACGGCAAACTGCGGGCGATGGCAACTTCGGCAATCTGTGCACCGGCATCCAGCAACAACTCAGCAACCAGAAGCAGCAGGGGATGGCCGCCCACCAACAGAAAACGCTGTCCCGGCATCAGGCTTTGGCTCTTGATCATGGTTTGCCCCCCACCGGCGCTCAGCACGCCCGGCAAGGTCCAACCCGGAAAGGCCACGGGCAAGTCATAGGCCCCGGTCGCAATCAACACCCGGCGGGCTTTCAGCACGGAGGCGCCCTGTGGGCCAGCAGTGCCGATCTGACGCATATGCTCATCCTGCGGGTCGTCAAAAATCCCCCACACCAGGGTACTGAAATGCCACTGCACAGCCGTGGTGGCCCGCGCCCAGGCAAACAAGCTGTGTGAAAAAGGATAGGTGTGCATGGAGTCCGGGTCCGCTGCCGCAAACTCCTCGGGTGCCTGCCGGAATACCTGTCCGCCAAAGCGCGGCTGCTCGTCCAGCACGGCCACGCTTAAACCCTGCGAGCTGGCGACTCGAGCCGCAGACAGTCCTGCCGGACCTGCCCCCACAATCAATAAATCCAGAATGTCAGACATCGTCGGCTACCTCGATCTGCATACCGCTACGTACCGTAGTCATGCAACTGCGCTGCCCCTGCACCCCGTCAATGGTCACGATGCAGTCAAAGCACACGCCCATATTGCACACCGGACGACGTGGCGCACCACTGGCGGTGCGACGAAAAGCGCCGACTCCGGCCGCCAGCAAAACCGTCGCCACGGTTTCACCGAGATAACAGGCTGTCTCATGACCATTGATTGTCACCACAGCTGGCTCGAAGCGCTGGCGTTTATGCAGCAAGCGTTGTGCGTCAGGCAAAGGTCAAACTCCTAAAACGATCAGGATCGTAGGCAGAGATATCCAGGCTGGGCGGCTGGCCCAGCATCTGCGCTACCAGCAAATGAGCGTAGGTCAAACCCAGGGTGAAGGCGGCTCCACCAGTGGCAATGAACAAACCGGGGCGGTGCGGCACTTGGCCCAGCAACGGCAGTTGATCCGACACCAAAGAGGTCACCCCGGTCCAGGAGCGCAAGACAGGCAAGGAGGCCAGTTGGGGGACGACACTGCAGGCGGTCTGTACGCTGCGTTGCAAAGAATCCAGGTTCAGACTGGGCTTGCGTTCCAGATCTGCAATCCCATTACGGTGATGCAGTGTGGAAGGCCAGCCGCCGCCAATCAGCACCGTGCCTTCAGCCGTTTGCTTCAAGGACAGACGTCGTCCCACGTGCTGGAACAGGTAATCCATAAAGGGCGCGGTGCGTGCGGTGGCCGTCATGGTCAGGGCAATCGGGCTGACAGGTAACTGCGAGCCGGTCATTTGCGCAATACGCCCGGACCAGACACCGGCCGCAATCAGAACCTGCTTGCTGCGACATTGCTCGCCACTGAGCACCTTGGCTTGCCAGTCAGAACCCACTCGCTTCAAGTCCACCACCTGGCATTGGCTAAGGATCTGCGCACCCAAAGCCCGCGCGGCGGCTGCCAGGGCCAGACTGGCGCGGCGAGGGTCGGCTTTGCCTTCATCAGCACAAAAAGCCCCCATCAGCACGGAGTCCGACAAATAGGGCGCTTTGGCTTGTAAAGCGGCCCGGTCCAGTAGCTCGACCTTCAGGCCGGCCTGGTTTTCCAGACGGCTTTTTTGTTCCAGAACCTGGGCTTGCTGTGCCGTTTCCGCCAGCATGAAGCCGCCTTTCTGACGCACGCCCACTGACACACCCAACTGATCTTCCAGGGCCCGCCAGCGGGCAATGGCGTCCACATGCAAGGGCATGGCTTGCAAGGCGCGTTTGCTGGCCTCCAGCCCCGCCTCGATCATGCGGTATTCCATCTGAAAATGCAGGCTACCCGCATTCTGGCTGGATGCCTGCAGGCCCAGCTCACCTTGTTCGATCAAGGTGACGGGCACTCCCGCCAGGCTCAAATAGTAGGCAGCGGCGCAGCCCAGCAGCCCGCCGCCAATGATCAGGACATCCGTCCGGGCGGGCAGGGTGCCGGGGGCACAGGCAGGAGGGGGGGAAAGAGAATCAGGCTTGGGGCTCATAGTGTAGTGATGCGATACACCGTTCGCCCCGGATCAAGACCAATCAGGGGACGGGCGGGGTAATCGACATGATGATTTCCGCTTCCTCCGTTCCCCGGTTCAGGTAACGGTGGCTTTGGCGTGCATCAAAGCTGATGTTCTCGCCAGCTTTGACGTCAAAACTTACCTTATCAATCTCTGCAGTAATGACACCCCGGACCACATACACACTTTCCAGGGACGGGTGCGACATATCGTCCATGGACTGTTGACCGACTTCGTAAACAGCCCGGAACACTTCCATCTCGCCATTGCCCCGGGTGAGCCGTTCATAGACGACGCCCCCACGCGGGCCACGCAACAACATGCGTTCACCAGGGCGGCTGATCCATACCGACGGCCCCTTGCTGGTATCCATGAACAAGGAAGACATGGATTCCCCAAAGATCCCGCTGAGCTTGCGCAGGGTCGTCAAACTGGGTGTGGTGACACCGCGTTCTACCTGACTGAGCAGCGTGGGCGAGAGCTTGACCATCTGACCCAACTCCCGCAGGGACAGACCCTTGGCCACGCGCAGCTCATGAAGTCGTTTGCCTATCATTCTGAAGTCCTATGTTCGTGTAGTTATGTGTAGCCGAACTTCACGAATTATAGGGTAAGAGAGGCAGCCTAATGGTGTGCAAATGCATGTTCCGAAACTGCACAAACCGTGCAGTTTCAGTGCTGAATTCTTCCAGACTTTACACGTGTGCACAAGCACTTTACACGTCACATCGATATCGACGTCACAGGCATAAATCACAAACCATTGTTTATAAACAATATTTTACCTAGGGAAAATACGTAGTCTGGTTTTTCAACAAAAAACTACAGGCCTAAAGTATTATTTAACCGTAAATTATGTGCAGTTTTATTGCACAATCTTGTATACAGCCCCCGTACGGGCATAAACGGAGACTTCATGACATCGCCTGTTTTGCCATTGGCTATTGAACAAATTGATCACGCCGCCTGGACCGTACCCGATCTGGATGCGGCCATTGCTTTTTATGAACGCCTGTTTGGTGCCCGCCAACTCTACCGTCTGGGGCCCATCAACAGTGCTGACCTGCCCCGTTCTGCGCAAGGCAAAGACTGGACCCACGCCCACCTGGACGTACCCGATGCCAATCTGGAACTGGCCTTTATGGTGCTGCCCAATGGCTTTCATATCGAGCTGTTTTCCTACGCACAACCTGCCAGCGACACCCAAAAGGCCCTGAAGTCCAACCATGTGGGTGCACATCACCTGGGTTTTCTGGTGGCCGATCTGGATCAGGCGGTTGCACAACTTGAACAGCACGGCTGCACAGTGCTGGATCGAATCGCCTTCGATTCAGGCCCCACTGCGGGAGCCCAGTTTCAATACTTCACCGACCCCTGGGGCAATATTTTTGAGCTGGTACAGCGCCGTGCGCCACTGAACGTCCCCCAGGGCCGTGAATGCGTGAATCCAGCCTCGCTGTACAACAGCACCAACTTCGGTTTTTCGCACGCTGTTGTGCAGGACAACAGCCGCACCGTGCATCTGGCCGGACAAGTCGCCTGGAATGGCGAAGGACAATTAGTAGGCGCGGGCGATCGCATCGCACAAACCCGCCAGGCTCTGCAAAACCTGAAAACCGTGCTGAAAGAAGCCGGTGCCAGCCCGCGCGATGTCGTACGTTTGCGCACCTATCTGGTCGGCCACACACCTGAAGAGCTGGGCCCGATCTGCGCACTGATCAACGAGTTTTACGAGGGGGCCGAACCGGCTGCCAACACCTTGCTGGGAGTGGCCAATCTGGCGCTGCCAGACATGCTGGTCGAGATCGAAGCCACGGCACGTCTGCCCTGAGCCAGAGGCCTCCTCTTTTCTTCAACCCATACAAGTGACACACATGAGCAAGAAACACCGGGTGAACTGGAAGGGCTATATCCCAACCATCATCACCCCTTTTGATGAAGCACGACAGCTGGATGTACCGGCACTGCACAGCATGCTGGAATGGCTGCATGCCGAGGGCATGCACGGTCTGTTTATAGGCGGCACCACCAGCGAATGGACCAGCCTGTCCAACCAGGAACGGGTAGAGCTGTTCCGCGCCAGTGCCGAGGCCATGCGCGGCAAGCTGCCTTTGCTGGCGGGCTGTACCGGCTACACACCCGCCGAAGTAGTCGCTCTTGCTCAAGAGGCCCAGGCACTGGGCTATGAAGGGGTCGTGATTGCGCCGCCCCCCTATGTACGCCCCAACGACAAGGAAATCCTGGCCTTTTACCAGCAGATCGCCAAAGAAATCACCCTGCCTATCGTGATTTACAACTGGCCTGCCGGGACCGGAATCGATTTATCGGTGGATTTGCTGGAGCAGCTGACAGATATCGATGGTGTCGTCGGCATCAAGCAATCCAGCCCCAGCATTGAGCAATTTATCAAGACGCTGTTCCGCCTGAAAGACAAGGTCCGTGTGTACGGCTTTCGCATGGATGAGCACGGCCTGTCCCTGCTGCAAAGTGTGGACGGCGACGGCACGATTGGCGCAGGCGGTGTGCTGGGCCGTTATCAGCCTGATTTTTACAACCACATCTGGCGCGGCGATATAGACGCCGCCCGTGCCTGCGGCCAGAAAGACATACAGATTCTGCAACGCTGGTACACCCCCGAGCTGATCGGCCGCTACGGCTCTTCACCCTCGGTGCTGAAAGTTGCATTCAAGATGCGCGGCGTACCCGTGCAGCCCTATGTACGCCGCCCCATTCTGGAGGTCGAGGACACCGAGATAGACGTCATACGCCAAACTTTGGTCGATCTTGAACTGATCTAAGACCCCTGCCGCGAGTACCGCCGGTACTCGCCCCACACCCCCTTCGCTGGTACACGGCGCAGGCACTTTGCCCTGCCTGCTTTGTTGCGCCTGTTTCTTGCTGCATCACTTGCGGTAGGGGGATTGCTGCACGCTTTTTTTATCTACCACGAAGGAGAAGAGGAATTGAAAACAAGAAATAAAACCGCGGTCAGTACGGCCCTGTTTTTACTGATGGCCAGCTCGGCAGCCCACGCATCCATCACCCTGTACGGGATTCTGGACACGGGTGTTGGTTACGACATGAACAAAGGCAATAGCAGCTACAGCCGGGACCGAACCGATGCTACCGAGTTCAAGACCTCGCGTCTGGGCCCCAACAGCGGGGTGCACTTTGGCAGCCGCTGGGGTATCCGTGGCACGGAAGATCTGGGCAACGGGCTGCAAGCCAAGTTTGTGCTGGAAAGCGGCTTTGATGTGCCCACCGGCCAATCCATTCAAGGTGGTCGCCTGTTCGGCCGTCAGGCCACACTGGGTCTGGCCGGCGAGGACTGGGGTCAGGTGGATTTCGGTCTGAAGAACAATATGCCTACCGAATACTTCAGCATGGCTCACCCCTTGGGTGGCGGTGGCGGGATTGTGGGCTTTGGATCGACCTTCAGCGTGGCCAACACGGTGCGTTACGACAACCAGATCCAATACCAATCGCCCACGCTGAACGGCTTTCAGTTCGGTATTGGCTATTCCTTCAACATCAACGGCAAGCAGCACTGGGATAGCGAGCGCCCGGATGGCACCAACAGCAAGGACAACAACATCCGTGCAGTGACCACCGGCCTGCGCTACAACAACGGTCCCTTGAGCGCCGCTCTGGTGTACGACCAACTGCACATCAATAAACAGTCTGCCAGCGGTGCACGTCCTGCTGCCGACTCTACCCGTGTCAGCGCCTGGGCAGGGGCGGCCAGCTACGACTTTGATGTGGTCAAAGTGTTTGCCGGCATCGGCCAGACTCGCGACGGCCTGTTCGCCACCCAGGTCTTTGGCCTGAGCAACGTCACCAACCCGCTGCCTTCCTTTGCAGCAGTGCCAGGCCTGCGGATCAACTCCTACTCTTTTGGTGTGACCACACCATTGGCAGGCGGCCGCTTCTCGCTGGGCTGGAACATGGCAGATCCACGCAACTTGCCAGAGAGCATTACCGGCCCCAATGCGCAGACCAAACGTCAGCATGTGTACTCGGTGGGTTATCAGTACGACCTGTCCAAGCGCACCATGGTGTACGTGTACGGCGGCTATGCACAGAACCTGACCTTCCTGCCAGACGCACGCGCCACACAGCTGTACGTAGCCTTTAACCACAAGTTCTAAAGCGGGACGCCCCTTCGGGGGCCACACCCTGACTCGCTGTACTGTTTTTCCGTAGATACGCGATTCTGTTCCGCGCTATCTGTTTTTATACGCCCCTCTACGCTAGCCGTAAGGGGCGTTTTTTTAACCACCGGGCACGCAACGTCAGTCGTCCTGCGCCTGGGGATTTGCCTGATAACGCAACCAGCCAGCAATCACACTGCCACCGCCCGGACGATCCTTGGGATGACTACGGCCTTCATTAACCGGTACTTCTTCAAAGTCGAAGGGGCTCATGCCCTCAATACAGGCTACGTTCACTCCATACTGCTCCGGGTTGGAACGGCGCTGATGGAAGGTATAAATCCCGCAATGCGAACAGAAATAATGCCGGGCCTGCCCGGTGTTGAACTGATAAAGCGTCAGTGCATCCTGCCCTTGCTCCACCTGAATATCGGCCAGGTTAGCCGACACCGCCACCGCGCCACGCATGCGGCAATAGGAGCAATTGCAACGGCGCGCCGAACGCAGACCATCGGTCAGCTTCACATTGAAACGAACGGCTCCGCAATGGCAGGCCGCTTTATGCACAGGGCGAGTATCAGGGGTGTTTTCAGTCATGAATGGCTTTGAATCACAATAAGTCCAGGGCGGGAAATGTCATGCTAAATCATGATCCGCCAGAAGCCTACAAAGGCTGCACCGCAAGACGCAGGCCCATTGCCTTCAAAATGGCCGTCAGGCTGCTCAAGGCCGGATTCCCCTTGGGGGACAAGGTCCTGTAAAGCTGCGTCGGATTTAACTGCGCCTGCTCGGCAACTGCCTGCACACCACCAAAAACCTGTGCCAATTGACGCAACACGATCAGGAGTTCGGCCTGATCCCCGTCCTCCAAAATCTGATTGATAGTCTCTAATGCCAAGGCCGGATCACTGCGATACAGATCGGCCATAGCCTCATCATGTGATCTGCTTCTCATGGTCTTTTCTCTCCTGCCAGTCCTGCCAATAAATAAGCGCCCCATGCGGTCTTTCTGCGTTAATTTTCGTTTAAAGACGAATTATTAACAATGAACAAAGTTAAAGAGAATCAAGCAGGCACAAAAAAACCGGGCCAAAGGCCCGGTAAAAGTGGTGTGTCTAATGAAAGACAGAGATAACTCAATTCCTTGCCAGCGCAACCAGACGCGCTGACAGTACGGATTCTTTATCGGCCAAGGCCGCGATCACGTTGTAGTGATTTGTTCCCGGCAGGCTGCGGTACACCGCATCCACTCCTTGCCTGGACCAGGCCTTGGCCAGTTCCTGGCTTTGACGATGAAATTCCGAGGTTTCGTCACCGCCTACCCAGGCCTCGAAAGGCTGTCCATTGGCAGGGGCAGGCCAGAACAAGGGGCTGGAGGCTCGGGCGGTATCGGCATTGAGCTGCAAGGCATCATTGATGCCGATATGCGTCAGCGGTTCCAGGTCATACAAGCCGGACAAACCCAGGCCCGCCTGCAACATGTCGTGGGGCAGGTCCGGTGCAAAACCGGGCCAATCCGTAGCCAGCAGGCAAGCTGCCAAGTGGCCCCCTGCCGAGTGTCCTGCCACCACGATCGGACGCTTGAAACGTCGCCAGACCGTCGCGCAAGCCAGGCGCAGCTCATCAATGATCTGCGCCACGCTCGCCTGCGGGCACAAGGTATAGGTAGGCAATACCGTAATCAGGCCGTTATCCACGCTGCCTTGTGCCAGATGGCTGAAACGACGCTGGTCCATGGACTGCCAATAGCCACCATGAATGAACATCAGCACCGCCGCATCCGGGCGCTCCACAACCGGAAAGTGAATGTCCATGACATTACGCGTTTCCGGGCCGTAAGGCTGATTGGCTTCATGACGCGAACCAGCCCGAAACTGCTCGGCCAACCCCGACCACGAGGCCACAATCTCCTTGTGATCGGGCACATGCCAACTGGCGTTGTATTCACTTTCCAGATGCTGTGTCATGACGGGCTTAGTCCTTGGGAACGCCCAATTCAGCAGCCACGCGATCCAGCTCGGCACGGTAGAAGTTCAGCGCTTCCTGAGCCTCCACACCCTTGGCCTCGCTTAACCATTGCTGCTCAATCACCGCCAGCTTGGTCTTCATGGCTTCCAGCTGCTCGCCTTCAATACGGTGCACCTTGATGCCTTCAGCGCTCAAGCGATCAAAAGCCGCCATATTGTTCTTTTGCCAGATACCCGAGAAACGCTTGACCAGTACTTCACCCGACAAGGCATCAATCGCGGCACGGTCGGCCTCGCTGATACGCTGCCAGCTGCGCTCGTTAACCACCATGAACTGACTGGAGGCAGAGAAACCACCGGGCAAGACGAACAAGTTCGGCATGAAGCGCGCCAGATTGAAGTCGATCACCGTGGTGTAGTTCTGGAACATGCCATCAATAATGCCGCGCGAAATCTGGTCATAGGCTTCGGTCAGCGTCGAGGAAATCGACACCAGGCCCAGCAGCTTGGCGATACGCTCCACCAGCACACCGGGAATACGGATCTTGGTGCCATCCAGCTTGTCCAGGCTGTCTACCTTGGCGGCTGTCCACAACTGGTACGAGCCAGGAACCCACGCGCCCAGCAATTTGGTGCCGGCGTGCTCGTTCTTGCCCATGAAGTACTTCTGATAAGTACGCCAGTAGGCCAGCGAGTTCACCTGAGCGTTCTCGGCCGTCATGGGCAACTCCACCATTTCCGTCAACTTGAAACGCTCCGGGGTGTAGGAGTGCACACCAATGGTCATGTCCGCCACACCATTACGCACCAGATCGTAGTGCGAAGCCGGGGTGCCCAGAGGCGGCAAAACCTGAATCTTCACCCGTCCTTCCGTTGCCTGTTCCACATCCTTGGCCCAAGGGTTCAACATCTCGGTCACCATGGGATGGGTGGGTGGCAACCAATTGGAAAAACGCAGCGTGACGTTTTGTGCCTGAACGCTGGTGCTGGCTGCCAGGGCGACTGCCGCTACCCCCACCCATTTGCTAACTTGCTTAATCATGCTTATTCCTTCGAGAAAATCAGATTCAATAAAAATGGCTTACATCAATGAGGGCAGAAACAAAGCAATGCCGGGAATGCCAATCAAAAGCGCCAGGCGCAGCAGATCAGCAAAGACAAAATAGATAACGCCGCGGTAAATAGTGCTGAGCGACATGGACGGCACCACGGAATTGAGCACAAACACGTTCATCCCCAAGGGCGGTGTGATCAGACCCACTTCGATCAAGGTGACCACCAGAATGCCGAACCAGATCGGGTCCAGACCCTGGTTGATGATTAGCGGGTAAACAATGGGCAAGGTCAGCAAGAGCATGGACATACCTTCCAGCATGCAGCCCAGGACCAGGTACAGCACCACAATGCCCAGCAAAATGCCCCAGCCCGGCAAGTCCCATTGCTGGACCGCATCGGACAACAGGGCGGTAAAGCCGGCCACGTTCACAAAGGTGGTGAAGATCTGTGCCCCCACCATAATCACGAAGATGGCGGCACTGGTCATGGCGGTTTCACGCAAGGCACCCATCAAGCTCTGCCAGGAGAACTTGCGACGCCAGATCATGATGAGCAGGGCACCGACCGCACCAATACCGGCCGCTTCAGTCGGCGTGAACAAGTTGCCGTAAATCCCGCCAATCACCAGCAGGAACAGCAGCAAGACCGAACCCACACTCTTCAAGCCGCGAATACGTTCGATCCAGGAGCTGCGCTCGCCCGCGCCAGCCAGGCCGGGTGTCATGCGAGTGGCCACCATAACCGCGCCTATGTACAGCACCATGCCCAGGATGCCCGGCAATACAGCCGCAATGAACAGCTTGCCGATGTCATTGCTGGTCAGCACGCCATAGACAATCAGGGGCACGCTGGGCGGGATCATGGCACCCAAAGTACCGGCCGAGGCAATAGCGCCGCCTGCCAGGGAATCGGCATAGCCGTAGCGCTTCATGGAGGGATAGGCGACCCGGGCCATGGTGGCCGTCGTCGCAAAGCTGGAACCGCATACGGCCGAGAACATGCCGCCCGACAGCACTGTGGCAATGGCCAGACCGCCACGACGATGACCGACAAAGCGATAGGCCAGATCGAACAGGTCTTTGGAGACATCCGCCCGTGTCACCAGATTGCCCATCAGGATGAACAGCGGGATGACGGACAAGTTGTAGTTATGAACCAGGCGATACGAGGTTTCCGCAGCCATATAGGCGGCCGGGCCCCAATCGACCACGTAAGCAAAGCCACCAATACCAACCAGAGCCATCGCCACCGCGATGGGTACTTCCAGGACCATGAGCACGATCAGGATGATCATGCCAGTGACAACGACAGTCATTATTTTTCCTCAGCGAGCTCGTCGCCGTCGGCACTGAACAGTGCGGCCAGCGTGGATAGGGCGCACATTGCCGCTGCAAAATAGGCAAAAGGCGCCAGGGGCAGGTCCGCAAAAACCGCGCGCGAATTGGTCTGTGCAAACTGCACACCCAGGGCCCACAGGTGGTAAGCCAGAAAGGCCATCAGCACGCCTGTCGCCACGCGACTGCACCAACGCAACAGACCTTGCACCAGCACGTTCTTGCCCACCAGAGAGCGCAGCAGGGACACTTTGACGTGCTTGCCACTCAAGGTGACAAAGGGCAGGGCGGCAAACACCATCACCCCGACCAGCACCTCGGTTAATTCAAAAGCGCCTGACAGCGGCCGCACGAAGCTGCGCATCATGACATCGGCAAAGGCCACCGCCATCAAGGCCAGAATGGCCAGTGCGGACAGCCCGAACATCCAACTACAAACATGACGCAAGAAACGGGTCTGCATCAATCTCCTCCCCTCTATAGGCATTGCGTGTAAATTTCAGTGCCTCGTGTAAATTTCGTGCATTAAATGTACACAAAATTTGCCCAAAAACAGTGTGATATTACTTTAAACCTCTAGTTTTTTGAAAAAAACAAGCTTGGGGTTTTCCATTAAATATTTATAAAAAACCTGAATGCACAAGGGTTTCAGAGCCTCATTCTGAAACCCGGGAAAAGAGCTTGCAGGAAAAAGACGGTCGTAAAGTACGTGCACAAATACTTTACAAAAACAGGGATAAATGTACAGAAGCGGCTCTCAGGCGGAAAAGGTGTACAGGGAACGAAGCCGGACCCAAGCTTCAGGCCTGCATGAAAGCGGATTACCCCTTGTTATTGAAGGGATATTCTGAACAGAAGATTTGCCTCCTCCCCGTGCCCGGCCTACCATCAAGACGCTTCTGTTTTCGCTTCCGCTTTATTACTGACCAAGAGCCCCAACCATGCCCACCCTACGTCCCGCCCAACTTGCTGACATTGGCACGATTGGAGATATGTACGCCGAGCTATTCGCCCACATGCATCATTTGCAACCGCACTACTACCTGCAAGCACGGCAGGACGAGGGCTTTATCCAGTCCATGATCGAGTCGGACCAGGCAGCCTTGTTTGTGGCCGAGAAGGACGATCAGGCGCTGGGTTTTATTATTGTTCAGCAGCAAAAGACCCCGCCGTACAACTGCATCACGCCGCATGACTTTGCCTATGTGATTGATCTTGTCGTGACGGAATCGGCACGAGGCATGGGACTGGGCAAACTGCTGATGCAGACCGCCCAGGAGTGGGCACAAGTGCGTGGACTGGACTACATCGAGCTGGGAGTCTTGAGCAATAATCGGGGCGCTATCGCGCTATATGAGCAACTAGGCTATGAACACAACACCAGCATCATGCGCAAGGCGCTTAAATAAGGCAGGACACCGCGCCACCAGACCCTTTGATGATTGAGCAGGTACAAAAAAGCGCTCAAACACATTCTGTTTGAGCGCTTTTTTTTGACTGGTTTCCCAAAGTCAGGACATCAAAGCCTTGGCCTTGATACACCTTTGACTTATCAAAGCCAGAACCAAGGGCCAGGAGTTCAGCCTTCTTCTACAAACTGCTGCACCTCGGCAGGCGTTAAGTAGCGCGACTCGCCTGGCTCCAGGCTGTCGTCCAGGGACAGAGAGCCAATACGCTCGCGATGCAAGGTCTGAACCAGATTCCCCAGGGAAGCAAACATACGCTTCACCTGATGGTATTTCCCTTCCTGGATGGTTAGCCTTGCGGTACGTTCATCAATGCGTTCCAGCACGGCTGGCAGCGTCGGCTTGTCCTCGCCATTCAACAAGATACCAGCCTTGAACAGTTCTTCTGCATTATCAGGCAAAGGCTCTGCCAAGGTCGCCACGTAGACCTTATCGCATTGATGGCGGGGCGAGATAATACGATGCGTCCACTGGCCATCATCCGTAATCAAAATCAAGCCGGTGGTATCCACATCCAATCGACCAACGGTGTGCAAGCGCTCACGCTTATCCACATCGATCAGCATCATCACGGACGGGTAAGCACTATTTTTAAGGCTGCACTCGTAACCAGCGGGCTTATTGAGCATGATGTAACGCAGGCCAATCAGGGCAAGCGGCTCATCATCCCAGCACACTACATCACCCTCTTGTACAACGTGAGTGCCTTTGGTCACTACCTCGCCATTGACGGTGATTTCTCCGCTTTTAAGCACTTTACGCGCGTCTGAGCGACTCAGATCCGTGCTCTCACCAAGAAACTTGTCCAGTCGCATTCCATTTCCAAACAAAGAATTATTGAATAATTTACAGCGTCTTTACGATCGATCAAGAGGCCTTGCAAGGCCGACGCCAGGTACCACCATCAGATCCCCACGCCCCTTCTTTTAGTTCGTTCTGAAGCAGGGTGTATCACTGCAAGTAGACCACATCAGCTTGATTCCGCACCTTTCCATTCCTGGCGCGTGACGCCATTGCCACCAACCCACCAGGCAATTGATCAGTCCGTGTCTACTGACAAAAATTAATTGAGCCTGCCCAAAGACGCTGAATCTTCAAGACTCAGAGCTCATCAGTCATCACCAAAAAAATGAGCCCCAGCAGGAACGCCGGAGCCCATTTTTCTTATCCGCATCACTGCGAGGTTTTCACGAATTTCTGAGATCAGTTTTCATCAAACCGAACAGCTTTCAGGAACTGTGAACACCGACAGCCTTAAATATCCAGGTTCCCCGCCTGCAAGGCATGGGACTCGATAAAGGCACGACGTGGCTCAACGTGATCACCCATCAGTGTGGTGAAGATCTGATCCGCATCGATAGCATCAGCAATCTGCACACGCAGCAAACGACGTACAGTGGGGTCCATGGTCGTTTCCCACAGCTGGCTAGGGTTCATCTCACCCAGACCTTTGTAGCGCTGCTTGCTAAGCCCGCGTTCGGCTTCGGTCAACAGCCATTGCATGACTTCACGGAAGTCATCCACGGCGGTTTCACGACGCTTCTCGCCTTCACCACGAGCCACCATGGCGCCATCACCGATCAGACCGGCAAAGGTCTCGCCAGCGCGGGCCAGAGTTTGGTGATCGCCACCACGCACGAAGTTGCGGTCAAACACCGTGACACGGATGTTGCCATGGTGCAGACGCTGCACCACCACACGCCAGGACTCGCTACCTTCATCAAAGGCGGCAAAGACTTTGACGACGGTGGGGGCAGCTTCGTCGAACAGGGCCTTCTCCAAATCCTTAGCAGTTTGTTCGGCGGCTTCCTGTGTATCCAAGTTCAACTTCACGCCTTCAGCCAATGCTGACAGGGCATCGCCGTCCATATGACGCGACAGGCGCTCAATCACGGCCTTGGCCTTCACGTAGCGATGAGCGTAGTCGGACAAGGCTTCGCCTGTGATGGGAGCTGCACCTTCAGCTGGCGTCAGCACTGCATCGCGCAGGGCCAGCTTCAACATGAATTCCGCTTCCTCGGCCTCGTCCTTCAGGTACATCTCTTCACGCCCAACCTTAACCTTGAACAAGGGCGGCTGCGCGATGTACACATAGCCACGTTCGATCAGCTCGGGCATCTGACGATACAGCAGTGTCAGCAGCAGGGTACGAATGTGAGCACCGTCCACGTCCGCGTCAGTCATGATGATGATGCGGTGGTAGCGCAGTTTGTCGATATCAAAGTCCGGACCGATGCTGGTACCCAGGGCGGTGATCAGGGTGGTGATCTGCTCGCTGGAAATCAGACGATCGAAACGGGCTTTTTCTACGTTCAGCACCTTGCCGCGCAACGGCAGAATGGCCTGGAATTTACGGTCCCGGCCTTGCTTGGCCGAGCCGCCTGCGGAGTCACCCTCCACAATGTACAGTTCGCACAGGGCGGGATCTTTTTCCTGACAGTCGGCCAGCTTGCCGGGCAGGCCAGCGCCTTCCAGCACGCTCTTGCGACGGGTCATTTCGCGGGCTTTACGGGCCGCTTCACGGGCACGGGCTGCTTCCACGATCTTGCCGCACAAGGCCTTGGCGTCGTTCGGATTTTCCAACAGCCAAGTTTCCAGGGTGCGGGCCACGGCTTCTTCCACGGCGGGACGCACTTCGCTGGACACCAGCTTGTCTTTGGTCTGGCTGCTGAACTTGGGCTCGGGCACCTTCACCGACAGCACGCAGACCAGGCCTTCGCGCATGTCGTCACCGGAGGTGTCGACCTTGGCTTTCTTGGCCAGTTCGTTGTCGGCAATGTACTTGTTCAGCACGCGGGTCATGGCCGCACGCAGACCGGTCAGGTGGGAACCACCGTCGCGCTGGGGAATATTGTTGGTGAAACACAGCACGGTTTCGGCGTAGCTGTCGTTCCACTGCATGGCCACTTCAACCGATACTGGCGTACCACCGGCATTGGACTCGGTTGCGACGCTGAACACGTTAGGGTGCAGCGGGGTCTTGTTGCGGTTGATGAAGTCCACAAAGCCTTTGACGCCGCCCAGGAAGGCAAAGTCTTCTTCCTTGCCCTGAATCTCGTCAACCAGGCGAATCTTCACGCCATTGTTCAGGAAGGACAGCTCGCGCAGGCGCTTGGCCAGGATCTCGTGGTGGTATTCGATATTGCTGAAAATTTCCACGTCGGCCAGGTAACGCACGCAGGTACCCGTGCGGCCTTCTGCAGGACCGGTCACCGCCAGGGGAGCAGTGCGCTCGCCACGGCGGAACTCGACCTGGTGTTCGTTGCCATTGCGCCAGATGGTCAGCAACAGCCATTCGGACAGGGCGTTCACACAAGACACACCCACACCGTGCAAACCGCCAGACACCTTGTAGGAGTTCTGGTCGAATTTACCGCCGGCGTGCAGTTCGGTCATGACGATTTCAGCGGCGCTGCGCTGGTGTTCGTCGTCCTTGTGGATATCGGTTGGAATACCGCGGCCGTTATCGCACACCGAAATGCTGTTGTCGGAGTGGATGGTGACGACGATATCGTCGCAATGACCGGCCAAGGCCTCATCAATCGCGTTATCCACCACCTCGAAAACCATGTGGTGCAGGCCGGTGCCATCGGAGGTGTCCCCGATGTACATGCCTGGACGCTTGCGCACGGCCTCCAGGCCTTTGAGCATTTTGATGGAATCAGCGCCGTAATCGGCTGGCTGGGTGGTCGTGGTTTGATCGGTCATAGCATAAAACCTTGTAATAGCCTGTCTGCTTCAAGCGGGTATGGCCCGGCGGGCCATACCGGTCAAACATGCTGCATTAAATGCGCATCGGCATGACCACGTACTTGAAGTCTTCTTGCTCGGGCAGCGTCATCAACACAGAGGCGTTGGCATCGGGCTGCACAGACCAGCGGACTGTTTCGTCCTTGATGCTGGCCAACACATCGAGCAGGTAGCTGACGTTAAAGCCAACGTCCAGACTTTCGTGTTCATAATCAATATCCAGCTCTTCGACGGCTTCTTCCTGTTCAGCGTTGGAAGCAGAAATCTTCAGCTGGTTTTGCGACAGTTGCAGTCGCACGCCACGCAGTTTGTCGGTGGTCAGAATGGCAGCACGTTGCAAACTGCCTTGCAGCACTTCACGGCTGACATCGAAGTGGCGGGTGTAGTTGGAAGGAATCACACGAGCAAAGTCGGGGAATTTGCCTTCAACCAGTTTGGAGACCAACTCCACATCGCCAAAGCGGAAACGAATCTGACGGCTGGACACATCAATGTTGACCAGATCGTCGGTATCGCCCAGCAAACGCTGCATTTCCAGCACCGTCTTGCGCGGCACGATGATGTCGTGACGTTCCTGCACGCCGTCAATTGCGGTGGCATTATGAGCCAGACGGTGACCGTCCGTGGTAACCGTACGTACCAGGCCGGGTTCAAACACCAGCAACATACCGTTCAGGTAGTAGCGAATGTCTTGCTGCGCCATGGCAAAGTGCACCGTATTGAACAGGTGCTTCAAAGTGCGCTGGGGCATGCTCAAGGACACGTCCCACTGCTCTGGCAGGTTCAGCACTGGAAAATCAGCAGCTTCCAGAGTCTGCAACTGAAAGCGGCTCTTGCCGGACTGGATGGTCAGCTTGCCGCTGTCCAGACCCAGGCGCACATCGCCAAAGTCGGGCAGGGCTTTCAGAATGTCCAGCAGCTTGCGGGCCGCCACCGTGGTGGCTGCATTGTCCTCACCCACGCCAAAATCGGCATTGGTGGTGATCTGCACTTCCAGGTCGGTTGCCAGGAAAGAGACATCAGAGCCGTTTTTACGCAGCAGGATGTTGGCCAGAATCGGCAAAGTATGGCGGCGCTCCACAATGCCAACTACTGTGGATAAGGGCTTTAGCAATGCGTCGCGGGTAGCTTGAACGAGTTGCATGGTCATCCTTTGAGAGTTTGTTCCAGTACGTGTAATGCGTGATTCAGTTCGGCTTGCTTGGTGCGTGCATCCGAGATTTTGCGCACCGCGTGCAGCACCGTAGTGTGGTCCCTACCACCGAAAAGATCGCCAATTTCCGGCAAACTCTTTTGGGTCAGTTCCTTGGCCAGATACATGGCCACCTGGCGCGGCATGGCGATATTGGCGGGGCGGCGCTTGGAGTACATATCCGCGACCTTGATTTTATAAAAATCGGCCACGGTTTTCTGAATATTTTCCACTGTGATCTGCCCATTGGAGACCGACAGCAAATCCTTCAGTGCATCCTTGCACACTTCCACCGTCAAGACATCGCGGCCATGGAAACGCGCGTAGGCCGAAACCTTGCGCAGCGCCCCTTCCAGCTCGCGCACGTTGCTGCGCAGATGCTTGGCAATGAAGAAGGCCACTTCTTCGGGCATGGCAATGCCTTCGGCCTGAGCCTTGCGCAACAAGATAGCCACGCGCATTTCGAGCTCGGGCGGCTCGATGGCCACGGTCAGGCCGGAGTCAAAGCGCGAGATCAGGCGGCTATCAATATTGGCCAGCTCTTTGGGATAGGTATCCGAGGTGATGATGATCTGCTTGCGCTGAGCCACCATCGCTTCAAAGGCGTAGAAAAACTCTTCCTGCGTACGGTTCTTGCCGGCGAAAAACTGAATATCGTCAATCAGCAGCAAGTCCAGCGAATGGTAGTAGCGCTTGAACTCGTCAAACGCCTTGCGCTGATACGCCTTGACCACGTCCGACACGTATTGGTCGGCATGGACGTAACGTACCCGCACACCATTGCCATTGGCGACCAGCGCATTGCCGATCGCGTGAATCAGGTGGGTCTTGCCCAAACCCACACCGCCATACAGAAAGAGTGGGTTATAGGAGACACCGGGGTTCTCGGCCACCTGCAAGGCCGCTGCGCGTGCCAGCTGGTTGGCTTTACCCGTCACGAAGTTGTCGAAAGTCAGTTCGGCGTTCAGGCGCGAACGATCCTGTACCGCATCCACCACCGCCGTCATGGCCGGGTTGGCAACAGGAGGGGCCAGGTTTTCACCGGCGGGGCTGCCTGCAGGCGCAGGAGCAGCACGATCGGCCAGGGCGCGACGAGGCGCCGCGCTGGCCGAAGGCAGCTCGAACTGAACCGTTACGGGACATTCGTAGAAATCCGAAGCCAGTTCCTCTATGCGAGTGGCGAAATTCTTGCGGACCCAATCCAGTTTGAAACGATTAGGAGCAGAAACGCGCAACACCCCGGCTTCGCTGTCGAAGTCCAGGGGAACCAGTGGACGTATCCACGCACTTATTTGTTGGGGGGGAAGCTCCTGCTCCAATTTCTGAACGCAGGACTGCCAGAATTCATTCATCGGTCATCACTTCTGTAAACCTCGATTCTACCCTGAGCTGTGCCAAGTTATCCACAGGCTAACAAATTTAGTTGCGTAATATCGGGCTAAATAATTGACACAACAGAAAGAATTTGCTGAAATGACGGGCTTAACACGATTTTCTGTTGCCAGATCCCAAGCGTTTGCGCTGTCGGGGTGGAGATTTTCTGCGATTTCTGGCGGCTCATTTTTTTGGATACACCATGAAACGCACCTACCAACCCTCTGTTACCCGTCGCAAGCGTACCCACGGTTTTCGCGTTCGCATGAAAACTCGCGGTGGCCGCGCTGTTTTGAACGCACGTCGCGCTAAAGGTCGCAAACGTCTGGCTGTATAAGCCATGTCGGGATGCGGGGCCCAGGGTGATGGATCTATTATCTAAAGCCCGACTCCCACGATACGCATCATGCGTGCCTCCTTTCCAGCTACGGCTCGCTTACATAGCCCCACCGAATACGCACAGTCTCTTAAAGGGCAACGCGTAGGTCGCGGGGCTTTGTTCGTGGTCACTCGCTCTCGTGGCGAAGATCCACACCAGACCGAAGGCGCCCGTCTGGGACTGATCGTCCCCAAGCGCTTTGCCAACCGCGCCGTCACCCGCAATACCATCAAGCGTATCTTGCGCGAAACCTTCCGCCACAAACGTGAAGGCTTGCCCAATGCCGCCTATGTCTTTAGGCTGCACAGCAAGGTACCCCAGGTGTCGCTGACTGCCCTGAAGCAACTGGTTCGCACCGAGGCCGACACCTTGTTCTCCAAGGTACGGCCATGATGCGCAAACTGGCTTCGGCACCGATCCGCTTTTACCAGTTTTTTCTGAGTCCCTGGATCGGTAGAAACTGCCGCTTTACTCCCAGCTGCTCCAACTATGCCTTGCAGGCCATTGACATTCATGGCCCGCTCAAAGGGCTATGGCTTGGTGGTGTACGCATCTGCCGCTGCAATCCCTGGTGCAAGGGAGGGCATGATCCTGTGCCCGCTCGCACGCCCGAAGACCGCAACACTTTCTAAAATCGTCCTGGTCTGCGCCTTGTTTTTCAAGGCAACCCCCTGTTTGCTGACCAGCTACGTTAAACTGCTAAGCTTTTGCTCAGCTTTATAAATGTGATACAGGCGCTATGGATATCCGACGCACCATCCTATGGATGATCTTCTCCTTTGCACTGCTGCTGCTGTGGAACAACTGGCAGGAATATAACGGCAAACCATCGCTGTTCGCTTCCACCCCAGCCACCACACAAGCGCCAGCAGCCTCCGACGAACCTGCCGCAAACGGTGGTGTTCCCGCTGCTCAAGAGCCGACTGCGTCTGCTGCCTTGCCTTCGAGCAACAGCGCGGTGTCTGCCACAGCGCAAACTATCGACATCACCACAGACGTCTACAAGCTGGGCTTTAGCACCGAAGGTGCCCAGCTGATCAAGGCCGAGCTGTTGAAGTACGGTTCGCCCGAGAACCCCGAGCAGCCCATGGTGCTGCTGGATAACTCGCCTGCCTCCACCTACCTGGCTCAGTCCGGTATTGTGGGTGCCTCTGGCCAGAACCTGCCCAACCACCTGACCCCGTTCACCCTGGTCTCCAGCCAGCGCAGCATGACGGGCGATACGCTGGACGTGGTGTTCGAAGCTACTGCGGACGACGTGAAAGTCACCAAGACCTACACGCTGCACAAGGGTCGCTACGACATCCAGGTTCGTCACGACATCCAGAACAATACCGGCGCCGCGATTGACCCACGCCTGTACCTGCAACTGACTCGCGACGGCAACAATCCGCCCGACTCTTCCCGCCTGTACAGCACCTTTACCGGTCCTGTGGTTTACTCCAGCGGCGACAAGTTCCAGAAGATCACCTTCTCGGATATCGACAAGAACAAGGCCACCTACGCGCGCAGCGTGGATAACGGCTGGATCGGCATGGTGCAGCACTACTTTGCAACCGCCTGGGTTCCTGCCCAGGATCTGCAACGCACCAACGAAATCCTGAAGCTGGGCAACAATCTGTACGCCGTGCGCACGCTGGAATCGGTCGGTTCGATCGCCGCTGGCCAAAGCAAGGCTGTGGACGCATCCCTGTGGGTAGGCCCGCAAGACCAGAAAGCCATGTCGCAACTGGCAACGGGCCTGGACCTGGTGGTGGACTACGGCTGGCTGACCATCATCTCCAAGCCGCTGTTCAAGCTGCTGACCTGGTTGCACTCCCTGCTGGGTAACTGGGGCTGGGCCATTGTGGCGCTGACCGTGCTGATCAAGCTGGTGTTCTTCCCGCTGTCGGCCGCCAGCTACCGCTCCATGGCCAAGATGAAGCAATTTGCGCCACGCATGCAAGCCCTGCGCGAGAAGTTCGGCGACGACAAGGCCAAGCTGAACGCCGCCATGATGGAGATGTACCGCACCGAGAAGATCAACCCGCTGGGTGGCTGTTTGCCCATGCTGGTTCAGATCCCTGTGTTCATTGCGCTGTACTGGGTGCTGCTGGGCAGCGTCGAGATGCGCGGTGCACCCTGGATTCTGTGGATTCACGACTTGGCCGCACGCGACCCATGGATGATTCTGCCCGCCATCATGATGGGTACCATGTTCCTGCAGATCAAGCTGAACCCCACTCCGCCTGATCCAATGCAAGCCAAAGTCATGATGCTGATGCCTCTGGTCTTTGGTGGCATGATGTTCTTCTTCCCCGCCGGTCTGGTTCTGTACTGGTGCGTGAACAACATCCTGTCCATTGCCCAGCAGCGCTACATCATGGTGCAGATCGAAAAGAACAGCGCGAAAGCAGCCAACAGCTAATTCGCTCTGACACAAAAAACCCCGCTACGTTTAGCGGGGTTTTTTTTGCCCATCTCCACACTACGTCCATCATCCATCAACGGTCAGTCCAACTTGCCTTCGTACATTGAGGTGGCACTCTTTTCAGGAGCACTCTCTCAATGTCCCTCGACATCAAAAACCTGCTGGCTGACGAAGCCCGTTACTGCTCATTTGGCGATACCGTTCACTACGTAGACCCACCTAAAGTCTTTACTGGCTGCGACGGCAGCTATTTGTTTGACGACGACGGCAAATCCTATCTGGACTTGCAAATGTGGTATTCGGCCGTGAACTTTGGCTACCGCAACAAGCGTCTGGACGATGCCCTGCGCAATCAGCTGGACACTTTGCCACAGGTCGCCAGCCAATATCTGCACCCCACCAAGATCGAACTGGCCCGCTTTATTGCTCAGGACGCCGAGCAAAAATGGGGCCAGGCTGGCCGCGTGCACTTCAACGTGGGTGGCGCACAGGCGGTGGAAGACTCCCTGAAACTGGTACGCAACGCCTCCCAAGGCAAGAGCCTGATGTTCGCCTTTGAAGGGGGTTACCACGGCCGTACCCTGGGTGCCTCGGGCATTACCTCCAGCTACCGTTACCGCCGCCGCTACGGCCACTTTGGTGACCGCGCCCAGTTCATTCCCTTCCCATACCCTTTCCGTCGCCCCAAAGGTATGACGTCCGAAGAGTACGCGGACTCCATCGTGCGTGATTTTGCCCGCAAGTTCGAGAACGAGTACCACGCCATCTGGGACCCCAAAACCAACCAGTGCGAGTACGCCGCGTTCTATGTGGAGCCCATTCAGGGCACCGGCGGTTATGTAGTGCCACCTGCCAACTTCTTCAAAGGTCTGAAGCAGGTCCTGGACCAGCACGGCATTTTGATGGTGGTCGATGAGATTCAGATGGGCTTCTGGCGTACCGGCACGCTATGGTCAATCGAGAACTTTGGCATCACGCCTGATGTGCTGGTATTTGGTAAGGCCCTGACCAACGGTCTGAACCCACTATCCGGTATCTGGGCTCGTGAAGAACTGATCAACCCCACCGTGTTCCCACCCGGCTCCACCCACTCGACCTTTGCCTCCAACCCGCTGGGTACGGCCGTTGGTCTGGAAGTCATGAAGATGACGCACGAAGTTGATTTTGGTCGACAGGTCCGTGACTCCGGCGCCTACTTCCTGGACGGGCTGCGCGATCTGCAGAAACGTCATCCCGAAATTGGTGATGTGGACGGCCTGGGGCTGGCCCTGCGCGCAGAAATCTGCACGACCGATGGCTTCACTCCCAACAAGGCACTGCTCGATCGCATGGTGGATATCGGCCTGGCAGGTGATCTGGATTACCAGGGCGAAAAGCGCGGCCTGGTGCTGGACGTAGGCGGCTATTACAAGAACGTAATCACCTTCGCTCCATCGCTGAACATTACGCGCAGCGAGATCGACGAAGCCATGGTTCTGCTCGATCAGCTGATCACCCGCGCCAAGCAGTCTCAATGAAGCCACGCTTGCTGAACGCACTAGAACCAGCAGGACTGGTGCAGCGCTTCCTGTCCTATCCCCCCGAGGGGTTTACGGCACTGGACGAGCTGCCCATGCCTGCCTTCCAGGCACCGTTTGAGCTGTTGACCACGGCTGATGATGCACTCAAGGAACGGGTGCGTCGTTGGCCGGGTCACTCGTGGTGGCAGCGTTTCCTGACGGTACGTACTGCCTTTGTCGGCACGACCGTCAGCGAATACGCCTGGCTGCCTTCCGAGCCCGATGTGCAGGGGCTTGCCAAAACCGTGCGCGACAAGCTTGGGCGACACTATGCGCTGACTATCATCAAGGACTTGCCGGCAGACTCGCCCTTATTAAGTGCCCACGCCAATGCGCAGACCAATGCCCTGGTCAGCGCTTGCGTGGAACAGGGTTTTATCCCGCTGCAAGGCCAGGCGCTGGCCTATGTACGCATTGATTTCCCCGATACGGATACCTACCTGTCCCGCCTGCCCAAAGATGCGCGTCGCTACCTGACCCGCAAGCTGCGCAAGCGCAATCAGCTTCGTATTGAACAAGTCCAAACCGGCAAAGCTTTTGCCAGCGAGCAACGAGTCGATCAGTACTACACCTTGTACCGCAGCGTGTATGCCCAAAGCGAGATTCACTTTGACCTGCTCAGCAAGGAGTTTCTGGCGTCGGTGCTGCGCGATGAGTCATCCAAAGGACTGGTTTTCGAGTACTACCGCGCGGACTCCAATGAGTTGATTGGCTGGAATCTGTGCTTTGAGCATGAGGGCCGATTGGTCGACAAATACATAGGGCTGTCCTATCCCGGCTCGCGGGAGCTCAGTCTGTATTTCGTCAGCTGGATGGTGAACCTGGAATACGCACTGGCGCAGGGCCTTAGCCACTACATTGCGGGCTGGACGGACCCCGGCGTCAAAGCGCTGCTGGGCGCGGACTTTACCCCAACGCGTCATCTGATTTACGTGCGTAACCCGGTCTTGCGCGCCCTTGCTCGGCGCTTGCTGGGACACTTTGAAATGGACAAAACATGGCTGAAAGCGACCTGATCCGCCCGCCTGTCGTACTGGATACGGACAGCTCGGTTGGCCCCTTGCCCGGTGAAATCCGCCTGGCACTAAGCGAGGACTGGCGCGAGGCATTACGCTTTGGATGCAGACGCCACACCCTGTTTGAAGGTATGAAACAGCTGACACCCGCCATGCCCGAACCTGGAGCACATGGGCCTGTGTTTCTGGGTAGCGGGGACTTCCATCACTTGAGCTGGCCGCTGATTCTGCGCTGCCTGTCCAAGCAGGAACAGCCAGTGGATGTCGTGGTGCTGGATAACCACCCCGACAATATGCGCTTTCCCTGGGGCATCCATTGCGGCTCCTGGGTGCATGAAGTGGCCAAGCTGACGCAAGTGGCCCAAGTGCATGTGATCGGCATTACCTCCGGAGACATAGGCTTTGGCCATGTTTGGGAACACCATCTGGGTGCGCTCTACGCCCGCAAGGTCACGTACTGGAGTAGTGGGGTAAACGTGAAATGGGCCAGCCGGCTGGGGCTGGCCTCCTGCTTTCGCCGATTCCCGGATCTGGACACGCTGGTACTTGCAGCCAGCGAACATCTGGCCCAGTCCCCCAGGCAGGTGTACGTCAGCATTGATAAGGACGTCTTCGCCCCCGAGGTTCTGCGCACCAATTGGGATCAAGGGAAAATGCAGGAGCCGCATCTGCGCAGTCTGCTCAAAGCCGTGCGCGGACGCATCATAGGCAGCGACGTGACGGGCGATGTCTCTACCTGGCAGTACCGCAGTGCCTGGAAGCGCTGGCTAAGCACAGCAGACGGGCAAAGCACCGAACGCCAGCAAGCTGATCTGCCACGTTGGCAGGCACGCCAGCATGAGTTCAATCTACAGCTGACTCGCTGGCTGCACGAGCTCCGGTAAAAATCCTCCAGATCTCCCTTACGGCCTGCATGCTGCTCGGAATCGACTGGCTCATAGCAGTCCGCAATGGGCACTGTGTGTCCGGGCTCCTGCCTGAGGGGAGCTTTTTTGCCAGGGGCGCCGAGCCTTGGTGCAGCCCGGCGGTCCCCAAGCTTCACCTTCGGTTTGTGCCCCCAAGGGGGCTTCTTGTATTGCAGGTACTCAAACTGACTTGTGTTGCTGCGCCTGTTTGGACTCGCTAAGTGCCAGACACACAATACCGCCCAAGATAAAGAGGGTTCCCAGAATCTGTGGCCAGGCAATTTGCTCGTTGAACAAATACGCCGATACCGCCAGCACCGCCACAATCTCCAGATGTGACGCGGCAAAAGCCGGGCCTATGGGGGCCTTCTTGAGCAAGGTCAGCCAGCAGAAAAAGGTGCCGATATAGCCGATGAAGGCGCCATAAATCCACGGCTGGCTAAAGACCCGCGCCAGCCATTCCCAGGATGCCTGCAAAGGCAAAGCATGCTCTCCGGCCAGCTTGAAGCTGATCTGCGCCAAAGTGTCGAAAGCCAGCAGAACCAGAAAACCGATGATATAAAAACGCCGCATATCGGCCTCCTAGCCTTTCAAGCCCACAATACCCACACCAATCGACACCAGCAAAATCCCCAGCACCCGTAAAGGCGTCAGGCTTTCCCCAAACAAGATGCGGCCAAACAGCATCACGATCACAATGCTGATCGAGCCCATCAAGACACCATCGGACAAGGGCACTAAAGACAAGAAGGCCAGCCACACAACAAACTCAACGAGGTAGCAGGCTATTCCCACCCAAAGCCAAGGGCGGCTGAACATGCGCTGCCAACGGTCCAGCCCCTGCCTGTCACCTGGATCCGCGGCAGCCGCTTTGAAAGCCAATTGCCCACCGCTATCGACCAGCACATTGCAGATCCACAAAGCAATCACCAAAGGGCTCATGACCGCCGGGTCCCACAGCCAGCAGCATCAATAGCCGTCACAAAATCCACCACGCGCGCAATCACCTGCCTGCGTTCGCGATCAATGGTAATCATGTGATAGCTGTCCTGCAGCAAGCACAATTCCACCGGCGCGTGACGCACGCCATCCACGATCTCGTAGGCATTTCCGACTGCGGCAATATCATCATGCTGGGCATGCATGACCAGGCAGGGTGCACGCACCTTGTCCAGGTTCTTGCGTACCCGCGCCGACAAGGCATGCATCTCGATCACGGCCCACCAAGGGTTCCCGGGTAAACCGGCAGCGGCACTGTCTCCACTATTCATCTGACTGACGATGCGTGCCCGCAAGGCTTCGTCCTTGATGCCATAAGGAGGCTGCTCCATGAACACACTGCGTCGGCCAATACCCAAGGCCCGTAACCAAGGCAGGATGAAAGAGAACTTGGTGTACGTGGGCATGCTCCAGCCGTCATAACGAAAGGTGGGGGACAGAGCCACCACCCCCGATATTTGCTCGGGACGCCGCTGAGCCAGCCCCAGAGCCAGTACCGCCCCCATGGACAGGCCACCGGCCACCACACGATCTACATAACGCGCCAGCAAATCGGCACCACGACAGACGCTGCTCAGCCAGTTTTGCCAGCGTGTCGACACCAGTTGATCCATGGACCCGCAATGTCCTGCCAACTGCACCGCGTAGACCGTAAAACCCTGACGATTCAGCCCTCGGGCCAGCACACGCATTTCATTCGGTGTGCCCGTCAAGCCATGAATCAGCAGCACGCCAGTGCGCGCATGTGCGCCGTGGCCCCACAGCAAATACTCATGCGACAACAGTTCGTCCGGTCGAGACGTCAGACCTTGTTCAGCCAATTCAGGCAGGCTGGAGAAAGCCGGGTGCAAAGCCGCGTCACTCATACCACTGACCTTAAATCCGGAGTGTGCAGCAAGGAGGGCAGCAGGGCGATCGCCTGGCTGAAGTCCTCGAAAGGGGTATGCGCAATACCGCGCTCCTGGCAATAGTCCTGCAAACGACCTTTAGCCAGAACAAAATCCGCCTTGGCCGCCACACAAAAATCCGAGCTGCCATCGCCGATGTACAGCACGCGCTGGCTCTGAGCATGTGCCTGGGACAGATGGCCACACTTGCAATTCGCACTGGCGCAATCCAGCCTGTGCCAAGGCGTATCCAGCCGCCAGCGACGTGGCCCCTGCACTTCCAGACAATTAGCCAGCACCGGCAAGCCGCGTAAGCCTTCGCGGCCCAGCAGGTAGTGAATGGCATAATCCAGACCATCACTGACGATCTGCAAGGGCACACCCAAGCGCTTGGTGACAGCAACAAACTGCGCAAAAAACGGGTCAATTCCAACCTCATCCAGACAGCTGTGCAGCTCGGCCACACTCATGTCCAGCAAGGCAACTTGCCCGCACATGCAATCGTGCGAGCCAATCTCGCCACGCTCCCACGCCTCCTCCAGCTCCTGCCAGCCGGGCATGCCGTGCCGATTCAGCAAGGTGTCGGCCACATCCTGCAGGCTGATCGTGCCGTCAAAGTCGCACTGTATTCGCCACTGCCCTGTTTGCATGGCGGATTTGTAATTAAGGAGCATTTCATTCATGGAAAATCACCCTGACGTTCTGTCCTACCCGAGCCTGAGCCGCTTCATCAAAAGCCAGCACGGCCTCGACCACACGCACCGGGCCGCGCTGGGAGTCGTCCTGCAAACGGCCTTCACCGTAGACCGGGCTGATACGCAGCACATGGGCCGAAGGCAGGGCAGTCGTTTGACCACTGCCTTCGGTATCAAAGACCACACGGGCTTTCATGCCCACCTTGACCTGTTCCACATAGGCCGCATTCAGCTCCACTCGCAATTGCAAGGGACGGGCGGGCAACAGCGTGGCCATCACCTCCCCGGCTTGTACAAAACTGCCCTGACGGACAGCAAGACTGACAATCTCACCGGCCTCGGGAGCGAGCAATGCAAACTGCGCCAATTGAGCCTTTTGCTGCTTGCCCTGAGCGCGCGCCAGCTCCACATCTGCCTGGGCAATCTCGACTTCGGTACGGGCCTGCCGCAATCGTTGCTGAGCCTGGTCCGCCTGTTGGGGCTGAGCCGCGCCAGCGCGTGCCGCCGTGGCATAACGCTGAGCAGCTTGCTGCACGGCGGGCAGGGCAGCCTGGGCGGCACGCAAACGTGCCTGGGCCAAGGCCAGACGGGCCTGGGCAGTCTCTACTTGCGCCAGCTCTACACCATCACGCAAAGCAAACAAGGATTGGCCCACTTGCACCGTATCGCCTTCACGCACCGCCTGTTCGGACACCACGCCGGATACCGGCATTGCCAGCTTGAGCAGGCCGCCTTCCACCTCTACCTTGCCACGCGCAATGGCAATGTCACGCAATCCACTGGAAGCGGTCTGTACAAGAGGTTCCGGGGGGCGTTTGGAGCACGCTGCCAACATCACACATGCCGCAATCAAGGCCCAGCGCCAGCGTCCTGGAGACGCATTCATCATCATTTCACTCCTGTGTATGTTCCGGACTACGCCGATCACTGCGAATAGCCCCGTCTTCCATGCCCACCACCCGATCTGCGTGACGAACCACACGTGGGTCATGACTGACACACAGCACGGTGGCGCGATGCTTGCGGGCGAAGCGGTGCAAGATGTCCACGACACGCTGCCCGTTCTCGGCATCCAGAGCACTGGTAGGTTCATCGGCAAACAGGAGCTGCGGCGTCTTGGCAATCGCCCGGGCAATGGCCACCCGCTGCTTTTCCCCGCCCGATAGCTGCGCCGGACGCATATGCGCGCGATGCAGCAGCCCTACCTCTTCCAAAGCCTGATACGCCAGCTCTGCACTGGTAGGGGCGTTCATGCCCAAATAGCCCAAGGGCAATTGCACTTGCTCCTGTGCGGTCAGCGCGGGAAACAAGTTGAAGCCCTGGAACACAAAGCCGGTGTGCTGCAGGCGGAAATCATCCCGTTCACGGCGGCTCATTTCTGCCAGGTTCTGGCCCAAGGCAAAGGCCTGCCCCTCATCGGGTTGCTGCAGCCCGGATAGCAAGGCCAGCAAGGTACTTTTGCCGCAACCGGACGGGCCGGACACCAAGGTCAGCTCGCCTGCATGAACCGCCAACGACAGGCGATTGAGCACACGCAGTTGCACTACCCCCGTCAAAAAGGATTTACCCAGGGCAAGGGCATTCAGGCTGGGTTCGCCACTCGGGGGCAAGGACGTAGTCATGGTCTGTTTTCCTGAATCAGCGCAAGAGCAGGGACGGATCGGTACGCCACAAGACACGGACTGCCATCACACTGGAGAGCAAGGACATCAGGCCTACCAGCACGGCGCAGGCCAGTGCCACTAAAGGGGTCATCGCGACCGGTACGTGATACAAAGCTGCCAGGGCCAACAGTGCTGAACTGATCACCGCGGCCAGCACCATACCCATTCCACCCACCATGCACGACTGCTCGATCACCACCCTGGCCAACGCCGTACGGCTGGCTCCCAAGGCATTCAAGGTGGCGTATTCGCGGGCAGACCCGGCCACCACTGCGGCAAAGGACTGGTTCGTAATCACGGCGCCAACAAGACACACAATCAAGGCCATGAACAACACCGCCATGCCTGCGCCGGTATCCAGCAACCAGTAGCGTTGCGAGCGTGAGGCAAACTGGTCAGCCGTCCAGACTTCATAGGGACCAAAAGCCGTTGTGCCATCGTTAAGCCTGGCCTGCACCAGCTCGGGGGCGATGCGAGTGCGAGCCACGTAATACGTACTGCCACGCATATCAGGCTCCCCCTTGACCTCTCGGGCGGTATCCACTGAAGCCAACACATTCACACCACCCAAACCCCGCAAACCGCGCAGCAAGCCCACGACACGAACCGGTTTGCCATTGATCCAGGCGCGGCTGACATCTCGATTCAATCCCAAGGTCTGCAGATCCGCCTCGTCCACAATCACCGCACCGGGTTCCCGTAAACGAGCGCGCATATCGGCACCTAATAGCTGGTCAAACATCATGGCCCCGTCACTGACCGACACGCCCGACAAATAAACCGAAACGCTGCCGCTATCACTGGCTTGGGCCCGCCAATCACCATCCACCCATTCATAGGGTTCGACGTCAAGCACATCGGGGTCCATGCGCAAACGCATGGCCACATCGGGGTCAATGGACTGCCCGAAATTCACGCTTTGTGTACCGGGATAGCCCACCCACAAGTCCGCCGACGAGGCTTTGACGTAAATGGCCGCTGTCCCAAAAATCCCCAGCACCAAGGCCGCTTGCGCCACCAGCATCAAGCCGGAAAAGCCCACAGCCAGCACGACGGGGACAAAGCGCCGCCACTCGTAAACCAGGGTTTTACGTGCCAGTGCGATCATGGCTCTTGCTCTTGCGGCAAAGGCGCACCGCCCAAAGCCTTGTACAAAGCCACAAACGCCAGCACACGGCTATCCTGTGCCAGTTCCAGATCAGCCTGCGCCTTCAAATGGGCACGGCGCGCCTGCAGTAACTCCAGTTCGCTGGACAGGCCCAGGCCTACCAAGGTTTGTTGACGTATTTGCCCCTGTCGCAGCACCTGGCTGGCTTGCTGCAAGGTTTGAATACGGCTTTGCTGATTCACCAACGCTGCCAAGGACTGCTCCACTTCAGATACCGCCGTGACCACCGCTTTGCGATAGCCCAGCAAGGCGGCATCCAGCTCCTTTTCGCTAGCCCGCACACGGGCACGACGTGCCCCCCAATCCCACAGAGGGATATCCAGCATGGGACCAATAGACGGCACCGAATCCGTGCTGGTGCGCATATTGCGGGTGATGTTGTAGGAATACAGGATGGAGCCGCCCAAACGCAGTCGAGGGTACAGAGCCGAACGCGCTACTCCGACTTGGGCGGCAGCCTGCAACACCTCGGCCTGGGCCATGCTGATGTCGGGTCGAATACGAACCAGATCCGCCGGTACTTGGCGCAAGGTAAATGTTTGAGGCAAGCGCGCCTGGGCACCCATTGCCCACAGAAAATCAGGTTGATCACGCCCCAACAGCAAAGCCAGGGCACGAGCGGCTCGATCCGCACGCTCTTGCAAGTTCAGGTACTGATCCCTGGTTTGAGTCTGGGTCAGGCGGGCCTGCTCCAGCGCCTCGTATGAACCCAGATGGGTTTGCCAGCGCACTTGAGCCAAGGACAGGGCCTGTTCATCCAGCTTGGCCGTCTCTTCCAGCAAGGCTTGTTGACGACGGGCTTGAGCCAGGTCCATGTAATTGCGTACCACGGAGGCGATGACCGTCACGCGCATGCTTTGCAAGTCAGCCTGTGCATAGCCCAGATCCGCCATCGCTTTCAGCCGGGCATTTTCCATGGCACCAAACAGGCCCAGCTCCCACACCATATCCAGGCTCGCATGGAAATACATATCCTGTGCGGGTACGTCCTGCACCGGATGGGCGTCCGCATTCAAAGCGGGCAGAAATTTGCTGCTCCAGCGCTCGGTGATCTGGCGTTCACCCTGAACACGGCTGAACATTTGCGCCAGATCCAGATTCTGGGCCAGGGCCTCTTGTACCAAGGCGTCCAGCTGCGGGTCGCCCAGCACATGCCACCAGGCACGTAGCTCAACCACTGGCCCTTCATTGGCGACCTGGCTATCCCACTCCTGCGCCTGGGGGCGCGACAAATCCGGGACGAGAGGCGCAAAGCAACCCGACAGTAAGGCGGCACACCATAGCGCCGGAAAAAGACGAAGAATGGACAACAGGGCAGCCACTCCCAAGCACGAAATAAGAGATGGCTACAGCATGCACGGGCCACGTTGCGTAGCCGTGCACAAATGATGGAGAAATGATGGAGATAGAAATGCGGCTTAATTCGCCGTGCTGCGATTCACCAGCGGAAAGCGCATTTGTACGCTGGCACCACCCCGTTTGGAGGTTCCAACGATGACAGTGCCGCCTTGCTGTTCAACCAGCGCCTGCACAATCGACAGGCCCAAACCCGAAACATGGCGTTTGCTGCCCGGTTCTTGAGCAAAGCGTTCGAAAGGGCGGTCACGCATGGATTCAGGCAAGCCGGGGCCCGCATCATTAATCGACAAGGTGGCATGGCCTTCGCTAAGCTCCAGCGAAATCCCCACCCAGCGCCCTTGGGCGGCGTAGCGAAGACAGTTCTCCAGCAAATTGCCAATAATCTGCCGCAAACGGTCCGGGTCCACCAGGACGCAAGCAGGCACTGGCGGCAAGTCAGCCTCCAGCTCAAAACCCTTTTCCTGCAGGCGGGCATCAAAACGATCCAGTTCTTCCGCCACCAGCGGCACCAGATCCAGTTGCTCGCAATACAAGGACAATCGCCCCGCAGAGGCCAGGGAAATCGTATGCAGATCGCTGACCAAACGGCCCAGATGCAAAGATTGCTGTAACAAGCCGTGCATTTCCTGCTCGGTGCCGGGAATGACCCCATCCACAATAGCGTGCAAGCGGGCACTTAACACCGCCAAAGGGGTGCGCAGCTCGTGCGACAAAGAGGCCACCGTCATGCGCCGTTCACGGTCCAACGCTTCCAGCGAATCAATCATGTGATTGAAGTCGCGCACCATCTCGGCCATTTCACCGCGTGCCTGGCCTTCATGCGCACGCACGGTAAAGTCGCCTACCGCCACCCGGTTGGCCGCCTCCGCCATGGACTCCAGAGGCTGCATTACCCGGCGCGATACCCAAAACCCCGACACCAGCCCAAAGGGCAGGCCTATCATCAGAGTAAAAAGCAAGGTCAGGTATTCGCGAGTCCAGGGATCACCCTGCCAGTACTCGCCATAAATCTGCATGGCACGTGGGCCTTCTTCCAGACCCTGCACCACAAGCTGGTCATACTCCAGGCGAATATCGGTGGGAAGAGAGCGGTAAAAGCGATCCTCCTCGTACTTCCAGAACAGCAGCTGGGTGATGGCCAGCACAGACAGGGTGACCACAATCGCGATGGCCACCGCCAAGCCAAAGCGAACCCAGATTCGGTCTAGTATTCGCGCCATAAGCGATAGCCCACTCCACGTACGGCCTCGACCAGCTCGCCCTGGCCTACCACCTGCAGTTTGCGTCTTAACTTGGAGATGTGGGAGTCAATCACCCGCTCCATCGCATTACTTTCAGGCAAACATTGCTCAATCAGATAGTTACGGGAAAAGCAACGACGCGGCTGGGCCGCCAGGCAGGCCAGCAAGCGAAATTCCGTGACGGTCAGCGGCAAGGGCACAACCCGATCCCCCTCCACATGCACCAAGGCCACGTGATCCTGCTCATCAATTTCCAGGCTACCCACACGGATACGAGTGCTGGGTGCAACAGCGCCGCTGCGTCGCAGCACGGCGCGGACACGGGCCACCACCTCCGCCGGATTAAAAGGCTTGATGACATAGTCATCCGCCCCCAAACGCAGGCCCAGAAGCTTGTCCACATCATCGGCCAATGCCGTGACCAGGATCACCGGGGTTTGACCCGCGTTACGGATGGCACGCAATACATCCAACCCGTCCACACCGGGCAGATGAATGTCCAGCAACACCATGTCCGGGCGCAGATCCCGGAACAATTGCAAAGCCTGAAACCCATCACCCGCTATCGCTGTACGCAAGCCATCGCGGCGCAGATAGGCATCCAGCACACTGGCAATATCGGGTTCGTCTTCCACCACTAGCACCAGTTTTTGCAAGGTGGCATCACGTGTAGATGCTGTGTGAGAGAGGGTGTCGCCAAAGGAATGGCCACCGGTCTTGGGGGGAAAATTCATAAATTATCGTTGTCCTGAGTCCTGCTAGGCGGCACCCCGACCAGGGGCAGAAGGCATGAAAACGGGCTTCTCAAAGCTGGGCCCATTTAGTACACCGCAGTACGCCGCAGGCGGCTGGGTGGATGATACACCTGCCCGAAATACTCTGTCCAACGGCGTAAAAGGCCCGTATTTACAAACATTTATCAACTTTTCAGATTCTGCTCATAGAAATTTCATGCGCAGCGTTTCTACTTACCGCTATGATCGGGATGAAAACCGTCTTGATAGCAAAAAGCTATACGTTCACTAAAATCATTTGATTTAACTATTTCGACCAAGGCAAGTAGACTGATCTCAACTTCTTAAAACGACCCGCCCCCCCCTCGGTTCGGGTCAGCTTCAACGGAGAAACACAATGAGCAATAAAACCCTGACGACCGCCGCTGGCCGCCCTGTTGAGGAGAACCAGAACTCCATGACGGCAGGCCCTCGTGGTCCCGTCCTGATGCAGGATTATTGGCTGCTGGAGAAGCTGGCTCACTTTGATCGAGAACGCATCCCGGAGCGTGTCGTACACGCCAAAGGCTCGGGCGCTTTCGGTACCTTTACCGTCACGCACGACATCACGCAGTACAGCATGGCCAAGGTCTTCAAGCCAGGCAGCCAGACCCCCGTTTTCTTACGTTTTTCCACCGTAGCTGGTGAAGCAGGAGCCGCCGATGCAGAACGCGACGTTCGAGGATTTGCCCTCAAATTCTATACAGAAGACGGAAACTGGGACCTCGTGGGCAATAACACTCCTGTCTTCTTTATACGGGATCCACTGAAGTTCCCCGACTTCATCCACACACAGAAACGCGACCCTCGCAGCCACCTGCGCAATATGAGCGCCGCCTGGGATTTCTGGTCCTTGTCGCCCGAATCCTTGCACCAGGTCACCATCTTGATGAGCGACCGCGGTTTGCCCTGTAACCTGCGCCAGCAGCACGGCTTTGGTTCGCACACCTACAGCCTGATCAACGACAAGGGCGAGCGCCACTGGGTGAAGTTCCACTTCAAATCCCAGCAGGGCATTGCCAACTACACCAATGAAGAAGCCGCCAAAGTCGTGGGCCAGGACCGCGAGAGTTCGCAGCGCGATCTGTACGAGAACATTGAAAAGGGCAACTTCCCTCGCTGGGCGCTGCGCATTCAGATCATGACCGAAGAGCAGGCACGCACCTACCACATCAACCCCTTTGACGTGACCAAGGTCTGGCCACATGGCGACTTCCCGCTGATCGATGTGGGCATGCTGGAGTTGAACGAGAACCCCACCAACTACTTTGCCCAGGTGGAGCAAGCCGCCTTTACGCCTGCCAACCTGGTGCCCGGCATTGGTCACTCGCCCGACCGCATGCTGCAAGGTCGTATCTTTTCCTACGGCGACACCCAGCGTTACCGTCTGGGCGTGAACCACGGGCTGCTGCCAGTGAACGCACCGCGTTGCCCGTTCCACAGCTACCACCGCGATGGCGCCATGCGTACTGGCGACAATAACGGCGGCACGATCAACTACGAGCCCAACAGCCAAGGCGAATGGCAACAGGCTCCCCGTAGCGAACCGCCTCTGGCGCTGGACGGCCAGCCGGCAGATCACTGGGATCACCGCGTGGATGAGGATTACTACTCGCAGCCCGGCAATCTGTTCCGCCTGTTCAACGACGAGGAAAAGCAGCGTCTGTTCAGCAATATTGCCGACGCCATGGCGGGTGTTCCCAAGGAAATCATCGAGCGTCAGCTGGGCCACTTCACCAAGGCAGACCCTGCCTACGGTGCCGGTGTAAGGGCAGAACTGACAAAACGCGGTCAGCTTTAAACCCTGACCGGGCTGTTTAAGCCATCAAAGAATCGGCTCCCCATCTACAATCGGGGAGCCGATTTTTTTTGCACTGGCCCTGCGTTTTCCTATCGAGCCCCACCATGAAATTTGGCTACACCATCATCTACGTTCCCGACGTCGGCCAGGCACTGGATTACTTTAACCGCGCGTTTGGTTTGTCCACCAAAATGCTGCATGAAACCGGCTTGTACGGTGAGCTGGAAACCGGCCAAACCACCTTGGCCTTTGCGGGGGAAATGCTGGCCTACATGAACTACCCCAAAGGGCATTTGTCGACTCACGCATCCGACGTGCCGTTGGCCATTGAAATCGCCCTGGTCTGCGACGATGTGCCTGCAGCTCATGCCAAGGCACTGGCGGAAGGGGGCACGGAACTGGCGCCACCACAGAACAAGCCATGGGGGCAGATGGTGTCTTATGTGCAGACGCCAGAGCGTGTTGTGGTGGAGTTGTGTACGCCGGTTAAATAATCGAAAACGCCAGCAAAATTTGCTGGCGTCGGCCCTGATGGCGAGAAAGGACAAGTGTCATTTCAATGCAAAGAGTTCAACAGGGTCCCTGGTCGACATGCAGGTGCCCGGTTCAAGCCTTGCCAGGCAAGACAACCGGCGCAGCCAGCAAACCGGCAGAGACAAAGGCAATGATCTGCTCAAGAATCTCGTCGGTATTGTTGGGGTCACAGATACCTGGCGCCAGCTCTTCCAGCCGGTGGGTATCGGAGAAGGCATACATATAGGCCCCAATCATCAGGACCACACGCCAGTACACATCTTTAGCCTGCAACTCCGGCAATATTTCTTCCAGGATCTGCACATACGCACGTGTTGAGCCGTCGTAGGCTTCATTACGCAGTTTGTAGGAAATCTCGGCCGGCTCGGTGTGCAAACGTGCTTGCAGCCGCAAGAAGCGGCGGCCTCCGGGTGTCTCGCGCAAGGCTATCGTGGGTGCCAAAAACGCGCGCACCACATCATCGACCAGAACCTTGCCCTCTTGATCGCGCAGAACATGCAAGCGCCGTAAACGTTCATCGGAAATGGTTTTGCCTCGGCGGATGAACACGGCCTCAAACAGGCCGTATTTGGAACCAAAGTAGTAGTTGATCAAGGCTTGGGTCACAGCCGCCTTTTGAGCGATGACGCGCAATGTGGTCCCGGCATAGCCAGTCTCGGAAAACTCTTCCTCGGCGGCGTCCAGAATTCGCTCTGACGTGTTGTCACCTACCCCTTCCGGGCGTCCAGGCTTATCCCGCTTGACCCAGGAGCTATCCGACGACAAAGTTACACGACCCATATTTGCCTCAAAATTTGATTCATTCTTATCTACCAGCTAAGCCAGATTGGCGACGCGACGCCGCGCCCGATGCACGGAACCGTTACGTGTGGCCCAACGCAAGACGCCAGCAACGCTGTTCACCACCTTGCGACGCCACCACATGGATGCCGTGCTGGGGCGATGCTCAAAACAGCGTTGAGCCCACTCTGGCAACATATCCAATGCCGCTAACAGAAACACCCTGGCAACCCAAGCCTTGGGCCCCTTAAACAGGGTATGTGAAGACATTAAAATTGTAGCCACTTCCCGGGTTCGCGCATCAACCCGTAATTGCGGACCGGCCTGGGCAAACAGCTCCCTCAAGCTTGCCGCATCCATGACCAGCCCATCCGCCCCCAGCAACACAGCAACTTTCGAGTATTGTGCAACATAGCGATCCTGCTGCTCCGGCGCCAGTCTGGCATTACGCCAGCGCATATGGGATTGCAGAAAACAGTAGGCCTGCGTGTGATGCACCCAACGCAGCAACTCCGGGTCATTGGCATCGTAAGGCGTGCCATCCGGCAAATACCCGTGTACGTGCTCGTGCACCCGCCGTACCTGATCAATGCAACGCTCAGCCTGCTCCGTACCCGCATAACTGACTGCCGAGATGAACTGCGCCGTTCGACTCAAGCGCCCCTGCATATCCTGGCGAAAGCGGGAATGATCCCAGACCCCGGCCAATACCTTCGGGTCCAGCATCTGCAAACACAATGCAGAAATCCCCCCGAGCATCATGGAGGTGAAATCTGCATGCACTTGCCACACAGCCGACTGTGGGCCAAACAAGCCGGGGTCGCCCGCAGGCGTCGTAAAGTCTACCGGGCTGCCTTGCAGACCGGTAATGATGTGAATCTGGTTCTCAACATACTGACGTATCGACAACAAGACGCTCCCTCCGGCCCTACCCATTAAACCTGTAATGCTTTCGGCTGAAAGTCAGTAGCATTATATGAATAAACCCAGTCCGTCTTGATGCCGCCCGCGTGCGGGTTTTTCTTCTGCTGCTCACGGTATTCGGCATCACGCTTGGCCTTGGCTTCGCTATCGGACAGGTGATAGGTGCGGCCGCGCTCACGTGCTTCCAGTTGCACCCGGCTGGTACGTGGCAAGCGTTCTGCTTCATAAAGCGACAAGGCGGTGTCCAGATCATCTGGCAAAGCGGCTAGCGCAACCGCCAACACGTAGGCGTCCTCGATAGCCATTGCCGCACCTTGAGACAGGAAGGGCAGCATGGGATGCGCCGCATCGCCCAGCAAAGTCACACGGCCCGACGACCATTTAGTCATAGGGTCACGATCGAACAGCCCCCAGCGATAGACATCCGTCACACGCTCGAACAGCTTGACGATATTGGGGTGCCAGTCCTTGAAATCCTGCAGCATTTCCTGCTGGGTACTGCGCGCATTCCAGGACTCCTCCACCCAGCTGGCCGTTTCATTCACCGCCACAATATTGACGGCCTTGCCGCCGTTCACGTAATAGGTCACCACGTGGCTTTTAGGACCCAGCCAGAAGGAAGACTCAGGTGCGACGAAATCAGGCATTTCATCAAAGGGCACAACGGCCCGGTAGCACATATTGCCGGTGAACTTGGGTTCTTCCTCCCCGAAGATGGAGCGACGTACTTCCGAACGTACGCCATCAGCCCCCACAATCAGATCGGCCTCAAAACTAGAGCCGTCAGCAAAATGCGCCACCGCCTTGCCGTCTTGCTGCGACACCCCGGTGCACTGCGTGTTGAAGGTGACCGTTGTTGTATCCAGAAGCTCGGTCAGCAAATGATGCAGGTCCGCGCGATGCACGTGAAAGAACTCTGCGCCATACAGCTGCGGGCAATCGCTCTTTAAAGGGATACGGAAACTTTCCTCTCCAGTGGACCAATCACGCCCCACCAAAGCCTCGGGCAAGAAACCCACCTTGGCCAGCGCATCGTGGGCGCCCAAAGCGTTGAGCACCTTGACCGCATTCGGAGTCATTTGAATCCCGGCACCGACCTCTCCAAAGGCGGCGGCACGCTCAAACAAATGTACTTCGATGCCGCGTTGCTCCAGGGCTGCTGCCAAAGTCACGCCGCCAATACCACCGCCTATCACACCTACTTTCAACGTTTTTTTCATGCTGTACATCCTCGGTGTTTGGGCCTTGGGCAGCCCAAACCTCCTCAATTAATTAAACAAATAAATAATAAATAAGCAAAAAAACAGATAAGCCTAGATCACCAGCAAGGGGCGCAAGTCTGCATACGGACGAACCTCGCCGTACTTCTGTTGAATATCAAACAGGCTCGCATCATGAGGCTCCTTGGCTCGGTCACCCACGCAATCTGCCAGGACAAAAGGGCGCAAGCCGCAGGACATGGCATCTACGACGGAGGCACGTACGCACCCGCTTGTGGTTGCGCCAGCAATCAGCAAGGTTTGCACCGCCCGTTCCGCAAACCAGGCAGTCAGAGCCGTTCCAAAGAAGGCCGATGGAACCGTTTTACGCACGACCAGCTCACCCGGTGCAGGCTTCAGGGCATCGACAATGGCACTGGCTGGATTGTTCTCTCGCAACTGCACCAAACCGGGGACTTTCAGGCCGAATACATTACGGTCGGCGCTGTCATCGGCAAAGACGATGCGGCTGTGCGCCACCGGCCAGTTCTGTGCCCGCGCATCCGCCAGAACCGTGCGCGTTTGCTCAATGGCTTCCAGAATATTTCCACCGCCAAATGCTTGAGGGTCCGCAAAACCGTTAACGAAATCCACAATTAACAGCCCGACATTGCCTTCAAGCTCCAGCCCTTGCCCAAATCCCTGTCGCTCGTAAACACTCTGGCTGCTCATGCCAACTCCTCCACAAGCTTGCCCTCCCGAACGGTCTCGCAACCATCTACGGTCACGGTGCAAGCACGCAGCGGAATATCGATGTGGCAAGCCGTCGTGCGGTCGCCCCCGACCTCATTATTGGGGCCAAAAGAGAACAAGAAATTGCCCGCATAGGCACGGGCATCCATGCCCAAGGTTTGCTCTTTGTCGTAAAGGCCAAGCGTGGACCAGTGAGCACGGGGCTGCAAACCCCAGCCTATGTGGGACATGGCGTAAGCCTCAGGATCATTGAACGAGGCCATGTATTCGCGCAGCAGCTCGGCATCCAACCCACCCTCAATCGAGGTCACCACACCATTCTCGACTGTCATGGTGATCGGGTCAGCCGCATAGGACTTCATGGGCAACAAGATGTCGCCACGATCAATCACGATGCGGCCATGAGCCTGACCTTCGTTTGGCCAAGTCAGGATAAAACCGCTGGGCCAGTGATCCCAGCGCCCCGGCTCATCCACAAAGCCGTATTCCTTTACTACCGGGTACTGCCCCAAAGGCATGACCAGATCCGTACCTGCCCTGGACGTGGCCCGCATTTCACGAGCGCCCTGTAGCACCTGTGCCGAACGCTCCACACGCTCCTTGTCCTGCAAGGATGGCACCATACGCACCAGCACCTCGGGCGGTTCGGCTGCCAAGAGAATTTTGGTGCCCGACTTCAAAATCTCATGCTGTTCGGGAGAGAACAGCAAGGTCATCAGATCCAGCACCAAATCACTCGCCTTGAGGGCGGCAATCGCTGCTGGATTACCCGTCAGCGGAGTCGTGCCCAAGTAAGCCAGAAGGTCGCGGCTCAATGCTTTTTCTGCGTTTACAGGCAGCAAGTCCACCTGCATCTGGGTTGCCCCCAAAGATGCCACGGCCAGCTTGGCGGTAGCCAAGGTTTGAGGATGGGTATGCGAACTGGTCAGAATGGTGACCATCTGCCCCGGCTTCACTCCAGAAAGACTCAGCACCTCATTCCAGGCCTGAACCATTTGATGATCAGATACAGCCATCTTCCACTCCTGTTTCTTGTTAAAAGGTAAGGCCCAGAAAGGTGCCCAATGCGCGATAAAAGCCTTCCTCGTCATCCCAGGGGATCATATGCCCAGCGTCTGGTACACGTAAGATCTGCAAGTCAGGCTTCAAGGACTGCGCCTCTTCAATATCCTCATCGCGAATGACATCCCCCTTGCCCGCCACCATCAGGGCCACCCTCCAATCATTAAGCTGGCTGAAGTCCGGGAACGCATCGTCGGTGTGGAACCACTCATAGCTGTCCGTCACCGCGCGCACATCGCAGGTGTGCAGCCACTGGGCGCGCAGCGCCAGTTGCTCGGGAGTCCAGGTCGGGCAAAACTGCCGCATCTGCTCGGCGCTCATACCTTGTTGAGCCTGTGCAATCGAATCGGTGTACCAGGCGATATTCGCCGGATAGGGGCGTCGCCCTGGGCCGGACACTGGCGGATCCAACAGCACCATGGCGGCCCCCTTGGCCAACCCTCGGCTGGCCGCACGCAACAGAATGCGCGCCCCCATGGAGTGCCCCACATAAATGGGCGACTCCAGTGCCAGCTCCCGAACGAACTCGCACAGATCATCCGCGCAAGCATTCACGCCGTAATCCAGATCTGCGCCTGCTTGAGAGAGACCACGACCACGGACATCAAGCACATACACATCAAAATGCCGGGCCAGACGCTCTGCCACAAACCCCCATGTGGGAGCAGGGCTGGTGATACCCGGCACCAGCACCAAAGCGGGTCCGGGACCGGCATAACGCAAGTAGTGCTGCCGGATGCCGTTAGCGTGGACATGAGCGCCATAGCTAAGTCGCGATGGGAGTTCAGTCGTCTTGTTCATGCTCATCATCAGCCTCCCAGGTAAGCACTCAATAGTTCAGGATCTTTCAGCATGCTGGCGCTGTCTTTCTCTGCAATAACGCGCCCTGTTTCCAGCACATAGGCTCGACTGGCTACGTTCAGCGCGTTATGCACGTTCTGTTCCACCACCAGAATGGACACGCCATGCTCACTGATGTCCCGCACCACCTGAAAAACCTCCAGAGCCATCTTGGGGCTGAGCCCCAAGGAGGGTTCGTCCAGAATCAACAGCTCCGGTTCTGACATCAATGCCCGAGCAATCGCCAGCATCTGCTGCTCCCCGCCGCTAAGCGTGCCTGCCAGTTGCCTGTATCGCTCTTTCAGGCGCGGGAAGCGATGAAAGGCAATGCCTTTACGCCGCTCCACTTCAGTCTTGGACTTGATCAGGTAAGCGCCCAGATCCAGATTGTCTTCAACGGTCATTTCAGGCCACACATGCCGTTCTTCAGGGCAGTGAGCCAAACCCAGCTTCAGAATATGTTCAGGGCTACGACCACTGATCACCTGTCCCTTCCAGGTGATCTGGCCAGAAGTAGGGCGGATCAGACCGGAGATTGCCCGGAGCGTGGTGGATTTCCCGGCGCCATTGGCTCCCAGAATGGCTACAACTTCACCAGGCTGCACATGCAAGCTGACGCCATGCAGGGCCGTCAAATTGCCATAACCCGCCACCACATCCTGCAACGCCAATAGAGGTTCAATGTCCTGTTTACTCATGCCGCTTTCCCCATATAGGCTTCCAACACTTGCTCATTGGCCTGAATCTCTGCCGGTGTTCCCATTGCCAGTTTTTTGCCAAAGTTCATGACCACGATCTGGTCAGACACACGCATGATCAAACCCATGTTGTGCTCTACCAGCAAAATGGACTCCACCCACTGCCCAGGCAGCTGTTTGAGCAAGTCGGCCAAGCCTTCTGCTTCATGTGTATTAAGTCCGGCGGCTGGCTCATCCAGCATCAACAATCTGGGTTTAGCACCAAGAGCAACGCCCACCTCCAGCAGTCGCAACTCGCCACAAGACAAGGAGCTGGCCAGGACATCAGCACGCTTGGCCAAGCCAATCTGATCGAGAATACGGCGGGCCGAGACGATGATTTCCTGTTCGGTTTTTGCCTGCTCTTTGCTAGGCCAGAAAGTGCGCCACAAGGGTGCCCGATCAGCCAAATAATGGGCATGGACCAGATTGTCGAAAACACTCAGAGCCCGCAGCACATTAGTCTTTTGAAAAGTGCGAATGACGCCCTGCTGTGCCATGCGATACGGCTTGCTGGCCGTGACCTCTTTGCCATCCCATAACACCCGCCCACGAGTAGGCTGATAAAAGCCGGTGATAAGGTTGAAGCACGTTGTTTTGCCAGCCCCATTGGGCCCGATCAAGCTGACGATTTGCCCGGCAGGAACGGTGAAATCAATATCCTGAACCGCATGAATACCGCCAAAGGATTTGCTGAGACCGCACACTTCAAGCATGACGCGTCCTCCCAAATAAATGATGAAAACGCTGCTGCACAAATCCCATGATTCCATCCGGCGCAAACAGCACCGAAGCCATGACGATCAGTCCAAATAAGGACAGACGCAACTCCTTGAATTCGCGCAAATACTCTTCCAGCAAGGCCACCACAATGGCCCCTGCAATAGGCCCCAGCAAGGTGCCCTTACCGCCCAGCAAAACGATAATGATCATGGTCGCGGTAAACGGAAAACCGAAGACTTCCGGCCCTACAAAACTGATGTAGCTGGCGTAGTAAGCCCCGGCAATCCCGGCCAGAAAGGCCGCCACCACAAAGACAAACTGCGAGTAGCGAAAAGGATCAATACCGACCGATTGCGCCACGTAGTTGTTCTCTCGCAGAGTGACGGCAGCACGGCCCGCACTGGAATGCACCAGGCGGTAGCAGATGTAGAAAGTGATGGCGGCCAGCACAATGCCCATCACCACAAAACCCCGCTTGCCAGCCAGCCAGGGCGACATGTCCAGCAAGGCAGGATGAGCCACACCCGAGATGCCCATCGGGCCATTGGTCAGCTCCACCCAGTTATTGGCCAGCAGGCGCAAGACCTCGGCAAAGGCCAGCGTCACAATGACAAAGAAGGGTCCATTCAAACGCAAAGTCACACGCCCAATCACGTAGCCGGCTGCCGCAGCAATCAAGGCCGCCGCTGCAATCGTGATCGTGACGGGCCAACCCACTGCAGGTGAACTCAAAATCGCGACCGAATACGCCCCCAGGCCAAAAAATGCCACATGACCCAGCGGGAACTCTCCCACATAACCAATGATCAAGTTCAGGCTGCTGGCCAGCACGCTATACATCAGCACCAGCACCAGGATGTGCAGCAAATAATCGTTCTGCACAAAACAAGCGAGCAACGCCGACAAGGCCAGGAAGCCCACCATAAAGTGACGTTCTATTTTCATTTACGCGCGCTCCGCTCGAACCGAAAATAAGCCATAGGGGCGGAAGAACAGAATCAAGATAACCAGGGCAAAGCCCACCATGTCCGCTGTCCCCGTTTGCACATAACCTCCCCACAGCGCTTCTGCCACGCCCAGGATCAAGCCACCCAGAATGGCACCACCGAAATTGCCCATCCCGCCCAGAATGACCACCACAAAGGCCTTCAAACTGATCAGGCCACCGATCGAAGCCTGCGCGACATAAATGGAGCTGAGCAACATGCCCGAGGTTGCCGCCAGGACTACACCCAAGGCGAAGGTGGAGGCGTAGATAGTGGCGGTATTGATACCGACCAGACTGGCCGCCGTCGAGTCCTGGAAGGTGGCCCGCATGGCTTTGCCCAAACGGGTTTTCTGGATCAGAAGGCGTGCGCCGACGATGGCCGCAATAGACATCCCGATCGCAAAAACACGCACCTCGGTGATGAATATCGGTCCCAAAAACAGGGGAGTATTAGGCACCGGCGCCACCACTTTCAGAGGTGCCGTACCCACGATCATCAAGGCGGTATTTGTCAGGAAAATCGACAAACCGATAGTCAGCAAAATGCCGGGCTCCGGGCCCTTGTCCCGGATACGGGCAATCAGGAAGCGATCCAGCAGCCATCCAAACACCGCGACGATCACCATGACCAGCGCCAGGCCCACAAAGAAATTCAGCTCCAGCTGCTGGGTCACCAACCATCCCAGCAGGCCACCGATCATGTAGAACTCGCCATGGGCAAAGTTCACCAATCGCATCAAGCCAAAAATCAGGGTCAGGCCCAGGGCCGACAGCGCGTAGAACGTCCCGTTCACCAGTCCATTGGCAATGAACTGCAGCAATAAATCAAACACAATGCCCCCTCATCAAACGATAGAATCCGCAGCTCATCGTGCTCTTAGTCCGCCGTTACCTTGGCCTGAGCAACTATTTCCGGCTGCCCGCCTTGAAGCTTCACCAACACGGCATCAAAGCCGTAGCCCTGGCGTTTTTCGTTGAATTTGAAGTTGCCATTGGGGCCGTTGTAATCCGTGGCCGGCAGTGCCAGACGAATCTTGTCCGGATCGGCTTCCCCTGCGCGTTCGATCGCGTCCATGATGATGTTCATCGCGTTATAGCCAGCTACCGAATACTTGCCTGGCAGCTCGCCATACTCTTTCTGATAGGACTGCACGAACTCCAGATTTTCGGGACGCTGCAAAGTGTGGGCATAAGGAACGGCAGCATGAATGCCTTCTGATGCAGAGCCGGCCAGATTCACGAAGTCCGCCGTCGCCCAACTGCCTACGCCAAAAATCAGACTCTCCAGACCCACTTCCTTCATCTGTTTGACCAGAATCGAGCCATCCTGGGTTTCGGCTGCCACAAAAACACCATCTGGTTTGGCGGCTCGTACCCGCGTCAACAGCGTGTAGAAGTCCGTGGTGCCATGGTCGAAATACAGCTTTTGCACGGTTTCACCGCCCAGGGCTTCGATCTGGCTGGAGAACTCCTCCATGCCGCCCCGGCCCCAGTCATCATTCACCCCGATGTAGGCGATTTTTTTCAGCTTGAGCTGCTCGACCAGAATCGTGGCAAAGGCATGAGCCAGCAAACCATCGGTTTCTGCGGTGCGGAAGAACCACTCATTGCCACGCTCGGTTAAATCACTTTTTGACGACACGCCCGAGAGCAGGGGCACTTTGTACTTTTGCGCCACGCTCATGGCTGCGATGGTGGCGGAGCTGCAAAAGGCGCCGGAGATAATCGGCACCTTGTCTTTCTGAATCAGTTTTTCAGCCGCGTTCACGGTTTTGGAGGGCTGACATTCTCCATCCTCAATAGCCAGTTCAACCTGTTTCCCCAACACCCCGCCACGAGCATTACGCTCTTTGACAGCCAACTTGGAACCGTTCACATCGGCCTCCCCGTTGTAGGCCACCGACCCGGTCAAAGGCTGAATCACACCAATCTTGATGGTTTGCGCTTGCACGGCCCCCACAGCACCCAGCGTCATGAGCAACCCCATCGTCAATATCGTCTTGCGCACCTTGTATCTCCTTCCTTGGTTTTTAATTAACTGATTGATTATTTCTAGTTTGAAATATTATTAACTGACTAGCCAATAAATAAAATATAGGGAATTCCCTACAGACTTAAAATAATTTTTTATTGTTATCTATCAGTCACTTAATGGAATTAACGCAACTTGATCGGATGTTCGTGGCCGGGAGAAACACGTTTGGCAGCCCCATCTTAGGAACAACTTCCAAGTGCTATTTGAAGGGGTGAACCAGAGGCACTTCGGCTACTCCGAGGCTGGCTACGAAACAAGAATTCGATAGCCCGGCACAGAGATGATCAGCTCCCTTTCGGAGGGTAAAGCCTCTTTCCAATGGTGATGTTCTGTCCATGAGCTGAGTTCCCACGACGCACAGGCAACATGCTCTGTCAGTGCCCGTTACCTTCTTGAAATCGCCATAAAAAAAACGGACCTGACTCCAAATCAGGTCCGCGTCCAGCTTTTCTGCGCTCACAAATTTTGCGTTGTTAGCTACTACTAGTCGTTTCTCTACATACCCCATAAGAACTGGGTTGAAACGCCAGTCTGTACTCATTCAAGTTTGAAAAGCACGACACAGCACAACAAAGCGTCTGCACCGACGCCTTGAGTTTTACTGCTGCAAATACCCCGACTCCTTGATGATGGGTCCCCAAGTATCCAGATCATCCTGAACAATGCGCGATAGCTCCTGCGCATCGCCCGACTCGGGTCGGAAGCCGATCGGCACAATCGCGCTTTCAATGCGTGGCAGCTTGGCCACTTCATTGAAGGCATCCTGGAACTGTTTGACCATCTCCGGCTCCATGCCCAGCGGGGCAAAAATCCCCATCCAGCCCGACGCTTTCAGGTCGCCATAGCCCATTTCTGCAAAGGTGGGCACGTCTTTCAAGATAGGCAGGCGTTCCGCACCGGTAATTCCCAGCACCCGCACCGAACCGGCGGCAACGTGTTCGGTAATCATGCCCACCGCATCCACGCCAGCGGGAATATGGTCACCCAGCAGGTCGTTGATCAAAGGGGCACCCCCTTTATAAGGCACGGGGGACATCTGGATATCGTTCTTCTTGGCGATGCTGTAGCCAATGAACTGAGGGGCGCTGCCGGGGGCGGGAATACCATAGTGGCCGTACTTTTCCGGTTCTTTGCGCACCAGCTCCACGTACTCCTGCAAGGTATTGGCAGGCGTGGTTTTACCCACCACAAAGATATGTTCGAACTTGGCAATCACGGCTACCGGCGCAAAATCCTTTATTGGATCGTAGCTGACCGTTTTTACGGTCAGGGGCAGGGTGGTCATCATGTGATTATTAGCGACCAACAGCACCGAGCCATCGGTAGGCGAGCGCAAAAAGCCTTGAGCAGCAACCTGCCCGCCCGCGCCTGCGCGGTTATCCACCACCACATTCACACCCAGCTTTTCACGCAATTGCTCGGCATACACCCGCGCGACGGCATCCGCTGTTCCTCCGGCCGGATAACCTACGACCAAACGTATGGTGTCCGGCAATTTGCTGGCAACAGACATGCCTGTTGCCAAGGCCAACGCCGTTCCCAGCAAAACCTGCGCCCATTTCTTTTTCATTACTTGTCTCCCTACCTCTTGATGACGCTATTAAAGTTCTACTACTCGTCCATTTCCTTGTGCGGCATGACGGCTTAACAAAGCGGCCGCCGTCAATACGTCTTCGAATGCCAAGCCCAAGGATTTAAAAATCGTGATTTCTTCATTGTTGATGCGGCCTGCGGCTTGCCCCTCCAGAACGGCACCCAGCTCGTTCAGCTCGGTATCGGCCGACAAGTAGCCCTGCTTGCACGCATTCAAGAACTCGCCCGACTCGTTACGAGTGGATTGCGCACGGTCCACAAACAAACGGCCTGCCGTCATGGTGGGGCCATCCAGTTCACTGCTGGCGGGTGTGCTGGAACCCATGGCGGTGATGTGCGTGCCAGGGCGCAGCCATTCGCGCTGCAAGACAGGCGTGGCAGAACTGGTGGCCGTCAGTACCATATCCGACTGGGACACGGCTTCCTGGGCCGAGACTCCGGCTATCAAGGGGCAATCCAGATACGCCTGGGCTTCTTCAATGAAATGCTGAGCCGACTGTGCGGAGCGGGTAATCACAAATACGTTGCTCAAGCGACGCACTTGCGCCACGGCACGCAACTGCCACAAGGCCTGATGCCCGCCACCAAACAAGGTCAGCACGCTGGCATCCGGGCGCGCCAGCATGTCGGTGGCCAGGCCACTGACCGCTGCGGTACGCAAGGCCGTCACGCTGCTGGCATCCAGAATGGCACGTGTTTCGCCGGTCAAGCCGCTCATCAAGAGCACGCAGCCTTGATGGGGGTCCTTACCCAGGCGCACATTGTCTGGAAACAGGGTGCCCATCTTGGCACCGTACAAAGGCTCGGGATAAATCTCCGGCATGTCGATGCAGGCAGGCATCATGCCCAGAAAGCCGCTGGACAAATGGCTGCGCACAATCGTACGCAAGGGCTGGTCAATACGCCCTTGCTGCATGGCGATAAAACCCTGGCGCATCAGATCAATCGCCGCCCCCATATCCAGCCCTTCATACACTTCCCGGGCTTTTGCTACATAAACGCTTAGCTGCATGATTAGCCTTGCGCCAGTGGCGTGGTGATATGGCGGATAAAGGTGTCGGTATCCGTATTGGAGCCGCAGAACAGCACGCCCACTCGTTGCCCGGCCAGATGTTTGCGCAAGGGAAACATCAAGGCAGCCGTTGCCACAGCGCAAGCCGGTTCAGTGGCCATCTTGAATTCGTTGAACAGGAAGTGCATCCCTGCACGGATCTGGTCGTCGTTGACGGTCACCAGAGTATCGATATTGTCCTGACACACACGGAAGCTGAACTCGTCAGTATGCGGGGCCATCAGACTGTCTGCGATAGACTGCATGGCACCGATTTTTTGCGGCTCGCCAGCCTGGCGGCTAAGCGCCATGACGTTTGCTCCCACAGGCTCGATGCCATAGACCACGCAATCAGGCTGCCACAGCTTGACGGCAGCCGACACACCGGCGGCCAAGCCACCGCCCCCAATGGGCACCAGCACCGCGTCCAGCTTGCCCGCTTGCTGCAACCATTCGTAGCCCAGCGTGGCGGTTCCCAGCACGGTGGGGTAGGTGCTGAACGGATGAATGAAGGTCTTCTGTTCGTCCTTTTCTATCTGACGCACCAGTTCAAACGCCTGCTCGCCATTGTCAGCAAAGACGATCTCGGCCCCATATTCGCGGCACAAGGCTACGCGCGCCGGGCTGGCCGTCTTGATCATCACGGTCTTGGCTTTCACCCCCATTTGATGGGCGGCATAGGCCACGGCCACGGCGTGGTTACCTGCAGAAACGCAAGTCACCCCTTGCTGGCGTGCCTCTTCGGACAAGCTCAGCAAGTTGTTGAAAGCACCGCGTGCCTTGAACGTGCCCGAGGCCTGCAAATGCTCAAACTTGAAATTGACGGCGCTATCCAGACGCCCGGTCTGGTAATCGAACACGGGCGTCTGGCGCACATAGGGACGCAGACGCTCATGCGCCTGCACCACATTTTCCTTGGTAACTTTTTCTGTTGTCATGGGTTTGCCTTGAAACCTGATTGTCTATTTTTAAGAGGCTACGGCCTGGCTGCGAATCAGAGCGCGCAAGAAGTGCTCGCACTGCTCCACTTGCGCCAGTTCTACGTACTCGTCGGGACGATGGGCCTGCTCGATATTGCCGGGACCACAAATAATCGAAGGGATACCGGCTTGCTGGAACAGACCTGCCTCTGTGCCATAGGCCACTTTGCGCACCGTGTCGTCCCGCGTCAGTTCACGCACCAGCTTGGTAATGGCTGCTTGTTCTTCAGGATTCAGGCCGGGGGCGCTGGCCAGCTTCTCCAGCTCCACCAAAGCGTCCGGATGCTCGCGGCGCATGGCAGGCAGGACTTTCAGGTCGATGAACTCACGGATTTCCTGCAAGATCGGCTCGGGGTCCACGCCGGGCAGATTGCGATATTCAAATTCAAACTCGCAAAGGTCAGGTACGGTATTCAAGGCGATACCGCCACGAATCATGCTGGTCTGCAAAGTGGTGAAGGGCACGTCAAAATCATGGTCATAAGGGCCCATGCTCTTGTAGTCGTCGGCCAGATCACGAATAGCCGTGATGATGCGTGCCGCATGCTCAATCGCGTTCACACCCTTGGGGGTCAGCGAGGAGTGCGCGGCATGACCGTGCACCCGGCAGCGATAGGCGTTAATGCCTTTATGCGCCACGATGGTGCGCATGCTGGTGGGTTCACCCACCACGCAGCCTTCCGGTTTCACGCCACGGCGGACCAAGTCATCAATCATGACTGGCGCGCCGACACAACCGACTTCTTCGTCGTAGGAGTAAGCCAGGTGGATGGGTTTGGCCAGCTTGGTCGCCAGCATTTCAGGAACCAATTGCAAGGTCACACCGACAAAGCCTTTCATGTCGCAAGTACCGCGGCCATACAGGCGGTCGTCGCGAATCTCGGCTTTGAAAGGGTCACTACTCCAGTTCTGGCCATCGACAGGCACCACATCAGTATGGCCCGACAAAACAATGCCACCCGTACGCGTGCCATCGGCAGCCGGAATCGTAGCGAACAGATTGGCCTTGCGGCCGCTGGCGTCATGCGTCAGCACAGTTTCCAGCCCTTGCTGCTGCAAATAGGCCTGCACGTCATGAATCAGTTCCAGGTTGGATTCCCGGCTTGTCGTATCATAAGCAATCAGTTTTTGTATCCATTCCACCGAGGTAGAGGGATAAGCAGTAGGATCAAACAACGCAGTCATGCCTTCTTTCTCCCAGCGTAAAGCGTGTAGTTCTATACAATAGGACAGAGTTTTCTTATAAGAAAATTAATATTATTTATAAGAAGATGGTTTTTTACTTCTTTAGGTTATGACAAAAGACTTAGCCAACACCGCCCCCAACTTATTGAGCAAAACAGCCATGGGGGCGCGCATACGTGATGAACGCAAACGACAGGGCTTGACCCTGCTCATGTTGGCACGCTTATCCAATGTGTCTTTGTCCACCCTGTCCAAGGCAGAGCGCGGCCTGATTGGCCTGAGCTACGAAAAATTTCTGGCCGTCAGCCGGGCCTTGAAGATGGATTTGTCCGACCTGTTCAAGACGCCTCGCGATCAGAATGAATCCGGCATGGATATTCTGGTAGGACGGGCTTCACGTACCGTGACCTACCATGCGCATCGTTATGAATATGGCATGCTGGCATCGGAATGGATCAACAAGAAAATGACGCCCATGCACGGGCGTGTCCTGGCCGGTAAACCACGCGATGCCAGCGACTTCAGCCAGCACGAAGGCGAAGAATTTATTTTTGTGATCGAAGGGCAGTTGACCATGCAGTTTCAGGACGGGCGCCGCCACGTGCTGCAGGCGCGCGACAGCATCTACTTCAAAAGCAATCTGGGCCACTTGTACCTGTGCGAACACGGGGAAAGCGTGGAGATCTTGGTGGTTTGTGTAAACAATCACTAGGCCCAAGAGACGTGGACAGCTAACTTTTGACGCTTTGGTGACATACCAAAGCGCTTGTTTATTTGCTTTGGCCCCGGTTAGATAACCCAGATGTCTGCTAGGTTGCCTGATTGCCTGATTGCCTGATTGCCTGATTGCCTGATTGCCTGATTGCCTGATTGCCTGATTGCCTGATTGCCTGATTCTCAAGAGCCTAGGCCACAGGTATATAAACACCAGCGTTTCAGATACCAACAAGGGCTAGTGTGCCAAGCCCGAACCATCCACCTGCTCCATTACAATACGGCTCTGTTCTGCCTCTTTGATCGATCTGCCCATGTCCAGTTCTTCCCCTATTGTGGCTATTGCCACCGCCCCCGGCCGGGGTGGTATTGGTGTCATCCGTGTGTCCGGCAAGGAGCTTGATGCTCTGATCCAGACCCTGTTTGGCCGCACGCTGCAAGCGCGTCATGCGCACTTTTTGCCCTTCAAGGACGCACAAGGCGAGGCAATCGACGAGGGCATCGCGCTGTTCTTTAAAGGCCCGCATTCTTATACCGGCGAAGATGTGCTGGAGCTGCAGGGCCACGGCGGCCCGGCTGTTCTGCGCCGCCTACTGGATCGCTGCCTGGAAGCGGGTAAAGATCAGGGCCTGCGCCTGGCCGAGCCTGGCGAGTTCACCCAGCGCGCCTTCTTGAATGACAGACTGGACCTGGCCCAGGCCGAAGCCGTGGCCGACTTGATTGACGCTTCCTCGGAAGCCGCAGCCCGCAGTGCCGTCGCGTCCCTGTCCGGCGTGTTTTCCAACAACGTCAACGCCCTGGCCGACCGCATCATTCACCTGCGCATGCTGGTAGAAGCTACGCTGGATTTCCCCGAAGAAGAAATCGACTTCCTGGAAAAGTATCAGGCGGCGGCCACCCTGCAAGGCATACAGGACGAGCTGGAACGCATCCTGCAGCATTCGCGTCAGGGGGCGATCCTGCGCGAGGGGCTGCACGTTGTACTGGCAGGCCAGCCCAATGTGGGCAAATCCAGCCTGCTCAACGCCCTGGCCGGTGAAGATGTGGCCATTGTGACCGACATCGCCGGCACTACCCGCGACCGCGTCATGCAGCTGATCCACATCGATGGCATCCCGCTACATATCGTGGACACCGCTGGTCTGCGTGAAACCGAGGACACCGTAGAGCGCATCGGTATCGCCCGTACCTGGGACGAAATCGCCAAAGCCAACGTGATCGTGCACCTGCTCGATGCTCGCAACCCGCAAGACGAGCTGGACAGTGCCATTACCACTCGCCTGCCATCACACGTACCCGTGCTGCGCGTCTATAACAAGATAGACTTGCTGACAGCTGAGCAGCAGGCGGCCTTGCCGGCACAAGAAAGCGGCGCCACCGTGCTGCCAATTTCTGCCCGTAAGGATATCGGTCTGGACACGCTGCGCCACACCTTGCTGGATATCGCAGGCTGGAACCCCGGCAGTGAGTCCCCCTGGCTGGCACGAGAACGACACCTGCGGGCCTTGGAGCGCGCGGAGTACCACCTGGGCCTGGCCGCAGAACACGCCACACACAGCGATCAGGTGCTGGATCTGTTTGCGGAAGAGCTGCGTCTGGCACATCTGGATCTGTGCTCGATTACCGGCGAGTTCAGCAGCGATGATTTGCTGGGGGAGATTTTCTCCAGTTTTTGTATTGGGAAGTGACGCAGGCCTGAACGTCCTCGGTGTCTCATCGCACGGGCCCCAGAACCAGACAAGGCTTTTGGCGACGTGATGACACGTGTCATACAACCCGGAGACATCAAGTGGAATCTCAAGACATTAAGCAGCTAACAAACCAGTTCGACGGCTTGAGCCACACCATCCCCGAAGAGGGCGTGGAGTTCTGGTTCGCCCGCGACTTGATGGAACCCTTGGGCTATATGCGCTGGGAGAACTTCAAGACGGCGATAGATCGGGCGGTGGAGTCTTGTAAAACAACGGGTTACGAAGAAGGGGACCATTTTCGTGGCGTCACGAAAATGGTCCAGATTGGCAGCGGAGCAGATCGTTCAATAGAAGACATCATGCTCACCCGCTATGCCTGTTACCTCATCGCCCAAAACGGCGACCCACGCAAGCCGGCCATTGCCTTTGCTCAAAGCTACTTCGCCATCCAGACCCGCAAGCAGGAGCTGATTGAAGATCGCATGCGTCTGCAAGCCAGACTGGATGCCCGCGAACGCCTTCGCGAGTCCGAAAGGACACTATCGCAAAACCTCTATGAACATGGGGTAGACGACAAAGGCTTCGGCCGCATCCGATCAAAAGGGGATGCGGCGCTATTTGGTGGGCACACCACCCAGATGATGAAAGACCGCTACGGCATTATTCAAACCCGCCCCTTGGCTGACTTTCTGCCTACGCTAACCATTGCCGCCAAGAACCTCGCCACGGAAATGACGAATCACAACGTCACGCAAGAGCAGCTACATGGCGAGACGTCGATCACCCGCGAGCATGAACAGAACAACCGCAGCGTGCGCGATATGCTGGGTCAGCGCGGTATCCAACCTGAGCAGCTCCCTGCCGAGGAAGATATTAAAAAGCTGGAACGTCGCGTCAAAACAGAAGAAAAGAAACTGCTGAAACAAACAGGGAAACTTCCAGCCCACAAGCAGAAAGACCAAGAGCCACACTAGCAGCTAAAGGAAGAAGGCCTGAAACCCTCTTCAAGCCGACGGCCGGATACTTGCCTACCCCGACTACTGCGAGCAGGCCCCCACCTCAGTAAAAACCCGAAATTCATCCCTGAATTAAGCCCTATCAAAGCTCGTCCTCATCGATCAGGACTATGCTGAGCATTCCATCGTCTCCTGCGGGAGGACACCATGCACACACTCAACAAGTGGGTTTTGATGGCAGCTTTGCTTCATGGCGCTTGGGCAGTACAAGCTCAAGAATGGATGCCTCTGGAATTGGAGGCGGAACAGCGCTCCATCTCCCGTCTCAGCGTGGCCCAGTGCCTGGATACCGTTCAGCAAACCGCCGCGGGCGAAGGCTACCAGCAGCGCAATGACTCGGCAGCCAGCGAACAGTTAGGGGTTTATATTGGTGCCGCTCCCCTAGGGGGCGGATCGCTGGTGGTGTATTGCATTGATTTGAATCCTTCAACTGCCTACATCATTCGTACCAAAGCACAGGTCACGGCGGATTTGATGTCTCCACATCAGCTCAACCACAAAATTACGCAGGCCTTGACGGTGGCAAACCAGCCCTGAGCATCAGTGACGGCAGCCCCTGGCTGTCCAGAGTCAAAAAAGGGCGCGGTCAATGGTTCATACAGGCTTGCGCCCGAACAAACCACCCGCGCCCCCAAGGACTCCCGAAGCCAGTCGAACGGCTTCTTACTTCATCAACAAATCTGCCACTTCCATACGGCTATCTCCATCCAGCTCAACGTCGTCCATAACCTTGTTCAACATGGCGTGGGCACTGGACAGAGCACCGTTCAAGCTGGTTAGCTCGCCTTGCACGCGCTCCAGCTCCTGTTTCTTTTCGGCTTCACTACCTTTGTCGCTGGCCTGGATACGTTGCAACTCCATCAGTTTTTGCTGAATTTGCTCTTTCAGGTCGCGGATACGTTTAAGTATGTCCTTGACTCCGTCAGGCAAAGAGCTGTCATCAATGTCCTTGTCGCGGCCTTTTTTCTGAGCTTGCTGACTGGTCAACGACAGATCTTTGCCCATGGGAGACAGGTGCACCTTGATACGTCCCGATGAGTCTATGGAACCAGACTCTTCCTGCTCGGGTACCACAGGGGGCGTCTTGGCCGACGCGTTTAATGGTTCGGCCACAGGCATAGTTTGTCTATGCATTAAACCCTGTCCACTGATCTCTATGGTCATACTTTCCTCTCTTGTACACATCATCCCCTAGAGGGTTACGGCTGAAACCCGGTAGTTCTTTACCGTGATGTGTGCACAAGTGTTGCGCCTTTTACTCAGCTGTTCGGCACAGCTCAGAAATAAGTAGCAAGAAAAGACACTTTTATTTACTTTTATACGAAAAGTGCCCCCTAACCATTGTCTTCTCTTTATCTGAACCCCATGGACTTCAAAATCAAAGCACTACTAGGCCACACCCTGTTGGCCTTGAGCTGGGCCGGCAGCGCTTATGCCTACGAGACAGAATTCATTCTGAACAAACAAGGTCAACAAGCCTTTGAGCTGCGGATCTATGGGCCGGATGATGGCGGTTACGATACGTCGGATCAATCTAATCCACGCGTTTCCCCCTGGAATATTGACGAGAATGGTCGGCTGAAAATTCGTGCCGCACTGGAGCGCTGGGCCGAAATCCTGAATCTGCCGGCGGGCTACACACCGGCTGTGATCAACCTGGGCACCATGAATGACAAGAACGCCAATGCCTATGGTGCCCAACTAAGTAACCCTGATCATCCCAACTTCGTCCTGTCGGCCTTGCAAGCACGCTTGCACGGAATCTTCCAGGGTGACCCAAACAACCCCGATGCGGTTATCAGCGTCGGAAAGCTGGATCTGGATACCGCCCCCGTCAATCCAAGCCAACTGCCCTTAACTGGCAAGGCGGACTACAACGCCGTCATTTTCCACGAGTTGGCGCATGCTTTGGGCATCAGCAATACAGTCACCGACAACCTGCCTGAAAACAGCTTTGATCCACCCGATCCCTTTTTCCTGAATGACCTTAGCCCCTGGGCCTTGGGCTTGCGCGATGACCAGGGTCGAGCCCCCAGCCCCGGACAGAAAATCCTGTGCTCGGTCTGCACCAACCCATATGATCCTGCCGCTTTTGACCTGCGCGAAGACAAGGGCTACTTCACTGGAGATCATGTACAGGAAGTCCTGAATGGCGCCATGCCGGGCATCCCCGTCAGCATCCTGAACGTTCATGACCAACCGCGATACGGAGTGGATCGCAACTACATGAGCCACACCGAGCTGCGCAACAGCTTGATGAGCCATCAGACCTATCGCAACTATGTGAATCTGATGGAAGCCGAGCTTGCCGCCCTGCAGGATATTGGGCTGAGCATTGATCGCCGCAACTTCTTTGGCTATTCGGTCTATGGGGACGGTGTCACCCTGAACAATACCAATGGCTACTTTGCCCGCAATGCAAACGGCACGGCCTACCTGCCCGGCCAATACAATATGGCCACGCAAGGCTTGGGGCTGCACATTTATGGCGAACGCAACACCATTACCCAGGCGGCGGATTTACTGACAGCCGGGCCAGGAGGCGTAGGCGTACGTGTGGATGGTAGCGAAAACACTCTCCTTATCCCCGAAGCCACGCGTATTCATGCCCAGGGCTGGTATGGCCGCGGCCTGCAATTCAGCTATGGTCGTCATCACAATATTGTTCAGCAAGGTGAGGTCCGGGCAGATGGCCAGGATGGCATCGGAGCCCTGTTTGACTTTGGCCAGAACGCCATGGGTAGCGACGATGAGTATCACGGCTCCTGGCTAGTCGTAGTGGATGGCCGGCTACAAGCTGTACCGACCATTTTGCAAGGTGCCTTGATCAGCAATTACGATCTGTCCGGCACCTTGTCGGGCCAGAAAGCAGCCATCCATATCGCAGACAATGCCTGGGTACAGAACATCAATATCTTGCAGGGCGCGCAAATTACTGGTGACATCACCTCGAACTACAACCGTCGCGGTTCTGACCAGCAACTGCTCCTGACCCGCATCAGCTTCGGTCAAAAGGCCGATGAAAACGGTCGTGCCACCAAGGCGGCTGATCCTAATTTCCAGATGCGTTATGACGGCAATATCAAAGGTCAAAACAATCTGGCTGTTGTCATTGCCGGGGGCTCAACTTCCTTGAATGGGCAGCACGAGCTGTATGGCTTGCGAGTAGATCAGGGCGCCACCCTGTACGGCAATAGCGAATTCACGATCAACCCTGAATACAACTTCACCAATAACGGCACACTCAGCCCTGGGAATTCCTACGGGAACATGACGATCAAGGGCAACTTTGTCCAAGGTGCCGATGGCCGGATTCTGGTGGAGGCCTCGACCACGCAGAACGATCATATTGATGTGCAAGGCTTGGCTCAGCTGGATGGTGAACTGCACGTGGACCTGCAGCCAGACTGGTATCAGAACGGCTGGACACTGAATCAGAACAAGGTGTTCACTGCCAGCCAGACACAAGGGCAGTTTTCTGCGCTCAATGCCACGCTGGCATCCCCCACTCTGAATGTAAAAAGTACCGGCAATGGCTGGTCCGTCAGCCGTAATCAGGACGCTTATGCGCAATATGCTGCTTCGCCCAATGCAGCCTCGGTAGGTACCAGTCTGGCACAAGCCTCCTCGGGCAATCAGTCCCTGGCAGCGGTGTATCAGGCCATGGACTTCTCTCGAACTGATGGCAGCGATATTGGCCTGGCTTTGGACCAATTAAGTGCAGGATCTTACGCCGCCCAAACCGCCGCCGCCTTGCGTCGCGAACAACTGGTATCCGAGCAATTGCGCCAAACCGACGGTATCAACAAGAGCGGCTGGCAAAGCTTCATCCAGACCTATGGGGGCCGCTACCACTGGCAACTGGGTAACAACGATGTTGACCACCGCAGCGAGACCTATGGGGTAATGCTGGGGGCGGAACACCGGGCTGAAGGCAGTGACTGGAGCCTGGGGGTGCATGGTAATGCCAACGAGCAGCGCGTCAACGTAGACGCCCCCTTCCAGGCCAAGAGCAAGCTGACCGGTCTGGGCCTGGGGGTGCATGCCCGCTACCGTGGCTACAGCCAGGAAGGCTGGAATGGCTTGGCCCAACTACGTGTGGGTATCGAACAGGGCAAGATGAACCGCAACATCAGCTTTGCGGGCTATCAAGCACGTCCCTCCTCGGATTGGACAGGGCATACCTTCTCGCTCGGTGTACAGACTGGCTACAACTGGGCGCTGGGCGAGAACGGCAGCATCGGGCCAGTTCTGGCTCTGGATTACCTCCATTACCGGCGCCCTGGACTGGAAGAGAGCGGCGATGCCGCCAGCCGTCTGCGCCTGGACGCCAGCCGCCAAAATGCCTTGCAGGCTTCCATTGGCCTGGCCCTGCGTCAAAACTGGAATTTAAGCCAGGATCGCCAACTGCACACGTCCTTATCGATTGCTTGGGAGCAGGCTTTGCTAAGCCGTAACCAGAACCAGGAGGCGGCCTTCGCCAGTGCCCAATCCGTGAGTTTTGATGGTCGTTACGCGCGGGTAGATAGCCATGCTTTGGCGCTGGGCACCAGCATCAGCTTGCAGCAATCCGAACGTCTGCGTTTAGGTCTGTCGGCCAGCACCCGTTTATTAGGGGATAGCCGTGCCGATATAAACGGTAAATTGTTCCTGAACTGGATGTTCTGAACGTTCCGAAACGTAAGAGGCCGACTGTTAGTCGGCCTCATTCGGAGATACAGGAGCGGGTTGAACCCGTTTCATTCCAGACCATCGATCCACATCAATATGTTGACCGGGAATCAAGACCCGAGTCTGTCGACGCCACCATGTCCCGCTAGATACTTCGACCGATCCAGTATCCACAGCAAATTTCATTTGATCGCTGTCCAGAAAAGCCGAGAACTGCCCCTTGTTACTGCGGGCCTGCGCAAAGCTGGAAAAGACCGTCACACTCTTTGGTGTGGGATCAGCCAGCAACAGCGTGACCTGTCCACGTAAAAGCTGCAGATTCAATCTGTCCTCATATTCACGGATTTCAAGGGCTGAATCCGGGCCCAAGCGCAGCACGGCCCCATCGACAAACCGTTGCTCCAGCATTTGAGCCCCCGATACCAAGTGCTCTTCTCGCAATACCGGCTCGGGCCAGGAGAAAAACACGGTCAGCGCCAAGGCCAACACCAGAAAACCCGCCAGCAAACCACGGTGATAGGGCTTGAGCAACACTGGCTTTTCCCCCGAGCCAGCCAATAAACGGCGTATCTCATGCTCGGGCGCATCCAGGCTGGCGTCACAAAAATAGCAAATATATCGATATGAACGTTCATTTTCAGGATTGTCACGGCGCCAATCCTCAAATTCCCGTAATTCAGCTGCGGTAGCCTCGCCCGAGTTCAAGCGAGTAAACCAGTAAGCAGCCTGTGCGTGGGCCTGCGTATGCTCCAGCAGTTCCCCTTGATATGTCGTCATAGCGGCATCTAACCTTGTTCAGTTAAGCCAGCAATAGGGCGGTTTCAGTCCGACGGATTGTCTCTTCCGCTCAAGGCCAAAACCTTAAAAAACGAAACCAGCAGCCACCAACCCTCTAAATTCCACCTTTGAAAACGATACGTTTTTATTTTATACATTCGCTTCAAATGCTTACATTAACTCAAATTGACCCATTCCAAACAAATTCGCCTTATTTAATTACACCCACCACAAAAAAACTGCAGATTACAGGTAAAAAAAGCCGGTATCAGGTCGTTAACTAGTGAAATCCGTCCAAAATTTGGCCACTAAGCAGGTCATGAACCTGTTCTTTTCTTTGATCCGATTCGCCATCCGCAGGCAATACCATTCTCAATAAAAGTGGCCACTGCGGGTAAAAGCGATAGTTGGGCGTCGACACACGCGTACCGGCTGGATAACTAAATCCGCCGAATTGAAATTCTCGAGCCAATTGAGCATGCGAGAGATAAAGCAGATTTTTATTTTTATCGACTGAGAAATAAGCACGTTCCAAAGGCAGATTCCATGCCTGAACCTGTAAACCCTCTTCCTCTACACGTACCATCCAACGGTCCTGATCCCGCTCACCGTTGACATACAAAGTCCCATCCGGCCTGGCCTGAACCAAAGTGCCGGCAGGTAGATCCAGAACAAAATCCGGGGCTGTATTCATATTGGAAGCCGCCGCATAGGGACTCCAGCCCCTGATCTGATTCCCTTTAGCCAAAAAGCAGCTGACAAAACGAAAACCGTGCTCTGCCATGGAATCTTGTTCCATTTCAATCACTTGGCTGCCATCACACTGCCAGCCCTCCAATTCCGTATCGCCTGCCAGATGCAGCTTCCAGCTGGAGTTCTGCAAATCGGGCCGGGGGCGCTTGAAAGACAGCACTGGAGCATTGCCTACCATGACCGCCCCCGGGAAACGAGCCCAGGACACGCTGTCCGGGTCGCCCCACACACTCAACTCCAGCTCTGTTCCGGCTGGCATATCAATTCCGGCAAAACGGCCAGGCTCTTTTAAAACATGCTGCCGACTAGCCAGCTCCTGTGCCTGACGTTTATCGAACTGATAGACCTCCCACTGGAAATAACTGTAGTAGAGCGCCAATACAAGCAAAGGAAGCAAAACCAGTAGGCGTGGCCAGGGTTTTTTCTTAAAGTTTTCCCGGCGATGTGGCTGTACTAAAAGCAAAACCACCCAGACCAGCACAATAATTAAGGCAAGCGGCCCGAGCGTAATAATCAGCAGAAACAGCAAAGAAAATGGAGCGACAGGAATCATAAGAGATCAAAAAACCATAAAAAGTCGCAATAAAGAAGGCCGAAAAAATGTACAGCCTGTCTTGCTGACTACTGTGCTGATCGGGCAAAAACAAGGGAAGGGCCTTACCAATACAGGCACGGCACCGCCATGCCCGTTTAAACCGCTTGGCATCGTCTCAGGCGATCTGGATGTGTCCTTCCATATACAGGACGGCCTGGCCTTTCAAGAACACGCGGTCACCCGTTAAGGTGCAGTCCAGTACACCACCACGGGCAGAAGCCTGATATGCCAGCAAATGAGTTTTGCCCAGAATAGGAGCCCAGTACGGCAGCAAAGCACAATGGGCCGAGCCCGTCACCGGATCTTCCTCAATACCGTGACCAGGAGCAAAAAAGCGGCTGACAATGTCAAACTGGCCCGAGCCCGGCGCTGTCACAATGCATCCGTCACAGCCACTGGCCAGCATGGCTGCCGCATCCACCTGCAGCTGTCGCACTTGCTCTTCCGTTTCCAATACAGCCAGATGGGTGAAGTCATTACGCCACAGTTGCGTAATCTTGGTGCCCAAGGCTTGCTCCAGCAAAGGATTGTCATCCACACGGTGAACCGGGCGCACAGGCAAATCCATGACATAGCTGTCTTGGTCACGACGTACCGTCAAAGCACCACTTAGCGTATGGAACACCACCTGGCTGTCCTGGGGACGCACATGCTGCAGCACAACGGCGGCGCTGGCCAATGTTGCGTGTCCACACAAGGGCACTTCTACCGTAGGGGTGAACCAGCGCAGGCGAAAGTCCTGGCCTTGTGGCACCAGAAAGGCGGTTTCGGCAAGATTGTTCTCCTGCGCAATCGACTGCATCAAGGCATCGTCAGGGAACTCGGGCAACAACACCACGGCGGCAGGATTGCCTGCAAACAAGGTGTCAGTAAAGGCATCAAGCTGATAGATGGGTAAGCGCATTCTGCCTCCAGGCATGGAATTCAAGGTGAGTCCCCAGTATAGAAAAATAGACTCTTTGAAGGCAGGTAAATCCGCGGAACAGGGGCATTGTTTTAATGCCGCCTATCTTTTCCGTTTTTTAAGCACCAGACACGCGAGCGCTTTTTGCAAACGCCTGTTTGCATTCCATTAGTTGGACCCGAGCTCTTCCCGCTTATTTACCTGATGCCAAACGCTTCTTTTTGCGGGTTCAGCAATTACAACGGGTGCCAGGCCACTCCATTTGATCAATCAAACATTTGCCGCCTCTAAAAGACAGGCGGAAAGACGATCAAAATGCAGCAGGGCAGCCTGGCTCAAGTCCACTTGTTTGCGGCGAGTGTCCTCCGTATCACTAAGGACGATCCAGCCTTTCTCGCGCATGGATTTGAGACGGGTATGAATAGTCGCGGGCGATCCCAGCCGTTCTACGGCCATGACATCGCGCACCGACAAACGCAAACAGTCTTTCGATGCCTTGGCAACCAGCACCAGGATCCGCTCTTCAAGAGGGTCCAGGCAAGGCAAGCAAGGCAGGGTATGCAGCGAATCGGCGAGCTGCAAAAAACGCATATAAATATCAGCAGGTCTGGTGGCAGTTTTCATAACAAAATCTTTATTCCTTTAAGAACCGCTACCACAGCGTCCTTTCTAGAAATAAGTTCTGGTTATTATTGTTTTTATTCCGCCCAGGCAAAGCAAAAAACAACACTGCTTTATGGCCCGAGTGATTGGAATGAGTTTCGGTGCTTATCATGCACTTAAAATTAAACGCTTAAGACCGGGCCTGAATTCCGTACGGAAAGGGGTCTTGAGTCGGGCGATTTATCTGGAATTTTATCAGATAAGCCCTTGATTTAGCTTGAACACTACAGTCCTGACGAAGCAAAATTGTAAGTAGGTGCAGACACGTAGTTAGTTAGTAAGCTGCCTCACATTAAACGCTAATAAAGGGACTTAGCGCAGAGAACAAGAACAGTTACAAAATCCAGGCCCGATGATATAAGCATCCTTTCCAAACAATTTTCTGCCCGCTTGTCCTGGTCGTCACAAAACCATGCCCAGGATCTTTAGCCACACGTGTTTCAGACCGATAAAATGTGGTGAACAGCGCTCGGAGCGCCCAACGCGCCCCCTCAGATCACTATAAAATCTGGAACGATAAGAAATGATTCTTCACCTTGAGACACCGCTCATTTTTTCACACGCCTTGAGCGAGCAGCTTGGCAAACAAATCTGGTTAAAAATGGATGCGCTGCAACCTAGCGGATCATTCAAAATTCGCGGTATTGGCCACTTGTGTCAGCACCATGCCCAGCAAGGAAAGAAGCGCTTTATTATTTCTTCGGGAGGCAATGCCGGAATTGCCCTTGCCTATGCCGGACGCCGCCTGACCATGCCCACCCTTGTTGTCGTCCCCGAAACCACTAGCGAACACGCCAGACGCTTGATTCAACGGGAAAAAGCCGAGCTGCACGTAATCGGCAAGAACTGGCAGGAAGCTCATGAGTATGCGCTGACCCTGGTGCAAGAAGACGACGCCCTGATTCACCCATTTGATGATCCTTTGCTTTGGGAAGGCCATGCCAGCCTGATCGCAGAAGTGGCCCAAATGGGCGTACAGCCGGATGCCGTCTTGCTGGCTGTAGGCGGGGGTGGCTTGCTATGCGGTATGGCTCAAGGCCTGCGGGAGCAGGGTTGGGACAAAACCCCGATTATTGCGGTAGAAACCCAGGGCACCGCCAGCCTGGGCGAGTCGGTAAGGCAGCGCCAGCACATCACACTTAGCGAAGTCAGTGGGGTTGCCACCTCCTTGGCTGCACCACGCGTCTGCGACCAGGCTTACGCCATCAGCCAATCTCATCCGTTCAGGTCAGCGATGCTCAGGCCGTCAGCGCATGCCTGCGCTTTCTGACCGATCATCGCGTTCTGGTGGAACCCGCATGTGGCGCGGCTTTGTCGACTCTCTACCTGGATCATGAGGCCCTGGCTCCCTACAACAACATTCTGGTCGTTGTGTGTGGTGGCAACACCACGACGCTGGAGCAGTTGGTGCAGTGGCGGGTCGCTCCTTAAACTGTCCGTGATCAGCCCTGACGCATTTGGAAAAAATAATTATTTTCTATCGCATCTGCAATCTGGAAAACAGGGTACAGGGATTAAAAAACCCCATCACATGATTTTCATATGATGGGGTTTTTATTTATTCTTTTTATTCCTGATACGCTCTAATTTTCAGAGCGTATCAAGTAAAACATATGTTTCACGTGGAACAAAAGCGCCTAAAACAGCCTTAAAAAGGCTTTACAAGAGGCAAATCCTGTCGAATCAAAGCAGAAAAATCCTGCCCCTCCTGCTGCGACAAGGCTCTCGGGTTGATGTAGCCCAGTTGCTTCAGTTCCTGGAAACTATGGCCTGGCGCCAAAGCATTCAGACCATACACATACTCGGCCAAATAGCCCGAAGCCAGCACACGCCAGTCCCACGGTATCCCGTCCACAATCCTGGAGACCATGTCATAAACAATGGTGGTGCAATTAGCCGTCAAGGTGTTGTAGAAACGAGGAGTAGTCTGCAATTGCTGGCCCTGCTCCACATAAGACAAGAACAAGGCCTGCATGGCAGGTTTCGCCAACTTCACGCTGTACATATACACGTCTTCGCCGCGCGCATTGCTACGGGTACGCACAATGTCCTGCTCTGTTGCCGCAATCAAGCTCAACTCAAACTCTTTGAAAAAACCGCCTATCGCAGAAAATGCCTCGTGCTTTTCCTTGCGTATTTCTACCGAAAACACCACATGGCGGCCATCCTCAAACCCAAAAGACACCAGGGTATGAGCGATCACCGGGCCCATCCAGTACGAAAGGAACATATCTACCGATTTGAGCGTCTGCAGATCGTAGTCCTGGCTAATCCAATGCTCATCAAAATCGGTCTCGCTGCGCCAGTTAAAGTCACGCACATTGTGCAGAGTCACCACTGAACCATTTACCTCGCCGTAACTCATTCTGGCCACATCAGGCGCCCATTCCCGGTCGTTGCTGGGCGCAATACTGCTCCACCAGACCACCAGCACCAGAAAACCCAACGCCTGGGGTGCAAAGAGCCAGTTCTTGCCCTTGCTCAAGGCATACAGGCTCAATCCAGCCACCGCGACCCAGCCAGCCAATGCCAGCCAGCGCCCCAAACCTGCTGACAGCTGAAACTGTAGTGCCAGCGCGCCCCAGGCCGCTACCGCCAAGACCAATAACAGGACCAAAATCTTGATCACCATCGCCCCCCACCTTTTCATACTCACTCCACAGACCTCTTGAATACAGATTACTTTTAAGCGCTGAACCGTCAAAAAAGGCTCCACGCAACGCCTTCGGCTTGCTGCCTCCCCAAAGGGGGAGTTTTTGCCGGAGGCGCCGAGCCTTTAGACGACCCGACGACAAAAAAAAACCTGTGTCCACTTGAACACAGGTTTTATTCATTAGAAAACAGGGTTTAGCCCTGATAGCCCATCGCTTGACCTTGGCGGATTACGCCTTGCGGCTGCCAGCTCGGATCAAAACGATAGGCGCTTTCTTTGGGGAACAACATCACCACCGTGGAACCCAGCAGAAATCGGCCCATTTCCTGCCCCTTTTGCAAGGCGATATTCTGACCTTCGTAGTTCCACTCGTGGATCTTGCCGTCACGCGAGGCATTTACCACACCATGCCAAACCGTGACCATACTGCCCACCACCGTCGCCCCCACCAGCACCAATACGAACGGGCCTTGCTCGGAGTCAAAAAAGCAGACCACACGTTCATTACGGGCAAACAGGCCGGGAACACCGCGCGCCGTCGTCGGATTGACCGAGAATAAATCGCCTGGTACATGAATCATGCGCTTGAGCACACCCGCACAAGGCATATGTACCCGGTGATAGTCGCTAGGACTCAAGTACAGGGTCGCAAACAGCCCATCCTGATAGCGGGCAGCCTCCTGAGCGTCTCCGCCTACCAAAGCCGTCGTCGAGTAACTATGCCCCTTCGCCTGGAACACCTCGGCACCCTGGATAGGCCCCAACTGGCTGATGGCACCATCAACCGGGCTGACCAAGGCCGTCTCCGCGATAGGGCGGGCCCCCGGACGCAAGGCACGACCAAAAAACTCGTTAAAGGTGGCGTAGCTGGCTGGGTCGGAGTTTTCTGCCTCGCTCATGTCGACCTGATAACGGTCGATAAAACGCTTGATAGCCCAGGTCGTGCGCCCGCCCATGGGCTTGGAGGCCAAGCCGCCTAGAAACTGGGTCAGAGCCTGTTTAGGGAGCAGGTACTGGGGAAGAACAGCCAAACGGGGATGCATAAAATCAGCTCGCAAACAAATCCTGCTTCAGCCTGGGGCCAAAGCGTTTATGCCATTCAATGTAATTGTGTTTCACGCGCCACATCCGGCCGGAGCCACCACTTCAAAGGCCGCGCAACCGTCAGGAATCAGGCACCAAACACTGGCAGGAACAAAACAATACGCACTTGTAGCACAGGTTGCCGCCATACGACATAAAAGGGCGGGCAAGCCCGTCCCATCAGACGTAGACAACCCGGTCGCGGCCCTCTTCTTTGGCCTGATACAAGGCGCGGTCAACCCGGCGCAGCGTGCGCTCGTAATCCGGGTGACCGTCATACAAGGCCACGCCAATACTGGCGGTAATATTCATGCTTTCGCCATCCACAACCCGGAAGGTCTCCGCATGAATACGAAGACGCAAATTACGGGCGGCACGCATCGCACCATCCGCATCCACGTCGACCAAGACCAGAAGGAACTCTTCGCCCCCAAGGCGGAACACGTAATCACCGGCACGCGCGCTATTGCTGAGCAGCTCAGCAAACTGACGCAAGATACGATCACCGGCATCATGGCCATGAGTATCATTAACCCGCTTGAAGAAGTCTATATCCACGGCCAGCAGCGCAAAACGCGATCCCCGCTGCTGGGCATAGCCCACTTCACGGCTAAGCACGACAGGCAGGTATTTGCGGCTTAACAGGCGGGTCAGCACGTCCCGGCCCGACTCCAGCTCGTTTTGCTGCTCAAACAAGCGATCCAGGTGCAAACCAATGGCTCGGGTTCGATCACGCAGCTCATGCAAGCGTAGAACCTGTCCTTTCGCGTCCCCTTGCTCGAAAGCCGGCATCAGCTCGGTATCAATCAGATTCATCAAGTCCAGGATCTCACGACTCTCTACCGTGCCCTGGAAGGCATGCGCACCCTTATGCTTGAACCAGATACCAAAGTCCGAATCTCCAATCCGCGGGGCAGGCGTCACACCATTGTTGACCGCCATCGCAAACATGAAAAGATTTTCCCAATCCAGCAGCGCGGCTCGCTGTCGGCCACGCTCGGCCGCCACGTTCTGCACAATGGCAAACAGGCGATAGGACTCTTCGGCACGGGATTTACGCTCACGCGAATTGGCATAAGCATGGCTCATCAGTTCCATCGCCAGATCAATGAAGTTCTGAATGTAGCGATAGCACTCCCAGGCCTGCTCGGAACTAATAGTCGAAGATTCAAACAGGAAGCGGGCATAACGCCCCTTGAGCAAGCGAGCACCACGCAGCACCAGGTGAACCGGCACCCCAACCCGAGCATGAACCTCGCCAACCTGATTTTGCAGCTTGACCTGATCTTGCATATCACTGTGTTCATCCACCGAAAACAGCTGTACCAACCAACTGCGCAAGGAGCGATGCAAGCGCTTATGTACCTGATCATGCGAGAGATACACCTGTGCGGCAGGGTGCTTGAGCATATGCGTATAAAAGTGGGTCGCAAGCTCGTCCTGGTTATCTTGAGTGATAGTCAGCACATGAGCACGGACCGCCAGGGGCACTTTCTGGAGCAAGCCGTGCCAGTCCTGAGCGGCTTCTTCGATATTCGGTTGAGACATGAAGTACAGGGAGAGTAGCGAGACGATACTTAAGGATTAAACAGCCTTGGCGGCAATTGTTACATGAGGGGAGATTTCGCGCTATTTCTTATAGCGATACAAGCCACGGGCTAGCAGGAGAATACCCTTGCTGCCCACAAGGAAAAAACATACCCCTTAAAGATAAGTGGGTGATTCCACGGGCCAAGGCAGAAATACGTTGTCCATGTACTGGAGCAAGTGCTGGTTTCGCCTCACTTTGACAGCAATTTGCGATTCAAACCCATGGCTTTGTCGACCCAAACGCACCGAAAGTTCCACGGTGAGCAGATTGTCCTATCAAAGTAGATAGCTGACAAAACGAATTACCCACTATCGCCAAAAAGCCACGTTTAGCATCCGGACAGAGAACGATCAATAAAGCATGCTAGTGCTTGGGCAAGGGAGGGAGTGCCGGGAAACGGGCACATAGAACTGGGTTTATATCCAATACTGAATAAATATCCAGTTTTCCATAAGACAGCCTGGCCGCCGCAGTCGGGTCGGGTCGGGTCGGGTCGGCAGATAGGTTCCATCGCTAAACCCGATCATTCAATACTTACTACTCTGCTTCAAGTTATTTTTTTATTAAAAATAAGTCAACTTTATCTAAAAAACTCGGAAAGGAATCAAGAAATAATCAAAGAAAGCGACTGGAGAATAGAGATAAACAGACTCAAATGTTTGATTAGTTTCTATTTTTTCTAAGGAAACACATTAACCAAAAAAGAGGCCAGTCCAAATAAAAGATAGATAGGTAAGAAGAAAGCAATCCAGACAACAATTAAAAATGATAATTCGGACTGCTAATTTTTTATTTTTTGAATACAGAAATAAAAAATGAAAGAAAACAAAATCACGGCGTTGAATTACAAGAACAGGATTATGTTTGGAACTGGAAAACAAATAACAGTCGTGATAATCAAACTTATCCACAGATCTGGATAACAAAGAAATCCACAACTTTATTAACAAAATAGATTAAACCAGAAATGGAAATATAAAATCCGGAGAAATCAGCAGTTAATAAGAAAGTGAATAATTTGTGGATATTATAAGGACTTAATTCGCACTTCAACATGGTGTTGGTGCAAACACCGACATCCGCTCATCCAGACGCTCCAGGCGGGCGAGATCCGGCCAGAAAATCGGTCAAGAACGGGGCAAAAAAGCTATATTTAAGGCAGCTACTGGCTCTGGCCCCCTGTGGATAAGCTCCAAGAAGGCCTGCTGTGGACCTGCTGTGGATGAAAGGGGGATAAGTTGCCGGTCTGGCCAGGCCTCAAATTTTGTCCAGTTTCGGTCCACCGACTCCATCGGGGTGGTGCACAGGCGAAAGTGGTCAATAAAGTACTGAAATTAAAGGTTAATTTCTATCTATGCCACTTATCCACAGACACTCATTATCCATTACCAGTTATATATATAGTTATTATTAAATAAAGATCTCTTCACCCATGCCCAACTTTCTTGTACAGCCTTTACCTGCTGGTTCTTTAGACATCATCGGTGATGTACATGGAGAGCTTCAGGCCTTGCAACAACTGATCCAAAATTTGGGTTACCAGGAAGATGGCTCTCATCCAGAGCAACGTAGCCTGATATTCGTGGGAGATTATTGTGACCGAGGTCCAAATAGCCCTGCTGTAATTGAATACCTTAAGTCCTTGATAAATAATAATAAAGCAAAAGGGATATTAGGTAATCATGAAATCAATCTACTGATAGATGATGCAAAAGATGGATCAGGTTGGTATTTTGATCAGCGATATCATTCAGATTTAAAGAATTACTCGCCATTTATACGTGCAAAACCTCAAAATAGAGACAAAATCCGAGAGTTTTTAAGCTCACTACCCATTGCATTAGAAAGAGATGACCTGAGAATTGTGCATGCAGCCTGGAATAATCCTGCTATTGATGCAATTAGATCGGTTAAAAACGAAGATTTTCTTGATTTTTTCTTTGAATGTGAGCGTAAAGCTGATACTTATGCAGAAAAAAAAGGAATTCTGAATAAATATCTAGCTGCAAAACAAGAATGGAAAGAAAAAATTGAAGACCCAAAGGCCTTGATACCTTTGTTGCAGGCCTACATTGACTACGATTTGGTCAAAAATGACTTCAACCCCATCCGTTTGCTGACTTCCGGCACTGAAGGACCCGCAGATCGTCCGTTTTTTGCTGGCAACCGTTGGCGTTTTTCCGACCGAACTCCTTGGTGGAACAGCTACCAGGACGATATTCCTGTCGTTTTTGGCCACTATTGGCGCCAGCTTTTTCCTCAACCAACAGCGAAAATGTCTAAATATTCCTTATTATTCAAAGATATAGATCCATTTTCCTGGCATGGAGCAAAGAAAAATACATTTTGCGTGGATTTTTCCGTAGGAGCTCGTTGGCGCGATCGCCGCAAGGACCAGGCACCTGAAGGCTCTGCTTTTCACCTGGCCGCTTTGCGTTGGCCAGAAAAAATCATCATGACAGACACCGGATTTACCCAAGCAACCCGGTAAATTCACTTTCTATCCCGCTGTTACAATTTTCTTTGCTGTGGATAAGCTCTAGGAAGGGCATTGTGAACAGGGTGTGGATACATAAGGCATAAGTAGGTACTTCTTTGTGAAGTCTAAAAGTTGTACCTAAACCATCCACCGGTAAGCGTTAGATCTATCCCCGGAAAAAAAAGCGCTAAGCTCTTGTTTTAACGCTGCTAAAGACACTTGTTCGACTTATCAACAGGGCTCCATCCAATAATTCCAATAAAAGATTTAAGTGCTTGTTATATAAGATAAGTTCAACTCTCTGCAGGCCAGCTTCATGCCCTTTGCAAGCTAAAAGTTCTCGACTAAGATGCAGTCCATGAACAAAAATCACGATCTCGCTCAAAGCTGGCTTATGCGGCTTTTGCATACAGAAATCTGAGTGTCAAAGGCTGAAAATTTATTTTCAGAACCGTACAAGATCGACTTTGTCGTCTGTTCCCGGAGTTTTCTTTCAACATGAGAAAAACTCAAACAAAGGGACGGGATGGCAAAAGAGGGGTGTTCTACCTGGACGACATGTTTGGCCAAGAGTTTGCTATGGCTGCAGGGATTGCTGCGCCTGGAGCTTGTACTAGGTCAATCCTGTTTGAATTTTTGACTTATCCACATTTTGTGGGTAAAGCGTTGGTTTGTGCTTGCTCGTATCTTGTGGTGCTCGAAGAGGCTTGGTGACCTGTGTATTTTCACAGTTGCAAAGTCTGTTCAAAGCTTGTGATATTGAAATAAGTCCTTGTTTTATATCTATATTTTTTGTGGTTTTAACTTTGAGGCCTGTTTTTTGGCAAGCCACATGAACTGAAACAGGAAGGCCTGCGAGCTGGCTGATTTTTACTTTTCTCAAAGGAAAAGAAGCGATAACTGGGCAAAAAATCAGGTTTACCCCCAAAGTTATCAACAGGACAGCGCTGGAAGGTTATATTGCCTGTTTCACGTTTGGTGTTCTATGGGGCACAAGATGCGGGTTTTGTGGTTTACGGTGGATGGTTTGTGCTTCGGACAATGCTTGCTGTTTTACGTCGCCGTTGCAGGGCTTGTGTGACAGATTTAGGCAAGATTGCGACGACTGCACTTGTCCACAAAAATCAGGACACAAAAAAACCGCCTGACGGCGGTTTGATGAAGGTAGGGAAAAAAGCCTTTAGACCTTTTTCAGGCGTTCAATAGCCTGGTCCAGGGTGTTGAGCTGCTTGGCAAAGCAAAAACGCAGCAAACGATGGTTAGCCTGCTCAGAATTGGGATTCAGGTAGAAGGCAGACACGGGGATCGCGCCTACGCCATAGTTCTGGTTCAGATGCTTGGCAAAATCCAGCTCGGACAGCTCCGAAATGTGTTCGTAGCTGGCTAGCAAGAAGAAAGTCCCTTCACTGGGCATAGGAGTGAAACGGGTGTTCTGCAGACCTTGATGCAAATGATCGCGTTTTTCCTGGTAGAACGCGGGCAGACTCTCCCAGGTGGCTGGATCCTGCATATAGGTGGCTAAACCAGCCTGTAAGGGGCTAGGAACGGTAAAGACGGTGTATTGGTGGACCTTGCGAATTTCCGTGCTGAGACTGGCAGGAGCACAGCAGTAGCCTACTTTCCAACCTGTGGCGTGGAAGGTTTTGCCAAAGGAAGAAACGATTACTGCTCGTTCTGCCAGGAGAGGGCGGGTAGCAAGACTTAGATGCTCTTTCTGATCGAAGGTCAGGTGTTCATAGACCTCATCGGACAAGATGATCAAGGAAGGATGCTTTTCTACAATCTGCTCTAACGCGTCCAGATCCTGGGGCTGCAAGATGGTGCAGGTTGGGTTGTGTGGGAAATTGATCACCAGCATACGGGTCTTGCTGGTGATGGCTTGTTCCACACGGTCCCAGTCGACGCGGTAGTAGGGTACAGCCTCGCCAGGCGCTGTCATGGGGACAGCAACAGGGGTACCTCCGGCCAGCTCGATGGCGGGGATATACAGATCGTAGAAGGGCTCGATTACGACGACCTCATCGCCTGTGTGCACAAAGGCCTGGAAACTGGCCATTAAGGCCTCAGTAGCGCCACTGGTGACGGTGATTTCCGTATCCACGTTGTAAAGGCGGCCATACCGAGCCTGCGTCTTGCTGGCAATGGCGGCTCGCAGGGCAGGGTAACCAGCCATGGCAGGGTATTGGTTGATGCCATCCAGCATGGCCTGGTGCACAGCCTCAATCAGGGCTGGATCCGGATTGAAGTCTGGAAAGCCCTGGCCCAGGTTAATGGCCTTATGCTCCAGAGCCAGCTGGCTCATGGTGGTAAAGATGGTGGTGCCCACAGAAGGGAGCTTGGATGTGATCTGCATGGGTCTACTGATATGAATAATAAAAATGCACCCGCGCTTCAGATTTGAGTAAAAAGTTGGGTGGCGAAGTATCAGACAAATTCTTGTCGAAAATACCATAGATTCTGCGCGTATCTGTTGATCGTGGAACTGAGCACTCAGGATCGGTTTCTTACATTGATATAGCTATTGCCTATATAGGTTCCGAGCCCGGCTTCTCCTGCTGTTTTCCTTCCTCAGCTCTCGCGCTGCAGGTTCGTGTTGTAGCCGCGGGAATTTTCTGGCTAGACCTGTGTCTTAACTTCGGCCTCTCGATTAAGTCCCAGGTTTTAAGCTAGGCGTTAAAGGTGCTGCTGTTGTTTCTTCAAAGTATCTGTCGTCTCAAGTAAATCCTGTTCTATCTGGATAGCTGTCTTTTTGCGCATAGGACACTTTTTTCTTGTAGCCAAGGTAGTCGGATTACATAATCGACGCCTTATATTTTCCGCAGGCCAGCCGAAATTTCCTTATCGCCACACTGTAGAACGGTGGATGTGGTCCTCAGGCAGTATTTCTTTTTATTGCTCTGTTATCCACAATTTTGCTGCCTGCTTGGGCTGCTTTTATCCACCTGTTGTGAGGTACTGGCTTAGATAGCCCCTTTTAGGGGATTTAAGAGTGATAAGCGCGCCTTTTATGGCTTCGCTCCCTAGGGAGTTCTGGCTGAAGAAAATCTTTGCAAGCGCAGCCTGTGCTTCCCAAGGTGGCCTGGGGATAAAAAAGCGTCCCTTTCTCCACAAAGTTATCCACAGTGGTATTTACGCAAAAAACTGTGTTCCACGTGGAACAGATATTGGTTCCATGTGTTTCACGTGGAACATACTCCGCTGGTAATCGTATAATTGATTTTTATTTTTTAGCTGTTCTGACATGATTTATCCCGAAGAGTTTGACGTTATTGTCATAGGCGGCGGACATGCTGGTACCGAAGCGGCTTTAGCGGCAGCTCGAACCGGCGTGTCTACCTTATTGTTAACCCATAATATGGATACCTTGGGGCAGATGTCCTGCAACCCTTCTATTGGGGGGATTGGGAAGGGGCATTTGGTCAAGGAAGTGGATGCGCTGGGCGGGGCAATGGCGTTGGCTACCGACCACGCCGGTATTCAATTCCGTACTCTGAATAGCTCCAAAGGCCCGGCCGTGCGCGCCACTCGTGCTCAGGCGGACCGTTCTTTGTACCGCAAGGCTATTCGCGAGGTTCTACAAAACCAACCCAACCTGATGGTGTTCCAGCAATCAGTCGAAGACTTGATTGTGGAAGGAGATCAGGTTGTGGGTGCCGTGACCAAGATTGGCTTGGAATTCAAAGCCAAATCTGTGGTTCTGACAGCAGGAACTTTTTTGAATGGTCTGGTCCATGTAGGCCTGAATAATTATTCTGCGGGCCGGGCAGGGGATCCGCCGTCCATCAGCTTGGCGCATCGTTTGCGGGAACTGCAGTTGCCGCAAGGGCGGTTGAAGACAGGAACCCCTCCGCGCATTGATGCCAACACCATCGATTTCTCCCGCCTGGAAGTCCAACCTGGCGACAGCGATCCGATTCCGGTGTTCTCTTATATGGGTGATGTTTCCATGCATCCTCAACAGATGCCGTGCTGGATTACGCATACCAACGAGCGTACCCACGACATCATCCGTTCCGGGCTGGATCGCTCGCCCATGTATAGCGACCAGGGCACTATCGAGGGCATTGGTCCGCGTTACTGCCCGTCTATTGAAGACAAGATTCATCGCTTTGCGGACAAGAGCAGCCATCAAGTGTTTTTAGAGCCTGAAGGCTTGAGCACGACCGAGATCTACCCTAATGGTGTCTCGACCAGCTTGCCTTTCGATATCCAGTTGGCTATGGTGCGCAGCCTGCCTGGTTTGGAAAATGCCCGCATCATGCGTCCAGGTTACGCGATTGAATACGATTATTTTGACCCTCGATCCCTGTACCCCACGCTGGAGACCAAACAGATTCGTGGCTTGTTCTTTGCCGGTCAGATCAATGGCACGACAGGTTACGAAGAAGCCGCCGCTCAGGGCTTGTTGGCCGGGGTGAACGCAGCGCGTTTGGCACAAGAGAAAGAGCAGTGGTATCCACGTCGCAACGAAGCCTATCTGGGTGTGTTGGTAGACGATTTGATTACCCGTGGGGTGACCGAGCCTTACCGTATGTTCACGTCTCGTGCCGAATACCGTTTGAGTCTGCGGGAGGATAATGCCGACCAACGATTGACTGAAATTGGCCGAGAGTTGGGCCTGGTGGATGATGCCCGTTGGGATCATTTCAATCGTAAACGTGATGCGGTTGCACGTGAAATTGAACGCTTGAAGGGCACTTGGGTGAACCCCCGCAATTTGCCTGCCGAACAAGCAAATGCACTGTTAGGTAAAAGTATCGAACGGGAATACTCCTTCTTCGATTTGCTCAAGCGTCCCGAAGTGGACTACGCCAAGTTGATGGCTGTGCTGAATGATCAAGGCATGCCTGTAGCAGGCCCAGGTCTGGAAGATCCGGTGCATGTTGAGCAGGTGGAAATTCAGGTGAAGTATGCGGGCTATGTGGCGCGTCAGCAGGATGAGGTAACTCGTCAGGCAGCACTGGAAGAGCAAGCCATTCCAGAGGACCTGGATTACGACGACATCAAGGGATTGTCGATTGAGGTGCGCCAACGCTTGAAGGCTGCCAAGCCTTTAACCATTGGCCAGGCCGGGCGTGTTCAAGGTGTGACACCTGCGGCGGTTTCTTTATTGTTGGTACACCTGAAGCGCAAGCAAAAGAACAAACAAACGGCATGAGCGATATTTTTTCAAAACGCCTGAATCAGGCCCTGCTGGATTTGGGTCTGGATCAGGACCCTGTCCTGGTACGCAAGCTACTGGATTACATAAATCAGTTGCAGCGTTGGAACCGTACCTATAATCTGACCGCCCTGCGTGACCCAGATCAAATGCTGGTGCAACACATTTTTGATAGCCTGTCGATTGTCCGTCCGTTTCAGAACTATCTGGCCGGCAACAATACACAGACACAAGAATCGGTAAAGATTGTAGATGTAGGTTCAGGGGCAGGTTTGCCGGGAGTTGTTTTGGCAGCATCATGTTCCACGTGGAACATTACCTGTATCGATGCTGTCGAGAAAAAAATGGCATTTGTTCGACAAATGGTTGGTGCTTTGGCTTTGCCCAATTTGTCGGCGATGCATGTGCGTGTAGAGCAGCTGGAACCCATGCAGGCTGATATTGTGGTTTCCCGAGCTTTTTCTTCGCTGCTTGATTTCGTAAATTTGGCAGGCAGGCATGTTCGTCCAGGTGGACGCATTGCGGCTATGAAGGGTAAAGAACCTGATCAAGAAATAGCGGCATTGCAATCTGAAAGTAACTGGCGGGTCGAACGAATAGAATCATTAACCGTACCGGAGCTAGAGGCACAGCGTTGTCTAGTGTGGTTGGTGCAGCAAGGATAATCATGAGTAAAAAAGACGATAAATCTCCCCGTGCCTATGTGTTTTGTATTGCGAACCAAAAGGGCGGGGTAGGCAAGACGACCACAGCAATTAATTTGGCAGCTGCTCTTGCTGTACTGAAGAAAAAGGTTTTATTGATTGACCTGGATCCTCAGGGCAATGCCACCATGGGTAGTGGTATTGATAAAAACAGCCTGTCTGGTAATTTGTACCAAGTCCTGATTGGCGACGAAAGCATTGCTAACGTAAAGATACATTCAGAAACAGGCGGCTATGACGTCTTGCCTTCCAATAGGGAGCTGTCGGGCGCCGAAATCGACCTGATCCAGATGCAAGAGCGTGAGCAACAACTTAAACAGGCTCTGGCTCAGGTGTTGGACGATTACGATTTTGTGCTGATCGACTGCCCACCCACCTTGTCGTTACTGACGTTAAATGGTTTGGCCAGTGCTCACGGGGTCATCATCCCCATGCAGTGCGAGTACTTTGCGCTGGAAGGGCTGTCGGATCTGGTCAATACGGTTAAACGGGTCTATCGCAATATCAACCCGGATTTGGAGTTGATTGGTTTGCTGCGGGTGATGTTTGATGGCCGCGTAACTTTGCAGCAGCAAGTCTCCAATCAGATCGAGACACACTTTGGCGATAAGGTGTTCAAGACGGTGGTGCCACGTAACGTACGTTTGGCTGAAGCGCCAAGCCACGGTATGCCAGGTATTGTGTATGACAAGAACTCCCGGGGTGCCAAGGCCTATATGGACTTTGGTAAAGAGCTGATCAAGCGCTTGAAGAAAGAATCCCGCAGCGACAAGGCATAAGGCACACAAGAATCAATAGGAATGTAAGCATGGCTACACGAAAACCAAAAGGTCTAGGTCGAGGCTTGGATGCCTTGCTCGGCGCAGACGCAGGCGCTATCGCAACCATCGGGAAAAAGGGCGAAGCGACGGTGAGCGATGGCCCACCTTCCAACCTGCCCGTCAAACTGCTCAAGGCTGGGGTGTATCAGCCGCGTACTCGCATGGACGAGGGCGCCTTGAACGAGCTGGCCGAGTCCATTCGCGCACAAGGCGTGATGCAGCCTATTCTGGTGCGTCCTCTGTCGGGTAAGGACAAGGGCAAATACGAAATCATCGCCGGTGAACGTCGTTTCCGTGCGTCGCAAATTGCTGGTCTGGAAGAAGTGCCCGTTCTGGTGCGCGAGGTAGGCGACGAGAACGCCGCCATCATGGCACTGATCGAGAACATCCAGCGTGAAGATCTGAATCCGCTGGAAGAGGCGCAAGGTGTGAAGCGTTTACTGGACGAGTTCGGTCTGACTCATGAGCAGGCCGCTCAGGCGATTGGCCGTTCGCGTTCGACCACCAGCAACCTGCTGCGTCTGATCAACCTGGCAGAGCCTGTGCAGATCATGCTGCTGGCCGGCGACATCGATATGGGTCACGCTCGTGCCTTGCTGGCTGTGGACGCTGCCCGTCAGATCATGTTGGCCAACGAGGTGATTGCCCGCCGTCTGTCGGTACGTGAAACCGAGAAGCTGGTCGCCCGTGCTTTGCACGAGGATGACGAGCCTGCCAGCAAGCAGGCCCAGAGCAAGGCGAACCGCAATGGCGACGTACAGCGCTTTGAAAAGGTGCTGTCTGACCACTTGGGTACCAAGGTGACCTTGAAGGTCGGTGCCAAGGACAAGGGCCAGTTGCAGATCGCTTTCCATGGCTGGGAGCATTTGAATGCTTTGCTGGAAAAGCAGGGGCTATCGTCCTTGCTGGAGCAAACGGACGATTAAGTCAGGCCCGCGCCACGCTGAAAGCGATGCAGTTGATGTAAAAAAGCCGACCTAAGGTCGGCTTTTTCCTTGCCATGCCCCGTGTTTTGCTACTGAGCAGTATTTGGCTGCATGGTTTTCAGATTGCTTGCTTGTGCCCTGGCCAGTGGAAAACAGCAAGAGGAACTCCAGGCAAGTCAGGGAACAGAGCAGGGAAGACGTCCGAGAGCCGAATTAAAAGCGAAAAATCCGGTTTCGTATCTTTTGCTTACAAAAACAAGCGCTGAAAACAGAAAAAAATCTATGTGTTTACCCGTATTTCACCGTGATTCCCTGGTTTTGAAAGCATTCAAAAGCGGCATGTCTGACGCCTGAAAACAGTGACAAAACCGGTAAGAAAAGCGCCCCAAATCCGGTTTTTCTAAAAAATTCATCGAATTATTCAGTTTTCTTCCCAAAAGGCTTGACGACCTCTTAAAACATGTCCATAATTCGATTTTCGCTTCGGGTGGGATGTCCGAGTGGTTAAAGGAGGCAGACTGTAAATCTGTTGGCCCTGCGCCTACGTTGGTTCGAATCCAACTCCCACCACCAGCACTTTTCTAGAGTCAGCCAGCAAGGCGACTTTAGGAGAGGGTGAAGAAAAGTCTGCGGGTGTAGCTCAATGGTAGAGCAGAAGCCTTCCAAGCTTAAGACGAGGGTTCGATCCCCTTCACCCGCTCCAGGTAAAAATCTTTAGCCACTCTCGGCTGAAGTTGAATGCCCATGTGGCTCAGTGGTAGAGCACTCCCTTGGTAAGGGAGAGGTCACGCGTTCGATCCGCGTCATGGGCACCACATCTCTCTTCTCTATATCGTTCTATCCCTTCAGGAGTCTGCCATGGCTAAAGGCAAGTTTGAACGGACTAAACCGCACGTCAACGTCGGTACTATCGGTCACGTTGACCACGGTAAAACCACTCTGACCGCTGCAATCTGCACGGTTCTGTCCAAGGCATACGGCGGCGAAGCACGCGATTACTCGCAGATCGACAACGCCCCTGAAGAAAAAGCACGTGGTATCACCATCAGCACGTCGCACGTTGAGTACGAAACGCCTAACCGTCACTACGCACACGTTGACTGCCCCGGCCACGCTGACTACGTCAAGAACATGATTACCGGTGCTGCCCAGATGGACGGCGCTATCTTGGTTTG
>NZ_JBHSIQ010000005.1:0-526 GCF_042653705.1 Alcaligenes sp. GCM10023179 | reverse complement strand
CAAGGTTGAGACCGAAGATGCTGCGGGTAACCCTGCGAGCGCTGAAGCCGACCGCGGCTACGGTGTCGATACCGACCTGCCAGAAGCTTCGATCACCATCGACACCATTGCTGGCGATGACGTGATCAACAAGGCTGAGTCCGAGTCCGACGTGACCATCACCGGTACGGTTGGCAAGGATGTGAAGGCTGGTNGGCTCCGAGTTGGCTGCTGATTCGAACGTACATGCCAAGGTTGAGACTGAAGACGCTGCGGGCAACCCCGCTTCGGCTGAAGCTGACCGCGGCTACGGCGTGGATACCGACCTGCCTGAAGCTTCGATCACGATCGACACCATTGCGGGCGATGACGTGATCAATAAGGCTGAGTCCGAGTCTGACGTGACCATCACCGGTACGGTTGGCAAGGATGTGAAGGCTGGTGACACCGTCACTGTGACCGTGAACGGTAAGGATTACACGACCACCGTTAACGCTGATGGCAAGACCTGGAACGTGGACGTTCCTGGTTCCGAGTTGGCTGCTGA
>NZ_JBHSIQ010000004.1:0-43569 GCF_042653705.1 Alcaligenes sp. GCM10023179 | reverse complement strand
ATTTCGATGAAAGTGTCCCTGATCGCTCCTATCGCCATGGAAGAAGGTCTGCGCTTCGCTATTCGCGAAGGCGGCCGTACCGTCGGCGCTGGCGTGGTTGCAAAAATCATCAAGTAATAAGCCTTGATCGCGGTGTGAAGGTGCAGACCTTCCCGCCGCGTCTTTGCTACCCCCAAAAGGGGTGCTTTTTAGTCAGCGTTTCTTCGAGTCATCGATAAACCTGGTCAAAAAGCCCCCACTTATATCGTTCTTTAGGATTACCCATGAAAAACCAGAAAATCCGCATCCGTCTGAAGGCTTACGATTACAAGTTGATCGATCAGTCTGCTGCTGAGATCGTAGAAACCGCCAAGCGCACTGGCGCTGTTGTTCGTGGTCCAGTACCACTGCCAACACGTATCCGTCGCTACGACATTCTGCGTTCGCCGCACGTCAACAAGACATCGCGCGATCAGTTTGAAATGCGTACCCACCAGCGCTTGATGGACATTGTCGATCCTACCGACAAGACCGTCGACGCTCTGATGCGTCTGGATTTGCCAGCCGGTGTTGACGTCGAAATCGCTCTGCAGTAATTCTGCCTAGCTGTTCGAGTTACATCGAAAGAAACGCCATGCAACTGCATGGCGTTTTTTTTCGTCTGCACGTTTCCTTCGGACGCTGCAGGAGCAATGGCGACTGCCCGTTTATCCTGAACAGAACAAGAGCTTTGCTCTTAGGTGCTTCATGGCTAGTTCATCATGGTGTTGTGATTGGGAAAAAGCGGGTTTTGGTCTATTTTTTACGACCGGACACACTTTGCCAGGGCTACAAATGCGACGATGGGCAGGGTTGAAGGAGGACAAGAATGATAAATCGGAGACGACAGCCGTTCCTGGCCCTGTGGTATTTCCTGGCGCTCTGGCTATGTCTGTGGGGAAGCAGTGCATCAGCGCAAGCGTGTGGGGACGACAAACCCATACGGCTGGCGGACCTGAGCTGGGAGAGCGCAGCATTTAGCACCGAGCTGTATCAGCAGATTCTGGAGAAGGCCTACGGTTGCAAGACCGAACGGGTTCCAGGCTCCTCGGCGGCTTTGGAAAGTGCGCTGGCGCAAAATGATATTCAAGTAATTGGCGAGATCTGGTCGGGACGTACCGAGATCATTGAAAAAGCCATTGAAGCCGGCCAGGTGCAGGTACTTGGTAATACCCTGAAGGGTGGGGCAGAACAGGGCTGGTATGTGCCGGACTATGTCGTCGATGGCGACCCGGACAAGGGAATCAAGCCCACTGCACCCGAGCTACAGAAAGTTGAGGATTTAGGGCGCTACGCCACTGTTTTTAGTGACCCGGAACAGCCCAATAAAGGCCGCTTCTATAACTGCCCCTCCGGCTGGGTATGTGAAACCTTCAATAGTCGCCTGTTCGATCTCTATGGTCTGGGCGAACACTATCAAAACTTTCGGCCCGGTACGGGCGCGGCTCTGGATGCGGCAATCAGCGCCGCCTATGACAGGCGTGAACCGATCCTGTTCTATTACTGGCAGCCTGCGGGTCTGATGGCCAAGTATTCCTTCAAGAAGTTAGCTAGCGCGCCTTTCAATGAAAGCTGTTGGGAAGCCGCTGTGTCGGGTAAGGGCAAGATCTGTCCAACGGACTTTATCCTGGCGCATATAGGCGTAGCGGCTTCTACTCCTTTCGTAGAGTCCCACCCCGAGCTGGTCACCTTGTTTGAAAAGATCCAGCTGGAGCCCGAACAGATGAACAAGATTATTCTGGGCATGACAGAGGGTGGGCAGAACGCCAGCACCCAGGTACAGAAGTTCCTGAAAGAGAATGCAGAGCAATGGCGTCAGTGGATGCCAATGGCCCAGGCAGATCGCTTGCAGGCAGCTTTGGAACCTCAGGCAATACAGCCGGTAGCCGCAGCGCAGTCCCGCTTCTTCCCGGAGTGGTCAGCTGCAGACTGGGTTAACCGTCAGTTGTTGGTTGCCGTGCAGGATTGGGGCACAGGTTTTCGTCAGATCAGCGCCTGGATTCTGACGCATGCCATTTTGCCGGTGGAACGTGTCTTGCAGCAGGTGCCTGCCTGGGCGATTCTGGCTTTGACCGGTTTGCTGGCCTGGTGGGGACAACGGCGCTTTTTGCCTGTTCTGCTCTATGTAGCTGGCCTGTACTTGATAGGCGCCATGGGTCTATGGGACAAGCTGATGCAAACCTTCACCTTGGTGCTGGTGGCCACAGTCTTTTCTGTGCTGATCGGCGTCCCGGTTGGCATTCTTAGTGCTCGTAGCCGCCTGCTTAGAAAAGTGCTGACGCCCGTACTGGATGTGATGCAAACCATGCCCAGTTTTGTCTACCTGATCCCGGTACTGATGCTATTCGGTCTGGGTAAGGTTCCCGCCGTCCTGGCCACTGTTGTCTATGCCGTTCCTCCCTTGATTCGTCTGACCAGCCTGGGTTTGCGACAGGTAGACAAACATGTGATGGAAGCAGCCCAGGCGTACGGGGTTACACGCTGGCAAATGCTGACCAAAGTCACCTTGCCCCTGGCGCGGCCCAGCATTATGGCCGGTATTAATCAAACCACCATGATGGCCTTGTCCATGGTGGTAGTTGCTTCCATGATTGGAGCCCAGGGCTTGGGTGAAGACGTGCTGGCTGGTATTCAGACACTGGATATAGGGCGTGGTTTGCAGGCAGGGGTGGCGATCGTGATCCTGGCCATTGTTATTGACCGAATTTCTCAATCCTTTGGCCGTTCTCAGCGTCACCGTCGCAAGGTCAGGAGGCAAGCATGAATATCATTCCTACCCCCTCGGGTGAGCAGGCCTGCAAGATAGAACTGCGAGACGTTTATAAGGTCTTCGGCAACCGGGCGACCGAAGCCGTGGAGTTGTTAAAGCAGGGGGCTGACAAGCAGGCGGTGCAAAAGCAGACGGATTGCATCGTAGGCCTGGCAGGGGTCGATGCCTGCTTTCCCGCGCAGCAGATATCCTGCGTCATGGGTTTATCCGGTTCGGGCAAATCCACGCTGGTGCGTCACATCAACCGTTTGATCGACCCCAGTGCCGGGCAGGTGTTGGTGGATGGGCAGGACATATTGCAGCTGGACATGGCCAGCTTGCGACAATTTCGTCGCTATGGAATCAGCATGGTCTTTCAGGCCTTTGGCTTGCTGCCCCATTTGACGGTGGTGGAGAACGTCGCCTTCGGTCTGGAGGTCCGAGGAGACAAGCGTTCACAGGCCAGAGAGCAGGCTCGGCAATGGCTGGAGCGCGTGGGTCTGCATGATTATGCCGATAACTATCCGGACGAATTGTCAGGCGGGATGCAGCAACGAGTAGGACTTGCCCGAGCCTTGGCCGTTGATGCAGACATTCTTTTGATGGACGAAGCCTTCTCGGCCCTGGATCCCTTGATTCGCTACGAGATGCAGGATGAGCTTTTACGCCTGCAAAGCAGCCTGAACAAAACCATCATCTTTATTACTCACGATATTGATGAGGCATTACGGTTGGGCCAGCATATTGTGGTGCTACGTGAGGGCAGGGTGGAACAAAGCGGTACTCCGGCTCAAATTCGTGATGAACCGGTGAACGAATACGTGGCTCGTTTTGTCAATAAGGCGCACCAATAGAAAATGCGCGGCAGATCAATTTTTCTGATTCAGACTGTGTAGCCAAGCACCCCGAATTCAAAAAAACTGTTGTCAATCAAGCAGTTTAGGGCAGATTTTTGCAGTAAATCTTGCTTGGCTTTACAGCTGCGTGCTATATTTACTAGCTTAGCCAAAAAGTTTTGGCTATGGTCGTCGCGCAAATTATTGCGTGTACTCTCAGTTAGCCCTGACCAATCGTAGTCAGGAATGGAGAAAACGATGTCGAACTCGACACCTACGCCTGCCGCGTGGCGGCTGGGCCTTGTTGGGCGTAAAGTTGGCATGACCCGTGTGTTTACAGAGGAAGGCGAGTCCATCCCTGTGACCGTGCTGGACGTGTCCAACAACCGCATCACCCAGGTCAAGACGCCCGCAGTTGACGGTTACGCTGCTGTACAGGTTGCCTTTGGCACCCGTCGTGCAACACGCGTTACCAAGCCCCAGGCAGGGCACTATGCAAAAGCTGGCGTTGAAGCTGGCAGCATCCTGAAAGAATTCCGCCTCGACCCCGCTGCTATCGCCGAGCTTTCCGCCGGTTCCGTAGTTGCTGTGGAAAGCATTTTCGAAGCGGGTCAGAAGGTTGACGTTACGGGCACCACGATCGGTAAAGGCTTTGCCGGTACCATCAAACGCCACAATTTTGGCGGCCAGCGTAACAGCCACGGTAACTCGCGCTCGCACCGCGTACCCGGTTCCATTGGTCAAGCCCAGGATCCAGGCCGTGTGTTCAAAGGTAAAAAAATGTCGGGCCATATGGGTGACGTTACCCGTACGGTTCAGAATCTTGACGTGATCCGCGTCGACGCCGAGCGTGGCTTGTTGCTGGTCCGGGGCGCTGTCCCAGGTCACAAGAATGCCAATATCGTTGTGCGCCCTGCTGTGAAAGGAGCCTAATCCATGGAACTGAAGCTCCTGAACGAACAAGGCCAAGCTGCATCCACATTGCAGGCCAACGAAACCGTTTTCGGTCGTGAATTCAACGAAGCACTGGTTCACCAGATCGTTGTTGCATACCAAGCCAATGCTCGCAGCGGTAACAGCAAGCAATTGACTCGTGCCGAAGTCAACCACAGCACCAAGAAGCCATGGCGCCAGAAAGGCACCGGCCGCGCTCGTGCTGGTATGACATCCTCGCCCGTGTGGCGTGGAGGCGGTCGTGCATTCCCCAACACCGGTGAAGAAAACTACGCACACAAGGTCAACAAGAAGATGTACCGCGCCGGTATCAGCGCGATTCTGTCTCAGTTGGTCCGTGACGAGCGTCTGTTGGTTGTTGATTCCTTCACTCTGGAAGCACCCAAGACCCGTCTGGCAGCCAACAAGCTGAAAGACCTGGGCCTGGAATCCGTGCTGATCATCACCGACGCGCTGGACGAGAACGTGTACCTGGCTACGCGTAACCTGCCTCACGTTGCTGTGGTTGAACCACGCTACGCCGACCCGCTGTCCCTGATCCACTACAAAAAAGTGTTGGTCACCAAAGCGGCTGTCGCTCAGTTTGAGGAGATGTTGGGATGAACGCCGAACGTCTATTGCAAGTAATTCTGGCTCCTGTCGTGACTGAAAAAGCCACGTACGTTGCCGAAAAAAATCAGCAAATCGCTTTCCGCGTCGCTCCTGATGCTACCAAGCCTGAAATCAAAGCTGCTATTGAACTGCTGTTCAAAGTAGAAGTTGAGTCGGTGCAGGTGCTCAATCAGAAGGGCAAGGAAAAGCGCTTTGGCCGTTTCATGGGTCGCCGCCGCAGTGTGCGCAAGGCATATGTCTCGCTCAAGCCCGGTCAGGAACTCGACTTTTCTGAGGTGAACTAATATGGCATTGGTAAAAGTAAAACCAACGTCGCCAGGTCGCCGTGGCATGATCAAAGTGGTTCACCCTGAACTGCACAAAGGCGCTCCTTACGCGGCTTTGCTGGAAAAGAAATCCAGCAGTGCTGGCCGTAACAACAACGGCCACATCACGGTTCGTCACCGTGGCGGCGGTCACAAGCAGCATTATCGTATTGTCGACTTCCGTCGCAACAAGGACGGTATTCCTGCGAAAGTAGAACGTCTGGAATACGACCCTAACCGCAGCGCTCACATCGCATTGGTGTGCTACGCAGACGGCGAGCGTCGTTACATCATCGCCCCTCGTGGTCTGGAAGTGGGTGCAACGGTTGTGTCTGGCGCGGAAGCTCCTATCCGTTCCGGCAACACTTTGCCTATCCGCAACATTCCTGTGGGTCAAACCATTCACTGCATCGAGATGCTGCCTGGTAAGGGTGCTCAAATCGCTCGTTCCGCTGGTGGTTCCGCTGTGTTGCTGGCTCGTGAAGGCACGTACGCTCAAGTGCGTCTGCGTTCCGGTGAAGTTCGCCGCATTCACATCGACTGCCGCGCCACGATTGGCGAAGTCAGCAACCACGATCACAGCCTGCGTCAAATCGGTAAAGCCGGTGCTGTTCGCTGGCGTGGTATTCGTCCTACCGTTCGCGGTGTGGCGATGAACCCAGTCGATCACCCGCACGGTGGTGGTGAAGGTCGTACGGGTGAAGGCCGTGAGCCAGTCAGCCCATGGGGTACTCCTGCCAAGGGCTACCGCACCCGTCGTAACAAGCGCACAGACAACATGATTGTTTCGCGCCGTAAGCGCAAGTAAGGGGCGAACACTATGTCACGTTCGATCAAAAAAGGCCCATTCGTTGATGCTCACCTGATCAAAAAGGTTGACGCAGCCGTTGTGGGTAACGACAAGCGACCAATCAAAACCTGGTCGCGCCGCTCTACCATCCTGCCCGAGTTCATTGGGCTGACGATTGCCGTTCACAATGGCCGTCAACACATTCCCGTTTACATCAACGAGAACATGGTTGGCCACAAGCTCGGCGAGTTCGCTTTGACCCGTACTTTCAAGGGTCACGCTGCGGACAAAAAGGCCCGGAGATAAGTGATGGAAACTACAGCAATTATTCGTGGAGTCCATATTTCGGCGCAAAAAGCACGTCTGGTTGCGGACATGGTCCGCGGCAAGTCCGTCGCTCACGCTCTGAATACGCTGACTTTCACTCCCAAGAAAGCCGCTGGCATCATCAAGAAAGCTCTGGAATCGGCTATTGCCAACGCTGAGCACAATGACGGCGCCGACATCGACGAACTGAAAGTCACCTCCATTTACGTGGACAAGGCTCAGTCGTTGAAGCGTTTTTCTGCACGAGCCAAAGGCCGCGGTAACCGTATTGAGAAGCAGACTTGCCACATTGTGGTCAAAGTCGGCGCTTAAGGAGTCACAATGGGACAGAAAATCCACCCAATTGGGTTCCGCCTGGCTGTTAACCGTAACTGGAGCTCGCGTTGGTACGCTGACGGTGCTGAGTTCGGTACGATGTTGGCTGACGACATCCGTGTGCGCGAATACCTGAAACGCAAGCTGAAAAGTGCGTCCGTTGGCCGTGTGGTCATCGAGCGTCCTGCCAAGAATGCTCGCATCACTATTTACTCGGCTCGTCCTGGTGTAGTGATCGGCAAGCGCGGCGAGGATATCGAAAGCCTGAAGGCTGACCTGCAGCGCCTGTTGGGCGTGCCAGTGCACGTTAACATCGAAGAAATTCGCAAACCTGAAACCGACGCTCAACTGATCGCCGACTCCATTGCTCAGCAATTGGAAAAGCGCATCATGTTCCGTCGTGCGATGAAGCGTTCCATGCAAAACGCCATGCGTCTGGGTGCCCAAGGCATCAAGATCATGAGCTCGGGTCGCTTGAACGGCATCGAAATCGCTCGTACCGAATGGTACCGCGAAGGCCGTGTGCCTCTGCACACCCTGCGCGCTAACATCGATTACGGTACTTCCGAAGCGCACACGACGTACGGGATCATCGGTATCAAGGTCTGGGTCTACAAGGGCGACATGCTGCCTAACGGCGAAATGCCTGTTGACACCGTAGCCCCTGAAGAGCGCCGCCCACGTCGTCCACGTGGTGACCGCCCTGAAAACCGCCGTCCAGGTGGTCGTGGCCGCGGTCCTCGTAAAGACGCTGCTCCTGCTGCGTCCGAAGGAGAATAAAACATGCTGCAACCTTCTCGCAGAAAGTATCGCAAAGAGCACAAAGGCCGTAACACCGGTCTGGCTACTCGCGGTGCGCAAGTTTCGTTTGGCGAATTTGGTCTGAAAGCCACTGACCGTGGCCGTCTGACTGCTCGCCAGATCGAAGCAGCACGTCGTGCAATTAACCGTCACATCAAACGTGGTGGCCGCATCTGGATCCGCATCTTCCCCGATAAGCCAATTTCGCAGAAACCTGCCGAAGTTCGTATGGGTAACGGTAAGGGTAATCCAGAGTTCTGGGTCGCTGAGATTCAACCAGGCAAGGTCCTGTACGAAATGGAAGGTGTTAGCGAAGAGCTGGCACGCGAAGCATTCCGTCTGGCCGCTGCCAAGCTGCCTATCTCGACGACGTTCGTAACGCGTCAGATCGGTGCTTAAGGAGACGTCATGAAAGCCAGCGAACTCCGTACTAAAGATGCCGCCGAGCTCCAAAAAGAGCTCGAGAGCCTGTTGAAAGCACAATTTAACCTGCGCATGCAGCGTGCTACTCAACAGCTTTCCAACACCAGCCAATTGGGCAAAGTACGTCGCGACATCGCTCGCGTCCGTACCGTCATGGCTGAGACCGCAGGAAAGTAAGATGAGCGAAACTCAAACTACCGCAAAACGTCAACGTACCCTGATCGGTCAAGTTGTCAGCAACAAGATGGACAAAACTGTCGTCGTTCTGGTTGAACGCCGCGTTAAACATCCCTTGTATGGCAAGATCATCGTCCGCTCCAATAAATACAAAGCGCACGACGAGACCAACCAGTACAACGAAGGCGATACCGTTGAGATTACCGAAGGCCGTCCTATCAGCCGCAGCAAGTCCTGGACTGTTGTGCGTCTGATCGAAGCAGCCCGCGTGATCTAAACGCTTGCTCAGATGTCCAGGCTTCGGCCTGGCTCTGGTAGGTCAAAAACCCCGATCTGTTTACAGATTGGGGTTTTTTTATGCTTGTCCACTTTGCTGTTGCTCATAGACAGGAGCAATGTTCGTATTTCGTCTTGTGGCCCGTCATGCCGCTTAAACCCGGAGTTGAACTGAATGATCAAGCTTGGGGCATGGCGGCTTGTATGCGTAAGCCGGAAGCCTTCACAAAAAAGCGGGAACAGCTTGTTCTATTCTGTGCGGTGGCAACTATGGGGCGAGGGCGATATCGTGCCAGCTACCCTGCATACGTACTCGGGTTAGGACGACAATCTGGGGGTCAGAGTTGTAGCAGCTTGCTGACTTATGGACGCGCGTCTTGCTTGCGCCATTGTGCCGGGCTGACACCCACACTACGCCTGAACGCGGCGCTGAATGCGGCCGCAGAGCTATAACCGATACGCTCGGCAATCTGCTCCATGGTCAGACCTTGCTCCAGCTGACGCTTGGCCAGCTGCATACGTAGTTGCAACAGTACTTGGGCTGGCGCCATCCCGCACAGCAAGGTAAAGCGGCGGTGAAAGGCAGCGCGTGACATGTTCAAGTAGGCGGCCATATCGTCCACCGACCAGGCTTTGGCAGGTTCACGCAGCAGCTGCTCGATCAGGCCACCAAAGGCAGGGTCACTTGCCAGATGAATCAAGCCGGCGGGCAGGGCACCTTCGGCAGGTGTCTGTCCGATTTGCTGGCGCAAGGTATAGAACAACAACAGCTCCACCAGCTTTTCCAGCAGGCTGGAGTTGGCTTGCGGCTGGCGTCGCATTTCGGCCTGGATCAAGTCCAGCAAAGGGCGTCCTGAATCTGCATCTGTCTGAGAACCATCAATCAACAAAACATCAGGCACGGTCGCCAGCAGCAATTCGCTCAAACCACGGCCCAGATCCAGAAAACCACAGAGCAAGCCCGTACTGTGTGGCACTTGTGGCTCCAGGCTCTGCATGGTTTGTCGCCGCATGGCCGCATTCCAGTCTGGCGGCGTGGGCGAGGAGCTTAAGCGATGGGGCACATCCCGCAAGAAGAACACAGCGTCACCCGCCTGCAAGGCCAAGGCTTCCTGATACTGAATATGCAGCCAGCACGGCCCATGCAAGACCACATGAAAGCCTGCGCGTTGGTGCCCGTGCAGGCTGCTTTCCCATTGATTGCAGTATTGCCCCAAGTGAAACAGGCTGGCAGAGATCTCCAGCCCGGACAAGAGCAGTTCCTCCACAGGGTGTCCTGTGTCTTTGGAGTCGACAGCGCAATGGCTGTCAGGAAAGGCAGAGTCGCTCATGCAGAAAATATGCTTATTTCTTTTCGTGGATATTTTTAATATGAATACCGCTATGTTCGCACATGGAGATAAGGCGCCAGTCAATCGACAATGAAACCTTCTCGGATTAACTAAGGAATTGTCGCCATCATGACTCGCTTAACTTTGCATACTGTGGACTCCGCACCAGAGGCGGTCAAACCAGCCCTTGAGAAAGCTGTGCGTGGTAGCGGCTTTTTGTCCAATTTGCTGGCTATTTTGGCTAATGCTCCCGTTGCCCTGCAAGCCTATCAGGATATGTCTGCCTTGAACGCCACCGCCAGCCTGTCGCTGGTCGAGCGTGAAGTCGTGCAACTGGTTGCCGGTACCACTCACGGTTGCCGCTTCTGCGTGGCCGGTCACACCGCCATTGCGACCAATAAAGCCAAGCTGGACCCGGAAATTCTGGCCGCTTTGCGTGCGCGTGGCTTTGATCAGATCAACGACGAGCGCCTGCAGGCTCTGGCTCTGTTCAGTCGCGCCGTGATTGATACCCGTGGTCAGGTGTCGGATCAGGCTCTGGCCGATTTCCGCGCTGCTGGTTACGGCGACCAGCAGGCTCTGGAAGTGATTACCGGTATTGGCTTGGCGACGATCTGCAACTTTGCCAATAATCTGGCTCGTACGCCGCTCAATAGCCAGCTGGAGGCCTACGCATGGGAAACGCCTTAAAGCGCGCTGAGCAGCCTGTGCTGGCCTCAGAGCGCCCTGTTTTGTCGCCTGGCTTGGCCCAGTGGCTGGAAGAGCATGCCCTGTCGCTGGATAGCGATGCATCTCAGGCGCAGGCCTTGTTGCCTCGCCTGGCGCAAGACGGTTTGTTGAGCCTGGGCCTGAAAGCGGATTTTTCCGACTTCGGTGATGCCGTTCAATCCATCGTGGAAGTGGCCGAGCATTCGCTGACGGCAGGTTTTGTCCTGTGGAGCCAGCGTACCTTTATTGAATACCTGCGTGACGTTCAGGACCCCGCCATGCGCGAGCGCTATTTGCCCGGTTTGCTGAATGGCAGTGTTGCGGGTGCGACGGGTCTGTCCAATGCCATCAAGTTTTTGGGTGGCATTGAAGAGCTGCAAGTGCGTGCTCAGCCTGAACAAGGACATTGGCAGTTTGAGGGCCGCTTGCCCTGGATTACCAATCTGCGTCCCGGCAACTGCCTGGTTGCCATTGTGGCCGCCATGCCTGAAGAGCAAGCCGGTATTTGGGTGGCAGAACTGGGCGATCCAGGCTTGGAGCGTTCCGCAGATCTGGATCTGGTCGGACTGCGTGGCAGCAATACCGCCGCTTTGAAGTTCAATGCTGTGCGTCTGGGACAAGAGCGTTTGCTGCATCCCGATGCAGGCCACTTTGTGCGCTCGGTACGCCCCCGTTTCATGGCGCTGCAATGCGGGATGACCATGGGCTTGGCACGTCGTTCCTTGAAGCAAGTGCTGGATGCGCCACGCTGCCAATGGGTACAGGAGCAGCCCGCCCGCCGCCTGCTGGATCGTGTGCAGGAATTGTCGGATGTGCTGGTTGATGCCGTACGTAAGCCCGGCTCGGCCACGCCGCCTGATTTGTTCAAAGTCCGTATCGAGCTAAGCGGTCTGGCGTCGCAAGCTGTGGCCCTGGAAAGCTCCGCGATCGGCGGGGCGACCTATATGCAGGGCAAGCATCCGCAACTGCTGCGCCGTTATCGCGAAGCCATGCTGGTGCCTTTGATTTCACCCACGGTGGCGCAACTGAAAGCCGAACTTGGGCAGGATGCAGTATGAGTTCCGGCGCCCCCTCGCCTACCGATTCTGAAGGGGCCGGGCTCTTGTCCGCACGGGGGATCAGTCTGGCCTACGGTGGCCAGACGATCTTGCAGAACCTGGATTTGAACGTGCGCGCGGGAGAGATCGTGGCGCTGCTGGGCCCCAGCGGAGTGGGTAAATCCTCTTTGTTGCGGGTACTGGCAGGCCTCCAAACGCCCACCCAGGGAGAGGTGTCCTTTCTGGGGCAGCCCGTGCGTGGGGTTCACCCCGCTTTGGCCATGGCGTTTCAAGAAGCCATTCTCTTGCCGTGGCTGAATGTGCAGGCCAATACCGGTTTTGGTCTGGGCTTTGCGCGCCAGCCATCCGTATCCGCCGCCGAGCGCCGCCTGCGGGTTGAACAGGCGCTGCGTCAGGTTGGTTTGTATGAAAGCCGTCATCAGCGTCCTGGTGCCTTGTCGGGCGGTATGGCACAGCGTGTTGCCATTGCGCGTTGTCTGGCTCGACGCCCACAAGTCTTGTTGATGGACGAACCCTTTGGCGCCCTGGATGAAGTAACTCGTCGCCAGATGCAGGAGCTGATTCTGTCGATACGCGATCAGACCGGCTGCGCCATTGTGCTGGTCACTCACGATATTGATGAGGCCCTCTTGCTGGCGGACCGTGTCCTGCTGTTAGGTGGCCGTCCTGCCGGTTTGCAGCGTGAATGGAGCTGCCCGGCCCACCCCCGATCTCATCTGGATAACTGGCTTCAGGCCATACGCCTGGAAATTGTGGCCAGCCTGGAGCAAAGCCTCTCCCAGGTGGTTCACGCTTCTGTTTTGTAAGGTGCACGTCATGATTGAATCTCCTACGTCTCGTACCCGTCGCGACTTGCTGAAACTGGCGTCTTTGCTGACCGTGGCGGGTGCTGCGCCCTTGCTGGCCCAAGGGACTGCTCGTGCACAAAGTGAGTCAAATGCGCCTTTGCGTATCGGCTATTTGCCGATTACCGATGCCACCGCCATGTTGGTGGCGCATCACAATGGATATTTTGAAGAAGCGGGTATTGCGGTTGAAAAGCCCGTGATGGTGCGCAGTTGGGCTCAGTTGATCGAGGCTTTCATCTCCGGTCAGGTCAATCTGGTGCACTTGCTCTCTCCCATGACGGTGTGGGCGCGCTACGGCAGCAAAGTCCCTGCAAAAGTGGTGGCATGGAATCACATGAGTGGCTCTGCTATCACGGTTGCGCAGAACATCAGCTCGGCCGAGCAATTGGGCGGGCAGACGGTGGCGATTCCTTTCTGGTATTCGATTCACAACGTGGTGCTGCAGCATGTGCTCAAAGCTCATGGCCTGACGCCTGTCGTGAAAAACGCCGGTGCGCTGGCACCCAATGAGGTCAATCTGGTGGTGATGGCGCCGGCTGATATGCCGCCGGCCTTGGCTTCTGGGCGGATTGCCGGTTTTACGGTGGCCGAACCTTTCAATGCCTTGGCCGAAACTCAGGGCATGGGCCGCATCTTGCGCTTTACTGGCGACGTCTGGCGCGATCACGCCTGTTGCGTGGCCTTCATGCACGAGCAGGATTTGCAGACTCGCCCCCAATGGTCGCAAGCCGTGGTGGATGGCTTGGTCAAGGCACAGATCTGGATACGTAGTCACCGTGCCGAGGCGGCCCAGATTCTGTCGCGTGAAGGCGGGAACCGCTATACCCCGCACACTCAGGAAAACCTGTTGAAAGTGCTGTCCCCGAACCCGGCGGATCGCGCGCAATACGTGAAGTCTGGCGTAATTCGTCATCCGGACTGGGACGACCAGCGTATCGATTTTCAACCTTATCCCTTCCCCAGCTACACCGAGTCCTTGGTGCAAATGCTGCAAGGGACCTTGATTCAGGGCGAGCGTGGTTTCCTGGAAGGGCTGTCTCCTGAACACGTAGCCAGCGATCTGGTGGATGACCGCTTTGTCCGTGCCGCGTTGGAAAAGCAGGGGGGCCTGGCGCAGTTTGGCTTGTCCGAGCAATACATCCGCAACGAGAGCATTGTTGTATGAGTTTGAGTGCGTCTGCTTCTTCTCCGTCATTGGCGCAGTCTGATCCGCGATCGGCTGCGTCTTTGCGACGCCCCAAAATGAATGCCTGGATTGCCAGCACCCTATGGGGCTTGGGCGGTTTGTTGGCGGGAGTCGTGCTGTGGTACTTGGCCACAGCCTGGTCCAGCAGCTCTTTGATGCAGCAATTCGGGCCGGCCGCTGCCTTTCATAGCTTGCTGGAGATACTGGGCTGGTCCGAGACCTGGATGCACGTAGGTGCCAGCTTGCAGCGTATTTTTGTAGGGCTGGCGATCTCATTGGGTGTCGGCGTGCCCGCCGGTTTGCTGCTGGGTTTGTCAGCCCGAGCTCACGCCGCATTGACTCCCTTGTTCCAGTTCCTGCGCATGATCTCGCCCCTGTCCTGGATGCCTATTGCCGTCATGGCCTTTGGCATTGGGGATGCACCGATTTATTTTCTGTTGGGTGTGGCCGGTGTCTGGCCTGTCTTGCTGAATACAGCCTCGGGCGTACGGCATCTGAATCCGCGCTGGCTGATGCTGGGTCGCAGTCTGGCGGCTACCAAGCTGGAAACGCTGTTGTACTTGATTCTGCCCGGCATTGTAGGCTCGGTGCTGACGGGTAGCCGACTGGCAATCGGCGTCTTGTGGATTGTGCTGGTACCTTGCGAAATGCTGGGTGTGTCGGCCGGTTTGGGTTACCTGATTCTGGATACGCGCGACCGTATGGCGTATTCCGAACTGATGGCCGTAATTGTCTTGATTGGTCTGATTGGCTATCTGCTGGATAGCGCTTTGCGAGCCTTATTTGCGGCCTTGGGACAGCGCTAAATAATCAGCCCTTGGGCCGACAGGCGAAGAGCTTTGACTGTTTTGTATTTCCAGGAAAGACAAGTGACAGAGCATGCTCAGGCTATCTGCCGCTGCCAGTTTTACCTGGTGCTTAGTGGCTTTTCAGAAGCTGCAGAAAGATAAAAAAGGCCCTCAACATTGGGATGTTGAGGGCCTTTTTAGATTCAGTTTGAAGCGGTATTCAAGGATGCTAATCCCGCACTGACTGGAGCCTTAGTTGGTATGTATAGAAAAGTGATCTTGAGACGAGACTCTAGCTAGGCCTTGATCACTGCCTTCATGCAGCGACCAGGGTATTGTCCGCATCCTGCGTAATTGCTGTACGTGGACTGAGCTGGTCGATTAGCTCGCCATACCAGGACAAGGTACTGCCCAAGGTAGCTACCTGACCGATCACCAGAATGCAGGGGCTGGCAAACTGATGCTGCTGCGCATCCTGGGCAATGTTTTGCAGCGTGGATAGCAAGGTGCGCTGTTCGGGGCGCGAACCATTTTCAATCAAGGCGCAGGGCGTAGTGGCACTGCGGCCCCGTTGTACCAGCTCATGGCTAAAGCCCAGAATCTGCTGCAAACCCATGTAGACAGCAACCGTCTGGCTGGTATCCAGCAGCGGGTTCCAGTCCTCAATACCATGACCGCTTTTGCGGTGAGCCGTCACAAACTGCACGGACTGCGCGTGGTCACGATGGGTCAGAGGAATACCGCTATAAGCCGCACATGCAATGGCAGCCGTGATGCCGGGTACCACTTCAAATGCGATGCCATGCTCGGCCAGATATTCCAGTTCTTCACCGCCACGGCCAAAAATAAAGCCATCACCGCCTTTCAGGCGCACCACGGTTTGACCTGCTCGGGCGTGTTCAATCATCAACTGATGAATGCGGTTTTGGGTCTGGTGATGATCTTCGCCCAATTGCTTGCCTACAAAAATACGGTGGGCATCGCGACGAGCCAGTTCCATCACCTGATCGGATACAAGACGATCGTACAGAATCACATCAGCACGATTCAGTGCACGCAGGGCATGCAGGGTCAGCAGACCTGGATCGCCTGGACCGGCGCCCACCAGAATCACGCGGCCTTGTGTGGCGCGGGGTGACTCAGGCTGTTGCAGCGCGCTCTCCAGGCTCAAGCGGGCTTGCTCGGCTTGCTGGCTGCGCAGGGCGGCACCTACCGGGCCATCCAGCAGCCAGTCGTAGAAACGGCGGCGTGCACCCAGCTCGGGGCGGGCGCGCCGAATGGCGCTGCGGTATTCCTGCGCCAGACGGCTGATCGCACCCAGGCTGTGGTCCAACATGGTTTCAAGTTGCTCCCGTACTCGCCGTGCCAACATGGGGGCTGATCCCGCTGAAGAAATCGCAATAATCAGCGGTGAGCGATCCACAATGGCAGGCACCTGAAAACTGGACAATTCGGGGTCGTCCACCACATTGACCAGAATGCGGGCTTCTTGTGCGTCCTGGGCAATGACCTGGTTCACGTCACGCTTGTCAGTGGCGGCAATAATCAGCCAGGCCCCTTGCAGATGCTGGGCCTGATAGCGCTCCCGAATCAGGGTGATGCGCCCTTGATTCGCCAGCTCTTCCAGACTGTCCACCACATAGGGGGCGACCAGCGTGACCTGGGCACCGGCGGCCAGGACCAGACGCACTTTGCGCTCGGCGATTTCTCCACCGCCGATCACCAATACCGCGCGCTGCTTCAAGTTGGCGAATAAAGGAAAGAGGTTCATGTCAGGCTGGCTGTAAAACTAAAGGAATCAAGCGGCTTGTAGGCTCGGCAACCACGCCAGCGCGAACTAGAAAATCGCCAAAGTGCTCGCCTTCCAGACGCTCGGCAGCGAAGCGGCCAAACAGCTCGTCCAGAATGCTCAGAATTTCAGGTTCGGCAATATTTTGGCGATAGATTACGTTCAGGCGTTCGCCGCTGAAGTTCGCACCCAAACGCAAGTCATAACGGCCCAGAGCACGGCCAACCAGGGCAATTTCACCCAGGTAAGGACGGGCGCAGCCATTGGGGCAACCGGAGATACGCAGCACAATGCGTTCGTCACGCAACTGGTATTTGTCCAGCAAGGCTTCCAGCTTGGGCAGCAAGATGGGGGCGTAGCGTTCGCTCTCGGCCATGGCCAAACCGCAAGTGGGCAGAGAGACACAGGCAATCGTGCTGCTGCGTATGCCGCTTTGTGTCTGGTACACATCCAGCTTGTGATCTGCGACCAGCTTGTCGATCTTGGCCTTATCTTCTTCAGGCACATCGGCAATGATCAGGTTCTGGTTGCAGGTCAGGCGGAACTGCCCTTGGTGGATCTTCGCGATCTCACGCATACCCGTCAGCCAGGGGCCGACTTCGGTATCCATGATGCGGCCCGAATCGATACGCAGACTCAGGTGCCAGCGGCCATTGCTGCCTTGGGTCCAGCCGAAGCGGTCGCCATTGTGGTCAAAATGGTAGGGGCGTGACGGCTCCAGCGTTTGACCACTGCGGTTTTGCACTTCTTCCAGGAACCAGTCGGCGCCCAGCTTATCCACGGTGTATTTCAGACGGGCATGACGGCGCTCGTCGCGGTTACCGTGGTCACGTTGTGTGGTGATAACGGCCTCGCAAACGGCCAGCAATTGCTCGGGGCGTACAAAGCCGATCACGCTGCCCAGCCGTGGATAGGTGGTGTCGTCGCCATGTGTGGCACCCATGCCACCACCAATGGCGACGTTAAAGCCCAGCAACTGATTGTTCTCAATAATCGCGATCAGGCCGATGTCCTGCGCAAATACGTCCACATCATTCAAGGGAGGCACGGCAATGCCGATCTTGAATTTGCGGGGCAGGTAAGTCTTGCCGTAAATCGGTTCAAAGTCTTCGCCGTCAATGGCGTCTTCGACTTTTTTGCCGTCCAGCCAGATCTCGGCATAGGCGCGGGTTTTGGGCAGGAAGGTTTCGGAAATCTTTTCAGCCCACTCTTGAACCAGACCATGCTGCTCGGACAGCAAGGGATTGGTGGCGCTGACCACCTGACGGTTCACGTCACCACAAGTAGCCAATGTCGTGGACATGGCCTTGTTGATGGCTTGCAGTGTGGGCTTTAAAAAGGGCTTGCGCACGCCGTGCCATTGAAAGGTCTGACGGGTGGTGATGCGCAGGCCAAACTGGGCCCAGTCACAGGCGATCTGGTCAAAGGCCAACCACTGGGCGGGCGTAACCACGCCGCCGGGCAAGCGGGCGCGAATCATGAAGCTGAACGCCGGTTCCAGCTTTTGCTTGCGACGCTCTTCACGCTGATCGCGGTCGTCTTGCTGATAGCTGCCGTGAAATTTCAGCAGCTTGTTGTCGTCTTCGCTGATGGCGCCCGTGATTGGGTCTGCCAGACCCTCGGTAATGCCACCGCGCAGATAGCGGCTATCAATTTTTACTTGTTCGATAGCGGCGATTTTCTTTTCTGTCATGTCCTTGCTTCTCAGTAAACGTCGCGGGCGTAGCGGCCCTGCGCCGAGAGTTCTTCCAACCAGCTGCGAGCCTGGTCTGCGTCCAATCCACCTTCCTGGCGGGCAATTTCCTGCAGGGTCTGGTGTACGTCCTTGGCCATCTGATTGGCATCACCGCACACATAAATGTGGGCGCCGCCCTGAATCCAGGCATAGACCTCGGCTGCTTTTTCCAGCAAGCGGTGCTGGACGTAAACCTTGTTTTCCTGATCGCGCGAGAAGGCCAGATCCAGGTGTTGCAACTGACCGTCCTGCAAGGCGCGTTGCCATTCGGTCTGGTAGAGGAAATCGGAGTGAAAGTGCGGGTTGCCAAAGAACAGCCAGTTGCGACCTTCGCCACCCTGAACGCTGCGCTCCTGCACAAAGGCGCGGAAAGGAGCTACACCGGTGCCAGGACCAATCATGATTACGTCACGGCTGGTATCTTCAGGCAGGCGGAAGCGTGTATTGGGGTCGATAAAGACAGGCACGGTATCGCCTTCGTTCAGCCGGGCCAGATAGTCGGAGGCCACGCCCCAACGATCCTGCTCGTTGAATTGGTAATGCACATTGGCCACGGTCAGATGTACTTCTTCGTCCACCTCGGACTGGCTGGAGGCGATGGAGTACATGCGGGGTGCCAGAGGGCGCAAGGCTTGCACCAGCTCGGCAGCGCTCCAGGTGGCCGGGAAGCGCTCCAGTACGTCCAGCACTTGATGGGTTTTCAGCAGCTCTTGCAAAGTGCTCAAACCTTCTGGGCCTACGGCTGTCTGTAGCACGGCATCGCTATTGCGCTTGGCCAGTTCCACCAGGAAAGGTTTGGTCAGTTGTGTCAGCTCGCGGTAATGGCTAAGCCACTCTTGCAGCGTGTGTGACTTGTCCTGAATGGTGACGGTCTCTTGCGGGTCCAGCTTCAACGTCTGGATAACTGCTTCGACCAGCTTGGCGTTTTGTGTAGGCCAGACACCCAATGCATCACCGGGTTGGTACTTCAGGCCACTGCCTTCCAGCGACAACTCGTAGTGATAGATGTTGCGGGTGCTGTCGCGGCCCGTAATGCTTTGGCTTTGCAGCACGGTGGCCTGGAATGGATTGTCGCGGGTGAAGCTGCTGCGGGTCTGGGTTTCCAGCACCGTAACGTTGCTGGATTGGGCGGCAGGAACGGCCGCAGCGGCGTGGGCCTTGTGATCCGTTTCCAGAAAACCAAAGGCTTTGTCCTGCCAGGGGGCGGCGACCGTATCAATATCCAGATCAGCCAGCCCTGCGTCCAGAATGCGTTCCGCACCCAGCGCCAGCAGACGTTGATCAATCTTTTCCGCGATCCCACAGAACAGGGGATAGCTGGAATCACCCAGACCCAGCACACCGAATTTCAGCTCGGGCAGCTTGGGAGCACGGGCGCCGGATAGGAACTCGAAGAATGCGATGGAATCGTCTGGCGGGTCGCCTTCACCCTGGGTGCTGATAATGACGTACAGCAGACGCTCTTCTTTCAGCTCGCGCGTGGGGTAACGATCGGCGCGCAGCAGGCGCACGGGGATGCCGGCGGCTTCGCAGCGTTGGGCAAAGGCTTCGGCGACGCGTTGGGCATTGCCTGTCTGGCTGCCAAACACAATAGTGGCAGGTCGTTGGGCGGGCGCAGCGGTGGCGGGCACCAACGACAGTTCAGGAGAAACAGGCGCTTGAGCGGGAAGGCCGGTGTGGCGCACTTGCGCGACACCCGCGAGATAGCCGGACAGCCAGTTCAGGGACAGCGGATCGAGCTCGTCGGTAATTTGAGCAATCGCCGTGCGATTGGACTCCGAGAGGCGGGACAGGGCGTGCATTCTGACACTCGCTTATATAAATAGTTTGTCCCATTCTAAAGAGCGGTATCAGGGCTACGAACGATCCGATTCTTATTTGTTTATGAATACTCCGGTTAATGAAAAAGGGGCATAAGCCCCTTTCATCTTGGTCTAAGCGCGTGCGAAATACGTGTTATGGACGCAGTTCCCGACGCAGGATTTTGCCCACATTGGTGCGGGGCAGATCGTCGCGGAATTCGACAATACGTGGGGCCTTGTAGCCGGTCAGCTCCTTGCGGCAAAAGGCAATCACGTCTTTTTCCGTCAGCTCGGGATTACGGCTGATGACATAGAGCTTGACGATTTCGCCTGCTTTTTCATCCGGTACACCGACGGCGGCGGCCTCGACAATATCCGGGTGCTGGGCGGCGACCGCTTCCACCTCATTGGGGTAGACGTTAAAGCCCGAGACCAGAATCATGTCTTTTTTGCGATCCAGCAGGAAGACATAACCTTGCTCGTCCATATAGCCAATATCGCCCGTGCGTAAAAAGCCGTCGCGATCAAAGACCTTGGCGGTTTCATCGGGACGTTGCCAGTAGCCGGGAGTAACTTGCGGCCCACGAATGCATAGCTCGCCCGTTTCGCCCAACGGCAGGTCGTTCTGGTTTTCGTCGCGTATGCGTATGTCGGTAGAAGGAACGGGCAGCCCGATTGAGCCGGTGAACTCTTTTTTATCCAGCGGATTGATCGTGGCTGCTGGTGAAGTTTCAGTCAGTCCATAAGCCTGGGCCAGGGGTTTGCCGGTCGCTTCCAGCCAGCGCTTGGCGACCACTTCCTGCACTGCCATACCGCCACCCAATGTAAAGCGCAGCGAGGAGAAATCCAGCTTGCGGAACTCGGCATTGTTCAGCATGGCATTAAAGAGCGTGTTCACCCCCGTAATGGCAGTAAAACGCAGCTTGGACATGTCCTTGATCATGGAGGGAATGTCGCGCGCGTTAATGATCAAGAGGTTCTCCGCACCCAGACGCAGAAACACCAGCAGGTTCGCGGTGAAAGCGAAGATATGGTAGAGCGGCAGGGCAGTAACAACGCAGTCGATCTGGCCTTCTTTCAAATAAGGGCGAATCCAGGACAGGGCCTGGCTCAGGTTTGAAACCAGATTGCCATGGGTCAGGATGGCTCCTTTTGCAACGCCCGTCGTGCCCCCGGTGTATTGCAGGCAGGCAATATCATCGTGGGTCAGCTTGACCGGGGCCGGTGCGCGGCCTCGGCCCTGAGCCAGTACGGCTTTGAAAGAGACGGAGCCAGGCAAGGACCAGGCAGGCACACCTTTTTTAATGTGGCGCACCACTTGATTGACCAGCCAGCCCTTGAAGCCGCCCAGACAATCCCCCACGCTGGTCACAATGACTCGCTTGATGGGGGTTTCGTGCAGGATTTCCTGCAGCACGTGGGCAAAGTTTTCCGCAATGATGATGGTTTCCGCGCCACTGTCTTGCAGCTGGTGGCGCAGTTCACGGGCGGTATACAGCGGGTTGGTATTGATAATGGTGGCCCCACTGCGCAACACCCCATACAGACTGATGGGGTACTGCAGCATATTGGGCATCATCAGGGCGACACGATCGCCTTTTTTCACGCCTTGGCTTTGCAGCCAGCTGGCCAGGGCCAAGGCATTGGTCGACAGTTCGCGGTAGCTCATGCGTTTGCCCATGCTGATATAGGCAGTGCGCTGCGCGAACTCGGTACAACTTTGTTCAAATACATCCAGCAAGGACGAGTACTGCTGGGCCTGATCTTCGATAGTGGCAGGAATACCGGCGGGGTAGTTCTGCAGCCAGACTTTATCCATGAAGCGCTCCGAGGCGTGTAGGTTCAAGACAATCCCAGCAGGGCCTTTTTGAGCGATTCTTGGGCAGGCTTCTTGCCTAGCCAGATTTTCAACAAAGCAGGGGTCAGATCAGGGTGAGAGAGCTCGCCCAGCGTCTTGTCGTTGAACAGGATCTTGACCTGAGGGGTGTGCATGTCCAGCACCACAACGTCGCCTTCCTTGGCTTCACCCACCTGGCGCATCAAGTCTTCAAATTGCTTGATGACCGGGTCCAGTTCTTGTTTTTCAGGATCAGTCAGGTTGCTGTGAATGCCGTCTTTCAGGGCATCGATCAGGGTTTGGGCATCCAGGTCGCGTTTGAGGACCAGCCGGATCTGATGTGGTCCGGGGGATTGAATAATGGCCTCGGCATCCTGGGAAGGCGAAGCGGTATACAGGGCGGCGACGTACACATCAAAAACAACTTTCTTGCGCAGGCCTGCCCCATTCAGTTTCAGGCTTTGCTGCTCGACGGTGACCGTGTCTGGCACGGTGACATTCGCAACAGTAGCGGCCTGGGCGGCGGGTAGCCCCAGGGACAGACTTAAAATCAGGGCGGCACAGCGGGGGGTAAACATGAAGCGGTCCTCCGGCAAATTAGCGTGATTGTGATTTCTGCTTGTAGAAGTGGGCGTCGGCGATATAGATGGTGCGTTCCACCGTGGTGTAGATCTGGCCTTCGGGGTCCTGGATCTGCACGGTAAATGTGGCTTCAGCCTCGTGGTATTGGTCTAGCTGTCCTCGTATTGCGTCCAGTTCATCTGGATTGATTTGAAAATTGGCGTACAGAGTTTGGTAGCCGGGGCGGCGGTACTGAATCTCTGCATTCTTGTCCCAGACAATCACATGGCGTTGCAGCCCAGCCAGAAGCATGGTGGCGTGCACGCCGTCTGTAATGGCAAACAGGGAGCCGCCAAATAAAGAGCCATTGATGTTGCGAGTGCGACGACGCAATGGCAGGCGTACGACGATGTGTTGCAAGTTCGCTGAAACTTTGTGGACCCGCCCGCCGGTTGCCCGGAAGGCGGGGTGCCAGTTAAAGCCCAGCTGCAAAAAGCGCGCACGCCATGTGGGGGGTAGGCGTGCGAGCAGCTCCATGCGGCGACTGCGGGCCATAGTGCATCCTTAGAAGCGATAGCTGAACTGCACGCCCAGGATGTCACCACTGTTTTTGTAAGTACCGCGTGTCAGACCACGACCTTTCAGATCAGTGTTGTTGTTCATGTCGGTATTTTTCAGGAACAAGTGGGTGTAGCCGATATCCCAGGTGGCGTTCTTGCTGGCACGATACTGAGCACCCAGGGACACCCAGTAACGATCGCTGTCAGGCAGGGCGGTTGGGCGGTAGTTCTTGTCGCGAACGGGGGATTGGTCCCAAGCAATACCACCCTTGAAGGTCCACTGCTCGTTGTAGTGGTAGTTCGCACCCAGGGCGACGCGCCATGCGTCCTTGAACTTCAGTTCCAGACCGGAATCCTTGGCACCGGGGCCGCTGTTTTCAATGGTCAGACGCGGGATGCTGCTCCAGCCTGTCCAGGACACATCGGCCAGCAATTGCCAGCGCGAGTTCAGGTCGTGCACCAAGCTGACAATGGCGGTGTCAGGCAGCTTGATGGTGGCTTCTGCGTCCCAATTGATGTTGGGGGCAGGAATGCCAGCCGGCACGTTGCGGTTACGCAGTTTGGTGTCGCCATCAGCCGTGATCTTGATTTGCGAGCGATAGGAAACGCCCAAACGAGTGCTGGGGGTAATTTGGTACAGCAAACCGGCATTCCAGCCCCAGGCGTCGCCCTTCATCTTGACGCGGGTGTCCATGTCCAGTGGACCCAAAGCCGGGTGATAACCAACCGGGGTAGCCAGACGGTAGTCCGCATCAATGTGCAGCCAGTTCACACCCACACCGAAGGACAACTGATCGTTGACTTTGTAAGCCACCGACGGGTTGACGTTGATGGTTTCAATGGCAAATTTTTCAGAGTGGTAACGGCCAACCCAGCCTTCGTCATATTCAGTTGTCAGACCAAACGGGACACCAATACCCAGGCCCACCCACCACTTGGGCGAGAGCTGATGGGACAGATAAATATTGGGAACGGCGGCGACTTTACCGGCATCACCACCTGAGCCGCCAGTAGCGGGACGGCTGGCGCCACCTGTCAGGGCCAGGGGGTCGGTACTGCCTTTATCGGAGAACTTGAAGGTAGGTTTAATCGCGTTAAAACCTGCCGAGAAGTTGGTCTCGGGCAACAAGGTCATGCCGGCCGGGTTGAAGTAGATCGTGCTGGCATTGTCACCAATGGCGGCCGAGCCTGCGTAGGCATTGCCCAGGCCGCTCGCATTTTGTTCGAGCAAGTTAAAACCAGCCGCATGGGCTTGACCCATTCCCATGCTCATTCCCAGAGGAATCAGCAAGGCGGGGATGGTACGCAAAGCTACAACCGTCTTTTTCATGTCTCTTCTCCAAGGTATAGGTGCGACGTCTGACAGAGGCTTATGACAAGTTTTAAAACACCTGTTTGTTTTCTATGGTGCATGACCTAGGCCAATCGGCGTATAGGTATTTGTGCCAATCCGAACTAATTGCGTTGTTTTTGTGTTGCTTTGTAATGCAGAGGGCCCCCTCTGAATGGCGCAAAGCCGGTACCGAAAATCACGCCTGCATCGGCCAGATCGTCGTTCTCCACAACACCGATGCGAACCTGGTGTTCGGTCTGTTCGATAAGTGGTTTGATCAAGCGATCTGCCAGACCGCTTGGGACTGTTCCCGCAGGAGATTTTTGGGCTTTGCCGTCTTTCCAGGTGTAGAAACCCTGGCCGGTTTTGCGACCCAGTTCCTGGCGGTCCAGATGGGTTTTCAGGCAGGCTGGCATGGCCGCCTGCTGGCTTAATTGGGCACCTGCATCACGGGCAATATCCAGGCCCACGGTGTCGGCCAATTCAAGCGGGCCCATGGGCATGCCGAACTGCAGCATGGCTTTGTCCACGGTGGCCGGGTCTAGCCCCTCGTCCACGCAGCGCATGGCTTCCAGCATGTAAGGAGCCAGCACGGCATTGACCAGAAAGCCGGGGCTGTCTTTAACGGGCAGGGGCAGCTTGCCAATCTGGTTCACAAAGGCGTAGGCAACGCTGCGCACTTCCGGGGCCAGCAACTCGCTTTCCACCACTTCAACCAAGGGCATGCGAGAGACCGGGTTAAAGAAGTGAATGCCTACCAGTCGTTCCGGATTGATCAGGTTCAGGCTGAGCTCGGATAAAGGGAGGCTGGAGGTATTGCTTGCCAGCACAGCACCGGGCTTTAGCAAGGGCTCAATGGTGGCGTACAGGCTGCGCTTGGCATCGGCGTTCTCGAAGATGGCCTCCAGAACCAGATCTGCCGACGGGATGCCGTGGCCGTCCGGGTCCGGGATCAATCGGTCCAAGGCGGCTTGTACCAGTCTGCGGTCTTTGAGACGGCGCTGGAACAGCTTGGCGGCACGACCTTGTGCCTGGGCGATACGCTTGCGGTCCTGATCCTGCAGCGTCACACGCATGCCTTTCAGCGCACATACGGCGGCAATATCGCCTCCCATGACACCCGCACCGACCACGTGAATATGCGTGATCTCCTGAGTCGACGAATGCTTGCCTACGCTTTTCAGACGCTCTTGCAAATGGAAGACACGCAGCAGATTGGCTGCGGTGTTCGAGCGGGTGATTTGCTCGATCAGCTCGGGAGCCTTCAAGGCATTGCCGTTGTGCTTTTCCCAGATCTCCAGGATGGCACGGGGCGCCTGATAGTGCTGATAGGGATCGCGCTTTGCCAACTGCTTGCGTACCTGATTAGCAACCAGGGGGCGTAGCAGCTTGGTATTCATCAGGCGTGGCAGACCCTTGGCGCGACGCGGCTTCTTGCCACTGAGCACCTGTTTGATGGCAGCTTGCTTGGCCAGACGGACGGGAACGCAGGCATCGACCATACCCAGACGGGCGGCCTTGCGGGCATCCACGCTTTTGCCGCTCAGCATCAAGTCCATGGCGGCGGCAGGGCCTATATATTCAGGCAGGCGCAACATGCCGCCCCAACCGGGGAAAATACCCAGCATCACTTCAGGCAGAGCCAGGCGTGTATCGTCCTGATCTACGGCCAGGCAATAACGGCATGCCAGGGCCAGCTCCAGACCACCGCCCAGGCAGTGGCCCTGCACCAGCGCCAACGTGGGGTAGCTCTGCTTGGCCAGCTTGTTGAAGACGGTCCAGCCGCGTGTGACCAGTGCCAAGCCCTTTTCAGGGTTGTTGTTGTGTTCCGAAAACTCGTCAATGTCCGCACCGGCTACAAAACCGGCAGCTTTGCCGGAGTAAATGATCAGTGCTTTAGGAGGATGGCTGCCCAGGTAATCCAGTGCCTGGTTCAGCTCCTGCAGAACGGCTGCCGAGAGTCTATTGACCGAGCTGCCCACGCAATCGATTTTCAGCCAGGCAATTTGCTGATCGTCCGTGTACAGCGTGAAGTTTTGCAAATCCAGGGTAGCGACGGGCATCATGATTCAGTTCCTTGCAGCGATTCGATCAGCATGGCACCGCCTTGTCCGCCGCCAATACAAATAGCGGCCATGCCCAGACGCAAGTTGCGACGACGCAGGGCATTCAAGCAATGCAGCACAATTCGGGCTCCGGAGGCACCCACCGGGTGGCCGATCGCAATGGCGCCACCGTCCACATTGAGCTTGTCCATATCCAGCAGACCCAAAGCATCACGACCCAGATGCTTTTGGCACCACTCCTGGTTGTCCCATGCAGCACGACATGCTAGTACCTGTGCTGCAAAAGCCTCGTTGATTTCCCACAAGTCCGGGCCATTTAGGGCCAGACGGTTGCGCTCCAAAATAGGCGTCGCGGCGAAAACAGGGCCCAGGCCCATGGTGGCCGGATCCAGACCAGCCCATTGCGCATCCACAATGCGGCCAATGGGTTTGAGCTGATGTTCCTTGACGGCGGCTTCGCTGGCCAGAATCAGCAGGGCAGCGCCATCGGTCACTTGGGAGCTGTTGCCGGCCGTGATATTGCCCCAAGGCGGATCAAAGACTGGGCGCAGCTTGGCCAGCTTCTCGGGCGTGGAGTCTTCGCGTACGCCATCATCTTGTGGGTAGTTATTACCGCGCGTGTCGCTTAACGGCACGATTTCTTCAAAAGCGTTTTCTTGTTGAGCACGCAAAGCCAGACGGTGACTGCGGGCCGCAAACTCGTCCATATCCTGACGGCTGATACCAAACTCGTGAGCCAGAATTTCAGCGGTCTGCCCCATGGACAGGCCAACGACGGGATCAGTCAGCCCTTTAAGCAGGCCGATGACTGGTTTCAGATAGGACAGACGCAGACTGCGCAGCGCTTTCAGGCGTGCGCCCAGGCTACGCGCTTTGCCCCAGGTGGCCAGCCAGCGCACCATGTCGTCGCTGAACAGGATGGGGGCGTGAGACAGCGCATCTACGCCACCGGCCAGCACCAGATCCGAGCGGCCGGTTTGAATGGCCTGTACGCCCGAGTCCAGTGCCTGCATACCCGAGGCGCAGTTACGCATCACGGTCCAGCCCGGCACTTTGTGACCTGTGCCCAGACGCAGACCCAGAACCCGGCCGATATTGGTTTCATCGGGCGAGGGGGCGGCGCAACCCAGGATGACCTCGCTTAGCTGCGGGGCCTCAAAGGGTTGGCGCAGCAACAGCTCGCGACCCGTTTGCACGGCCAGATCTCCAGCAGAGAAGGGGCCGGGCGCATTGCGCGCTTTCAGAAACGGGCTGCGTGCGCCGTCAATAATATAGACCGGTTGAAAACTCATGCTTGGCTCCCACTGGCGGCTTCAGCGGCAGGATTTTCCCGACGCAAATCGAAGGGGAAATCATCAACGGCAATAACCCGATCGCGCACGATGTCGCGGGCCTGGATTTGCTCGTATTCCTGAGCCGTGATGCCACCGGCCTGAAAGACGGCTTCGGCCAGATCGCGTACGTTGGCTTTGGGGTTGTCCTGCAATTGACCGCTTTTCTCGAACTGACGGATTTTGGCGTCAATATCGCGGGTGTTCAGCGAAGCCAGCAGGGCCGCTTCAATCGCACCGACGGGTTCCATATCGTCGTCAGGCAAGTAGGTGTCGTAAGTCAGGCGATCTCGAGTGGCACCGGGCTTGGTCAACAGTTTGGCAACAGTGTGGTCCAGCTTGTCATCAGGGCCCAGACGGCGCAGACCCAGAGGGAAGACCAGGAAGCGCAGCACGGCCGCCAAAGGACGGTTCGGGAAGTTCTCCAGTACTTTGTCCAGCGCATGTTGAGCGCGCATCAAGGCGTCTTGAGCCGCCCAGTGAGCCAAAGGCGCATCTTCTTGCTGGCGGCCTTCGTCCTGGTAACGTTTGAGTACGGCGCTGAGCATGTACAGCTCGGACAACACATCGCCCAGACGCGAGGACAGACGCTCACGCATTTTCAGGGAACCACCCAGAACCAGCATGGACGCGTCGGCCAGCAAGGAGAAGGCGGCACTGTAACGGCTGGCCTGGCTGTAGTAGGTGTGCATGGCCTTGGAGGTGCCGGTAGGGCCACTTAGCAAGCGCCAGCCACCCAGGCCCAGCCAGAAGGAGCGGCCTGTATTGGCCAGTGTGTAGCGGATGTGTGCCCAGAAAGCCTGGTCAAATTTACGCAAACCGGCTTCGCGGTCAGGGTTCAGTGCAGCTGTCATCTCTTCCAGAATGAAAGGATGGCAACGAATCGCGCCTTGGCCAAAGATGATCAGGCTGCGCGTCAGAATATTGGCGCCTTCCACCGTAATACCGACGGGGATCTGTTGGTAAGCACGGCCCAGGAAGTTTGATGGGCCAAGACAAATACCTTTACCACCAATGACGTCCATACCGTCATTTACCACAATACGACCACGCTCGGTCACATGGTATTTGACGATGGCCGAGACCACGGAAGGTTTCTCGCCCAGGTCCACGGCAGCAGCCGTCATGGTGCGGGCGGCATCCATCGCATAGGTATGGCCGGCAATGCGAGCCAGTGCTTCTTCCACACCTTCAAATTTACTGATGGCGCTGCGGAACTGGGTACGGACGGCGGAGTAACCGCCCACGGCGCGGCTGGTCAGTTTGGCCATGCCAGTAAAGGAAGAGGGTAAAGAGATGGAGCGGCCAGCAGCCAGACATTCCATCAACATGCGCCAGCCCTGGCCAGCCATGGCGGGGCCACCAATGATGAACTCCAGCGGCATGAACACGTCTTTGCCACGGGTGGGGCCGTTCATGAACATGGCATTCAGGGGGAAGTGACGGCGACCGGTATCAACGCCGGGGTGGTCGCTTGGAACCAGGGCGCAGGTAATGCCAATGTCTTTTTCGCCACCCAGCAAACCGTCCGGGTCATATAGGCGGAAGGCCAGACCCAACAAGGTGCAAACTGGAGCCAGGGTGATGTAGCGTTTGTCCCAGGTGACGCGCATGCCCAGCACTTCCTGGCCTTCCCATTCGCCTTTGCAGACAATCCCTACGTCAGGAATGGAGGCGGCGTCCGAACCGGCCCAAGGGCTGGTCAGTGCGAAAGCGGGGATGTCACGGCCATCAGCCAAGCGGGGCAGATAGTGTTGTTTCTGCTCGTCGGTACCGTAGTGCAGCAGCAGTTCTGCCGGGCCCAGCGAGTTGGGCACCATGACCGAGACGGACAAGGCCGAGTTACGGGTGGAGAGCTTGGCGACAACCGCCGAGTGCGCTTGCGCCGAAAAACCGCGACCGCCGTATTCCTTGGGAATAATCAGGCTGAAGAAGCGGTTTTCTTTCAGGTAGTTCCAGACCTCGGCAGGCATATCGAAGTCTTCCTGGCTGACTTGCCAGTCGTCAATCATGGCGCAAGCCACATTGACTTCATTGTCCATGAACTGGCGCTCTTCATCGGTGAGCCGGTAGGCCGGATAAGAGCTCAGGGTATTCCAGTTGGGTTTGCCGCGAAACAGCTCACTTTCCCACCAGACCGTACCTGCTTCCAGCGCATCGCGCTCGGTTTGGGACATGGCAGGCAGAACGCTGGAAAAGGCGCGGTAGATTGGGCGGCTTAGCCACTTGGTGCGTAGATTCCGGTTTTTGAGAACGTAGACGCAGCCAAGCACTAGCACTATCAATAGCAAGGTCACAAACATAGCAACTCCGGACTAGCTCAGAAAAAAAAGAAGAAGGCCCCCACGCTGCGCCTTCGGCTTGTTGCCCCCCGAGGGGGCACTTTTTACCGGGGGCGCCGAGCTTTGGGAGCGACCCGGCGGTAAAACCCCCTCATGCTGCACCTTCGACTTGCTGCCCTTAAGAGAGGGGCGCGGTTCACCGTGGTGTAGCTTGGTGGTCAGGGCCGTTCAGCTCAGGTGCTGGTGGGTAAAGGAGCTCGTAATCCACCCAGCAGGAAACTCATCAAGCGCTGTTGCAGTTGTTGCTCACTTTCCGGGCTGTCGCTAAGGGGTAATTGCAAAGCCCGACGCAGTGATTGGGTGCCCATCAAGGCATAAGAGGTGGCACCCAGCATGAAATGGAATCGCCAGATGATTTCTTCTTCAGGCACGGTAGGCAGAGCTTCATGCAAAGCCTGCTTGAAGGGCAGGAAGATGGCGACTTGTTCGTCCCAACAGATGGACTGAATGAAATCCTGCGGCGCCGGGCGGTCCTGCCCCGGCAAAGGAATAAACGAGCGTGGGGCGCCGTTGCCTGAACCCGCCAGGCGGATCAGTGGGCCAAAAAAGGCATCCACCACCTGGGATGCTTTCAACGGACCTTCACCGGCTTGCTGGCGATAAAACGCCAGTTTTTCCAGGCGCTCTTGATTGATGCTGTTCAGGCGGCGCTGGAACACGGCCTGTGTCAGTCCGTCTTTACTGCCAAAGTGATAATTGACAGCCGACAGGTTCACCTTGGCTTGCGCCGTAATCTGGCGCATGGAGGTATTTTCGTGGCCATACAGCGCAAAAAGATGTTCGGCTGCATCGAGAATGGCGGACTGTGTCCGATCAGAGCGTTTCACCGTTATTTCCTAATTTCAAACGAGTGTTTGAATAATGTAACGGGAATGCGCAGTTAGTACAGTAGGGGTTCACCCTAGCCCCGCAAAGCGGGGCCAGGAGCCAGTCTTAGATCTGGGTCACAAATTTGGTGACTAAGTATCCGTCAAAGGTTTCGGCACCGCCTTCGCTGCCAATGCCGCTGTCCTTGACGCCGCCAAACGGAGTCTCGGGCAGGGAACTGCCGAAGTGATTGATATTGACCATACCGGATTCCAGTTCGGTACCCAGTCGATGCGCGTCTTGCAAGGATTGTGTAAAGGCATAGGCCGACAAACCGTAGGGCAGGCTGTTGGCACGGGCGATGGCATCGTCCAGATCGCTGTAGCGCGTCAAGGGGGCGATGGGGCCAAATGGCTCTTCGGTCATGACCAGTGCATCGTCGGGCAAATCCGTCAGCACTGTGGGCGAGAAAAAGAAACCATCGCGCTTGATCTGTTCTCCTCCCAGCAACACTTTGCCACCCAGAGAGCGGGCGTTGTCGACAAACTTTTGCATCATGGGCAGGCGGCGCTCGTGAGCCAAGGGCCCCATTTGCGTATCCGGGTCCAGACCATCGCCCACTTTTACATTGGCCAGCTCCTCGGTGAAGCGGTCCACAAATGCAGTGTAGATGTCGTCGTGGATATAAAAACGCGTGGGCGAAATGCACACCTGACCAGCATTGCGAATTTTGAAACGAGCCAGCTGACGAGCAGCGCGGGCTACATCGGCATCAGGCAGGACCAGCACAGGCGAGTGACCGCCCAATTCCATGGTGATGCGTTTCATATGGGCACCGGCCAGTGCAGCCAGTTGCTTGCCTACAGGTACAGATCCGGTAAAGGAGACTTTACGCACGATGGGCGAGCGGATCAGGTAGTCCGACACCTCCTGTGGCACACCCCAGACAATATTTAGTACACCCGGAGGCAGGCCCGCATCATGAAAGGCTTGGGCAATAGCCATGACCGCACTGGGGGAGTCCTCGGGGCCTTTCAGAATAATCGTGCACCCAGCACCGATAGCCGCGCAGATCTTGCGAATGGCCTGGTTGTAGGGAAAGTTCCAGGGCGTAAAGGCGGCGCAGACCCCGATGGGCTCGCGCAGAACCATTTGCTGCACTTTGGGGTTGCGGGCGGGGATGACGCGGCCATAAATACGGCGGCACTCCTCGGCGTGCCAATCCGCATGGTCCGCGCAGGACATGATTTCGCCTACCGCCTCGGCCAAGGGCTTGCCTTGGTCCAGTGTCAGATTGCGGCCAATTTCCTGGGCGCGTTCACGCGACAGTTCCGCGACCTTGCGCAGGATCGCGCTGCGATCCATGGGCGAGCTGTGACGCCAGCTTTTGAACGCGTCCTGGGCGGCGTTCAGAGCCGCGTCCAGATCCGCCTGGGATGCCAGCGGAAGTTGGCCCAAGGTGCTGCCATTGGCAGGATTGATGACGGCCTGGGTCTGGCGACCTTGTCCATCCAGAAATTGACCATTGATATACAGGGCCAGGTGTTGATACATGAGCGGCCTCCAAGTTGTCTGTGTTGCTAACTAAATACGTACCGTTCGATGGTATCGGGCGAGCAGAAACGGGACAAGCGTGGGCGGCGGATATTGCAGCAACGGATTGTTCAGAGAAGCTACAAACGGGCGCGAAACAGGGAGCCCTTCAAGAAACCGTTATAAGTTTTTGATTTCATATCTCTTTTTGAAGGCCTGACAAAGAGATGAAAACTGGCATCAAGCTGCAATAAGAAATCGTTACAAGTGCAGCATTCTTAATGTGAGCGATTGTTATATTTTTAACGATGAAAATATTTTTATCGCCTGGTGATAACCTGGTTTTATCTTGATGTAACCTAAATGCTTATTAAGGTGAAAGTTTTTTGTAGATTATTACCAACGATCGCGCCACGTGGGATAAGCGCAACAGTTATTGCTTAAGCGCCTAATCGCCCGAAATCGTTTAATTTCAGTGTATTGTTGCCTTTTTTATCACGGGCTATTTATCATTTTTAACATTGTCGTCCACGAAGCTCCTTGTAATCTAAGATACAATTTGTCCCGTGATCTACGTGATGAGTTTCACTATGCGTCACGTAAAAAGTCACAATCAGACACAAGGTTATGCTCCAAGAATACAGGTCAGAAGCCTGTAGCTCCGCCTTGTCTTGCCCCGGTCCATTATGAACATACTGCTGCGGCTGGCGATGTACTTACCAGTCTTAGATGTAAAGCCCATGTGCAATACATAGGTGTTGGGCCCTCGGGTGGTGTTTCTTTCGCTTTGTTTGAGCGACACACCGAACCCATTCTTCTTTCATTTTTGTACTTAAATTTGATCTGGCAATGCGTTGCAACGCTGACGTAATGACGTCTGTTGCGAACGCGGCACAGGATCTTACGGAGGCCGACGTGCGTGGTAAGAAAACTCTAACGGTAAGTGCGCTGCTGACAGCGCTACTGCTGGCGCAACCAGCGCTTGCCCAGCAGGAAAACAGCTTGAGCTTCAAGGACAGTATTGAGCGGGCAATTATGTCCAATCCTGAACTTGGCGCTCGCTTCCAGGATTTCCAGTCTGCGCTTGAAGGTCAGAACGTTGGCCGTGGCGCCTTGTTGCCCGAGGTCAATGCACAGGGTTGGGTTGGCAAAGAGTGGCGTGGCAGCACCTCCGGTGCTCCGTCTACCGACTGGTCCCGCAGCGGCTACAGCCTGCAACTGCGTCAGTTGATTTTTGATGGTTTCTCCTCGATCAACCAGGTTCGTCAGTTGGGTTACGAAAAACTGGCTACCTACTACGAGCTGCTGGCTTCGGTAGATTCTCTGGCTCTGGAAGCGGCCAACGCGCACATTGATGTGCTGCGTTACCGCGAAATGGAAAAGCTGGCCCGTGAAAACTACGGCATGCACATGAACATCCTGAGCCAGATTCAGGAGCGTTCGGCATCCGGCGTGGGCCGTGGTGTGGACCTGGAACAGGCTTATGGCCGCCAGTCCCTGGCTCAAAGCAACATGATGACCGAGGCCGGCAACCTGAACGACGTGCTGCAACGCTACCGTCGCATTGTGGGTGTGGCTGCTCCTGAAGTCATGCAAGCGGCCCCTAGCCTGAGCGAGTCGATTCCTGCCAATACCACCGACTTCTTGCCATCCTTGCGCACCAGCCCCGTGATTTTGGCCAAGCAGGCTTTGTATCAAGCTGCTGAGTCGGGCAAACACGTGGCTCAAGGCCGCATGTCGCCTACTTTGGAATTCCGTGCTGCGACAGGCAAGGACAAGAATGATCCTCCCGGTTCCGCATACCGCAACTCGCAAAGCAGCAACGTGCAGTTGATGCTGTCGTACAACCTGTTCCGTGGTGGTGCCGATGCTGCTCGCATCCGTCAAACCACAGCTCAGCAGTACGCTGCCCGCGACGTGCGCGATTACACCTGCCGCAACGTACAGCAGGATCTGGCCGTGGCCTGGAACAACATCGAGCGCCTGCGTGCTCAGTTGCCATTCCTGAAACAACACGAACTGGCTACGTCCAAGGTTCGCGTTGCTTACATGCAGCAGTTCCAGATCGGTCAGCGCTCCTTGCTGGACTTGCTGGATACGGAAAACGAACTGTTTGATGCGCGTCGCGCTCTGGCCAATGCCACTTACGACCTGCAACAAGCCGAATACCGTTGGTTGACCTTGTCGCACCGTCTGGTGTCGGCAGTTGGCCTGTCCCAGCCTTACTCGGAGCAGCCTGAAGAAGCCGCCAAGCTGGACTTCCCCGAAGAGGCATTCAAGGCATGTATGACGCCTGTTCCAGATACCAGCAACCTGACCCCGGTTTCTGTTGATTACCGCGACGGTATGGCTCCGCCAGTCCTGCGCGAGAAACCAGCCGGGCTGTAAGTAGCTGCTTCTTGGCGTTATTGGATAGTGAAGGGAGGCACGTATGAGTCAGAACGAAGATGACTACAAACAAGAGCTTTCAGTCTCGGATGCCAGTTTTATCCGAGTGCTGGAGGATTTGATTGACGCACTGGTTGCTAACGGTGTGCTTCGTATGACTGATCTGCCTCCCCAGGCCTTGGCCAAATTGAACGAGCGCAAACGTACCCGTCAACGCCTGCGGGATTCGCTGGATTTGATTAATGACGATGAACCACTCATCTGACAGCACGACACAAGCAAGCGGGCAATACAGTATCCCGCCTCATCTGACGCATGATGATCCTCTTCTGACCTGCCTGGCAGAGATTACCCGTATCCACGGTAATCCTTGCACGCCGCAGCACTTGTCTGCAGGCTTGCCTTTGCAGCGTGGGCGTTTGACGCCTGCCTTGCTCAGTCGAGCGGCCGCGCGTGGTCATTGCACGGCCCGAGTATGGCGTCGCGCCTTTACCGAACTCGACACCAATCTGTTCCCGGTTATTTTGTTGCTGAACAATAACCGGGCATGTGTGTTGCTGGGGCTGGAAGAAGAACGTGCCCGGGTGCATTTCCCGGAAAGTGGTAGCCCCAGCGAAATCAGCCTGGAAGATCTGCAAGCGCAGTACTCCGGGCTGTTGGCTGTGGTGCAGCCGGATTTCCGCGTCGAAGCGCGTGCCAAAGATGGTGTGGCCCCCATGAAGGGCAAGCACTGGTTCTGGACAGCCGTAGTGCAAAACTGGCGTCTGTATCGCGACGCCATTGGCGCTGCCTTGCTGATCAACCTGTTTGCGCTGGCCATTCCGCTCTACACCATGAACGTGTACGACCGGGTGGTTCCCAACAAAGCGATTGAAACCCTGTGGGTGCTGTCGATTGGGATTGGGCTGGTGCTGGTCATGAACATGGTGCTCTCCAGTGTGCGAGCCTATGTAGTTGATGCTGCCAGCAAACGGGTGGATATTCAGTTGTCTGCGCGGATTATGGAGCGGGTGCTGGACTTGCGCATGGAGAACCGACCGCCGTCGGTGGGCTCTTTTGCTGCCAATCTGCGCTCTTTTGAATCGGTGCGCGACTTTATCGCTTCGGCCAGTTTGACGACACTGGTCGATTTGCCATTTGTGCTGCTGTTTTTGGCTGTGCTGGCCTGGATCTCGCCCTGGATGCTGATCCCGCCCGTTGTGGCCATTGTGATCATCCTGGGTATTTCCTGGTTTGCTCAGGCACGTATGGAACGTCTGACCAAACAGACCTTCCAGGCTGCTGCCCAGCGTAACGCCGGCCTGGTCGAATCCCTGGCTGGTATGGAAACCTTGAAGGTCCTGAATGCGCAAAGCAATGCGCAGCGCGATTGGGAGCAGTCCACCGAGTACCTGGCTCGTCAGGGTGCGCGCATCAAGATGACTTCCACCCTGACCGTAAACACGGTGCAGATGCTGCAGCAGATGGTCACCATCAGCGTGGTGATTATCGGGGTGTATCTGGTTCAGGAAACCAAATTGTCCATGGGGGGCATTATTGCTTCCTCCATGATTGCAGGCCGTTGCCTGGCTCCTTTGGGGCAGGTGGCTGGCTTGATGATGCAGTATCAGAATGCCCGTACCTCCCTGGGTTCGGTGGATTCGTACATGAATATGCCGGTAGAGCATCCTGAAGAGCGTCACTTTGTGCCACGCCCTTATCTGGAAGGCTCTATCGAGTTCCGCAACGTTAGTTTCAGCTATCCCGGCACTAATCAGAACGTGCTGGATAAGGTCAGTTTTTCCTTGAAGGCTGGCGAGAAGATAGGGATTATCGGCCGTATTGGCTCCGGCAAAACCACCTTGTCCAAGCTGATCCTGGGTCTGTACAAACCGACGGGCGGCACCGTTGTGCTGGACGGAATTGATAGCCAGCAGATTGACCCGGCAGACGTGCGTCGCTCCATGGGCTATGTCTCGCAGGACCCCACGCTGTTCTATGGCACTTTGAAACACAATTTGCTGATGGGCACGCCTTACGCAACTGACGATCAAATGTTGGCAGCGGCTCGTCAGGCCGGGGTGGATGATTTCGCACGACGCCATCCTGATGGCTACGACATGATGATTGGCGAACGCGGCGAATCCCTCTCGGGTGGTCAGCGTCAGGCTATCGCTGTGGCTCGTGCCTTGATCGGTAACCCGTCCATTCTGTTGCTGGATGAACCCAGCAGCAATATGGATAACCAGAGCGAATCAGCCCTGCGTCGCAGCCTGCATAAAGAATGTGAGGGCAAGACAGTTGTGCTGGTGACCCACCGCACCGCCTTGCTGGAGCTGGTGGATCGCCTGATCGTGATGGATATGGGGCGTATTGTGGCGGATGGTCCTAAGGATCAGGTCATTGCCGCCTTGCGTAGTGGGCAGATTGGTAAGGCCCGGAGTGCAGCATGAAAATAAAGAACCTGACCAATTGGGTGCGTGCGCAACTCCAGGACACCAATTCCCCACCTCCTGGTAGCAATATGCTCAAAAACGCATCGTGGACGGCTCGTTACCAAGATGTACGGGGTTCCACGCTGCTGATCTGGTTGACCTTGCTGGCCATCAGCCTGCTGATTGTCTGGGCCAGTTTTGCCAGCATTGATGAAGTGGTGCGTGGCGAGGGCAAGGTTGTGCCATCTCGCCAGGTCCAGATTGTGCAAAGTCTGGACGGCGGTGTGGTGGAAGAAATTCTGGTGCGTCCTGGCCAGTCCGTGGAAGCGGGCGAAGTGCTGTTGCGTATCGATCCTACCCGTGCCTCGTCCTCCTTGGGCGAGAACGAAGCCGAGTCCTTGTCCTTGATGGCCAAGGCAGCTCGACTGGAAGCGATTGCTGCCGATCAGCCCTTTGATATGCCCAGTGAAGTGCTGGAAAAAGCCCCTGATCTGGCAGAAATGGAACGCCGCGTCTGGCAGGCTCGTACCGAAGAGCTGCGCTCCAATATTTCGGTGGCTCAGGAACAGCTGAACCAGCGTCAACAAGAATTGCGTGAGACGCAGGCCAATCGTGATCAGGCCGCGTCCAGTTGCGGGCTGACCTCGCAAGAATTGCAAATGACACGTCCTTTGCTCAAAAGTGGGGCGGTGTCCGAAGTGGATTTGCTGCGCCTGCAGCGTGATGTGGCTCGTTACTGCGGTGAGCAAAAAGCGGCCACGGCACAGATCAGCCGTATTCAGGCCTCGATTCAGGAAGCCCAGAACCGGATTGGCGAGGTGGAAATTACCTTCCGCAATCAGGCCCGTACCGAACTGGCTGAAACACGTGCCAAGCTGGCTTCCCTGGAGCAAGGCCAACGTGCCCTGGCCGACCGTGTGCGCCTGGCTGAAGTGCGCTCGCCCGTGCGCGGCACCATCAAGACCCTGTCTGCCAATACGGTCGGCGGCGTGGTGCAGCCCGGTAAAGACATTCTGGAAATCGTGCCTACTGACGACACCCTGCTGTTGGAAGTGCGTATTAATCCGCGCGATATCGGGTTTCTGCACTCAGGCCAGACTGCCGAGGTCAAATTCACCGCCTATGACTTTGCTGTTTATGGCGGCTTGCCCGGTGTGCTGGAACAGACCAGTGCCGACACCATTACCGATGAAAAAGGCAATTCATTCTATATAGCTAAAGTACGTACGGACACGGTGTATGTCGGTGACGATAACCGTCCAATCTTGCCCGGTATGGTGGCCGAAGTGCACATCATGACTGGCAAGCGGACTGTTATGCAGTACTTACTCAAACCTATTCTCAGGGCCAGATCCAACGCATTCAGAGAGCGTTAAGGCTGATTGGTCCGTTGGGGGAGTAGCGCTGACGATAGAGGTGTAACACCCGAGTCAGACCAAGAGCTGATGGCATATAGCTCGTGTTACCAGTAAGGGAAAAGCGGTATGCGACAAGTAAATTCGGTTTTATTTCTGACTGCCGATGAGGCGTTGTGGCAGCATTGGCGTCATCTGGATTCGGTCACCTGGCTGCCCGCCAGAGGGCAGGGCATGGACGATTTATTGCGTTGGAAACAACAGCAGCGTGATCTGGTGGTGGTCGATAGTGCCCTGGCTTTGTGGAATCATCCCCAATGGTCCAAGGCTGTGCAGGGCATGAAGATTATTGTCGCCAGCCCACGTCCTTTGGATAGCGAAGGTCAGGCCGTACTGGCCCTGGGGGCTCGTGGTTACATTCACGCCTACAGCTCGTCGCCTTTGCTGGTGCAGGCGCTGGACCACGTGGCTAGTGGGCAGGTTTGGGTTGGGGAGTCCTTGCTGAGCCGTTTGCTTAGCGACGTTACCCGTCGTCTGGAACCCAAGGCGGGCTGGGAAAGTACCCTGACCAGTCGTGAAGTCGAGGTTGCGCAACGCGCCTCGCTGGGCCACTCCAATCAGCTGATCGCAAAGGACCTGGGCATCACCGAGAGAACGGTTCGCGCCCATCTGCAGGCGGTTTTTGAAAAGCTGGATGTAACAGATCGTTTGATGTTGGCGCTAAAAGTACACGGCATAGCCTAAACCCCTGCTCGCCGTCCCGTTCGTATTGTTAAGTAAGGTCAATAACAATAAATAAAACAGCGAACTGGCGGCGACGCCAATATCGACTAGCGGACCAACTCGCTATTCTCTGATCAAAGAAAGTCCATTTCTGACTGCTGCTTGGCGGCAGTCTTTTTTTAGGAATCAGACAGTCATGGCACTGGATACTGTTTTAGTGACACGAGTTGAAGGTACGGCATGGATCCGTACCGCCGATGGCTCCAAAGTAGCTGTCAAAGAAGGGATGCGCGTCCCTGTTAATGCCGAGATCATCACCGAGACCGGCGCCAGCGTCGAGCTTGAGATCCCTGGCAGCCCATCGATGACCATTTCCGATAACCGCTCCTTCCTGGTCAGCGGCGATATCGCAGAAACCGATGTGGACCCAGTAGCCGCTGCTCTGGCCAACCCGAACGACCCAGCCATTACGGCTGTGTTGGCCGCTCTGGAAGCTGGCGATGACCCATTCTCCCAACTTGACCCAACCGCTGCCGTATTGACCGGTGGTGGCGAAGGCGGTGGCAGCAGCTTCACCCGCCTGGTCAGCATTGTGGAAACCACACGCCCTCTGGCCCTGGAATACCCACGTCCTGGCGTGCCCACCGTTGAAAACGTGCGCCTGGGTGGCTACAGCGGTACTGGCGAAGAAGAGGCCGGTCCTCTGGTTCCTCCCTCCGTTACTGTCAAGATCAATGACGACGGCACCGTTACCTTCACATTTACTGAAGTGCCATTTGGCTTTGATATCGAAGATATCGTGGTCACCGGCGGCGGTCGCATCGAAGGTCTGACACCAGACAACAAAGATCCCAAGACCTGGACCGGAACGCTGGTTCCCCCACCGAACTACGAAGGTGAAATCACCGTCAAAGTGCCTGACGGTAGCTACACCAACGAAGTTGGCACCCCAGGTAACGGCGGCGAAGACACGACCACGGTCGACACGCTGCCCCCAGAAGCTGAAATCACCATCGATTCCATTACTGAAGACGGCGTCATCAATAAGGAAGAGTCCGAAGGTGATGTAACTATTACTGGTACGGTTGGTAAAGACGTCAAACCTGGCGACAAGGTCACTGTGACCGTCGGAGGTAAAGAATACGAAACCACCGTCAACCCGGACGGCAAGACCTGGAGCGTGGACGTTCCTGGTTCCGAACTGGTCAACAACGACAAGGTTGAAGCCAAAGTCACCACGACTGACGACGCTGGCAACACCACGACGGCGACCGACGAGAAGCCTTACGATGTCGACGTTACGCCTCCTGAAGCCGAGATCGAAATTGATCCGATCACAGGCGACGACGTGATCAACAAGGAAGAGTCGGGCGGCGACGTCACGATCACCGGTACGGTTGGTAAAGACGTCAAACCTGGCGACAAGGTCACTGTGACCGTCGGCGGTAAAGAATACGAAACCACCGTCAACCCGGACGGCAAGACCTGGAGCGTGGACGTTCCTGGTTCCGAACTGGTCAACAACGACAAGGTTGAAGCCAAAGTCACCACGACTGACGACGCTGGCAACACCACGACGGCGACCGACGAGAAGCCTTACGATGTCGACGTTACGCCTCCTGAAGCCGAGATCGAAATTGATCCGATCACAGGCGACGACGTGATCAACAAGGAAGAGTCGGGCGGCGACGTCACGATCACCGGTACGGTTGGTAAAGACGTCAAACCTGGCGACAAGGTCACTGTGACCGTCGGCGGTAAAGAATACGAAACCACCGTCAACCCGGACGGCAAGACCTGGAGCGTGGACGTTCCTGGTTCCGAGCTGGTCAACAACGACAAGGTTGAAGCCAAAGTAACCACGACCGACGACGCCGGCAACACCACGACTGCGACCGACGAGAAGCCTTACGACGTCGACGTTACGCCTCCTGAAGCCGAGATCGAAATCGATCCGATTACAGGCGACGACGTGATCAACAAGGAAGAGTCGGGCGGCGACGTCACGATCACCGGTACGGTTGGTAAAGACGTCAAACCTGGCGACAAGGTCACTGTGACCGTCGGCGGTAAAGAATACGAAACCACCGTCAACCCGGACGGCAAGACCTGGAGCGTGGACGTTCCTGGTTCCGAGCTGGTCAACAACGACAAGGTTGAAGCCAAAGTAACCACGACCGACGACGCCGGCAACACCACGACTGCGACCGACGAGAAGCCTTACGACGTCGACGTTACGCCTCCTGAAGCCGAGATCGAAATCGATCCGATTANGATACCGATCTGCCCGAAGCTTCGATCACGATCGACACCATTGCGGGTGACGACGTGATCAACAAGGCCGAGTCCGAGTCCGACGTGACCATCACTGGTACGGTTGGCAAGGATGTGAAGGCCGGTGACACGGTGACCGTGACCGTGAACGGTAAGGATTACACGACCACCGTTAACGCTGACGGCAAGACCTGGAACGTGGACGTTCCTGGTACCGAACTGGCTCAGGACAGCAATGTTCACGCCAAGGTGGAAACGGAAGACGCTGCAGGCAACCCAGCGAGCGCTGAAGCCGACCGCGGCTACGGTGTGGATACCGATCTGCCTGAAGCTTCGATTACCATCGACACCATTGCCGGTGACGACGTGATCAACAAGGCCGAGTCTGAGTCCGACGTGACCATCACTGGTACCGTGGGTAAAGACGTCAAGGCTGGCGACACCGTCACTGTGACCGTGAACGGTAAGGACTACACGACCACCGTTAACGCTGACGGCAAGACCTGGAACGTGGACGTTCCTGGTACCGAACTGGCTCAGGACAGCAATGTTCACGCCAAGGTGGAAACGGAAGACGCTGCAGGCAACCCAGCGAGCGCTGAAGCCGACCGCGGCTACGGTGTGGATACCGATCTGCCTGAAGCTTCGATTACCATCGACACCATTGCCGGTNTCCGGACGGCAAGACCTGGAGCGTGGACGTTCCTGGTTCCGAACTGGTCAACAACGACAAGGTTGAAGCCAAAGTCACCACGACCGATGACGCCGGCAACACCACGACTGCGACCGACGAGAAGCCTTACGATGTCGACGTTACGCCTCCTGAAGCCGAGATCGCTATTAATGTCATCGCTGAAGATGACGTCATTAACAAGGCCGAGTCCGAATCCGACGTGACCATCTCCGGTACGGTTGGCAAGGACGTCAAGGCCGGCGACACCGTCACTATCACTATCGGTGGTAAAGAGTTCACTACAACGGTTAATGCCGATGGCAAGACGTGGAACGTGAATGTTCCAGGCGTGGACCTGCTGGGTCACGCTAAAGTTGACGCTAAGGTTACGACTGAGGACGAAGCTGGCAACCCCGCTTCCGCCAATGCAGAACGTCCATACGATGTTGATACCGATGCTCCGGAAGCCGCCATCACCATCGACACCATTGCGGGCGNAACGCTGACGGCAAGACCTGGAACGTGGACGTTCCTGGTACCGAACTGGCCCAGGACAGCAATGTTCACGCCAAGGTCGAGACCGAAGACGCCGCCGGCAACCCAGCGAGCGCTGAAGCCGACCGCGGCTACGGTGTCGATACCGACCTGCCTGAAGCTTCGATTACCATCGACACCATTGCCGGTGACGACGTGATCAACAAGGCCGAGTCCGAGTCTGACGTGACCATCACTGGTACGGTTGGCAAGGATGTGAAGGCCGGTGATACCGTGACCGTGACGGTCAACGGTAAGGATTACACCACCACCGTTAACGCTGACGGCAAGACCTGGAACGTGGACGTTCCTGGTACCGAACTGGCTCAGGACAGCAATGTTCACGCCAAGGTCGAGACCGAAGACGCTGCGGGCAACCCAGCGAGCGCTGAAGCTGACCGTGGCTACGGCGTGGATACTGACCTGCCCGAAGCTTCGATCACGATCGACACCATTGCCGGTGACGACGTGATCAACAAGGCTGAGTCCGAGTCTGACGTGACCATCACTGGTACGGTTGGCAAGGATGTGAAGGCTGGCGACACCGTCACTGTGACCGTGAACGGCAAGGATTACACCACCACCGTTAACGCTGACGGCAAGACCTGGAACGTAGACGTTCCTGGTACCGAACTGGCCCAGGACAGCAATGTTCACGCCAAGGTCGAGACTGAAGACGCCGCCGGTAACCCCGCTTCGGCTGAAGCCGACCGTGGCTACGGTGTAGACACCGATCTGCCCGAAGCTTCGATTACGATCGACACCATTGCGGGTGACGACGTGATCAACAAGGCTGAGTCCGAGTCTGACGTGACCATCACTGGTACGGTTGGCAAGGATGTGAAGGCCGGTGACACCGTGACCGTGACGGTCAACGGTAAGGACTACACCACCACCGTTAATGCCGATGGCAAGACCTGGAACGTAGACGTTCCTGGTACCGAACTGGCTCAGGACAGCAATGTTCACGCCAAGGTGGAAACGGAAGACGCTGCGGGTAACCCAGCCAG
>NZ_JBHSIQ010000003.1:0-625670 GCF_042653705.1 Alcaligenes sp. GCM10023179 | reverse complement strand
TCAGCGTCGGCATCAGCGTCTGCGTCAGCATCTGCATCGGCGTCAGCGTCAGCGTCAGCATCAGCATCAGCATCAGCATCAGCGTCAGCGTCAGCATCAGCGTCAGCATCAGCGTCAGCATCAGCGTCAGCATCAGCGTCAGCATCAGCGTCAGCATCAGCGTCAGCATCAGCGTCAGCATCAGCGTCAGCATCAGCGTCAGCATCAGCGTCAGCATCAGCGTCAGCATCAGCGTCAGCATCAGCGTCAGCATCAGCGTCAGCATCAGCGTCAGCATCAGCGTCAGCATCAGCGTCAGCATCAGCGTCAGCATCAGCGTCAGCATCAGCGTCAGCATCAGCGTCAGCATCAGCGTCAGCATCAGCGTCAGCATCAGCGTCAGCATCAGCGTCAGCATCAGCGTCAGCATCAGCGTCAGCATCAGCGTCAGCATCAGCGTCAGCATCAGCGTCAGCATCAGCGTCAGCATCAGCGTCAGCATCAGCGTCAGCATCAGCGTCAGCATCAGCGTCAGCATCAGCGTCAGCATCAGCGTCAGCATCAGCGTCAGCATCAGCGTCAGCATCAGCGTCAGCATCAGCGTCAGCATCAGCGTCAGCATCAGCGTCAGCATCAGCGTCAGCATCAGCGTCGGCATCCGCATCGGCGTCAGCGTCGGCGTCGGCATCAGCGTCGGCATCTGCGTCGGCATCTGCGTCAGCGTCGGCATCGGCATCAGCATCCGCATCGGCGTCAGCGTCGGCATCAGCGTCGGCATCCGCATCGGCGTCAGCGTCGGCGTCGGCATCTGCATCCGCGTCGGCATCAGCGTCTGCGTCAGCATCGGCATCGGCATCGGCGTCAGCGTCAGCATCCGCGTCAGCATCAGCATCGGCATCCGCGTCGGCGTCCGCATCAGCATCGGCATCCGCGTCAGCGTCAGCGTCAGCGTCAGCATCGGCATCGGCATCCGCGTCGGCGTCAGCATCAGCATCGGCATCAGCATCAGCGTCGGCATCAGCGTCTGCGTCAGCATCTGCATCGGCGTCAGCGTCAGCGTCAGCATCAGCATCAGCATCAGCATCAGCATCAGCATCAGCGTCGGCGTCGGCATCAGCGTCAGCGTCAGCGTCAGCATCTGCGTCAGCATCGGCATCGGCATCGGCATCGGCATCGGCATCGGCATCGGCATCGGCGTCAGCATCCGCGTCAGCATCGGCATCCGCGTCTGCGTCTGCGTCTGCGTCAGCATCAGCATCGGCATCCGCGTCGGCGTCCGCATCGGCATCCGCGTCAGCGTCAGCGTCAGCATCGGCATCGGCATCGGCGTCGGCGTCGGCGTCAGCATCAGCATCGGCATCAGCATCAGCATCGGCATCAGCGTCAGCATCAGCGTCAGCATCAGCGTCGGCATCCGCATCGGCGTCGGCATCTGCGTCAGCGTCGGCATCGGCATCAGCATCCGCATCGGCGTCAGCGTCGGCATCAGCGTCGGCATCCGCATCGGCGTCTGCGTCAGCATCGGCATCGGCATCGGCGTCAGCGTCAGCATCCGCGTCAGCATCCGCATCCGCGTCAGCGTCTGCATCAGCATCGGCATCCGCGTCTGCGTCTGCGTCTGCGTCTGCGTCTGCGTCTGCATCGGCATCGGCATCAGCGTCCGCATCCGCATCGGCGTCAGCATCGGCATCGGCATCGGCATCGGCATCAGCGTCGGCGTCAGCATCAGCATCAGCATCGGCATCAGCATCAGCATCAGCATCGGCATCAGCGTCAGCATCGGCATCAGCATCAGCATCAGCATCGGCATCAGCGTCAGCATCAGCGTCAGCATCAGCGTCAGCATCAGCGTCAGCATCAGCGTCGGCATCCGCATCGGCGTCAGCGTCGGCATCAGCGTCGGCATCCGCATCGGCGTCAGCGTCGGCGTCGGCGTCGGCATCCGCATCCGCATCGGCGTCAGCGTCAGCGTCAGCATCAGCATCCGCGTCAGCGTCCGCATCAGCATCAGCATCCGCATCAGCGTCTGCATCACCGTCGCCATCATCAGGATCTACGGGTCCCTTACCGCCCGAGCCGCCGGAGGAATGGCTAGATGCCATTGCAACACCCGTCAAGCCAGCCAGCAGCAAGCCCAGGACCCACGGTGGCGGGGTGCTGGTGCCAGCGGCAGCAGCACACACAGTTTCGGAAACAACAGGAGCCGTGTTTGCAAATACGGCGTCCTGGGCGGAGATTTCTACCAGCTCTCCGCTGCTGTTGAGCCACCACAGTTGGCAGGCTGAATCTTCCAGAACCAGCTCGCTATGTTCGCCGTCTGGGTTTTCGTTAAAAAAGCCTTGCAAGGTGACCTGTTGACCATTGGCCATCACCAGGACAAGGTTATTTCCTTGGCGGGTAATACTGACAATATCGCCAGGACTCGCGTTCAATTTGACGAGATGAGGGGTGGCCAGCACTTGATCCGCTAATTGCGTCTCCAGTACTGGCTTTCCCGCTCCCGATCGTTCTGCTAGGATCATTTTCATGAATAGCCCAACCTTTTAATAATAAAAATGGCCACAAGGCCCCTCTTCACAACGGTTAATTCAAGGCAGGCACATTGAATCCAGCGCTCAACAACCCCTGGGAGTAAGCGCATTCAATCTGCGAAGCTTTCAAATCCAACTCACTGTTCAACACCTCGACACGGGCCTGGTGGTATTCCTGTTCGGCATTCAATAAGTCGACCAGTGAACGCGTTCCTAAATCCAAATACTGTTTTCTGTACAAATCTTTCGTGCCGCTAATGTTCACGACACGATTGGCCAGCAGCGCCTTGCGACGCTCCAGCCCTTGATAACGATTGACTTGATCGGCCAGGCGCTGCTCCACCTGCAGGCGGACTTGAGACTTTTCAGCGCTGGCAGCGCGCAAGGCGCCCGAGGCTGCGCGTTTACGCGCCGACAAGCCTCCCCCTTGATAAAAGGGCATGGAGAAATTCAGGCGTATGCCGGTCTCGACACGACTGCCATAGAGCGGGGTCGCGTTCAAAGCGCGGGAGGCATTGGCTTGCAAAGAGAGGGTTGGCCATTCTTCAGAACTGGCCAGATCGACATCAGCCACCGCTTCTTCGGCAGCCATATCCACCATCACCACTTCTGGAACACGCGCCCAGTTAATGCGGGAGATCGTGCAGCTTTGATTGAGCTCGAGAGGGAACTGCGCCAAGGACACGGCGCTAACGTCAGGAAGTTGTGCAAGTAGTGCAATTTCCTGCAACCATTTGCGATATTCTGCATCGACGTTCAATACCAGCGCCTGGACCGAATCCAGGCGGGAGCGCGCTTGTAAAACGTCGGACAGGTTGCTGGCACCTTTCTCGTGGCGCTGCTCGACCAAGCGGGTTAGCTGCTCTACTTCCTGGACGTGCGCTTGGGCCAGATCCAGAAAACCCTGATAACGCACCGCTTCCAGTACCGCGTTGGACGCTTCGCGAACCAATTGCTCGACAACCAAATCCGTTCTGGCTTGGGCTTTCAGTTCCCCGAACTCGGCTTTTTTGACTGAATTGGCGGTTTTGCCGAAGTCGTAAAGTAGCTGTTGTACGTTCAAGTCCAGGCTTTGCAGGGCCTTTTCGTCGTAGCGACCGGAACGGTACTTTTCATAGCTACTTGAAACACCTCCGCTAACTTGCGGGTAGTAATGAGCCTTGGCAACATCAATCATCTCGCGTGCGCTTGCTTCGTAACCCATGGCACTTTCCCGCCCGGGGTGACGCGCAAGGACGCGGTCGACAACGTACTGAATACTCAAGGGTGCGTCATGATCGGCTTGTTCCAGAACTGAATTTTCCTGAAGCCGTTCAAGCATCGTTTGTGCCTTGCTCGATGTGGCAAGAACAGCCATAGCCAACACGATCCCCACTGTTTTTGTTCTAGTCATAAGGCACCCAAGCAAGTGACTTTTTGTATCCTCAACGAAGGGACAAAAAGCCGCACATTCAACACAAACGCACTCTCAAGAGGTAGAATCACCGAACGCAGGGCGCAAAAAAGCCACCTGCCTATCCAAAAAGCAAGCAATGCAAAACTGTCATTTACCTGGATTGCGCGCTACCTCCGACACGCCTCACACAAAGAAGCAGACGCAGCACAACACGTTCTTATCGAGAGAATCGATTTTGTGACAAAAGAATAAGCTATCGCATGAAATTAGCGTTTTTGTGTAAAAAAGCGTATTTCCGGTTAGTTTCTGTTCAGGAAGAATATTACGACAAGATCTTGTCGCTATCAAGCGATTACTTGGCGCAATTGAAAATAATTGACAAGAACATGAAGAAAAAGACGCAGGATTGTAAATTAAAACCGTTGGGGCCCCTTACCACCACAACTTTTGGGCAGACCAGACCACACGCATATGGAAAATGAATTTAAAGACTTCTCGGACCGGATAAATCTAGCCATCGCCCGTGCAGGCGGAGCCAAGAACTTGGCGGACAAAATGGGAATGTCCACTTCGGTGCTGCGAAGCTGGCGCTCAGGGAACTCCGACCCATCCCGTTCCAGCCTAGTTAAAATGGCCCAAGCCACCAACCTGTCTGTCAGTTGGCTGGCCTCGGGAGAAGGTAACCCCTCACCTTCCGAACCCTCTTCAACCTTGGTTGATCTGGATATCCTGGAAGAAATCATTGCCAAGACTCAACAATTATTCCAAGGTCAAAGCGTGAATCTGAAGCCGGAGGCCGAGGCACGTATCATCCGCCTGGTCTATGAGTTCTACTTACGCCAAGGGCAGCAAATGGACGAAGCCAGTTTGAACAATCTGATTGAACTGGCTTCGTTTCGATAAAAGCCACTCGCAATAGTCAAATCAGGAAAGGGCGCTGTATCTAATGTGACCTCGCTTAAATGCAAAAGTCATAGGCAGCCCCTTTCCCTGGCGATAACTCAACCTGTTATTAATCTCAGCCCTATTGAAAACAATAAGGACCAGTTAACGAATCACAAACCCAAGCGTGGACTAATGAGCAGAGAACACATAGCCCACGCCCCACACAGAACGAATCGGCAAACGCTCGCCGTGCTGTGCGACCTTACGTTTCAAACGGCTAATTACCACATCTATGTAGCGACTAGGTGGTTGATCCCCTTCCTTGTCACTAAACAGCTTTTCGCGGGCTACGGGTTCAGGACTCTCGGCCAGCAACACACGCAATACTCGTCGCTCCGCCCCTGTCAGCGTGATGGCATGTCGCTGCGGCGTCATCAAGCGCCAACCGTCCTCCAGCAAATCCCAGCCAAACAAGGGCTCCCGAGTTTCACCATTCAGGCGGATTTCCGTAGGGGCAGTTGGGAAAGCTTTGTCCTTGCCATCCGCATATTTAGCTCGCAAGGCCAGCTCCCGTCTGCGCAGAGCTTGGATACTAGCCAGTACTTCCATACTGTGAGTACGTTCGTCAAAACAAATATCGGCACCAGCCAGCAATAGCAAGCTGCCATGTTCGGGGGTTAGTGTTCCTTCAAAACGCAAAACCACCAGACCCATTGCCGCAGACTGAGCTCGCAATCGACCTACATCACTCAACAGATCCTCATTCGGGGAATGCATCATGATCAGCTCGCCCGCCTCGGCCTGTTCGTCCTGCGTAAATGACACCGCGCTGTGTGCTCGAAGCACTTGCACCGGTATACCCCACAGGGCCAAATCATCGATCAGCTTTTGTATCAGATCGCCGTTATCGAACAACAGCACGATTCTCTCTGTTCTCAACAGTACCAAGCCTCCCTCTCCCCAAAACCGTGGCTATCATTGCCTTGTAGGCCTGCACGCGTTCAAGCGGCTTTGCCTGGCGCTCACTATCGTCTTTATTGTGTTTCTTACTCACCCAAGACCTGGTGCGCCTACAGCCGATCTGTTAGCAAGGCCACTCTGTCTTTCTGCTCCTGGGTCCTTCCAGGGCCCGATGGGCATCCTTCCTGTGATGCCGTCCATCCAGCATAAACACAAAATCTTGCATAAACAGTCAAGTTCTTAAAACAAAAGTAAGAAAACCACATCATTTACATTTTTTATGCAAATTCTTGTGTAGTTAACCTGGTTTTCTGTTCAAATTGAATAATAAGACAAGTATATAGCACCATCAAGCACAATCTTGACCAAATAACCAATAACGACAAGAACATGCAATCCCTGGAGGTGGCAATGTATTTCAAACACTCAGTAAAGCGATTAAGCCAAGCCGGTCAAAATGCCGTGGAGGAAGGTTTCCAACACTTCCCGGAGCGAATCAAGCTGGCGATCGAACAGGCCGGCGGACCACAAAAACTGGCTGAAAAAGTGGGTGTGTCCCTATTGATTCTGCAAGGCTGGCAATCAGGCAAAACCGAGCCCTCTCGTCTTGCTTTGATCAAGCTGGCCAAGGCCTCCAAGCTGCCTATTCAATGGTTAGCCTGCGGGGAAGAAAAGCTTGATAAACGGGTTCTTGCTCAATCAAAGCCCAGCATGGCTGACATGGACTCGTTGGAAGAAATCATCCTGAAGATCAGGCAGTTATTTGTGCAGCAAAAGCTCAGCCTGCGCTCTCGTGCCGAGGCTCAGGCGATTCGCCTGGTATACGAGTTCTATCTGCATCAAGGTCGTCAAATGGATGACGCCAGCCTGGACAGTTTGATTGAGCGTCTTGCCCCTCAGTAAACCTATACGTACAAAACAAGGCACCTGATCATAAATTGGATGAAGCTAGGGCTATTCTGTTTCCATTAATCACGCCTTAAGCTTCCCTGTGCTGGCGAGCGTTTAATCTGCTCGACCAGCAACAGCACTGTCTCAAAAAAGATCTTTATGTTCTATTTGTAACTAACATTATTCTCCCCTGCTTTGCCTAAACCCTTGGCCATATAAGTTTGAACCATTCAAGCATGAATCAAGAAATCAGGCCTGAAGATAAGAACCTCAGCGAAATTCATACAAAACTCTCTGGCTGGAGATAGGCAAAACCCTAGGAAAAGTTGTAATCTCTGGTTTGATAAAGACATAAGACAGCTTATTCAATGCAGGTTTTGGCCCATAAAAAAAGAACAAACAAGGCTTAACGGAAACCGCCTCTTAAACGCTTTCGCTATTATTTTTATTTATAGCTATCGAGTAGATATCAAGCCATTTTTTTGAGCGTTTTAAGCTTGCCAGGGCCTCTCTCCAAACATACTTAGCCGCAGCGCATAGGGCCCCTTAACGGGGGTTCCTATTCAGCAGCCAACAAGCATCACAAACAAACTGCCGTCTGCCCTGAGCCCCACCTTTCAAGCTGCGCCCCGCTCCTCAGGCACAAAAAAGCCTGCATGTTCTGCAGGCTTTTTCTATTACAGCATCCCTAGTTGCAAGCGGGCTGATTCACTCATACGTTCCCGGCTCCACGGTGGATCCCAAACCAGATCCACTACGGCCTTCTCTACGCCCTGGATAGTCTCCAGCTTGTAGCGGGCCTCATCGGCAATCATGGTGCCCATACCGCAACCAGGAGCCGTCAGCGTCATTTCCATGGTGATGGAGAACGCTTCTGGACCAGTCTGGCTCACATGACAAGCGTACACCAAGCCCAGATTAACGATATCGACCGGAATCTCCGGATCATAAACGCTAGCCAGCACAATCCAGGCGGCGTCTTCAATGGTTTTTTCGCTCAGGGGCAGCTCGGGTACAAAAACCTCGGGCTTGTCCTGGGACTCAAAACCCAGCGCATCGGCATCGACACCTTCAATCCGGTACAGGTTGCCCTCTACCATCACGGTATAGCTGCCACCCAGCTTCTGGGTAATCGTTGCTGTACAACCCGCCTCGATCGTAACGGGAGCACCGTAAGGGATACTGACAGCCGGACAATCCCGGCTGACCAGCACATCATGTCGTTCAAAGTAGCTCATGGCTTGTTTGCGCCTTTATTCGGTTTGCGCGGTTTCTTTGGCCTGATTGATGGCGTTATGCAGGGTATGCCAGGCCAGAGTGGCACATTTAACCCGTGCGGGGAATTCACGCACACCAGATAACACTTCCAGCTTGCCCAGATCTCGATCGGGATGGGCCTCTGTCAACATGGCGTGCATATCTTGAAAAAGAGACTCAAACTCGGCCAGACTCAGGCCTTTTACGGCTTCGGTCATCAAGGATGCCGAAGCCTTGGAAATAGCGCAGCCATGCCCCACAAAGCTGACTTTTTGCACAATGCCGTCTTCAACCACGGCGTACACAGCCAGTTGATCCCCACACAGCGGATTGTGGCCATTGGCAAAATGACTGGCGTTTTCTATTACTTCAAAGTTACGCGGGCTACGGTTATGGTCAAAAATGACCTCTTGGTAGAGCTCGCGCAGCCCGTTGAAATCCTGGCTCATTTAGCCAACTCCAAATAGTTTTTGAGCTTTGCGCAGGCTGCCCAGCAAAGCATCAATATCAGCGTAATCGTTGTACAAGGCAAAGGAGGCACGAGCCGTACCTGGAATGCCAAAGCGCGTCATCAAGGGCATGGCACAGTGGTGACCGGCACGCACAGCAACGCCGTCCATGTCCAGAATGGTGCCCAGATCGTGCGGGTGAATACCGTCGACCAGGAAGGACACAATGCCTGCCTTGTGTGCGGCCGTACCAATAATGCGAATGCCAGGCATGGCCAGCAAGGCTTCGGTGGCGTAGTCCAGCAACAGCGCTTCATGGTCGGCAATACGCTGCATGCCTATACCCATCAAATAATCGATAGCGGCAGCCATGGTAATGGCACCAGCGATATTGGGCGTACCTGCCTCAAAGCGCTGTGGCACAGGGGCGTAATTACTTTGCTCAAAACTGACCGTGGTGATCATGTCACCGCCGCCCATCCAGGGCGACATGCTGTCCAGAATCTCGTAGCGCACGTACAAGGCGCCCATACCTGTGGGGCCGTACAGCTTGTGTGCCGAGAAAGTGTAGAAATCAGCATCCAGAGCCTGTACGTCCACCACACCGTGGGGAACGGACTGAGCTCCATCCACCAGCACCTTGGCGCCGACGGCATGCGCCTGACGAGTCATTTCAGCGATGGGGTTGATCGTGCCCAAGGCATTGGACACATGGCCCACCGCCAGCAGGCGGGTTTTCTCGTTGAGCAGTTGCTTGAAGGCTTCCTGATCCAGCTCGCCGTTGTCCAGCACAGGCACCACGCGAATGATGGCACCGGTACGCTGGGCAACCAATTGCCAAGGCACGATATTGGAGTGATGCTCCAGGCCGGTCAGCAGAATCTCGTCGCCTGCTTTCAGGTTGTCCATGCCCCAGCTATAGGCCACCAGGTTGATGGATTCTGTGGTGCCACGCGTAAACACAATTTCTTCATCGCGCGCAGCATTCAGAAATGCCCGCACTGTACTTCTGGCCTGATCGTACAGCTCAGTAGCATGCTGAGACAGCCAATGCACACCACGATGGATATTCGCATTGGACTGCTCATAGAATCGCGCCTCGGCTTCAATAACCGAGCGCGGCTTTTGCGTCGTCGCCCCGTTGTCCAGATAGGACAGGCGTTGGCCCCGGATGGGGCGAGCCAGGATAGGAAAATCCTCGCGGTGATTCAGCAAACCAGCAGCAGTTACGGGCATAGGCGCATTCATGCAAGATCTCCAAGGGCAAGACCGCCAGGCAACAAAGCGTTGATACCGACCGTGGCACGGCTACGCAGGCTCTCGGAAGCAATACGTTCCAGGGACTGGGCCGCAAATGCGTAGATCAGCATATTGCGTGCATCTTCCATGGTCATGCCGCGCGAACGCAGATAGAACAGGCTGTCTGCATCCAGCTGACCCACCGTGGCGCCGTGTGCACACTTGACGTCATCAGCGTAGATTTCCAGCTCGGGGCGGGAGTCCGCACGGGCCATCTTGGACAAGAGCAGGCTGTCCGAGCGCTGTACCGAATCCGTACCATCCGCGCCCTTGCCGACCAATACACGACCGCTGAATACACCACGGGCGGTGTCGGCCAGAATACCGCGGTAAAACTCACGGCTTTGGCAGTTGGGCTGAGCGTGATCAATGATGGTGTTGTGGTCGACGTGACGGCGGCCGTCTACAAAATACAAACCATTGAACAAGGTTTCGCAACGCTCGCCATTGAAGACGGTAGCAATATCGTTGCGGGCAATACGGGCACCGAAGGACAGGGAGTGCGAATTGAATACCGAGCCACGACCTTGCTGCACATCGATTGCAGCCAGGTGGAAGTCTTGCAGCGCTTCCTGCTGCAACTTCATATGCGTCAGGTTGGCATCAGGCGCCACGTTCAGGCGAGTCACGACGCTGCTCAAGGAAGCATCCGTTCCTTCCTGACCTACATAGTGTTCAACCACCGTTGCGCTGGCACCGGACTCCAGAGAAATCAGGTTACGCGTGAAGCTGGCGCTGCCACCTTGGGTGCGCACAAAAACCAGATGAACAGGCTGCTCCAGGTGCTTGCCCGCAGCGATGTGTAGGGCCGCGCCATCCTGGGCCAAAGCCAGGTTCAAGGCGGCGGTCGAGGCGCCCAGGGACTCGTCCCCGTAAGCCTGCTGCAACCAGTCTACATCCTGTTCCAGACAGGTACTAAGCGAGGACAAACGCACGCCCGCTGGCAACTCGTTCAGGTGCGACAAGGCCGCATCGTAGTGACCATCTACAAAGACCAGGAAATACCCGTCTTCTTGCTGGCGCACCGACGCCACCAGTTCTGCAGCCGAAGCCGACTTCTGAGGCGCAAAGCTTTGTTGTTCCAACAAAGCCAAGGAGGTGTGATGCCAGGCTTCAATACGCGTAGTTGGCCAGCCTTCTTGTGCGAAACGATCCAGCGCGCGCTGACGCACGGCGCTTAGCCATGGCAGACCGGCTCCAGGTGCTTGTGCAGCCTGAGCGGCAAAGCTGTTGACCCAATCCGGCAGACTCATACCGCAGCTCCCTTGGCTTTTTGTTCGGCAGCTGCTTGCTCCAGCACCCAACCGTAGCCACGCTCTTCCAGTTCCAGAGCCAATTCACGGCCACCGGAACGAATGATCTTGCCGCCGGCCAATACGTGCACAAAGTCAGGCACGATGTAGTCCAGCAGACGTTGGTAGTGAGTAATCACCAGCAAGGAACGCTCGGGGGAACGCAGACGGTTCACGCCGTCAGCCACCACACGCAAAGCGTCAATATCCAGACCGGAGTCGGTTTCGTCCAGGATGGCCAGCTTGGGTTCCAGCAGGCTCATTTGCAGAACTTCGTTGCGTTTCTTTTCGCCGCCGGAAAAACCTTCGTTCACGGAGCGGTACAGAAACTCTTCGCGCATGCCAACCGTCTTCATTTCCTCTTTGACACGCTTGAGGAAGTCCATGGCGTCCAGCTCAGGCAAGCCCTGATGACGGCGCACGGCGTTCACGGAAGCACGCAGGAAGTAGGCGTTGGACACACCGGGAATTTCGATGGGGTACTGGAATGCCAGGAACAGACCGGAACGGGCGCGGTCTTCAATCTTCATTTCCAGCAGATCTTGACCCAGCCAGTCAACCGAACCGCCTTCCACGGTGTAGTCTTCACGACCGGCCAGAACCTGGGACAAGGTGCTCTTGCCCGAGCCGTTCGGGCCCATGATGGCGTGGACTTCACCGGGTTTGATTTCCAGGTTCAGACCTTTAAGGATAGGTTTATCTTCAACCGAAGCGCGCAAATCTTTAATCGTCAGCATTTCATTATTCTCCTTAACCTACACTGCCTTCCAAGCTGACGCCGAGCAAATTCTGTGCTTCGACCGCAAACTCCATGGGCAATTCTTTAATCACTTCTTTACAAAAGCCGTTCACGATCATGGAGACGGCATCTTCGGCAGTCAGGCCGCGCTGCATGGCGTAAAAGAGCTGGTCCTCGCCAATGCGCGAAGCGGTTGCTTCATGTTCCACACTGGCGCTGGGGTTCTGCACTTCCATGGTTGGGAAGGTGTGTGCAGCACAGCGCTTGCCGATCAGCAGCGAATCACACTGGGTGTAATTGCGGGCGTTTTCTGCCTTGGGGGTAATACGAACCAGGCCGCGATAGGTATTGATACCTTGGCCCGCCGAAATCCCCTTGGAGATAATCGTGCTGCGGGTATTGCGACCCATATGAATCATTTTGGTGCCGGTATCGGCTTGCTGGCGGTGGTTGCTCAGGGCGACCGAGTAGAACTCGCCTTGGGAATCATCGCCGCGCAGCACCACGCTGGGGTATTTCCAGGTGATGGCCGAGCCAGTTTCAACCTGCGTCCAGGAGATGTGCGAACGTGCGCCACGGCATTCGCCACGCTTGGTGACGAAGTTGTAAATACCGCCTACGCCGTCTTTATCGCCGGGGTACCAGTTTTGCACGGTGGAGTACTTGATCTTGGCGTCGTCCAAGGCGACCAGTTCCACGACCGCTGCGTGCAACTGGTTTTCATCGCGCATCGGCGCCGTACAGCCTTCCAGATAGCTGACCGAAGCGCCCTCTTCCGCAATAATCAAGGTGCGCTCGAACTGACCAGTGTCGCGGGCATTGATGCGGAAATAGGTGGACAGCTCCATCGGGCAGCGTACGCCTTTGGGGATGAACACAAAAGAGCCATCGGAGAATACGGCCGAGTTCAGGGCGGCATAGAAGTTGTCGCTAGGAGGGACAACCGTACCCAGATACTTTTTCACCAGTTCCGGATATTCACGCACGGCCTCGGAAAAGGAACAGAAGATCACGCCCACTTCTTCCAGCTCTTTGCGGAAGGTGGTGGCCACCGAGACCGAGTCAAACACGGCGTCAACCGCCACACCGGCCAGACGCGCGCGCTCGTGCAAAGGCACACCCAGTTTTTCATAGGTGCGCAGCAATTCAGGATCCACCTCGTCCAGGCTCTTGGGGCCGTCGGCCTTGCTCTTGGGCGCGGAGTAGTAGCTGATGTCCTGGAAGTCGATAGGTGGATATTCCACAATCGACCACTTGGGATACTTCATGGTCAGCCACTGGCGGTAAGCAGCCAGGCGCCATTCCAGCATGAACTCCGGTTCGCGTTTTTTCGCGGACAGGAAACGGATGACGTCTTCGTTCAGACCTTTCGGTATGGTTTCAGACTCGATGTCGGTGACAAAGCCTGCCTCGTAATCACGATCGAGGAAGGTGTCCAGATGTTCGTTGACGGTACTCATTCGGTTAACTCCACGTTGGAGGTGTTCGCCTTGTTTCTGTTTTTCAATTCGGGACCCGGCTTGTGTGTCAGGGGAAATTCGTTAACGGGCACGCGTATCATGTCTGCAACACTGACCTCTTCCAAGGTTCGTCGGACAATATCGTTGATACGCTGCCAATTACTGCGTATATGGCAATCTGACTCCACGGAACAGGCTCCAGGAGTAGCTACACATTCAGTCAAGCCAAAGGGCTGATCTTCCAGTGCATCAATAATCTGCGCTACACTTATCTGTTTGGCGGGGCGGCCCAACACATACCCTCCGCGTGCGCCTCGGCTGCTGATGACCAGCTCGTGCTGGCCCAGCAGTTTAAGCACCTTGCTGACAGTCGGTTGGCCCAAACCCAGGATGGCGGCCAAGTCAGACGCACTGAACACACGGTCTGGATCGCCAGCCATGTGTGTCAGCACCAAAGTGCCGTAATCAATGATTTTACTGATTCGCAGCATTCCTTCTCTCTGAACAGGTCGTAGAGCCATATAGTACCGCTTTGGTACTATATGGTCAAATTATCCCTCCAGACTTTGCTGGATATTCCACATCCGGGCATAGGCGCCATCCAGGGCTAAAAGCTCGCTGTGCGTGCCCTGCTCCACGATCTGTCCGCGCTCCAGAACCAGAATCAAATCCGCGTCCGTAATCGTGGATAGACGGTGAGCAATGATCAAGGTGGTGCGGTCGCGGGCAATCTCGTTCAACTCCGCCTGAATCGCCCGTTCCGTACGTGTGTCCAGCGCACTGGTAGCTTCGTCCAGAATCAGCACCGGCGGGTTCTTCAGCAAGGTACGGGCAATGGCCACGCGCTGCTTTTCGCCCCCGGACAACTTCAAGCCGCGTTCACCCACGATGGTCTCGTAACCATCAGGCAGGCTTTCGATGAAGTCGTGGATACTGGCGGCCCGTGCTGCTGCCACGATCTGCTCTTTACTGGCCTCAGGACGGCCATACGCAATATTGTGCAAAATCGTATCGTTGAACAGGACCGTGTCCTGGGGAACGATACCGATATGACGGCGCAAGCTCTCTTGCGTCCATTCGCGCAGCTCGCGCTCATTGAACAGGATGCGGCCTTCCGTCACATCGTAGAAACGAAACAAAAGACGCGACAAGGTGGATTTACCTGCGCCCGAAGAACCCACCACCGCTACCGTCTTGCCGGCGGGGATCTCGAAACTCAGGTTTTGAATGACTTTGCGACGGCTGTCATAGGCAAAGCTGACGTTCTCGAAACGCACACCCGCCTGCTCACAGGACAAGACCTGGGCATCCGGTGCATCTTTCACCTCTTGCTTGCGACGCAGCAAGGAGAACAGGCGCTCCATATCAGCCAGTGAATTCTTGATTTCGCGGTAAACAAAACCCAGAAAGTTCAAAGGCGCATAAAGCTGAGTCAGGAAGGCAGACACCAGCACAACGTCACCCACCGTCATGGCTCCGGCCAGCACACCTTGCGCCGACATGAACAGCAAGGCCGTCACCCCAACACTGATAATCGAGGCCTGACCAATATTGAGCAGGTTCAGCGATACCTGATTACGCACGGCAGCCTGGACCCACTGGCCCATATTCTGATCGTAGCGATTGATCTCGTAATCCTCGTTACCGAAGTATTTGACTGTCTCGTAATTGAGCAAGGCATCAATGGCGCGGGAGTTGGCACGACTGTCCAAGTCGTTCATGGCTCGCCGATAACGCATGCGCCGCTCAGTCACCAGCAAGGTGAACACAATATAGGCCGCAATCGTCCCCAAGGTCACCGCCGCGAAGGCCCAGTCGTATCGCCAGAGCAAGATGCCACAGACCAGAGCTATTTCCAGCAAGGTTGGCAAAATATTGAAGACCAGGAAATTCAGCAGAAAGCTGACGCCTTTGGTGCCCCGTTCAATATCCCGGCTCAAGCCACCTGTCTGGCGTTCGGTATGAAAGCGCAAGGACAGATCCAGCAGGTGCCGAAAGACGTGGTTCGCAATCAGCCGCACCGACCCTTGCGTGACTCGCGCAAACAGGGCATCCCGTATTTCACCAAAAGCGCTGGAGGCCAGACGTACGGCGCCATATCCCAACAAGGCGGCCACCGGCAGCATCAAAGCCGTAGCGGGCAGGCTCAACGCATCGATTACCTGCTTCAGGTAGATGGGCATCATCACGGTGGCGACTTTTGCCAGCAGCAAACAGGACAAAGCCAAGACCACGCGAGTCTTGAATCGCCAAACGTAAGGAAATAAGGATTTCAGGGTGCTCAGACCACCGGAGACACCATCAAGCACTTCAGGACGAGGAGGCACACGCAATAGGTCCGTGTTCAACAGCACAAAGCCGAAAAACCGCGGACAGCTTAAAAATAAGTTGCAGCACAACGCTGGAATCAAGGCAGGACAAGCAGACTATGCTTTCCACTGGCAGGCAGGCCCTGCCATGTCCTTGATGCGAATACAGAAATGAGGTTCTATGCCTGGGAAATTATCAAAACTGCCAGGCAGTACATAACGAATAAGTATAGCCTTTTGAGCTGCTTATCCCTGCCAAGACCCTGCCGTCGGCGTGCTTGTTTGGCAGATTATTGACCTGCAAACCACAGTCACACGAATAAGGGACCTGACCAGCAAGTATCCAGTGCTGAAAATCGGGAAATTCACGGCTTGTCACTGCAAAGAAAATGCTGGCAATCCAGCACTTTGTTACCTTCAAGCCTTCAACGAAAGGCATACAATACCTGCTTGTCTGAAACTGGCGCAGACACAGTAAAAATAGCGCCCGATACCAGACATCTGGCTCATGAATCCCTTTACCGTGCAAAATCCATCCATGCCGTCTTCTTCTTTTTCGTATTCTTCTTTCCTGGACCAGTTAGCCGCACAGGACAGCCAGGCGCTGGATGTGCTGTACGACCAGGAAGCCCCCTTGATGCTGGCTTTGGGCCAGGCCGTATTGGGCCGCCGCATTGATGCCGAAGAGGTTCTGCGCGATAGCTTTGTTTTGTTATGGAAGAACGCTGCCGGCTATGACCCCGATTTAGGCGAAGGGCGCGCCTGGATTTACAGCATTCTGCGGTTCAGGCTACTGGCTCGCCTGCGTCAACGCGCGCAAAGCGGCGATAGCAATTACGCCCTGCCTGCCATCAAGCCGCAAGCCGGACAGCGTTTCATCCCTGCCATGGGCAAGCTGGATGGCACCAGCCAACGCGCCATGATCCATGCCTATCTGCACGGCAATAGTTACGAACAGTTGGGCCCTCAGCTGAACCGCTCCCCCGCACAATTGCGCGCTGTGGTCCAACATGGCTTGCAACAGCTCACTCCCCTGATCAATGAAGGCAACGCCAACGATCCACGCCATGCAGTGATGATTGGCGAATATACCTTGGGGCTACTCAGCCAGCATGAACTGGTCCAAGCCCACACCCTGATGCAGCAAAATGATCAGGCAGCGCGTCTGGCATTGGCTTGGGAGCAAGCGTGGCTGGAGCTGGTGGACTGCCTGACCCCAACAGTGCCTGCCCCCACCAGCCTGGCTCATATTCACCATACCCTGGGCTTGCCTCCGCCAGCTGCACGTCGTCAGGCTGGGAACATAAGCAGTCCGGCTGCTGAAGCCCCCAAATCGGCAAGCACTGGCAACGCCAGCACAAGCGCTCCAGTTAACAAAGCGGAGCGCCAGGAACCCAGTATCAAGACCAGTACTTCGGCAGACCAAGACACTAAAGCGGAAGCTGCCACTCGCACTGAGCCTCGCTGGTCCGTCAACAGTTCGAACGACAAGGCTGACGATCACACACCGCCCTTCCCCACCTTACTGCGTGCAGACTCCGACCCAGCTACCAAAGCAGCTGCTGTCACAGCCGAAGCAGCGCCGACAGCACCAGCCAAGGTCGCAGACAAGAAAAAGCCCGCCAAAAGCGAGCCTGAGTCAGCCCCGGTAGAGAAAAAACGCAAACCCGAACCTGTTGATAGCGAACGCAAGTCCCGTGGCTTTGCCATGCCCATGCCTGTTTTGTGGGGCGGCTTGGCTGCGGTCGTGATTCTGGGCCTGGTGATTGCCCTGCTCATGAACATGAACTCGGAACCACCTGTCAACGTCATTGAGATGAAGCCACGTCAGGCAGCCATCCTGCAGGCCCCTGGCCAATCCTCTACTCCGGCCTGGATTGCGACGGTAGACCCACAAGGCAATGTCCTGCTGGTGCCCAAGGTCAGTACCGAAGTCAAAGCAACGCAGTCAGTACAGCTGTGGACACACACACCACGCGGCACGCAAGTTCGTTCATTGGGTTTGATTGATCCTAATCGCCCCATCACCGTACCCGCGGCTTTGATCGGCACCGTGGAAGATGAGCAGATATTTGAGATGACGCTGGAAACCGCAGGCGGCTCCAATAGTGGTGCACCGGAAGGCCCCGTTCTGTACATTGGTCGCATTGTGAGCTTTGGGCAGCTGGATAACCTGCCCAAGCCCAACACGGAAGCTAGCTCGTCGGCAACCCGCTCTTAAAAGCGGCATCCAGCCGTTCCAGCTCGTCGATTTCCTCGACAGTGAAGCCCGCCTCCAGGCGGGCTTCGCGATTAAAGGGGCCGCGCAAACGCGGTGCGCGATAGCGCAGCGCCAACTCACCATACGTATCAAAGTCAGGCAAACCTTGTTCCTGGCAGACTTTGCGATACCAGTAATTTCCCAACGCTACATGCCCGACCTCATCGCGCAAGATGATGGCAATAATCGCGGCGGCTTTTTCATCACCAGCATCCAGCAACTTCTTATGCACCAGGGGGCAGGCATCCAGCCCCCGTGCTTCCAGAGTACGCGGCACCAAAGCCATACGCGCCAGCAGATCAAAGCGTGTTCGCTCTGCCATCTCCCACAAGCCGTCATGGACAGGCAAATCCCCATAGCGGACACCCAGCGTTTGAAGATGATCGCTCAGCAGCTCAAAGTGCAAAGCCTCCTCCACCGCCACCTGTAACCAGCCTGCATAGAATGCGTCGGGCAAACCGGGATAACGCCACAACACATCCAAGGCCAGATTGATGGCATTGAACTCAATATGAGCCAAGGAATGCAATAAGGCTGCTCGCCCCTGAGGCGTACGCACGGACCGTTTGGGCACATGCTGAGGACTTACAAAACGCAAACCCTCGGGCCGTCCCGGTACGCCGGGCGGCTCTTCCAAATGTTCATCTGCCCCTACAGGCAAGCCATGGGCTATTGCTCGTACTGCTGTCAGCTTGGCTGCTGGCTCTTGAACTAACAACGCCTGTAGAGCCTGACTACGTAAGTTCACTGCTAATCCCTTCCATGAAAAAAGGCCGGCACCAAGGCCGACCTTCGTTCCTGCTTAGCAACCCCGGATTACTGAGCCGAGCCAGGATCCGTCATTGCCAAGGCTTGATCCAGCATTGCCTGGATCTGACCCAAGTTGGTGCGCAAGGCCTGCATCTCCTGACCGGTCAGACGCACAGCGGCTTCCTGGTCAAAAGGCATATCCGGACCATCGCCCAGACGATTGCGCGCACCACTGATCGTAAAGCCTTCGTCGTACAGCAAACCGCGAATCCGGCGTATCAGCAGCACCTCATGGTGCTGGTAATAACGTCGGTTACCGCGTCGCTTGACGGGCTTTAACTGCGTAAACTCCTGCTCCCAATAACGCAGGACGTGGGGCTTGACCAAGCAAAGCTCGCTGACTTCACCGATGGTGAAATACCGCTTGGCAGGGATAGGTGGCAAGGTCGCCGTCTTTTCGTTTGTGCTCATAGCCACTGATGCTCATCGACAATAGGAGTGATTTTACACGTTCAGTCAGGCAAAACTGTACGCAAACGTACCAGGCTTCAGTCCTGGTCATCCTCGGGCGCCACTGGCGCCCCTTCGACTACACTTTTGAGCTTCTGACTCGCGTGGAATGTCACCACGCGTCGCGCCGAAATCGGGATGACTTCACCCGTTTTGGGGTTGCGACCAGGACGCGGGGGTTTGTCCCGAACCTGGAAATTACCAAAACCGGACAACTTGACCTCGACACCATCGGCCAGGGAATCGCGGATCTCAGCAAAGAAAGTATCCACAATATCTTTGGCTTCGCGTTTATTCAAGCCAACACGTTCAAACAAGAGTTCAGCCAGATCTGCCTTGGTCAGAGTACGCTCTACGTTCATTGTGTCTCCTTATGCTCGTGCCCGTGCGCCATGCGCAGACACCAGTGCCGCCAACAATGCTTCCAGGCATTGCTCGACGCGTTCATCATCCAGCGTGCTTGCGCTGTCTTGCAGCCAGAATCGAATCGCCAGACTCTTTTCCGATGCATCGTTCTTGTCGCGCCAGACGTCAAACAACTGAATATCTTTGACGATAGCCGCTTGCGCTGCCGTGCTACGCACCTGGTTCAGTGTATCCAGCACAGCTTGATAGGATACGTCCTTATCCAGCCAAACCGCTAGATCTCGTTGCACAACGGGTTGCTTGGATACTTCCTGAGCGTGTACCACTTCGTCGTGAGAGATGGCATCAACGTCCACCTCAAAAACGACCGGCGCTTGATTCAAGCCAAATTCGCTCAACCACTGAGGATGGATTTCACCGATCCAGCCTATGGTTTTACCATCCAGTTTCACACTGGCGCTACGGCCTGGGTGCAAGGCCGGGTGAGCTTCAGGCTCGAAACGGACTTGAGCAGCACGTTGACCCAGCAAAGTCTCCAGATCGCGCTTGACGTCAAAGAAGTCGACAAGACGATCGGGCTGTCCCCACTGCTCGGTCACAACAGGGCCCCAGGCTGCGGCCGCAATGCGGTTGGGCTGATGGATACCGGCCACGGTCAACGGACCATTTTCTTGAGAGGCATCGCGCATGAAGACGCGGCCAAACTCGAACACACGCACGCGCGACTGACGGCGGTTGGCGTTGCGTTCAATATTGGCCAGCAGACCAGGAATCAGGCTGGTACGCATCACCGCCAACTGGCTGGCAATGGGGTTCAACAAACGGATAGGGTCAGCCTGTCCGTTAATATCTTTTTCCCAGGACTCTTGCACAAAGGAGAAGTTGATCACTTCCTGGTAGTCCTGGGCGGCCAATACAGCGCGCAAGGCGTGCGGACCACGCAAGGACTCGACTGGCACACGCATTTGTGCAGCAGCGACCGGAGGCAGATCAGGAATATTTTCAAAACCGTAGATACGGGCAACTTCCTCGATCAGGTCTTCTTCAATCGTCAAATCGAAACGGAAGCTGGGAGGATTGACCGTAAAGACTTCGTCAGCCACCGAGAAGTCCAGACCCAACAAGGTGAAGATGCTCTCCACCTGCTTTTGATCCAGAGGAATACCCAGAACACGGCGGCAACGATCCAGGCGCATGGCAACGGGCTTGCGCTCGGGCAAGGCCACAACCTGGTCATCCATAGGTCCCGCTTGGCCGCCGCAGATTTCCAGGATCAGCGCTGTGGTGCGTTCCAGATGCTGGGTAATGGAGTCAAAGTCCACGCCACGCTCGAAGCGGTGGCTGGCGTCGGAAGAAAACTTGTAGCGACGGGCACGGCCCATGATGGCTTCTGGCCACCAGAAAGCGCCTTCCAGATACACATCCGTCGTATCCAGTGTGACAGCGCTTTGTTCGCCGCCCATGATACCGGCCATGCTTTGCGGCACATCGTTAACCGCAATCACACCCACATCGGTATCCAGCTCGACATTCAAACCGCTCAGCAGCTCCAGCGTCTCGCCTTTACGTGCCCAACGCACTTCCAGACCAGCCTGTACGTGCTGCAAATCGAACACGTGCGTAGGACGGCCCAGTTCCAGCATGACGTAATTGGAGATGTCCACCAATGCGGAGATCGAACGCTGGCCGCTGCGCTCCAGACGGGTTTTCATCCAGTCCGGGGTTTTGGCACGCGCATTGACGCCACGAATCACACGGCCGGCAAAACGGCCGCACAGATCAGCGTCTTTCACGGTAACGGAAACGCGATCTTCAATCGTGACAGGAACAGGTGTGAAGTCTGGCAGTGTCAGTGGTTCGCCCGTCAGAGCGGCCACTTCACGCGCCACGCCCAGCACGGACAGGCAGTCCGCACGGTTAGGCGTCAATTTCAATTCGATAATCTGGTCGTCCAGATCCAGCAGTTCACGCAGGCTTTGGCCTACCGGCGCGTCTGCATCCAGCACCAGCAAACCATCGTGATCTTGCGACAGACCCAACTCGCGACCCGAGCACAACATGCCGGCGGACTCCACGCCACGCATTTTGACCGGGCCGATTTTCATGCCACCGGGCAGCTCTGCGCCAACACGGGCGACCGGGATCTTGATGCCTTGAGCCGCATTGGGCGCACCGCACACAATCTGCAGCAGCTTGCCCGAGCCGTCATCGACCTGGCAAACGCGCAGGCGGTCAGCGTCGGGATGGGGGGCAATTTCAGCGATGAAGCCAACGACAACATGCTCAAAAGCAGGCGCAGCAGCTTGAATTTCTTCAACCTCCAAGCCAGCCATCGTCAGTTGATGACCCAGTTCTTCAGTTCCCAGTTTGGGATTCACAAAGCGGCGCAGCCACGATTCGGAAAATAACATGATGCAAAGATGGAGACGTAAAACGGCGTATACCGGAACCGACCGGGCCTAAAAGGCCCAGCGGCGCGAAGTAGGAATCAACGATTGAACTGCTTCAGAAAGCGCAGATCGCCTTCAAAGAACTGGCGCAAATCGTTAACACCATAGCGCAACATAGTCAGGCGCTCCAGTCCGGAACCAAAGGCGAAACCGATGTAACGCTCTGGGTCCAAACCGAAATTGCGCACCACTTGCGGGTGAACCTGCCCGGAGCCGGAGATCTCCAGCCAACGGCCCTTGTTGGGGCCGGAGGAGAACATCATGTCAATCTCGGCGGATGGCTCGGTAAAGGGGAAGAAAGAAGGTCGAAAGCGCACGACCAGATCGTCGCTTTCAAAGAAGGCGCGCAGAAAGTTCGTGTAAACGCCTTTCAGATCGGCAAAGGAAATATCCTCGGCAATCCACAGCCCTTCCACCTGGTGGAACATGGGCGAGTGGGTGGCATCACTATCGACACGATAGGTGCGGCCGGGAGCAATAACCTTGATAGGGGCCTTGTTCATGCGTGCATAACGCACCTGCATGGGACTGGTGTGCGTGCGCAGCAAATAGGGCAAACCCTGCTCGTCGTTCATATCGATATAGAACGTGTCTTGCATCGAACGAGCCGGATGATTCTCTGGATTGTTCAGAGCGGTAAAATTTGTCCAGTCATTTTCGATTTCAGGGCCGTCAGCCACATCGAAACCGATAGAGCGGAAAATGGCTTCAACACGCTGCCAGGTCTGGATCACCGGGTGGATACCACCGGTGCCACGACCACGGCCGGGCAACGTCACATCAATTTGTTCTTGAGCCAGTCGCTGGTTCAATTGTTCTGCCGCCAGGGCAGCACGACGATCGTTCAGCAGATCTTCAATTTCGCGCTTGAGCACGTTGATGCTGGCACCGGCTGCTTTTTTCTGCTCCGGCTCCATCTGGGCAAGGCCTTTCATCAAGGCAGTGATGGCACCTTGTTTGCCCAAAAATCGAGCTTTAGCGTTTTCCAGCGAAGCGGCGTCCTGAGACTGCTCAAATAAGGCCCGAGCCTGGGCAATCAGATCGTCGTGGGAGGAAGTCATGGCGTGTTACTTTCCAAAAACAAACGGAGCCCCAAAGGCCCCGTTTGTGAACTATACAGTCAGATACCGCTTAAGCAGCCAGAGCGTTCTTAGCCTGTGCAACAACAGCAGCAAAACCTGCCTTGTCTTTAACAGCCAAGTCAGCCAGAACCTTACGGTCCAAAGCGATGGAGGCTTTGTTCAGGCCGGCGATAAACTGGCTGTAGCTCATATCCAGTTCGCGGCAAGCTGCGTTGATACGGGTAATCCACAGCGAGCGGAATACACGTTTCTTGTTACGGCGGTCACGGTAGGCGTACTGACCTGCCTTCATGACAGCCTGTTTGGCTATACGGAATACATTACCGCGACGGCCGCGAAAACCTTTGGCCTGGGCAATTACTTTCTTGTGGCGTGCGCGTGCGTTAACACCGCGTTTTACTCGTGACATGTTCGATTCTCCCTAATCAAGCGAAAGGCATCATTGCTTTTACGGAAGCGACGTCGGCTTTATGAACCTCGACGGCACCGCGCAACTGACGTTTGTTCTTGGTCGTCTTCTTGGTCAGAATGTGACGCTTGAACGCTTGGCCCCGCTTGATGGAACCGCTACCACGAACCACAAAGCGCTTGGAAGCGCTTTTTTTGGTTTTCATTTTAGGCATGAAATTACTCGACTAATTTGTGTCTGCGGGTGGTCGCCTAGGAAGCTGGCGGACACTTGTATGACCCAAAACAGGCACTTATTTTTTTCTTTGCCCGCTGCCAGAACAGATCCAAACAGGGGAAAAGCTCTTGATTATAGGGTGATTCCTGAAGGATTGTCCAGATATCAAAGGGATTTTTTATAGTTATGGCGTTGTCCGCCGACCAATCAGGAAAACAAGAAACCGTGGCCCCGTTTGGATACCCTCCAGCGCGTATGATCTGGTCAATCTTCGAGCCTAGCCATGTCAAGATCAGGCAGCAAGTTATCAATAGGATGGGTGAAAACATCGGCACCCTATCTTGCTGGTAGCCGATAACACCAAAATACTCGCCCCCCCCCCCTATCAGGCGAAGGCGCGCAATTTCATACGTAGGCTGACAGTCCAGGCGAACGACACACAGGCCCACCATGAAAGTCATGGCGCCTGTCGCCCTCAGCCTGCAGCCAGCCCAATCCTGCCACACCTAGTAGCGACACCCGCCTTCTTACCTCGATTCACGGCAATTCAGGCCGGAACTGCAATGCTTCCGCGATATGAGGTCTGGCAATCTGCTCTACTCCGGCCAGGTCAGCAATTGTCCGCGCTACCCGCAAGACCCTACCCTGCACTCGCTCTGACCAATGCCAGCGCTTGCGTGCACTGGCCAGTAGCTGCAAGGCCTCCGCAGACAAGCACCCATGTTCTTTCAAACCAGCCACTGACAGACGAGCATTTCGTACCGTCTGACGTGCCAACTGCCTCTCAATCGCCTCCTGTACCCGCAGCCTGACCTGACTGGATGCCTGCGCTGCTTGATCACGCTCCGGTTCGGACTCGCTTAAGGTCACCAAAAGATCAATCCTGTCCAGCATCGGCCCCGATAGGCGCTGCCGATACAGCTCCCGTTGAGCAGGAGAACACCGACACGCCCGATGACGGCTCGCCGCCCAGCCACAGGGACATGGGTTCATGGCAGCCACAAACTGAAACTGCGCCGGAAACACCGCTTGCTTCTGGGCGCGAGAAATATGCACGCAGCCCTGCTCCAGCGGTTCGCGCAGCGCCTCCAATGAACGCCGACTGAACTCAGGCAACTCATCCAGAAACAGTACGCCATGATGAGCCAGCGAAACCTCCCCCGGTCTTGGGCGGCTACCACCACCAATCAAAGCAGGAGTCGAAATACTATGATGCGGAGCACGAAAAGGGGGTCGCCTGCTGAAAAAGTCTTGTTCTTGCACAAAGGAATACAAGGCGGCCACTTCCAGCTGAGCGTATCGATCCAGATCTGGCAATAAACCCGGCAGACGTTGAGCCAGCATGGTCTTGCCCACACCCGGCGAGCCATTCAACAAAAGGCTATGGCCACCCGCAGCGGCCACCTCCAAAGCACGGCAAGCCAAAGGCTGCCCCAGCACGTCCGACAAGCAAAGTTGTGGGCCATCACTCCACTCTTCTGGCCACGGCCTGGCCAATGCGGGTTCCAGCTCCTTGTCCCCTCGCAGATACCCCGCCGCCTCTGCCAAACTGGCAACCCCGTAGACCTGCAGGTCAGGAACATGGGCCGCCATTTCTGCACTCTGCGCAGGCAAAAGCAAACAAAGCTCCGGATGCCGACGCGCCATACCCAGGGCAATCGTTAGCGCACTCTGCACAGGAACCACGGCCCCCGTCAAAGACAACTCCCCGGCCATGACATAACGCTTCAGACCGGTGATCGCTTGCTCGCGCTGCTTATCATCCGGGCGGCTTAGCTGGCCGCTGGCCAATAAAATCGCCAAAGCTACGGGTAAATCAAAACGGCCCGAATCCTTGGGCAAATCGGCAGGAGCCAAATTGATTGTCAATCGGGCAGCGGGGAAATCGAAACCACTGGCCTGCAAGGCAGCCCGTATGCGCTCCCGGCTTTCACGAATACCAGCATCGGGCAAACCAACAATATGAAAGGCTGGCAATCCAGGAGCCACGTGCGCCTCGACACGCACGTCGATAAAATCCAGCCCCGACAAGGCACAACTGTTCAACACGGCCAAGGACATATGCCCTTCTCCCTTTCCAAGGCAAACATTCAGTCTGCCCGTCGGGAGAAATAAGCTCCAGATGCCTGCCTTAAAACATCATTGCGTACTTGTACGGTCCCAGGGTTTTACTGAACCTGCACCCCCATGGAGCTGACCAGTTGAACTGCCTGCTCCACGGACAGGCAAGCTCCTTGGAAAGAGTTATTCAAGTCGTACAAGGTAATGCTGCCCAACTCCACACTGCGCAGGTCCGCTCCTTTGAAGTTCACCCCTCGCAAGCTGGCACCCCTCAAGCTGCCGCCGTCAAATACGGCATCCTGAAAATTGCAGCCGCCCAAGTCCGCATCGGAGAAATCCAGTTGCACCAGATTTTGCTTGCGGAAATTAATGGCGCGCAAGGTGGCACCGACCAACTTGCACTCACGCAGGCTCAGGTCCAAACCACGGGTTTCGTTGAAGATTGCCCCGCTCAACTTGGAATCCTCGATCTGCAAGGAAGCAATGTGAGTGCGTACCCACTTGCTCAAGTGCAGATCACAAGCACTAAAACGCGCCGAACTGAGATCTGCCAAGCTGAAATCTGCTTGACCCAATTTGCAACGCTGCCAGATCGTGTCTTGAAAATGTGCCCGTATCAATCGGGTATTCAAAAAGCTGCAGCCCGAAAACTGCGAACCATCCAGCTCCAGACCCGACAGATCCTCATCATCAAAACTGCAGTTCTCGAAACTCAAAGACTCATGGGAGGCAGCCAAAAGATCAACCAACTCATCTCTTGTGATCTGGACATTACTGACGAGCATGCGACTTTCCCTTCCAAAAAACTGAGCCAGCTTTATTGAGCTGGCTCTTTCATGATCTGTTTCATCTAATCCGGTACTGATCTGAGCAAGGCCTAACGGCCATTGGGCAGCCCCAAATGCGACAAGCGCCAGGCAATGATCAAACCCAAAACGGCAAAACTAACCGTCGCGACCCAAGCCCACTGCCATCCACCCAACACATGTACAACCGACGCCACAACAGGGGGGCCCACAAACTGACCCAGTGAAGAACATTGCTGTACCCAGCCCACCGAGGTCGAGGTAGTCTCCGGCGAAGGTGCTGCCGTGACCGACAGGAAGAACAAGGTAGCTGGAATCAAGCCGCCCACAATCGAAAACAGCAGGATGGCGACAAATTGAACCACCAAGCTTTGTGTCAGCCCAAACGCAAGAACCGCACATGCGATCATGCCCAAGTAGCCTGCCTGCAGCAGCCTATGAGGTGGAATACCGGCATGCAAACAGCGCCCTGCCCCCAGATTACCTACGACATTCCCAGCAGCAATCAAGGCTGTCAGCAAACCGGCAGTGCCGACTGCTATCTGCGCCTGATTGTAAATAGTGGGCATGAAGCCCACGACTGCCGCCCATTGTGCCGCGTACACACCAAAGGCCAAAGCCAGCAACCAAACCCGGCCGGAGCGTAAAGTCGTGCGTAGCAGACTGGACCAACGGTGAGCAGAGGTATGCTGCGCCGCACTCCTGGTTTGAGTCTGAGAATCCGGTGGCACCAGAAGGAAGGTCAAAATCATGAAGATGGCCGTCAAGATACCCAGAACCACCCACAAGGTACGCCAGGAGCCGACTGCCAACCAGGCAGCACCAGCCCACAGCATCAAGACCGCCCCGGCGGGCATATAACAGCCCCATAAACCCATGACTCGGCTCAACCGTGCCGTATCGGTAATGCGTTTGATCAAGGCCGGAATGGGCAGCACCACCATCAGAAAGCCACAGCCTTCTATCATGCGGCCCAGCAACACCAGCGTGCTATGTTCAAACAAGGAGCCGATTAACGAGGCCAGACTCAAAATACCCAGCCCCGTCAAAATGCAGCGACGCAGACCAATTTTCTCGGAGATCAGGCCTATGCATAGCCCCAGCAACATCCCGGCCATTTGCACACTGGCAAGCAGAAAACCTGACTGCACCAGGTCCATGCCCAGTTCGCGCTGCATAAAAGGCAAAGCCGGGGGTACTTTCCACACATGCAGTGCGGCGCACACCCCGGTCAAGACAAGAAAGACAGCAATAAAAAAGGGGCTGGCCGATTGTTTGTCCCCAGGCCTGGTGACCGTATTCAAATGAAGTGATCAGCCTTGGCTGCCCTCTTGAGCAGAGGTGTCACCCTCTTGAGGAACAGGAGTTTGCCGCCCTTCCAAAGCTTGCAAACGTGTTTCCAGAGCCGCCACACGAGCCAGTGCGCGTTCCAGCATCAGCTTGTAGGTATCAAACTCTTCACGAGTAACCAGGTCCATACGGTTGAAGGCCTGACCCATAAAGGCTTTTACATTGCGCTCAATATCGGCAGCCGGACTTTTGGCGATCAGCTCCGAGACGTTTTTTTGCAGATCTTCCAGCCATTCGCTACGATTAATCATGGTCCTCTCCTGAAAATATTGACACTACCAGCAGTATAGAAAAAGCGGGTGCCAAAGGCACCCGCTTTTTGCATCTGGCCAGACAATCAGCCGAATTATTCAAGCCTTAAGGTTTGGCTTGTTCCGAAGGCACGGAAGATGGCGAGGAATCAACACCATTACCCAGCTTGTCCTGGATGGCTTTGTCAGCCTTGGCAGCGCCGTCTTTAATGGCATCGCCCGTACGGCTGGCAGCATCGGCTACTGCATCCTTGGCTTCACCAGCTTTTTCAGCGACTTTATCGCCAGCAGCCTTGGCATCTTCCTTCAAGGAGTTGGTATTTTCCTTGGCGTTTTCTTTCTGTTCCTCTGCTTCTTTTTTGACGTCGTCAGCAACTTTAGCGGCGTCCTGCTTCAGTTCTTCCGTTTTTTGCTCCAAGGACTTGTCAGCCTCGGGTGCGGGTGGAGTGGCAGGTGCTGTCGATTGTGGAGCAGCGACAGGAGCAGGTGGCGCGCTCGTAGCGGCTTTGTCGTCCTCTTTGGAACACGCAGCCAAAAGAGTCATCGAAGCAGCAGCGGCCATGACAGCAAAATGAGCACGAGTCAGTTTCATAAGATTTCCTTCCTACTATTCCAAGGTCGCTAGATAGAATGGGCCGATGCCTGGTGCGACTTCCGGCTCGGCCTTGGGTCTGTTACAACTCCCCTAAAAGCCATTCTATCGGTGCTGAGCACGCAGACCAATCTATTAGTGTAAATCCTGATTTCAATTATTCTGACGATATAGCTCAAGCTTCATGACAAACCCTTTAACAACAAGCACCTAGCGAGCGACCAGGTTCCGATACGTTGTTACAAATGGAATCCCTCATAGGACTACAGCCGGGCTTTGTTACATATTTGCCAACTAAATTGGCCTGTTTTCAATTACTTAGGCGGCTAAGGTGGCCAGATCGATGCGCTCGGCACGGTTCAAGGCACTAGCCACTTTCACGCGCAAGGCATTGGAATGCGATAGACGCACTTCTTTTTTCACATCCAACAGTTGCTGCGGATGCATGGAGAATTCTTTCAGGCCCAGCCCCAGCAACATGCGAGTCACCGACGCATCCCCCGCCATTTCCCCACAGACCGCCACCGGTTTGCCAGCACGATCAGCCGCGTTGATCGTGTGTGCAATCAAACGCAAGACGGCTGGGTGCATGGGGTCGTACAGGCTGGCAACCTCGGCATCGCCCCGGTCTACAGCCAGAACATATTGAATCAAGTCATTGGTGCCGATGGACAGAAAATCCAGTTCCTGTACAAAGGGCTCAATGGCGATGGCTATGGCGGGCACTTCCACCATGGCTCCCAATAAATAGTTGCGTGCGAATGGGGTACCGGATTTTTCCAGTTCCCGAGCTGCCGACTCAATAGCCTGACGACTGGCATGCACCTCGTTCATGGAGGAAATCATGGGGATCAAAATACGGATTTGTCCATGCAAGCTGGCACGCAACAAGGCGCGTAGCTGGGTGGCAAACATCTCGGGCTTGTCCAGACAGTAGCGAATTGCACGCAAGCCCAAGGCCGGGTTAGTCGCTACCGTAGCATCTCCATCCAGGGTTTTATCGGCCCCAATATCCAGTGTACGGATAGTGACGACCTTGCCCTTCATGGCTTTTACCACCCGGGAGTACGCTTCGTACTGTTCCTGCTCGGAAGGCAAATCCGTGCGTCCCATGAACAAAAACTCGCTGCGGAACAAGCCAATGCCATCGGCGCCAGCTTTCAAAGCCAGCTCCGCCTCCTCGGGAAGCTCGATATTGGCTTCCAGGCGGACGTTAATCCCATCCAGCGTCATCGCTGGCGCATCCAGCAACTCTTCCAGTTCGGCCCGTTCGCGACGATAGGCTTCCTGACGCTCCCGGTATTCGGCCAACACTTGCTCGGACGGATTCACAATTACCGCACCCGAGAAGCCGTCCACAATCAGAAAGTCGCCATCGCGTATCAGACTGCGGAAGCTGCCCAAACCCACTACAGCAGGAACACTCAAGCTGCGAGCCACAATCGCTGTATGCGAGGTGGGCCCACCCAAATCCGTCAGAAAACCGGCGAAATGACCACCGCGCAAGCGCAGCATATCTGCCGGGGAAATATCGCGTGCTACCACAATCAGCGGCTCTTCCTGAGCGGCTGAAAAACCAGGCAGCAAAGCAGGCTTGCCTGCCAGAACGCGCAATACGCGCTCGATAACCTGGCGCACATCAGCACCACGCTCGCGCAGGTATTCGTCTTCCATTTGGGAGAACTGCTCGACCAGCATCTGACCTTGCGAGGTCAGTGCCCACTCCGCGTTGTAGTGACGCTCGGCAATGATGGCGCAGGTTTGCTGCGTCAGCATGGGATCGTCCAGCAGCAGGCTGTGCACCGTCAAGATAGGAGCTAGCTCGCGTGGCGCATCCACAGGCAACTGATCAACCATGGCTCGAAGTTCATCGCGAGTGCTAGCCATGGCGCTTAACAAGCGCTGGCTTTCAGAATCGACGTCTTCGGCGGCAATCCGGTAATGAGGGACTTCCAGTGCTGCTGCGCTCATTACCACGGCCTTGGCAATGGCGTACCCCTTACCGACTGCTTGGCCTTGAGCGGTAAACATCGCGGACAAATCAGACGCCGGGGTTCGAGCTGCAGCACTATTCATGACCAGATTTCTTCCTTATTCGTTTTCACCAAACTTGGCGTCAAACAACGCCTGAATATCATTGAGGGCCTGATCGGCATCGTCACCCTGGGCGTCGACAACCACAGTGACCCCCATTCCGGCGGCCAGCATCATGACACCCATAATACTTTTTGCATTCACGCGCTGAGAGCCACGCGCGATAAAAATCTCACTGCTATAACGGCCGGCCAACTGGGTAAGCTTGGCTGCTGCCCGTGCATGAAGACCTAATTTATTACTGATCGTGATGGATACGCTAGGCATAAGGGCAACTGGAAAAATGAAAGTGAAAATTCAAATTAGCAATGGCAGTCGGCGTGAACAATGCCACGCAATGCGCCTGCCATGACATCCTGAGCGAACTGCTCGGGATTGTCACGTCGCTCGGTCAAGGCTTTCAACACCATACACATATTGGTGCCGGTCAATAAATAAGCGCCCTGCCCTTGATCTTGCAAAGCTTGCTGGACTCGACGTGCCACATTAAAGGGGGTGGCACCGTAAAGGTCACACAGTATCAGTGTGGCGGGCGAGTCCGGCGCTTGCGTTTGCAGCTGCCCCAGCAAGCGGTCTACCGCCGTATCCGTGCATTCGTCGGCCTGAATGTCAAAGACAAACAGATCGGGCTTTTCGCCCAGGACGTGCTCGGCACAGCTGGCAAACGCGCTGGCCAGGGGCTCGTGCATGATCAAGGCAAGGCGAATCACGCGCGTCCCGTCGCTTTTTCGACGGCCTCGGCAAAACGCTGCGCAACATCAAAGCCGGTCTGTTCAGTAATTTCAACGAAACAGGTTGGGCTGGTCACATTGATTTCCGTGACGTAGTCACCAATCACATCCAAACCAATCAGCAACAAGCCACGTGCGGCCAGCACAGGGCCCAGCGTACGGGCAATGTGCCAGTCGTGTTCGGACAATGGCTGGGCAACCCCGCGGCCACCTGCGGCCAGATTGCCGCGTGTCTCGCCCGCCAAGGGAATGCGAGCCAGGGCGTAAGGTACAGGTTCGCCGTCAATGATCAGGATGCGCTTGTCACCCTTGACGATTTCAGGGATGTAGCGCTGCGCCATAATGGTTTGCGTACCATTGGCTGTCAGCGTTTCCAGAATCGCACCCAGGTTGGGTTCGGGATCTTGCAGACGGAAAATACCCATGCCGCCCATGCCATCGAGCGGCTTGACGATCACATCCTTGTGTTCCTGGTGAAAGGCACGCAAGCGGGCCATGTCCCGGGTGACCAAGGTGGGTGGGGTAAATTCCGGAAATTCGGTAATAGCGAGTTTTTCAGGGTGATTGCGAATGGCCGCGCCTGAATTGAATACCTTGGCCCCCTGCTCCTGCGCAAAGCTGAGCAAGTGCGTGGAATAGGAGTATTCCATATCGAAAGGCGGGTCTTTACGCATGATGACTGCATCAAAGACATTCAATTCCTGCTCGGTGGCAGGCTCGGGATGTGTCCACCACGAAGGCGCACGCAAATCGGCATCTGCAGCAATACTGACAGCCTGACTGCGCGTACGAACCCGACTTTGGGAAATGTACAAATCAGACTGCAAGGTCACGCTGACGCGATGACCACGCGCCAGAAATGCACGCATCATGGCAACGGAGGAATCCTTGTAAGCCGACAGGCTGGGCAAGGGATCAATGATGAATAAAACGTGCATATGACACCTAGAGAAAAACGCCTTTGCAGCCGGGCTGCAAAGGCGATTGTGCCCGACCCGCTACTTGGGAGCGAGTCGAGCGACGCATAATGCTCCTGGGCGGATCCAGGCAGTATCGTGCAAGAGTATCAGGACGCTTTCTTGCGAGGCGCCAAGACCATGACCATTTGACGGCCTTCCAGCTTGGGCATGGCTTCAACCTGACAGATTTCGCTGACTTCGTCGCGAATCCGTTCCAGTACGCGCATACCCAGTTCCTGGTGAGCCATTTCACGACCACGGAAACGCAAGGTCACTTTGACCTTGTCGCCATCATCAATAAAACGCTTCACATTACGCAGCTTGACCTGGTAGTCGCCTTCGTCCGTACCGGGACGGAATTTGACTTCCTTGATCTGAATGATTTTTTGCTTGGCCTTGGCTTCTTGTTGGCGTTTCTGTTCCTGATAGCGGAATTTGCCGTAATCCATCAAACGGCACACCGGTGGTACAGCCGCAGGGGCGATTTCCACCAGATCCACATCATGCTGTTCTGCCATTGCCAAGGCGTCAGGCACCTTGACGATACCTAGCTGCTCACCCTCGACTCCAATGAGTCGCACCTCTGGAATACGAATTTCACCATTGATGCGATGTTTTTTCTCGGTTGCGATGTCGAAAACTCCTAAAAATGTCGATAAAAACGATAGCGTTCCTGTTTTACTGACGGCTATCGATCTCTTGCTTCAATCGTGCTGAAAAATCGGCTATTGGCATGACGCCCAAGTCCACGCCACCACGCGCACGCACGGCGACTGCGCCGTTTTCACGCTCTTTTTCACCCACGACCAGAATATAGGGCACTTTTTGCATACTGTGCTCACGGATTTTACGAGTGATTTTTTCACCACGCAAATCAGAGGAGGCACGGAATCCCATTTTCTTCAGGTTTTGCGCCACGGATTGAGCATAATCGGCTGAACTTTCGGAAATGCAGCATACCACCACATGCTCAGGAGCCAACCAGGCAGGCAAGGCACCGGCGTGGTTTTCAATCAGCATGCCGATAAAGCGCTCGAAGGAACCCAAAATAGCACGGTGCAACATGACAGGCACACGACGCTGATCCTGGGCATCCACATACTCGGCGCCCAAACGGGCCGGCATGGAGAAGTCCACCTGGATGGTGCCACACTGCCAATGACGACCAATGGCATCTTTCAGCGTGTACTCAATCTTCGGACCGTAGAAAGCGCCCTCGCCTTCCGAGATCTCGAACTCGCAGCCGGTACGGCGCAAGCTTTCGATCAGGGCTTGTTCAGCCTTGTCCCAGACCGCATCGTCACCGATACGCTTTTCTGGGCGAGTAGCCACTTTGTACAGAATTTCGGTAAAGCCAAAGTCCGCGTAGACGGCTTGCAACTGAGCGGTAAAGGCAGCGCACTCGTCTTGCAGTTGGTCTTCGGTACAGAAAATGTGGCCGTCGTCTTGGGTAAAACCGCGTACGCGCATCATGCCGTGCAAGGCACCCGAGGGTTCGTTGCGATGGCACTGACCGAACTCGCCGTAGCGGATAGGCAGTTCACGGTAGGAATGCAAACCGGAATTGAAGATTTGCACGTGACCGGGGCAGTTCATGGGCTTCAAGCCGTAAACACGATTCTCCGACTCAGTCGTGAACATGTTTTCAGCGTAGTTGTCCCAGTGACCCGTTTTCTTCCACAGCGACAAATCCAGAATTTGCGGTGCTTTCACTTCCTGGTAGCCATTGTCCTGATAGACACGGCGAATGTATTGTTCGACCTGTTGCCAGATCACCCAACCTTTGGGGTGCCAGAAAATCAGACCAGGGGCCTCTTCCTGGAAGTGGAACAGATCCAGTTCACGGCCCAGTTTACGGTGGTCGCGGCGCTCGGCCTCTTCCAGCATGGTCAGATAAGCTTGTTGATCTTCCTTGGTCGCCCAGGCAGTCCCGTAAATGCGTTGCAGCATTTCGTTATTGCTGTCGCCACGCCAGTAAGCCCCGGCTACTTTCATCAGCTTGAATACTTTCAGCTTGCCAGTAGATGGCACGTGAGGGCCACGGCACAAGTCAATGAAATCGCCTTCGCGGTACAGGCTGATCGGCTCGTTGGACGGAATGGAGGCAATGATCTCTGCCTTGTAGTCCTCGCCGATGCTCTTGAAGAACTCGACGGCGTCGTCGCGCAACCACTCTTCGCGGGTAACCACTTCGTCTTTCTTGGCCAGTTCCGCCATTTTCTTTTCAATGGCTTCCAGATCCTCGGGCGTAAAGGCACGCTTGTAGGAAAAGTCGTAATAAAAGCCGTTGTCAATCACCGGACCGATGGTAACTTGGGCATCCGGAAACAAGCTCTTGACCGCGTAAGCCAGCAAGTGAGCGGTGGAGTGACGAATCAAATCCAGACCGTCAGCGTCTTTGGCGGTGATGATGGCCAAATTGCTGTCCTGGTCGATCACATACGAGGTGTCCACCAGACGCGACTCGGTGCCGGGCGTACCGACACGGCCAGCCAGGGCGGCGCGGCCCAAGCCAGTACCAATCGAGTTCGCCACTTCGCTGACGGAAACCGGGCCCTGAAACTCTCGCTGGGAGCCATCGGGCAGTGTGATTCGGACCATAACACTTCCTGAAATAAAAAACGCGGCCTTGAAAAAGCCGCGCTTTTGAATTGAACGTTCTTGGAAAGCAAACGAAACGCTACGCGGCCACGGCTAGATTTGCCGACGGGTAGTTCGCGTTGAGTTCATAAGATTCTGCTTCCCAAATAACACATTTGATTGGATAAGTTTATCACCTTCGCCCGCTATCGCGGCGTTGTATCGCCACAAAAACCACATTTGGCAAAGAATTCAGTCCATACGGGGATACCAGCTACGGTAAAAGGCCCATTCTTCGGATTCCGAACCGTCTTTCATCAAGCAGGTTCCGTAGGCACCACGTCCACTTTCATGAACAATGGTTTGCCCGCCCATGCGCTGACAAAAAGTGGAAGCCAGATTGGCCTGCCCGACTGGTTTGGTGGCCGTTTGGGGGGAGCTGGCGCATGCCGACAACATCAAAGAACCTGCACAGGCAGAAACTAAGCGGAAAAACATGATTTCCTTCTCCTTGACCTGATGTTTGCTGATGCCTGACAAATCATTCGAGATGAAGATTGTCCAGGCCGCGTCTGCTGTTAGCGCAGGATTAAAACCCTCAAGCGCTGGTCGCGAAACAGATCGTGGAAGTAGCTTACTACACTTGTTTGATATGAAAAGTGTGCGAAGGCAAGCGTGCAGCAAAAGCAACACGTCAGGTAAAAGAAGCTGCTGAAATCAAGCGTAAATATCGGTGCTTTATTGCAAAGCACGACAAGGCTGGGTGTAGATCAAGAGCGATGCAGCCAAAAAGACAACAAAATAAAGCCCAAAATACCGCAGCCAGCCAGCATTAATACCATAGGTACATAATCGATCAGATTCGAGGCATTAATCATGGCGTACATCCCAAAGTCCCAACTAAAACAAGCTTGAGAGTATGGTAGCGGGCCACTTTCAGAACATGAAGTCAACGATTGTCAAGATCCGACACAGAGACAACACAAAGACTAGGATTAGGCTACACAAGCTTACTTTTGCGGCAAAAAACTTCGCAAAAGTGCATAACATGCAACAAAAGGCCAGGAAAAGACGTTTTGTGCCTGCCCCTTATCCATTGAGCATTGTAAAAATGGCGTAAACCACAGGAACAGCCAAGGGGGTAATCATTAATAAAGCCGTATCTCGTTTCCACGTCTTGGGACGGGTATAACAGAGTGTGACGCCCAGCAGGACTGTCACCAGCAGATACAAGCCAATAATAATGATAGTGGCTGCCATATCCTCTCCCCTTTGTGATTTGTTTTGCTGTGCTTTTGGTATTTACAAAGTCAGGGCTTGCGCTGCGCCTTGTCCGAACATGGGCGGAAAGGTATTGGCCGCCCACTGTCCTAATCGTGCCGCCGCTGCCTGGCTGGCCAGCTTCAAGGCTTCTGTCGGTTCCAAACCCCGTTTCCAGGCCAGGGCAAAGCTGGATAGAAAGGCATCCCCTGCCCCCACCGTTGAGCACACCGCCACCTTGCACACAGGCTCCACATACTGCTGACCATTAAAAGCCAACACCGCCCCCTGCACACCCAAGGTGATCAACAAGGCTTGTTGAGGGTGATGCTGCAGACGCGCAGCCAGCTCGCACGCTTCCTGAATCGATAATTCCAGCTGAATATCGGCGTCCTGAACGCCTGCCAGCATTTGGGCCTCCACCGCATTCAGGCCCAGCACATCTGCGCGTGCGTAGACCTGCTTGAATCCCTGGCCTTGATGCTGCAAACACGCCACACTGGGATTTACCACCAGGCAGGCCGAGGTCTCCCTTCTTTCCGCCAAGGCCTGCGCCACGCTTTCCATAGGCTGCAAGGCCAAGGGAGCCACATAAATCAGGTCTGCTTGCAAGTCTTGAGCCTGGACACGCAGGCAGGCATTTGCCCCACGTCGTGCCAGCACCGAAGCACTGCCGGACGGCTCGACCAGGACGATGGCTTTACCGGTGGGCTGATCAGGACAGATCTGCATACTGCTGACGTCCACTCCCAACTGCTCGATATGTGAACGCAAACGCTCACCCAAGCCGTCTCGACCCAGCGCCCCCAGTAGCCGAACCGACTCGCCTTGCTCCATGAAGCTGGCTGTCGCATTAAGCGCCCCACCACCTGGATACAAGTCGATCGAGCTCACTTCCTGCTTGTCGCCACGCGCCAGCTCGGCTGGCATGCCTGAGACCACAATATCAACGGTAATACTGCCAATCGCTACAAGCTGCACCCTGAACCTCGGCCATGAAAAAAGAGAGCATGAATCTGCTTGGAGCAGTATACCCACAGGCGCAAGCCGATAGTCTATGGTGGAAAATCAGAGCTGGGCCAGTCGTGCAAAGTCGAACAAGCGCACACATCTTTTCAGCCTGTTTGGGGGCGCAGAAGAAGCCGACTAATAGTTGATGCAACAGACATCACAAAAATCTGGCTCAAGATAAAAAGACATGCTAAATTACTGTTCATCCATACAGCAAAAAGAAGCATCATGTCCTATACCATCACTTTGCACGACGCTCCTTCCGATATCACCGAACGCGGCCGCCGCGAGGCTGAGGAGCGTTTTCGCCGCAGCTTAGAAAAAGTCATGCAAGGCCCGGAGGCCGTGGTCCAGGCCTATCGAGCGTGGCAACTGGCCGAAGAGACGGCAGAGACGGAATTGTCCGGGGAAGACATTGCCCTGGCCAAAAAATGGATTGCCGCCGCCACGCGCGCCATGAGTGATGGCTTTCGTGATCTGGGCGAGTCCGAAGCGTACTTTGAGGTCCGTATCGAACGCTAATATAAAAGCCAGCAAATAGCTGGCTTTTATGATCTGGCATCAGGACTTTGCCGAAGGGTGGTCACGGCGCATCAGCTCCCACTCCTCGATCACCGTGCCATCCGGCAAGGTGCACATGCCCACTTGCCCTGTTGGTGTGTTGACGATATCCAAACGCCCGCCCTTCTCCACGCAATAAGCCGAGGCCGGATTGGCAATACCTACGGGTGGCTGTGTCGAGGCTTGATTGGCGCAAGCAGACAAGACGCCGACCAGTCCCAGGATTCCCCATTTCTTCATCGTGTTCTCCGGATAAACTCTGTACTGCAGTGTACTGTGCACGGACTAGTTTTCAGGTTGATTTTTTGGTGCTGTCAAAGGATTGGAAATATTTTCCCAGTGCTGGCAGTGAACTGAATGATGTTCACCGTGTGGAATGAGCTTGCAATCCATGCCGACCTTGGCTTTGCCATCCACAAAAGGAAAGGCAAAATCGTAACGGGCCGGAATCCAGATTTTCAATGATTGATCGTGAAAGCCCATTTTCCCTTTGGCGACGAAACGAGCCAGACCCTCTTCAAAATAATCAGGGCCGTTGTCGTAAATAAAGGGACGCAGAACTGCTTCGCCCCTTTCATTCACATAAACCCAGCCTTGTTCATCCTGTATCAGGCTTTGCCCTTGAGCGACGGGGACAAATACAGGCAGTAGCGCCAACATCAAAGCGAACAGGGTTGAAACAACCCGACGCCCGGATCCCAGTCCAGCAGCTTGCAACCCTGCAATTACCGTTGCTGTTGCTGTTGCTGTTGCTGTTGCTGTTGCTGTTGCTGTTGCCGCACCAGTATCCATGTACGAACCCATGCCATTGCTCATAGCGCGTACAGTTTCCACCTTAGCCACCACACTAATACGATTACTGGCACCAAGCCCAGTCCCAGTCCCAGTCTTACAGCTTGCGCGCTTCAAACGAAATAATTCCGTCAGTGTCCTGCGGTGTCTTGCCGTACTGATACCCGCCGGAGATAACAATCTCGCCAAAACCCACTTGCTCCAGCGCCATGCGCAGTTCCTGAACACCCCACCAACGCAGCGAGAACTGTTCCAGCTGGGTTTCCAGCAAGACACCATGCTCCCACAACTCGTAGCGATGCATTTCACGGCTTACCTGAGCGCAATAGTCCTTGTCCAAGGCGGTGGCATTGAGAGTAATAAGCCCATGCGGAGCGGCCGACCAAGTCCGCATGCCTGGATGCACACTCAAAATCGCCGCCACCGGGTCCAGATCCAGCAACAGTCGCCCACCTGACTTCAGGCTGGCATGAAAACGGCTTAGCGCGGCCATGCCTTGCTCAAACGAATCCAGAAGCTGAAAAGAGCCAGCCGGCACCACAATCGCCTCCAAGGAGCGGTCTGCTGTGAAATCCGTAAAACCGGCCAGTTGAAGCTGTGTCGTCAAAGAACGCAGTTCCAATTCACGGTGGCAATAATCCAGCATTTCCTGCGACAGATCGAAGCCGCTGATATCCAGCCCCGCCTGCAACAAGGGAATCAGAATGCGCCCTGTGCCTACTGCGGGTTCCAGAATGGGTCCGCTTGTGCCTTGCAAGCGCTCCAGGTAGTACTCCACATCCCCGAAAGAGCGTCCTACCGGCTTGTCCAGGTGATATACCAAAGAAGCCAGCTTGCCGTAGCGATTGTTCATCATTGTTCTACATCCTGCTATTTGTCTTACTCAACAGCCTGAACACGCATTTCGGCGCCTTCCACCGCCAAGACCACAACCGCAGCGCCCTGCTCCAGATTTTGGGCCGCTGTGGCACTGTAATAACTATCGTTGAGCCGAATACGTCCACGGCCGTTCACAAAGCTTTCGCTGACCTGCGCGCGAGCCCCCACATAGGCGCTCAAGCCGGTATTCAAAATATCAGGCTGATTGGCCCGGCTGCGTCGTTGCCAACGTACACCAACGACCACCCACCCCAACATGGCCACGGCCAGAATCAGCCATTGCAACCAGGAGGGAGCATCCGGCCAGGCGGCGGCAAACAAGCCCACCGTCAAAGCCCCCAAACCCAGCCACAGCAGATAGACGCCAGAGATGACGACCTCGGCAGCGATCAGCACGACGCCAGACACCAGCCAGTACCAAAAGGAATCAAAAATGAATGACAAGATCAGCACCTCCAGCTATCCGCTTAGCCTTGTCCCAACTTGCTGCCGGTGGTCTTGAGCAGCTCGGTCACACCTGCCACCGCACCGGTAATGCCGCTGGCCTCCAAAGGCATCAGCACCAGCTTGCTATTGGGGCCCGTGCCCACATCACGCAAGGCTTCCACATACTTCAGGCCCACAAAGTACTGCAGGGCCTGCACGTCACCGCTCTTGATGGCTTCGGAGACTTCGCGGGTTGCACGGGCTTCAGCCTCAGCTTCACGCTCACGCGCTTCGGCACGCAAGATAGCGGATTGCTTTTCACCCTCCGCACGCAACACAGCCGCTTGCTTCTCCCCTTCGGCTTGCAGCACTTCGGCTTCTTTCTGGCCGCTGGCCTTGGTCACGGCAGCACGACGATGACGCTCAGCCGTCATCTGCAGATTCATGGCTTCCTGCAACTCGGGAGCCATATTCAAATCACGGATTTCCACACGGGTAACTTTCACCCCCCAAGGTGTCGTCGCTGCATCCACCGCTGCCAGCAGGCGATCGTTAATCACTTCGCGATTGGACAGCATGTGATCCAGTTCCATCGAACCCAGGACCGAACGCAAGTTGGTGGTGGTCAGGTTCACAATCGCCATTTCCAGGTGATCAATTTCATAGGCAGCCTGGGCAGCATTGTCGATGCGATAAAACACGACACCGTCAGCCGTCACGGCCACGTTGTCGCGGGAAATCACATTTTGCGAGGGAACATCCAGCACGGATTCCATCATTTTGAGCTTGCGGCCCACGCGGTCCATAAAAGGGACCAGCAAGGACAAGCCCGGCGTCAGGGTGCGGGTGTAGCGACCAAAGCGCTCGACCGTCCATTGCTGGCCCTGAGGCACAACTTTGACCCCAGCCATCACCACGACCACAGCCAAGAACGCCAACATCACCACAAAAGTAAAGGAGCCACTCATGTCGTCACCATCTCCAAGAACACAACTAAAAAAGCGATTCTAGCCCAGCCTTAATGACAGATCTGCTAAAGCGGATGTTTGACCGCCCTATAGCCTATCCATGCCCCATTTGACCGGGCAGGAGCTAAAGAGAAATGCGGACAAGCTAGACGAAAGGGGCGCAGCCGGAGAAAACCGTTGCGCCTTTAAGGACAGATAGAACCCGAAAAAACGAGCGGCTGACTCAATTCAAAATATCGTACAAACGGAAAATCCACAGCCCTTTATAGACTATCGTCAGCACCATCAAGGCCGCCTGATAGCGCTTGCTGGGCACTACCATGGCGATCAGACCCATGACAATGAACACGGCTTGCTGCAAGGGGTATTCCATACCCAGCGACAAGAAATACTCTTTTCCTTTAATGGCTGTATCGACCAGGTCCATAAGCTGAATCAGCACGAAAAAGCCGTAAAGCGAGCGCCGCCGGGTCTGGAAATAATCCTCGAAACCGCGGTATTCCTCCATATTGGACGGAAACAGCAAGGACGCCATGATGGCAAACACACAGGTATACAAAATCAGGAAAAAATACAGCTGAAAGGACCAGACCTGCACTTTCACCAGACTGAATTCATACCACCAAAAATGGATAATCGTCAGGAACAGATACAGCACCCACCCCAAGTGAATGGGATAGACACGCTTGGCTTTGGGGTGTTGGATGAATTCAGAGACGCCTACGATCAGTCTGGAAATGCTGATACCCAGCACCATGCCAATGATGATGCGTACGTGGACAAAATGCTCTGGATGGATCAACTCTGGCGGCACGCGCTGTCCTTGCAAAGTGGCTAATCCTGGCACACCTTAACAGAGTCATTGCAGGGCTCCAAGCGCGTAATTTCCCGCTAAGAGCCCTGTTATTTGCGTGAATATCTTTCGTCCCTTCGTCAAAATCCATCTACTCTTTTGCCAAAGAGAGCGGTCAAGTCTTAATAACGCGGCGCAGGTGCGTATTGCCCATTGCCTTTGTCAGCAGGAAAAGGATTGGGCGACGGCACGGCAGCTTGAGCCGGAGTCACCGGGCGCACTTCGTAAAGCACCGTACCAATCACACCGATATTGCGTCTGTCACCTGCCAGAGCGTTCGCCGCGTAAGCCCGGTCCTTGCCCGAGAAGCGGAAAGCAGCCACTTCGTCAGCACTTTTACGAAAGCCCTCGATACGCAAGACGGCCCCGGCCTGCAAGAGATAGCCGTTATAGCTGCGGCTGCCCGGTTTGCCCGACAAGACATCCAGACCATCTACCGTGGTGATGATTTCATAAGGCGTAGCGCTGCGATTGGTATAGACCAGAACGTAACGTTCCCCTGCTTTGCCCGCCAGCTGATAGTTTTTCTGCCCGATGCTGCTGAAAATTGTCAAAGGCGCGTCGCGCCCATCATGCACAGACAATTCCACCTTGCCTTGATCCAGCAAAATACTGCGCTGGGCATCCAGGTTTTGGCCCAAAGCCTGGCGAATACTGCGTTCATCGGAATAGGCTAATTGCAGCTCATCACGCAGAGGCTCGACGCGCTGAGCCTGAACCGAATAGGCCCGTGACTCACGCCCTTCTCCCCATTGCGTACCCAAAGTCGAGGCCGTTTGTGGGGCTGCCGCTGAGACCGCCTCACGCTGTGCCGATTGTTGAGGCACACTGCTGCAAGCTGATAGCAACAAGGCAGCGGCCAGCACGCTCCACCGTCCACGGTGCCGTGCGAATAATGTTGATTGAGACAGACTCATGCGCTTCCCCTTTTTGTCAGTACAAGTGCCATGACAAGCCCCTGTTGAGCGCGAGTATTCCTGATCTCTCTGCGTTTGTGACGTCAGCAAATTTCTAAATTGAAATTGCCTGTATCAGGAAAAATCAGTAAGGCAACAAACCAAGCCTCACAAAGAGGCCTACTATAAACGTCATTCCTCCTCACGAGCCGCAAGCATGGATATTCAGAACCTACCCTTTTGCACCGTTAACTGGTCCGACATTACTCCTACAGAACACAAAGGCGAAACAGGCATGGCCCTGTGGCGCACCCAGCAATTTGGCCCCATTCGCGTACGCATGGTGGAATACAGCCCCGGCTATCTGGCCGACCACTGGTGCGTAAAGGGCCATATGTTGCTGTGTCTGGAAGGCCGGCTGGATACCGAACTGGAAGACGGCCGCCGCTTCACCCTGGAACCGGGACAGTCTTACCATGTGGCTGACAATGCCGAGCCGCACCGTTCTTCCACCCAGACGGGCGCCAAACTCTACATCGTGGATTAAAGCCTGTTACGTAAAAACACCCTTTAGATGGTCGGAACTGGCTATCTAAAGGGTAAACAATCCCTCTGTGCTGACGTTCATTTTTGTCCTCTACGCCTCATAGTTTGCCCCTCCCGCTTTTTCAACCAGCGATCGCCTCACTCCCCGTAACGGTGGCCCTCGCCATGCCGCGCCCTGCCTCTGCCTCTGCCTCTGCCTCTGCCTCTGCCTCTGCCTCTGCCTCTGCCTCTGCCTCTGCCTCCAACAGGCTAGTTCAGCCTGCAGAAATAATCCTTATTTGATTTGTGCATCGACTTTTCAGCCAAGCATAAATACACTACCAAAACGTTTTGGTTGAGCATAAAATCAAAACCAAATCGTTTTACTCATAAATTCGATAAAAACCTAAAGGACTGCAGCAGGCTCTTTAGCACCTGACAATGCAGCACAGGAGACACTGATGAAAGACACCCCCACTGCGCAAGTGGATGAGCTGTATTCCCCTCAGCGCATGATTGCCTTCGGGCTGCAACACGTACTGGTCATGGCCGCCTCCCCTATCGCCGCCGTGTTCTTGATGAGCAAGGCCCTGGGCTTTGATGCTGCCCTGACCACTCAGCTATTGAGCGCCACCTTTCTGGTCTGTGGCATAGGCACCTTGATCCAATCCTTCGGCCCAGCCGGTATAGGCGCCAAACTACCTTTTGTGATGCTGCCCGGTGGTGCGCCCATCATCCTGTTCATTCTGATCGCGCAACAAACCGATCTGCCCACCGCCTCCGGGGCGGTGATTCTGTCCGCCCTGCTGTACTTTCTGATCGTCCCCATCTTCAAACGCTTTTTGCGTTACTTCCCTTCGCTGGTCATCGGCATCATGCTCTTGCTGGTTGCCATCAACCTGGCGCAGATATCCGGCAAATTAATTGCCGGCACACCCGGCTCGGCCAATTTCGGTAATACCGACAATTTGCTGCTGGCCCTGATCACCATTGCGTCTACGGTGCTGTTTGCCCGTTTGCTCAAGGGCATGTGCCGCCAGTTGGCTATCTTGCTGGGCTTGATTGTGGGTGCCTTGTCCGCTGCCTTGATGGGCGACATCAGCTTGAGCGGCGTGGGCAGTGGCCCACTGCTGGCCCTGCCATCGCCTTTCCCCTTTGGCCCGCCCAACTTTGATCTGATCGCCGCTTTGCCGCTGCTGCTGTTCACCTTGATTTCCATGGTGGAAGCCACTGGCCAGACCATTGCCTTGAATGAGGTCCTGGGCAAGGAAAACGAGGCCGAACAACAGGCACAAGTCCCCAATACGATCCGTGGCGACGGGCTGGCTTCTTTGCTAGGCGGTATTTTCGGGACCTCGCTGATCATTACCAGTGGTGAAAACATCGGCATCATTCGCGCGACCCAAGTGCGCTCCCGCTATGTCACGGCCGTCGGTGGGCTGTTCCTGATTCTGTTTGGTGTGTTCTCGCCGCTCTCCGCGCTGATCAGCGTCATTCCTGCCTCTGTCATTGGCGCAACCGGGCTGGTGGTCTTTGCCATCGTCGGCACCATGGGCATAGACATGTTGCGCAAGGTAGACCTGCGCGGCCATGCCGCCATGTATGTGGTTGCCACGGCTCTGGCGGTCGGTTTGCTGCCCATCGTCGTTCCCGGCATTTACGACCAACTTCCCTCCCAAGTGCGATTGCTCTTGTCCAACGGCGTTGCCATGGGTGCGCTGACGGCGGCTGTTTTGAACTACCTGTTCATTCACCTCGGCCAGCGCTCGCCCAAACCCGCTCCCCTTCAACATTCTTGATGAGCTGTGCCATGAATCACGCATCTTTATTTCAATCCCACGACCTGGCTCAGGCCCGCATTCTGGAACCCGAACACCTCTTGCTGCCGCAAGGACCTGTCAGCGGACACGCTGTCCTGATTGAAGAAGGTCGCTTCAGCGATATTGGCACGGTAGAAGAGATTGCCGCCCGTCACCCTGGGCTGCCACGTCTGAGCTTGCCCGGTCATTTGTTGATGCCCGGTTTTGTGGATGCACATCATCACGTCACCCAGTCATATGGGAAGTCGCTGGTGTATGGCGAACCCTCGGAGATTTTCCGCCGGGTCTGGGTGCCACTGGAAAGCACCTTGAACGCTCGCCATCTGTATGCCTCCAGCAAGCTGTCGGCACTGGAAGCCTTGCGGGGCGGTTTCACGACGGTTTGCGACGCTGGCACGCGATCGTCCGAAGATCTGGACGCTATTGTGCAAGCCACCACAGACGTAGGTATACGCTGCGTTCTGGGCCTGATCTGCAACGACAAGCACGGCGCGGTACTATTGGACGCCGAGCCTATTGTGGCTCGCGCCCAGGCCCACCTTCAGCAATGGGAGCACCATGCCTTGATCAGCCCTTCACTGGCTATCTCTATTCCCGAAGCCGCCAGTGATGCGATGTTGCATCGTATCTATTCCATGAGCGAAGAAGCGGGCCGTGTGTTCCAGACCCATGCCAACGAGCATTTGGTCGCGGTGGAGCGTTCCTTGAATGCCCATGGTCGTCGCCCGATCGAGCATCTTGCCCATATTGGTGCCCTGGGTTCGGCTTCCTTGCTGGCCCATGCCACCTTGGTTACCCCCAGCGAAATCCGGCTGATGGCTGATTTGAACGCTGCCGTTTCCTACAACCCGGTTGCCAGCGCCTGGAAAGGCAATGCCGTCGCTCCTGCCGAAGCCATGCGCGTTCAAGGCATACGTTTGGGCATGGGGACGGACGGCACTCGCAGCGATGCCTTTCGCATGATGGATTATGGCGAGGCGGCACAACGCTTTGCCTTCGGCATGATGGTGGGTGACTCCTCTTGCGGTGCGGGTTGGACCTGGCTGGATATGGCGACCCGAGGGGGGGCCGAAGTCATAGGCCTGGGAGCTCAAACCGGGCAGATTCGGGTGGGCGCCCAAGCCGACTTCCTCGTGGTCGATCTGCAAGTGCCCGAGATGACGCCCTCCTGGGATCTGCCTTGGGAACTGGTTCGGATTGCTGCTCGCGATCAGATTCGGGCTGTCGTTGTCCAAGGCAAGCTGCGTCTGTGGGAAGGCCAGCCTGTGGATTGGGATCCCCTGCCCTTGCTGGAAGAGGTCCGTGAGCTGGCTCGCCATGCGGTCGCGCAATCGGATATCCGCAAGCTGCACGCCCCATCCACCGAACACCTGGCGCGTCACGCCGAGCAGGAAAAGGCCTTGGCATGACAGTGGGTTTGCTGATTGCTTTTGCCGCCGTGCTGGCGGGTGCCTTTATTCAGGGTGCCAGCGGGATGGGTTTTGCCCTGATCGTAGTCCCGGTACTGGCTTTGGTTCATCCCGAGGCCATACCAGGAGCGCTCCTGTTCCTGATGCTGCCGCTGAACGCCTATGTTGCCTGGCGTGAACGTGGGGCGATCGACCGCAGCGGAGCGGGCTGGATCACCGTCGGACGTTTTGCAGGGACTTTTGCCGGTTTGGGGATTTTGCTGGTGCTGTCGACTTACTGGTTAAACCAGTTTGTCGGTATCAGTACCTTGCTGGCTGTACTGGCGTCGGTGCTGGCTCCCAGCTTCACGCCCGGCAAGAAGGCCTTTATTGCCACAGGTCTGGTCACCGGCATCACTGAAACCGCCACCGGCATTGGTGGCCCGCCTTTGGCTCTGGTGTACCAGCACGCCCCTGTCGCCACCTTGCGCTCGACAGTTGCCTTGTGCTTTCTGGTGGGGGAAGTGATTTCGCTGGCCGTGCTGGGTATCTCCGGCGCGCTACAGTGGTCCCACCTGAGCTACGCCGTGTTGTGCCTGCCCGTATTGCTGCTGGGGATGGGCTTGAGCAGCCTGGTACATCACAAGCTGGATCAACGCCGTTTGCGCATTGGAGTTCTGGTGTTTGCGACCGTCTCCGGTCTGGCCGTCATGCTGACTTAATCGTCCAGCTGTGTAGAGGCACGGGCCCGAAGTTCCGGCTTTGGGCCCAAAGCCGACAGGCGGCTCTTATCACCCGACAGATGCTCGAACAGCAGTTCTACCGCCAGGGTTGCCACTTGTTCCAGATGAAGATCCACAGCTGTCAACGCCGGTTCTGCGGTACGGGCACGCAAGCCATCGTAACGGGTGGCGATCATTACATCCTGCGGGACACGCAAACCGGCCTGCTGCACAGCCGCCAAGGCGCCCACTGCAAAGGCATCCACAGGCACACATAAGGCATCCGTATCAGGATACTGTGTTAAAAGTCGGGCGCAGGCATCAAATCCACCGGCTTCACCCAAGCTTTCCTCTACCTGCATATAGCGCACTGGCATGGCGTGCGCTGCAGCGAAATTCTCGTAGGCTTTTTTATGGCTGGCGTAAGAGTCACGTGCGGCACTGCTTTGCACCAGGGCGATACGTCGCCGTCCTTGCTCCCACAAGTGATTCAATAACAAATGCGCGGTTGCGGTCGATTGCAGATCAATAAAGGGAATGCTGTCTACGCTACCGCCTTGACGCCCAATCGACACCAAGGCCACGCCACGCTCTTGCAACAAGCGCACATTGGGATCATCCGTCATGGGCTCCAACAAAATCGCCCCATCAATATCCAGACCTTCCAGAAAGGCCTGGGCATTTTCCAAAGGCGGTACGAACACCAGAGCCAGGCCACGCCGCATGGCCGCCTCGGCCGCAATGCCCGCCACTTCCATCATGAAGCCCAGACGCGAAACGCCACCCGACACGGCAAAAGGCATGGACGATACCAGGGCAATGCTGTTGGCCGCCCCCGAGCGCAAGCGCTGCGCTCGTACATTGGGCCTATAGCCCATATCAGCCGCGATCTGTTTGACCTTGGCACGCGTTAACGGGTCCACCACCCCTCTGTCATTCAAAGCGTGTGAAACCGTAGTCAAAGACACCCCTGCCGCCTTGGCGACATCGCGGATGGTGATACGACGAGGGGGGGTAGCAGAGGAACGTGGCAAGGCTGAATCAATCAGAAAAGGGAGAGAGAGGAAAATAGCATAGCCCTAGGAGCTTGTTTACGTAGAGCAAAACAGTGAATCAGCCAAGATCAGCCAAATTTAAAAACAAAGAATCTTAGCTAGAGTGTTTGGTCAAGCTCGTTCAGGAGCCATATTACAAGTTAATACCTACTCAAGGGGACACTAACATTTCGACGCCCCCTCCAGCAGACCGTTAATTATCAGTGGAGTCTCGCCATAGGCACTGCCATTGCAAACGACAGTGGCTCCTTCGGGATCGCCAGGATAAGTGACGGCGATACAGGAACAAGCAGCAGGAAGCAGGGAAAAACACAAAGCAAACAAGGCCTTGATGTCATTCATTCTTTTCCTGCTCCGTATTTTTCCAAACCACTCCATGCATTAAAATGCAATAAAACCTAATTTAAGGTAGCCCAGTGAAACTTTCCAATCCTGAGCAATTCAAAATTTGAATCTTATCAATAAACGGGCAGCTCAATCTCAAGACATATCGATCTAAAAATCATAGCATTAAGGCGCCAATGAAAAAGCCGCCCATAGGGCGGCCTGGCTAGTTAACGGTCTCCGTTTTTTTTGAGGTTTTATATTGAATCGTGTTTGCTCGGAAAATCACTGGGCCAGTTCATGGGCGTGTCATTCATATCCAAACCTCCTGCTGTTTATTTAATCGAGAAAGCCTAGAACGAATTTTTATCCTAACAAAAAATTTACAAACTTCAAGCACTAAATAGCATATTCAGTGTTTACCCTGTACAAATAGAAACATCAAAAAGGCTCTCGCAAGGAGAGCCTTTTATTTTCCGACTTGTGCCCCCAGATCGGGGCTTACATCAGGAGCGTCGAGCCATGGCCAGGATCACGCCAAAACCTATCATCATGCTGCCGCTAATGCGGTTCACCCAACGCAGACCACGCGCATTTTGCATCACGCCGGACAAACGAGTGCCTACATAGGCATACGCCGCAATCGCGATCACTTCCAGCAGCAGGAAAATCACACCCTGTGTCATGAAGCTAGCCCAATAGTTGTTCATATCTACAAACTGCGGGAAGAAGGCGGTGAAGATCAGAATGGCTTTAGGATTGCCGATAGCCACAAAGAACTCCTGGCGCACCAGGCCCCAGATATCTTTTTTGCTCACCTCGGTTTGCTCTGCTGATGTTTTGCTACTGGCACGCAGCACCTTGATACCCAGCCAGATCAGATACGCCGCTCCCGCAAGCTTGACCACGGTAAAGGCCGTCTCCGAAACCATCAACAAGGTTCCCATCCCCAAGGCCGCCACCACAATCATGATGGCAAAGGCGACCAGACGCCCCATGGCCGCTACCATGGCAGTCGACACCCCTTGCTTGGCCCCTACCGTCATGGACAGCAGATTATTAGGTCCGAAGGCCATATTCAGGGCAAAACAGGCGGGCAGAAACAGCAAAAGACTACTAGCGGTCATGATTCCGGCAGGCTCCATAGATAATGCCAGCCATTCAATTTGAAAGGCTGGCATTCGTCGATTGAAAACAGTGTGTATGCACTTTACTCCAGTCAGCTTTAAAATTCAGCCCTCTCAACCGGCCACGGCATTCAGCGCCACTTTAGGCGATGAACGCAAGGACACCATAAACATCAGGAAAGCCAGCATTGCCACGACACCCGGCACGGCAAAGGCCATGAAGTTCATCTGCAAGGGCAACTTGGCCGCCATCAGCGTGCCGCCCAGGAAAGGCCCGGCAATCGCACCGATCCGCCCCACGCCTGAAGCCCAACCTAGTCCCGAGGAACGCATGGACAAGGGATAGAACTGCGCCGTATTGGCGTACAGCAGGATCTGCGTGCCAATGGTGGTGGCACCGGCAATCACGATCAACACATACAGCACCAGAGTCGGGCTCTTGAAACCCAGCAAGGTAATGGACACCGCCGACACCAGAAAGAACCAGGCCACCACTTTAGGCAAGCTGAAACGATCCCCCAGCCAACCACCCAGAATCGCACCAAACATTCCGCCCAGGTTCAAGGCCACCAGGAAGGACAAGCTGGAACCCAGGCTATAGCCCGCGTTGGCCATCAATTTTGGCAACCAGGAACCCAGTGCATAGACCATCAAGAGGCAGCAGAAAAACGCCACCCAAATCATCAAGGTGCCAAGCAAGCGCCCTTCCTTGACCAGATCCAGCATGGGCACACCCGTCTTTTTCTGCTCATGCAAGGTCAAGACGGTATCTTGGGACACACCCATTTCAGGGGCCAAGGTGTGCACAATGCGGCGTGCTTTTTCCTCTTGCCCCTGGCGCATCAGAAACGCCAGTGACTCCGGCAGTTTCCAGACAATAAAAGGCAGCAGCAACAACGGAATGGCTGCACAGAAAAACATGGACTGCCAGCCAAAACGAGGCAGCATGTAGATGCCAATCGCTGCCGACAACAAGCCACCCAATGAATAGCCGCTGAACATGATGGCGACCAAGGTGCTACGCGAGCGCTTGGGCGAATACTCGTTCATCAAAGCCACAGCGTTGGGCATCAAGCCGCCACAGCCCAAGCCGGCCAGAAAGCGGTAGACACCAAACTCGGTCGGTGAGCTCGCAAAGCCATTCAGGAAGGTAGCCAGACTGAACAAGGCAAAGCAGATCGTCACGCCCTTTTTACGGCCAATCTTGTCTGCCAGCGGCCCAAATACAAACGCGCCAAACATCATGCCAAACAAGGCGTAGCTACCCAAGGCCCCCGCTTGCACCGGCGTCAAATTCCACTCGTCCATCAGCACCGGCAAAACCACACCGTAAATAAACAAGTCATAGCCATCGAATATCAACAACAAGGCGCACAGGCTCATCACCATCCAGTGAAAGCGCCCGAAGCGCGCCTGCTCAATCACTTCATTAACGTCTAGTGTTTTCATGATTTGTCTCCCCCAAATGGAGTTTTTTGTCTTGATGCCCTTCGCTCTACCAGCCGCGCGCATCGTTTGATCAGCCCTGGTCGCCGCCTCCTACTGGCAAAACAGTGCCGGTGATATACGACGCCTCATCCGAGGCCAAAAACAAAATGCTGGCGGCCTGTTCATCCAGGCTCCCGTAACGCTTCATCAAACTGCTGGCCACGGTCTGATCCACAATCTGCTGATACCAGATCGCTTCTTGGGGATCGTCCTGGTTCTGGGTATTGCGGGGAATACGCCGTGGCGGAGCCTCGGTCCCGCCAGGCGAGACAGCATTAACCCGAATGCCGCGCTGGGCATTCTCAAAAGCCAATGAGGCGGTCAAGGCATTGACGCCCCCTTTAGCCGCTGCATACGGCACGCGGTTAATGCTGCGAGTGGCAATCGAGGACACGTTCACAATGGCACCACTACCCTGCTCCTGCATGCTGGGTAAAACGGCATGACAGGACCACAGGGTTGGAAACAGGGAACGGCGTATCTCGGCCTCGATCTGTGCCGGTGTGTAGTGCTCGTAAGGGCGCGTCCAGATCGTTCCCCCGACGTTATTGATCAAAATATCAATACGTCCCCATTTATCCAGCGCCGCCTGGGCCGCAGCCTGAGCACCTTCAACGGTTTCCAGATCCACTTCCAGTGTCAGGACCGCCTCGCTGGCCAGTTCCCGCACCAGCTCGGATCGGTCTACGGCCAGTACCCAGGCTCCTTCAGCCTGCAAGCGCTCGGCAACACGACGGCCAATGCCTTGGGCCGCGCCCGTCACAATGGCCACTTTTTGATGAAAACGCACAGGCGCAGTCATGATCTTTCCTTGTAGGAGTCATCCAACACAGGGCGCCCCGCAAAGGGGCGCTGTCTGAATACATTTATTGGCTGGTAATGAATTTTTCGTAGTAGAAATTCGCGGGAGCATGGGCTTGCGCATCAATGAACTGGCTGACGGCATCCACCATGGGTGGCGGCCCGCACAGGTACACATCCACCTGCCCTTCATGCCAATGCGCCGGATCCAGATGCTGGGTCACGTAGCCTTTGCGCTCGTGGCTGGATTGCGGGTCCACCACGCAGGTGGTGTAGCTAAAGCCGGGCAAACGCTGGGTAAAGGACTCCAACTCTGCCAGCATCACCAGATCCTGATCACGGGTGACGCCATAGACCAGATGCACAGGCTGCGTACAGCCTTGCTTGACCAGGACTTCCAGCATGGACAAGAACGGAGCCAGACCTGTACCACCGGCCAGGAACAGCAAGGGGCGCGTCACCTGCCGCAGATAAAAGCTCCCCAAAGGCCCCGTCATTTCCACCTGCTGGCCTAGCGGCTGCGCTGCCAGCCAGGAGCTCATCAGACCGCCCGGAACCTGCTTGATCAAGAAGCTCAAGCGCGACTCGCCCGGCGCAGAGCTGAAGGAATAGGAGCGATGCGCCTGTCCGCCGGGCACCGTAATATTCACGTACTGCCCAGGCAGAAAAGGCAAAGCTTCATCGGCCGCATCAATCTTCAGCTCGTACGCCGCATCCTCATACTGACGGCATTCCGAGACTTGCCCCTGCCACTTGACCACGGCCGTCTTGCACACGCCCGATGAAATCGGCACAGCAATCACGCAGTCAGACTTGGGAATCATCTGGCAGGTCAGAACCAAACCCTTGTCCGCTTCTTCTTGCGTCAGGGCATCCTCGATGTAGTCATCGCCCTGCTCATACTGACCACTTTCAGCCTGACATTTACAGGTGCCGCACACCCCGTCCGAGCAATCCATAGGCAGATTGATCTGATGGCGATACGCGGCATCCAGCACTTTTTCGTCTTCCCCACAATCCACGAAACGGGTGACACCGTCCTCAAAATTCAGCGCAATACGATAGCTGTTCACGACTAACCCCCGGCTTTAAATGTGATACACATCAATCACTTGACGGATGTAGTCATTCTTGAGCACTACCTTTTTTTGCTCGATCAACCAGCCCTGCTCCTGAGGCGACAAGGTCAGGTAAATCGTGCCGAAGAACTGGTCCGTCACCCGGTAGCGATGGTTAAGCGTCAAAAAGTTGTAGCGGACGTCCACCTGCCCATCGCGCTCGGCCAGAATCTCGATATTGCTGAGCATGTGAGCGGTACGCGGCTCGGGTGTGGAGGCACCGGAGCGCTCGGTCTTGATGCGAAACACGCGATCTTCCAGGCCGTTACGGTTGGGATAGAAGATCAAGGAAATCTCGCTATGCGGATCTTCGGTCAACTGATCATCATCATCCCAGCAAGGCATCCAGTACTGGGCGTTGGGGCTATAGCATTCCAGCCATTCATCCCACTGACGGTCATCCAGCAAGCGGGCTTCGCGATACAGGAAAGCGCAAATAGAGTGATACGTTGCGTTCATGGCTTAGGCCTCCCCGTTTTCTACTTTTAACGCCTGGCTCATGGTCTTGGCCCAGTACTCGTGCTGGCAGACAAACAAGCCTTCATCTTCACTACGCCCGCCACTGATCAAGGGCTTCATGCCCATGGCTTTGGCATTCTCGTCCGGCCCGTGCACCCACAAAGGCGCACCTCGGCTCAAATCATTCCAGGGCGCCGCAATACCCGCATAGCCTTCCTGACAGGCGCGGAACTCCTCCAGATCGTCTGCCGTTCCCATGCCGGACACATTGAAAAAGTCTTCGTATTGACGGATACGGATGGCACGCTGCTCAGCGCTTTCCCCTTTGGGACCAAAGCAGTAGATCGTGACTTCAGTCTTGTCCACACTGATAGGACGCGTTACCCGAATCTGGGTAGAGAACTGATCCATCAGATACACATTCGGGTACAGGCACAGATTGCGAGTCTGATTCACGATGAACTCGGCACGGTCCTCGCCCAAACGCCGCTTCAGCTCCTCGCGATGCTCGTAGACCGGACGCACAGTTGGATTCATGGTCTTGGTCCACAGCAAGATATGACCGTAATCAAAGCCATACACGCCACCCAGGCTCTTGCTCCAGCCGTTCGCATCCACCGCTTGCGTGCCGCCCTCTTTTCGGCGACCCATGGTGGCGGAGTAATTCCAGTGCACGCTGCTGACGTGGTACCCATCCGCGCCGTTTTCCATCTGCAGTTTCCAGTTGCCATCGTAGATATAGGAAGAATTGCCACGCAGCACTTCCAGACCTTCAGGGGCTTGATCCACGATCTGATCGATGATGACCTTGGTTTCACCCAGATACTCGTCCAGAGACACCACATCCGGGTTCAGGCTGCCAAACAGGAAGCCGCGATAGTTCTCAAAGCGCGCGACACGCTTCAAGTCGTGCGAGCCTTCGGTATTGAACTGCTCGGGATACTGGGTGTTTTTCTCGTCCTTGACCTTGAGCAACTTGCCCGCGTTATTGAAGGTCCAGCCATGGAAAGGACAGGTAAAGCTGCCCTTATTGCCATGCTTGCGGCGGCACAACATGGCGCCGCGGTGAGCACAGGCATTGATAAAGGCATTCAAGCCACCGTCTTTACCACGCGTCAAAAACACGGGTTGACGACCAATATAGGTAGTGAAGTAATCATTCACATTGGGCAGCTGGCTTTCATGCGCCAGGTAGACCCAATTACCTTCAAAAATATGCTTCATCTCCAGCTCGAACAGATCCGGATTCGTGAAGATGTCACGACGGCAGCGATACACGCCTGTTTCTTGGTTTTCTTCCAGGGCGGTATCAAGCAAGTGCCTGATATCTTTGGTTTTATCCATAAGGACTGACATAATGTGGCCTTTATGAGAGTTGCAGCCGTCCCTGCCCATGCCCATGAAGGCATAGCAAGTACGCGTGATAGAAAAGAAAAATCGCTCCGGATTGAGACCGGACTGACTCGTGGCAGCGTATTGCTGGCTTAGCCTTGAGCCTGAATCAAACCCGATAGGGACACCGTGGGGCCGATATTGCCCAGCCCACTTTCACAAGGAAATTCGGGGCTGTTCTGCATGACGTTCATTACAGTCTTTGCTCCAGCAGGCTTCCAATACAATATCGGTCCCGCTCTATAGCAAAATGCTATAGTTTGTTTTTTTTCCAATAAAATCAGAATCTTGCAGGGCATGAAAAACAAAACCTATCGTTAACCCTAGAGCTTGTCGGGTATATGCTTGAAGCTTGGATGGTCGAGATAGGTGATATATTGGTCCGGATTTTCTGGACCTGGACCACGGGCAAAGCATATGGACTTGAAACAAATCCGCTACTTTGTTGCGGTCGCCAAAGCGCGCAATTTCACTCGCGCTGCCGAGCAGTTGCACATTGCCCAACCTGCACTCAGCAGACAGATTCAGTTGCTGGAACAAGAGCTCAATGTTTTGCTGCTGTCACGGGAGAGCCGCCCCCTGCAGCTAACCGAAGCGGGCCGCATTTTTTACGAGCAATCTCTGCAATTGCTCAATCGTGTGGAGGTCATGAAAGCGGCGACCACCGAAGTCGGTCTGCACCAGCGCCCGCAGTTGTCGATCGGCTTTGTAGCTTCCACCTTGTACGGTGGCCTGCCCATCCTGATCCAGAAGTTCCGCCACGCCTACCCGGATATCCGCTTTCACTTTCTGGAACTCACCAGCAGCCAGCAGATCGCCGCCTTGCGCGCCGGACGCATTGATATTGCCTTTGGACGTGTGCGTATTCATGACAGCGCGGTGTGCCGTACTGTCTTGCGTGAAGAGCGCCTGGTGCTGGCGATTCCGCCGAAAATTGACTTGGCCAAGAATCGGGGGCCGGTGTCCTTGCAGGTCATCGCCGATCACGCCTTTATTGTGTATCCCAAGTCCCCACGCCCCAGCTTTGCCGATCATGTGCTGAATATCCTGCATGACAACGCCATCTTCCCCACCGAAGTGCATGAAGTACTGGAGTTGCAGACGGCCATGGGACTGGTCGCGGGCGGCGTGGGCTTGTGCCTGATTCCTTCAGCCGCACAAATACGCAGTGATCTGGTCTACCGGCTGATTGACGACGAGAAAGTGACTTCGCCCATTATTTTCAGCCACAGGAAAAACGACAACTCCTGGTACATCGCCCAGATGCATGCCTTTATTGAGGAAATGTATGCGGAGAAACCGCCCTGGCTGATTCCGGGACACAGCGCCTTGAGTAACGGGCCGCCACCCTGTTGATGGCTGCAAGCCTATGAGCAACTGGCCTGCTCAGGCTTGCAGCGAAACCTTCTGCCTCACCTGCTTGCGCTGATACGGTCAGACGGCAAAGCTGCCACCGTCTAATACAACAAGGCCCTGCAAAGCGTCGTTAACGCTTCTTGCAAGGCCAGATAGATGCGGCGTTCACGACCACCAGCCGCAGACCTTTTCACTGAAAAAAGGTCTGCTCGGCAGTCAGTTAAAACCGCTTAGATGCGCTTGAACAACGCCGAACGCACCTTGCCAGTAGCACCATCTGCGGCTGTCAGGAACTGTTCCATGTGAATATCGCGCTCGAAGAGGCGACTTTGCATCAAAGTGGAAATGGCCGCTTCAATCATAGGGGGCGGGCCACACAAGTAGGCCTTGTTACCCGAGCAACGCTGCTCAAAGAACTGCCCCACGGCTTCATGCACAAAGCCCACAAAGCCTTCCCAGGCATCATCCGGCAAAGGCGCATTCAAGGCCGGAATGTAGTGGAAATTGTCGTGCTTTTCGGCCAGTTGATAGAAATGATCCGCATGATACAGCTCGGCTTTATTGCGCGCACCCTGGAACAGATAAATAGGACGGGTATCGCCCTCTTCCAGCAAGTCCATAATCATGGATTCGGGGCTGGACAGGCCCGAGCCACCCGCGATGAAAATGGCGCCTTGCGGGTCGGACTTGCGCACAAAGAACTGACCATAAGGGCCAGACACATCCAGAGACTGCCCCACTTGCAGTTCATCATGAAGCCAGGTCGTGCCGGCGCCCCCTTCTACCTTACGTACATGCAAATCAATAATGCCGCTCATGGACGGCGGATTCGCAATGGAGAAAGCACGGGTGCTGTCGATGGACGGCACATGCAGGTTGATATACTGCCCGGCCTGAAACGCCATCGGACGATCCAGCTCCAGACGGATGTGCTTGATCGTGGGCGACAAGTCTTCAATCAGGACGACCTTGCCCTGATAATCCTCGACAGGCAGGCCCTGGAAATCCGGGTCCACATCCACGTCGGCCTCGATGACCATATCGGATTCGGGCAGACAGCAGCAAGCCAGCAGCTTGCCTTCGTCCCGCTCCGAATCCATCAAGGCAAAGCTGGACGCATCGCCTGCGTCTGCATAGCCTTCCAGCACCTGCACCTTGCAGGTGCCACACGTGCCATGTCCACAGGCAAAAGGCAACCAAACCCCTTGTCGCAACGCAGCGTCCAACAAGGTTTGTCCATCTTCCACCTCTACCACATCACCTGTGGGTTCTACGGTTACCTGATACGTCATTGCTGCCTCCGCCTCTTATACGCCCGTACCCTTGTAGCCATTCAGGCCCGGGGTCTTGAAACGCAACAAGGATTTGTGATCAAAGCCCTTGGAACCCAGGGTGTCGTCAGGATTCAGTTCAACCGCCTCGCCATTCAAATTCCATTGCACCTTGCTCCATTCGATCTGCTCAAAGTCAGGATGCTGGGCAAAGCCGGCAGGCAACAGTTGCTGGATCATCTGGGACACGGTCATGTCGGGCTGAACCAGAAAGGCCTTGGCCGAGCAGAACAAAAGGTGCTCGTCCCAGCCGATATACAGCAACATGCTGTCGCCATAGTGCGACTGCTGGTCGCGCGCATAGCCTTGGTAGTCCGGGGTAATTGCAGTAACTGCCATATTGATCTCCAATTTTTATAGGTAGTGGCAGTGCCCACCGAGGCACTGCCCTTTTTCTCGTGTGACTAGGCCGTCACTCCTTTCCATTCGTTCCAGCGCGCTTCGTCCACCGAACCCTTGAAGTCCATATTGTCGACACCCACGTTCAACTGGTAGTAGTCGCTCAGGATCTTCTCCAGCTCGGGGCCACCGCAGCCACCTTGCAGGATCTGGTTCACCGGCAGCCAGGCCTGGATGTACTTTTCAGGCTCGTGCTCGAAAATGTCGCGGCAGCCGTCCGAGCAGGTGTGATAGCGCTCGCCCTTGTACTGGCTTTGGCGGTAGGTGATTTCGTCGGGTTTTTCCATGTCGGTAAAGGTCATGGGCACCTGACATACCTGACACAGCTGCGGCAGACCGCTGGAGTAAAAGCGCTTGCCTTCGGCTTCCATCTTCTTGGCCATTTCCCAGCGTGGGCGGTAGTACTTGTCGAAAGTATCGGGGTACTTGGCGCTCAACCAATCCAATTCCTCGTCGCTGGGGATCCAGGTGTGGAAACCGGCAGCGTGACCGAAGTTGTAGAAGATCCACCAGGCCTGGTGCGAGATGTGCTCTTTCTCTTTTTCGATCACTTCGCTGTACTTGGGCATGCGGATGCCGTAGCGGGCCAGATCCTTGAACAGTGCACCACCAGCCTGTTCGAAATAGACCTCCCAGGCTTCTTTCCAGGACATGACCTTGTTGGGCAGCATGTAATCCATCATCATGCCAACCACGGACAGCAGGCGGGTGCCGCGCCAGAACCATTTGTCGATCCACTGCTGAACGATAGGCACGTTGTCTTCGTGCTGCTCCAGCAGGAACTTGATCACTTCCAGGCCCAGCGTCATGTGGCGTGCTTCGTCAGACTGCGAGCTGAAACCGAAAGTCACCGTGGCCATGTCGCCGTTGTAGGCTGCACCCGACATAAAGGGCACGAACAGCAGGTTGGTCAGCACGTACTCGAAGGAGAAGCTGATCGCCAGCAGGAACTCGAAGGGGCCGGCAGCGCGGGCATCTTCAAAGAAAGACTTGGGCACCGACAGGTACCAGACGCGATCGTGCATATGGCTCCAGTCCTGGAAGCCATTGAAAAACTTGTTGTAATGGCTCATGGCGTGAACCTGCGTCTGGACGTGACGCAGCTCGTCAATCGACTGCATCTGACACGCAATACGTGCGCCGATGCCGCTGAATTGACGTCCCACATGGGAGTAGCCCTGGTAAGCCTGGTATTCCAGCGGGGTCACCGCGGTCAGAAACACCTTGATCGCGTTCAAGTAACGCGGGTCGGAAATATTCATCTGGCCATTGTTCTGCGCGAAGGCATCAAAAATGGCGTACAGCTTCTTTTCTTTTTCGGCCTGGTATTTCCAGTACGCGTCCATTGTCAGACGGAACGGATCTTCCCATTTGGACCAATCGGTAATCTTGATGCCCTCAAACTCCTCGTAGGGGAAGGCGTCCTTACGATCCTGGTAGCTGAATTCCCAGTCCAGATCACGAGTCAGATAGCGATATTTGTCTTTGATATTTAGTTTTTTCGTGGCCATGTTGCCCCCTTTTCTGATTTAGCTGTTCCAGTGCAAAAACAAGCGGTCTTCATCTTCATCCACGTTGCCACCCAAGGTGATCAGATTCAGATGCAGCTCCTGCATGTCCCACTGCTGCCCATACTTTTCTTCCACGGTCTCGCGCTTGACGGTCAGCTGGCCCACGCACTCAATGCGAATCATGGCTGGCTGATAAATCACCGTGGCGTCCGGGTTGTCTTCTTCGATGGCCTCGACGATGTAGCGCGACATGTCGTTGTCTTGCAGACCGATATAAACCTTGGATGTCATCAGGCTTCTCCACCCAGGCTCAAGCCTGCTTTCGTGACGCGTTTGGCAATGGTTTCCTGCGCTTGCTCCCAGACCTGATCCGCCTGGTCGGCAAAGGCAGCCTGGATGTACGGCATGAAGGCGGCTTGCACTTGTGGCAGCCACTGATTCAGCCAGCTTTGCAGTTGCTGCTTGTTTTCCTCACTTTCAGCCGCCGCGATCTTGAAGACGCTATCGCTCCAGTTGGACAGGTCTTTATGGCACTCCAGCATGAACTCCAGCAGCATATCCAGATCGCGGCCGCCTTCCTTGGCCAGATCCGCGACCAGACCCTGATACACCACTTGATGCACCACGGTATTGATCAGCAAGGACTGCACCAACAGCAGTTCAAACCAGTCTTTCTGGACCAGCGTTTTTTCGCACAAGGCGCGCAGACCTTGCCAGGCCGCATCCTGCATCCAGGCCTCTTTGGCCTGGCTCAGGGAATCGGCGCTATTGCCATCAATCAGCAGCCCAATACGGGAGACGTATTGCGCCATACCCAGCGAGTCCATCCCGGCATAGAGACAGGCTTGGGTAATGGTGGTGCCATACCCGTAAGCCGAGCCGGACATGAAATTCAGGTTGGCGGTTTGCTCGATGTGACGCAAAGGCAGCAGCAAGCGGGTGACCTTGGCTTTGACGTCCTCGCTCAGATACTGGGCCAGTTCCCGCTTTTCAAAAAAGCCGTAATTGGTTTCAGCCGATTCCTGCATGCGGGCACGGTTTTGCACGTAAGCACCGTAGTAGAACTGACGAGGGTCACGGAACACATACCAGTCCTTCATTTGAATGGCGGTGTGTGTGGGGTCGTTCAGGGTCTTGTCCGGCATCCACAGGGGTCGGTAATGGAAGTTGGCCGTCGCCTGGGCGTCGTATGTGGCTTCCTGGTAGCGCGTGGCCGGTTTTTCGCCAAAGCGGCGGGCCACGTTGGCAAAGGTTTGCCGCACGGGCTGCAAACTGGCCGTTTTAATTTCTAATGTCATCCTCTTGTTCTCCTGAATAAAACCTACTGGGCTTCAGCCTGACGACTGTTGCCGACCAAAGTGTCATAACCAAAACGCCATTTCTCTTCGTTCTCGTCATTGACCCGCATTTGCTCATCGCTCATGGGCTGGACATTGTTCTGCAGGCAAAACTGCTCGAACGCCGCCGGGGGCATGACCAGTTCCACAAACAGGTCCGGCTGGCCGATGGCAAAATCAAATTCCACAAAACGGGCGTTGGCCGGACTGCGTACGCGTACGTACTTTGTCAAAGTGGGCAAGCTCGTGTCTGACATCTGTTCTCCTCCTGATCAAGCTGTTGCATGAGTGTCCACAGCCTGTTCATAGCAAACCGCGTGCCAACTTTAAATTTGAAGGATTTAACCCTTTAGGATTAAAGAGATAGGTGAAACCCGGCCTAGAAGGAATGCGGCCTGCGAAGGGGCGACGGCAGGAAAATTGATCATTTGATCAAGTGCTTAGCGTCGTTTTCATCAAATGCTGAGTTAGGGTAAAACCTTAGCAAAATCCGTTTTATCCGTCCTCTGGACACTATTATGTTTTCCTTGAGTCACTAGAAAGACAGGCGGCATACTGGTTTTAGAACACTCAAAACCACAATAAGAAATCACAGGATGGAGACAGCCATGGGGGCTACTGAACTCACACTGCCATTAAGTCAGGACCTGATCGACGCCATTCGTTTTGATGCGCGGGAAGGCAAAATATGGTTTGGCGAGCAGCGCATGCTCTTGCTGCACGCCAGCGGTTTTGGCCAGCTACGCAAGGAACTGATTGCCTCTTTAGGCAGCGAGCGCGCCAAATACTTTCTGATGCGCTTTGGCTACCACGCGGGCATGAAAGATGCCGAGGTCTCACAAAAAGTGCGCCCGGACCTATCACTGAAAGAGACCTTTTTGGCCGGCCCGCAAATGCACACCATCCGCGGCATGGTCAAAGTCGTGCCCACCGCCCTGACCTTTGACCGCGACGCAGGCCAGTACTACGGCGAATTTGACTGGTTTGACTCCTATGAAGTCAGCAATCACCAGAAAGAACATGGCCAGTCCAGCGAGCCGGTCTGTTGGAGCTTGCTGGGCTATGCCAGCGGCTACACCAGCTTCTATATGGGCAAGAGCATCATTTACAAAGAAACCCAATGCGGCGCCATGGGCCATAGCCACTGCAAGATCGTGGGCAAGCCAGCCGAGGAATGGGAAGATGATGACCCCGAGATTGACCGTTTCATGCTGCCCGATCCAGTCCAGGACGAACTGTTTGCCTTGCGATGTGAGCTGGTGAAGTTGCGCGAACAGGAGTTCAAGCACTCCAGCGCCAACTTCACCTTGCCCAACTCCATTGGTCAGTCCGCCGCTTACCAGGCCGCCTGTCATCTGCTGGAAAAGGCGGCGCAAAGCAAAGTCTCCGTGCTGCTGCTGGGGGAAACCGGCGTAGGGAAAGAAGCTTTCGCACGCGGCCTGCACGCCGCCAGCGACCGGGCTGATCAACCCTTTGTTGCAGTGAACTGTGCATCCATTCCCCCGGAGCTGATTGAGTCAGAGCTGTTTGGTGTCGAGAAAGGCGCTTATACCGGCGCACATAAATCCCGCCCCGGACGCTTTGAGCGTGCCCAGAGCGGCACCATCTTTCTGGATGAAATCGTGGAGCTATCGCCACGGTCCCAAGCCGCCCTGCTGCGTGTATTGCAAGAACAGGAACTGGAACGCGTGGGTGATGAGAACACTCGCCATATCGACGTGCGCGTGGTGGCGGCCACTAACGAGGATTTGGCCGAAGCCGTACAGAAAGGCACCTTCCGTGCCGACCTGTACTACCGCCTGAATGTCTTTCCCATTCACATTCCGCCGCTGCGCGAGCGTAAAGAAGACATTCCGCTGCTGACCGAATACTTTCTGAACAAATACTCCAGCATGTACAAAAAGCACGTGCTGGGAGTGAGCGACCGCAGCCGTGAATTACTGATGCAATACGACTGGCCAGGCAATATCCGCGAATTTGAAAACATGATCGAACGTGGCGTCATCCTGACCGAGCACAATCACGAAATCGAAACTCACCACCTGTTCCCGCAGCAGAAAAGTGCCTTGCAGTATTTGAGCAGTTTGAATACGCAAGGCTTTATGGCGAAAGAGTCCTGTTTCAGCGCGAACCAGACGCAATATCTGGAGAACCTGCTGGAAACGCCCTTCAACCTGGACGACCTGGAAGAACAAATCATCCAGCTGACACTGAAGAAAACGAACGGGAATATTTCAGAAGCCGCGCGCAGGCTGGGACTGACACGGCCTGCCTTGGCATACCGGCTGAAGAAGGTGGCCATGCCCGCTTGATGCGCCATAGTCAGGGTGTTCTTTCCAGGCAGTTCGGCGTGACTCTGGCTTGATTCTCCCCACCTACTACAATGGGGGCTTATCTAAGGAGTCTTATGTTGGAATTTCAGCCCCGTGAACGGGCGTATTTATCTGGTATCCGCGCCCTGTCTCAAGATCAGGACGACAATGAAGTGTTTGTAGGTATGACCGTAGCCGAGTCCATCTGGTACGCAAACTACGTAGCGCAGTCATACAAAGGGGATGTAACACGAGGCGATGAGGCCGAAGTACGTTACTTGGCCCTGCATGATCAGCACGAACAGGCGCGCCGTGCCGTACTGGCATCAGAATCTCTGCTGCAATCGTTCGACACACCTGCTCAGCAATCCTGAGCAACATAGCGACACACTCCAGGCCGGGCAAGCATGTCATTCGCCCTGTTTCATCAAGCTTGGTTTACTCGCCCGTAAAAAAGCCCGCCAATTTTTCAACAGGCGGGCTTTTTTTATAGATGCGGACTCTATGGCTTGGCAATCATCAGCCTAGCTGCCAAACAAAGAAACAAGCTACAGCCGCAGCTCCTTGGACAAAAAGGTTTGCACTCGCTGTGGTCGACCGTCCAGATCACCAAAAAACACATCCGTGGAGACGTCTTCCAGAATCTGGCCCTGATCCATGAAAACCATCCGATCCGCCACCTTGCGGGCAAAGCCCATCTCATGGGTCACGCACATCATGGTCATCCCCTCTTCCGCCAAGCTAACCATTACGTCCAGCACCTCGTTGACCATTTCAGGATCCAGGGCCGAAGTAGGCTCGTCAAACAACATGCAGACCGGATCCATGCACAAGGCCCGCGCAATGGCGACACGTTGTTGCTGCCCGCCCGACAAATTGGCTGGATAACGATCCGCCAGCGCTTTCAGGCCCACCCTGTCCAGGTACAGCAAGGCCCGATCATTCGCTTCGTCCCGCTCCCTGCCCAGCACTTTACGCTGCGCCAAGGTCAGATTGGCCAAGACGTTCAGATGCGGAAACAGCTCGAAGTTCTGAAAAACCATCCCGACCCGACTGCGCAAGTCGGGCAGATTCGTTGCCGGATCACCGACAGAAATCCCATCCACGACAATCGTGCCCTGCTGAAACGGTTCCAGACCATTGACGGTTTTCAACAAGGTGGACTTGCCCGAGCCCGAAGGCCCGCACACCACCACGACTTCCTGACGGTCCACCTGGGCCGTGCAGTTCTTGAGCACCTGAAACGTGCCATACCACTTGGAAACACTATCGATACGGATCATTTGCCATCCAGTCGCAGATGTTTGTCATAACGTCGAGCCACACGATTCGCAATCAACTCCAGCGTTGCGCAGATCACGTAGTACATCAGCCCGACAAACAAGAAGATTTCAGTGGGGTGCACCATAACCCGGTTGCTGACCTGGGTGGCCACAAAAGACAGTTCCGCCACGCCAATAACGTAGGCCAGCGACGTATCCTTGATCAAGGCAACCCACTGATTAATAAAAGAAGGCAGCATCACCGGCAAAGCTTGCGGCAGGATGATGGACTTCATGATTTGGGCAGTTTTCAGGCCCAGGGCCTTGCCCGCTTGCCATTGCCCCGCGGGCAAGCTGCTGATGCCCGCAAATACCGAGTGCGCCAGATAGGCGCCACCAATCAAGGACAAGGCGCAGACCACGGTAAACAGACCCGGCACATCCACCTTGAACAGAATGGGCAGCAGAAAATACACCCAGAAAATCAGCATGATCACAGGGATGGCGCGGAAAAAGCCCAGAAACAGCAGCAAAGCGGTATGCGCCACGCCACGCGTCAAGACCAGGGCTATACCAAAAACCAGCCCCAGAACGGCCGACAAGCTTGCCGAGAGCACGCTTAGCAAGAGCGTCAGCGCAGCCCCACCTAAAGGGCCATGCGGATACGCCCCCACCAGGAAGTACAGCAGATTGTCATGGATTACATCGAAGTTCATTACAGCCCACCTCGCACTTGCAGACGGTGGCGTTGTAACCACTGCCCAACCACTTCAACCAGCATGACCAGCAAGACATACAACAGCGTTGCAATCCCAAAGGACTGGAAGGTCTTGAAAGTTTCAGTCTCCACCTGACGGGACGCATAAGACAGCTCTGCCAAGCCAATGGCCATGGTCAACGAGGTGTTCTTGATGACATTCATGTACTGCCCGATCAGCGAGGGAAAGGTATTGCGCAAGGCCTGCGGCATCACCACATAGCGCCAGACCTGCATGGAAGACATGCCCAAGGAGGCTGCTGCGGCCCACTGCCCTTTGCGCACTGCCCTCACACCAGAGCGAAATTCTTCTGCAACAAAAGCCGTGGTGTAGATCGTCAAACCTACAAAGGCGGCCAACATCTCGAAACTGGGCCAATGCACATCGAACAAGACCAGTTGCAAGACATGCTGGGTGTTCAACCATTGAACCAGCTCCGGCGGCATCAATGCCGAGGCGCCGAAATACCAGAAAAACAGTTGCACCAACAAGGGCGTATTACGGAACAGACTCAGGTAAGCACGTACCGGCCAGGCCAGCCAGGCAAACGGCGAGAGCCTGGCAATACACACCAGAAAACCCAAAACAGTTGCAGCGAAAGAGACAACTAAAGAGAGCTGGATCGTGACCCAGAACCCTTGCAGCAACCAACCCACATAGTGGGGTGCCAGCCAGAAATCAGAAGACGGCATAGCAAACACCAAAAAGCAGGATCAAGTGATCCCGCTGTTAAAAACACAAACAGGAAAAGGCCAGCCTGAACACTCAAGGCTGGCCTGCAAGCAAGTGATGACTTACTGTTGCTGACCGATGCGGTACAAGCGCTCCAGCGGTGTTTTGGACTGAGGGCCAAACCAGACGTCATAAATGGCTTGAGCCTTGCCCTGGCTTTCCAGCTCCAGCAAAGTTTCATCCACAAAGGATTTCAGTGCTGTCTCGCCTTTGGGGATACCAATACCGATCAAGTCCTCGGAAATGCTGAAGGCCGGAATTTCATAGTTTTCCTTGTCCGGCACATTGGCCAGCAAACCAATCAGCTTGGGACCATCCTGAGTGATGGCCTGCACATTGCCGTTACGCAAAGCGGTAAAAGCAAAGGGGGTATCGTCATAGGCAACCAGCTTGGCCTGGGGGTATTTTTCACGCAGAACGATCTCATTGACCGTCCCTTTATCCACACCAATACGCAGCGAGTTCAACTGCTCGGGCGAGGACAAGACGCCTTTTTTAGCCAGAAACTGCTGGCCCGATGCAAAGTACGGAATGCTGAAATCTACCTGTTTGGCACGCTCTTCCGTGATGGTGAAGTTGGCCAAAACCAGATCTACTTTATTGGACGTCAACAGCGGCACACGATTGGCCGGGTTGGTTGGCAAGACTTCCAGCTTCACGCCCAGCTTGTCAGCCAGAGCCTGAGCAAAATCCACATCCAGACCGGTGATCTGGCGGGACTTCTGATCCACAAAACCAAACGGTGGATTGCTGTCGAAAGACGCTACTTTCAAGACACCCGTTTTCTTGATGTCATCCAGACGATCAGCCTGGGCCACTCCAGCCACCAACGCCAGGGTAAGGGTCGCGGCAATGCTTAAAAACGACTTCATAGTAAAAACATTCCGATAAAAAAATGGCACGTCCGATACATACCGTCGTGCCATTCGACCACAGCCGCAAGCTCTTCAAAACGATCAAATTTCCCCATGCTTATAACTAAAAACGCTAAGAGGATGTGCTGTTTTATGCAGGCGCAGAAGCATCGATCATCGAATGCACGCTACTGCTTGGTGGAAATCACCTTTTGGACCGCAAAGCCCTGGGATGCCGCGTAATCCAGCAAGTCACTGACAAGCTGCGGATCAGCCTGTTTTTCTCGGGACAAGACCCAGAGATATTTCCGATCCGGCGTACCGACCAAAGAATACTGGTAATCCCCTTCCAGCTTCATGATCCAGTAGTCACCCCACACCATAGGGAACCAGGACAGCCATTTCGGAGCAAAACGCACTTCCAGTATCGCCGGATCAGCAGGCTCCACACTCGTCGACAAACGCCCCTGCCCGATGGCTTGCTTCACCTCACCGTCCGTACCCTGACAACGATTGGTAACAGTAATCGTCTTGTCGGCTTCCATCACGTAATTAGCTTGCACATCTCCAGCACATTCACGCTGAAAGTTATTGGGTAGACGCGCCTGCTCGTACCACGTGCCCATGTACTTACTCAGGTCTACATCTTCCTGGGTCGCCAGATCGGCGTTGGAAGAAGCGCAGGCGACCAATAACGCAGACAGCGACAGGAAAAGAATTCTTTTCATCACGGAGTTCTCCTTGTAGGTGACCCAAGATCGAGTTTCTGGAATCGTCCTTTGATAGATCGACCGGTCCAGTTTGCAGCAAGCGCAGCCCTGGCCATGCTTATGCATCTGGCCAGTCATAGCATCAGGAAAACAGCTTAACCACCTCTTCGCCTGTCATCTCTCGCGTTTTGTTAGCGAATGCGTAGTTGTCAGGCTTGTCATCAATAAAGACCTGCAGCTCGAACGGCCAGCTCCCGCTATCCTTGAACAAGCCAGCAGAAACAGCATGGAAACCACCGGCCTTGAGCTTGTAAAACAAGTGCGTACCGCATACATCACAAAAACTGCGCTCCGCCCACTCCGAAGAGGCATAGGAGCGCACATGCTCCGCGCCTTCGATCACTGGGGCTTCATGGGACTCCAGCGACAAGAAGGGGCCTCCGGACCAGCTGCGGCAGATGCCGCAATGGCAAGCGCTGATTGAAGGCTTTTGCTGCTGAAAACTGATCGAGACGGCACCGCACAGACAGTTGCCGTGAATCGTGGATGTATTGTTTGCCATACGAGCCTCTGTAGGTAGATGGATAAGCAATTCTAACGGCTGAATCGTCCCGTAATGGAAATTCGATATGAGGCTTTCCCAAGGCCAGGTGCAACAAAACCTGGGCTCCAGAAACAACATTGCCCGCTACAAAGCGGGCTTATTCGTGCAGTCCGCCATAACGGCCCCTTACCCATTTACTGCTGCTTGATGCTCATGTTTTCTTCAAGGCTAATGGTGCAAGACTTCCCTTTGCCAATCGTCCTGATACGGCCTTTAATTGTCACCGTGTCACCCATATTGAACACATTCAGTTGCTCAGTGCGGCGGTTGATCAAGGAAGAAAAGAGGATAGGCCCGCTGCTGACTCGAACGTCAAACTGCTTGGCACTGCCCCATACTTTTGAGTTCATGCCACTCATGGCCTCGGCCAGTGTATTTTGCTCCATGGCCACCAATTTGCCAGTCACCTCAACGGTTTTCCCACTGTACTTGTTCACAGCACGCGCATGATTGGAACGCATCTCTGAACAAATCTGTGCCGGAGTGTCAGCAATCGGGCCCGCCCCCATCGCTTCATTGACACTGGCAAACGCATCATCAATGCCTTTAGTCATGGAGTTCATCGTTTCACATCCCGCCAAGCCCACTGACAGGGCAGCTATAAATACGATCTTCTTCACTTCCCGCTTCCTTTATTACCAAAAAAAAATAAGCCGCGAGTACAGCAGGCAGGGTCAGCCTATTCCGGACAAAAAAAGCATAAAGCCAGACGATGGACACTTTAAATAAAACTTAATTAATTTTTAGGAATTTTTCCTACCTATTGCCGTTGGAGACTGGGCTCCGCTCCCCCTCAAAAAGCCTCCTTAAAGACAAGCCCTTGCTTTCCGACGTAACGCCCCAAGGTAGGAGCATGGTGTGTAAATACACCCACTCAACTTTTCATGTATTTATCAAGATGACAAAAAGCGCTATTAATCCCTCCACCGTATTCAATTCCTTGCAATACGGTTTCAGCCAGGGCCTGGTGGTCACAGGCAACCGCCGTGTCATGCTCTCTGGCCAAGTAGGTGTAGATGCTCAGGAACAAACCGTAGCTGGTGGAATGCGCGAGCAAACAGAAGCCGCCTTGGACAATATTGAACTAGTCCTGGCCGAGGTTGGCGGCAAGATGGATCAGGTAATCATGCTGCGGATTTTCATCCGGGAAGATTCAAGCTCACCACAAGAGCAGAACGACATAGCTGCTGCGCTGCTGAAGCGATTTCCCGTCAATCCACCACCCTCTTCCTGGATCTTGATCAGTGGCTTGGCCAAGCCTGAGTGGCTGATTGAGATTGAGGCTGAAGCGATGCTGGATTGATCGCTGCTGTTAAGTCGCCTCCCGTACGGAGTCGACATAAAAAAAGACCTCGGATCTTGACGAGGTCTTTAGCCTCCCTTTTCGCTGGGGAGCTTTTTTTATTCATAAGCCTACAAGCTGCGCGTAAAAACTTAAAGAAAGACTCTGCTTACTCCTCGACAACCGGAGCATCAGCCATCCCTTTTTTCACAGACTCAATACTGTGTTGTGCGCTCTGCTTACTGCTGTAGCCTTCGGAGCTAACGCAAATAATGTTCCCATTCGCGGCCTTGAATCGCCACCGCCATTCACCACTTTTGTCCTTGTAAAGCACAAATTTCATGATGACCCTCTTTAGGTATGAGCGCACGTCGCGCAAACCGTATCCTAAAACTGGAGTTGATCAGCAGGTATTGGGGTTTACGTGGCAGGCCTACAAGTGACTGAATTGCCATCAAACCACACCTCTTTTACTGACAACGCAAGAGATATGCCATCAAGTCAGGCAAGAACCCAAGCAAGGAAAAAAGTGCAACTCATCAGGTTTTGTGTAGTGGACACTTCGATCGGCATTCCTCATCCAAAGCGGCGAACGAATGTCCCGCATTGACCTAACAGAGATCAATACGAGAGCTTGATTTATGCGCTAAGCTTTTCCGACCACGTCGACGGTCTTGCAATCGGCGGGCCGAATGTTCGGAGAGAATAAAGCATCATGTATTACGGTGAACGTTTCAATGCCTGGTCACATCTGATCGGTGCAGTTCTGGCTGTAGGCGGCGTATCCTGGCTAATTGTCATGGCGAGCTTTACCGGGGACCCCTGGCGCATCACCAGCACGGCCATTTACGGCGCCACACTTATCCTGCTGTACCTGATTTCCACCTTGTACCACTGCTTCAAGGGACGGGCCAAAAACGTCTTCCGCAAGCTGGATCACTTTTCCATCTACCTGTTGATTGCTGGCAGCTACACGCCCTTCTGCCTGGTAACGCTGCGAGGCCCTTGGGGATGGAGTCTGTTCGGCGTGGTCTGGGGTTTGGCACTGATTGGCATTCTTCAAGATATCCGCCCACGTTCGCCGGCGCGCATACTATCGCTGGTGATCTATGCCGTTATGGGGTGGATTGTGTTGCTGGCACTGGGTCCGCTGGCAGACAATCTGGGCTCGGAAGGCTTTTCCTGGCTGGCGGCAGGGGGAGCAATTTATACCGCCGGGATCGTGTTCTTTGTGTTTGACGAGCGCTTCCGGCATTGGCACGGTATCTGGCATTTGTTTGTGCTGGCTGGCAGCGCAGCGCATTTTCTGGCCATCTCCCAGTATGTTGTCATGTAAAACAAAGCACCCCGGGCGCGAACACACAAAAAGCCTCTCCCGAGGCTTTTTTGTCGACTGACATAAGCTCTGTTATGTCTGATGAAATCTGATTACATCTAAAGGTACGGACCTGTGGCGAAGATCTTTTCCTGCTCCTAGAATAAAGCAACGCAACTAGAAGCGAGGCTTGCATGATCACACTAGAGACGGGACTATATCTTCGTGTTCAAGAGCTGAAGGATGGGCCCAAGCCCTCCCCGCTTCAAAGCGGATTCAATATGCAGACCGCTTACCGTGCCCTGGGGATGTTCAACCCGTCAGAGACATCGGACGCCTTCTTTATTTTGGCTAACGACAGGGACGAAATCTGGTTTATCTGTAATCGCCATTTACGAGCCGTGGGGGTCAGCCCTGAGCCGAGAGAGCTTAGACGCGCGCTGGATTCAATATAGACATTAATAGTGCAGGCTATGGCCGTAGAAAACAAAAAAAGCCCCAAAGCATTGATCTTTGGGGCTTTTCTTGACACAGCTTGGTGCTGTGTGCATGTATTCTGGTAGGCAGTACTGGATTCGAACCAGCGACCTCTACGATGTCAACGTAGCGCTCTAACCAACTGAGCTAACCGCCTGCGGTGAAGAAATGAAATAATAGATCTTCCCTATGGGGCTGTCAACACTATTTTGCGTTTTTCTATAAAAAAGATGATCTTTTTTATATGTCTTAGCTGGAAAAATTGCTCTCCAAGACCGATAAATCTTGTAATCCATTGTTTTATAAGAATTAAACAAAAAACTGACGAATTCCCAGAAATTTATACCCTTCCTGGCAAGGCAGATCCATGAAACATATAGATACACTCAATCTGTCTCCAGCCAGCATCAAGCTACCTTACTGGCGCACGATTTTTCTATTCAAGTTCTTCGGGCAAAAATAAAATGATTGCTTTACGCCTGCAGATCATCAATCTCGTCCGAAACAGATCTGCGGCTGCTACGGGACACCTACGCACATGACTTGCTCTTCTCTCCCGCCTACCCCGACTCAACTACTGGATTTACCCGGCGTTCAGGAAACTACGCTGGAAGCGGTGCTTTATACACCGCCCAATGACGAGATTTTTGATGAAAATCCTTGTTTAAGCTGCGGCGTGTGCTGTTCGCACTTTCGGGTGTCTTTCTATAGTGGTGAGTTAAGTGGCGAGACTGGCGGTACGGTGCCGGTCGAGTTGACCACCAAGGTTGGGCCGTTGCGCGCCTGTATGAAAGGAACCGAGCAAGGGGAAGGTCGTTGTATTGCCTTGCGTGGCACCTTGGGCCAGCCTGGAATTCATTGCGCTATTTATCCGGATCGCCCTACCCCCTGTCGTGACTACCAAATCTGGGAACTGGATGGCAGCCCAAATGTGGATTGCCAGCGTTTGCGCAGCAAACACGGTTTGCCTTTACTGCCTAACCGCCCGCTGCCTGCTCCACCCGCCCTGCCGGAGCATGATGAGGCGGCCTGATACCCGTAGCTGAGCCTCTCCCGGAAAGCCTTCACTGCTGATGCGTGAAGGCTTTTTTGTTGGCTACCAATTGACACATAAAGCTTCTTTCACACGTTCAGAGATATTTTATTGCTTGAATAACTTTGGGCATACTCGTAGATCTCTCATTGTGTTTTTACCTATAGAAACCCCTGCTCCAGAGCTGTAGCCTTGAGGTGTTGGCTATCGCTTTTTTGAACACTCAAAAGCACAAGCAAGCTATATCCAACACCTCAAACATCGTCATAACAATACTGGAGCACAGAGACATGCGTTTTAGTCGTTCACGTTTAGCAATTGCCTCATTGGCATGCCTGGCTGGGATCAGTACCATCAGCCCAATAACATTGGCGGCCTCACCTGCCGCCGACCTGCTAATCGTGAATGGGCGTATTTATACACAGAACCCGGAACAGGCTTGGGTTGAAGCCATTGCGATACGTGATGGAAAAATTGAAGCCGTGGGCAGTACAGAGCAACTGCAATCCAGACGTGGAGACAAGACTCAGCTGATTGATCTTGGCGGGAAGATGGCTATGCCCAGTATCAATGAAGCACACTCCCACCCTGTATGGAGTGGCTTGAAGCATCTGTTCCAGTGCAACTTCCCTTTCACGGTAACGCCGGATGTATTGACAAACACCTTGAAAGCCTGCGTGGCGCGTAGCGAAACGCTGTGGATTCAGGGAGGCCAATGGGACAGTGATTTCTTCAAAACTCACAAAATTGCTTCGCCGCGCGCATGGCTGGATGCCGTCTCTGGCGACAAGGCTATTGTGTTGACCGACGACACGGGTCACAACGCCTGGGTCAACTCCAAGGCGTTGGGCCTCTTGCAGATTGATGCCAACTTTACGCCTCCTAGCGGCATGACCGTCAAGCACGAGCTTGATAGCCGCGAACCCAATGGGGTTTTAGTCGAGGCCAATAGCTATATCCGCTCTTTTGTACCGGACTGGACAGAGGATCAATATCTGAAAGCAGCGCGGTATGTCATCCAGGAGTCCAACCAATTCGGGATTACGGGTTTAAAGGATGCCGATGCCAGCGAGGCTGTTGTGCGCTCGTATTACAACCTGGCCAAACAAGAGGGTTTGAATGCCCATATCGCCACCGCCATCCGTATCTCTGGCAAGGACAGCAAGCATGTTTTTGATTTTGCTGAAATTGACCGCATCAGCAAGCAGTATGCCCTCCCTGATCTGAAGACCAACTACGTCAAGATCTATACCGACGGGGTTCCTACCGCAGCACATACAGCCGCCATGCTGGAGCCCTACGCGGACACTCACCAGGATGATCCTTTGTCCTTGGGGGCCTTGGTCGTTCCTGAAAATGAACTGGATCGCGTCGTCTCTCACCTGGATGCAGCCGGGTATGGTTTGAAGATGCATACCGCAGGTGATCGGGCTATTCGCGTGGCGTTGAACGCTATTGAAAAAGCACGCAACGCCAATGGTCCTCAAGGTTTGATGCACGAGCTTGCACACTCGGAGTTTGTGGACGATCAGGACAAACCGCGCTTCAAGGCTCTGAATGTAGCCGCCGACTTTTCTCCCTATATCTGGTATCCCTCCGGTTTGACTGACGCCATCAGCTCGGTAGTGGGTAAGCGCAGCAGGAACATGTTCCAGGCCCGTATGTTGTTGGATCATGACGCCACCATTATTGCCGGCTCAGACTGGCCCTCTGGTGTGAAGGACAACAACCCTTGGCCCGCGATTGAAGCTCTGATGACACGCGCCAATCCCTTCGGGCAGCGGCAGGGTGAACAACTGGGCGCTGAACAAGCCTTGAATCTGACCGAAATACTGCAGATTTTTACGCAAAACGGTGCCAAGGCTTTGGGCCGCGAAACAGAAACAGGGTCCTTGGAAGCTGGGAAATCTGCTGATCTGATTGTGCTGGATCGGGACTTATTCAAGATTGAGCCTAGCGAAATTAGCGACACCAAGGTGTTGATGACTATTTTCCAAGGTCGTCTGGTGTACACAGCTACAAAATAAGCTGCCCGGCAGGCTGACTAAATACGCTACCATGCACGGTTTGTAGGGCCGCCCGGCCCTGCGCTTTCGGGAGTCGAAGCAAATGAAATACCGCAAGCTGGGCAATACAGACCTGGATGTCAGCCTGATTGGCTTGGGCACCATGACATACGGGGAACAGAACAGCGAGGCCGATGCGCACGCTCAACTGGACCTTGCTTTGGAACTGGGTGTGAATCTGGTGGATACCGCCGAGATGTACCCTGTGCCCCCTATGGCGGCTACGCAAGGTTTGACCGAGCAATATATCGGCACCTGGCTGGCTAAAACCGGCCGCCGCAAGGACATTGTTCTGGCCAGCAAAATTGCTGGCCCCCAACGTGACCCCAAACGCCCTGGTCATATCCGCAATGGCGGTACCAGCCTGGATCGCAAGAATCTGGAACAAGCCCTGCATGACAGCCTGCGTCGACTGCAAACGGACTATCTGGACCTGTATCAGCTGCACTGGCCAGATCGCAGCACGGTGACATTTGGGCAGCGCAGCTACCCGTGGAAAGAAGAAGACACTATCCCCATCGAGGAAACCTTGTCGGTACTGGATGACTTTGTGCGTCAAGGCAAGATACGTCACATAGGTGTCTCCAATGAAACGCCTTGGGGTGTTTCGCGCTTTCTGGAGCTGTCGCGCTCCCGCTCTCTGCCTTTGATTGCCACGATCCAGAACCCCTACAACCTGCTGAACCGCGTGTTTGAAGAAGGGCTGTCCGAATTCTGCCGTTATGAAGGCCTGGGTCTGCTGGCCTATTCACCTTTGGCGATGGGTGTGTTGACGGGCAAATATGACAACGGAGCTCGTCCCGAGAAAGGACGGCTGACGCTGTACGACCGTTTCACGCGCTACGATGCTCCCCGCGCTCGTGAGGCCGCGTTGGCCTACAACGAACTGGCTCGCGAATACGGTTTGACGCCTACCCAATTGGCCTTGGCCTGGGTAAACCAGCAAGCCTTTACCAGCAGCAACCTGATCGGTGCGACTACGCTGGAACAACTGCGCGAGAACATCGCCAGTGCAGATGTTCAATTAAGTGATGAGTTAGTTGCCAAGATCAACGCTATTCATCACCACACCCCGAACCCTGCGCCTTAACTGGCTTTCACCCCGCCTTGGGCCCAGGCGTCCAAGGCGGGGCACCCCTCTTTTTTCTTTCCCTACCCTGCTCTTGTGCTTGCAGTGTGCTGTTTTTTTATTTATGCTCAAAAAAAGCATAACAGTAGAGACGCGCTTCTTTCCGATCAGAAATTCATATTCCCCATTTTTTTATTCTATTTATGCTCAAAATGAGCATCAAGGATGAACATGATTCAGCATTTCCCCGTGGATGTCTGTCAGCCCGACGCCAAGGACACTTTGAGCCGTCAGATTACCTGGCATGAAGTTCCTTCCAAACTCAATCTGCAAAGCGATAAGGCCGCTTTGAAGCAAGCTCTGGCCAAGCAGTTGAAAGAGCAAGACGCCGTACTGGTGGCCCACTACTACACAGACCCGGATATTCAAGACCTGGCCTTGGAAACCGGTGGCTGCGTGGGCGACTCCTTAGAAATGGCGCGCTTTGGGCAGGAACATGAGGCCAGCACGGTCTTGGTAGCTGGCGTGGGCTTTATGGCTGAATCCGCCAAAATTCTGAGCCCTGAAAAGCGCGTACTGGCCGTACATGACGAGGCGACGTGTTCTCTGGATCTAGGTTGCGCCCCCGAGGATTTCAAGCAATTCTGTGCTGCGCATCCGGATCGGGAGGTGGTGGTGTATGCCAATACCAGCGCGGCTGTCAAAGCCCAGGCGGATTGGGTGGTGACGTCCTCCATCGCCCTGGACATCGTGCGGCATTTACATGCCCAAGGGAAAAAAATTCTGTGGGCACCGGATCGTCATTTGGGCTCTTATATCCAAAAGCAAACCGGCGCAGACATGCTGCTTTGGCAAGGCTCCTGTCTGGTCCATGACGAATTCAAGGCCGATGGCTTGAAAGCCTTGATGAGCGAGCACCCCGATGCCCAGGTGCTGGTGCATCCTGAATCACCCGCTTCTGTTGTTGCGCTGGCAGATGTGGTTGGTTCGACAACGCAGCTACTGCGCGCTGCCATCAATCGTTCTGCCGACACCTTTATCGTCGCTACCGATCAAGGAATTTTGCATGCCATGCGCCAGCAAGCGCCGAGCAAAACCTTTTTGGCCGCCCCTACCGCGGGCGAAAGTGCTACCTGCAAAAGCTGCGCCTTTTGCCCCTGGATGGCCTTGAACAGTCTGGAAGCACTGCATCAACGATTAAGTCAACCAGGCCCTGGCATTCAAGTAGATCCTGACCTGCGTGAAGGCGCCCGACGTTCTTTGCAACGCATGATGGATTTTGCTGCCGCTCAGCAGAACAATTTGCGCGTTAGTGCTGACCTGGCCGAGCACAGTCAGCAGTTCCAGCATGTAGGAGCTGCTTGATGCAATCAGGCTCGACACAGACGGAGGTGTTAATCATCGGTGCGGGGCTGGCTGGCACCAGTCTGGCTCTATCCTTGCCTTCCACCATGAAAGTGACTCTGCTCAGCAGCGCCCCCGCTCCCTGTGGGGCCAGCCCGATGGCCTTGGGAGGTCTGGCCGCCGTACTCAGTGCCCAGGACAGTCTGGAACAACACATTGAAGACACGCTGGAAGCGGGTGCTCGGCGCTCGGATAAAGAAGCGGTGCGCGGGATTTTGCAAGCCGCGCCAGAAGCGGTGCATTGGCTACTGAAAAAGCAGGTTCCTCTGGACAGAACGGAAGATGGCCAATTGCACCTGACTCGCGAGGGTGGGCACAGCCAGCGACGCATCGTACACGCGGCCGATGCCAGTGGTTACGCCATCATGCAGGCTCTCCTGCCCCAATTGACTCAAGCCTCTCATATCCAGCAGCGTACAGACTGCCTGGCATTAGACCTGCGCCGCAATAAGCAAGGCGCGGTGGCTGGCGTGGATATCTACGACAAGCACACTCGTCGCTACGAAACTATGTTGGCGGATCATGTCGTGTTGGCAACTGGTGGGCTAGGTAGCCTGTACGCGCACAGCACCAATCCCGATAGCGCCTTGGGAGAAGGCATTGCCCTGGCCTGGCGCGCTGGTGCGGCGATACGCGATCTGGAGTTTGTGCAGTTTCATCCGACCTGCTTGCATGCGGAGGGTCCCACCTTCTTGCTAACCGAAGCCTTGCGTGGTGAGGGTGGACATCTGCTGGACAAGCAAGGTCGCCGCTTCATGCCGGATTACGACGCCAGAGCGGAACTGGCTCCACGCGATATTGTGTCGCGTGCTATTGCCACACAGATGCGGCAAGAAGGTAGCAGCCATGTCTGGCTGGATGTACGCCATCTTGGTGCAGACATTTTGCAGCAGCATTTCCCGAAAGCATTGGAAGAAGGTTTGCGGCGAGGACTGGATTTACGTCAGGATTGGGTGCCGGTAGCGCCTGCCGCGCACTACAGCTGCGGAGGAATTGAAACAGACTTGTCAGGCCGCACAACGGTAGCTGGTTTGTACGCCGTGGGTGAAGTAGCCTGCACAGGTTTGCATGGGGCAAATCGATTGGCCAGCAACTCCTTGCTGGAGTGTGTCGTCATGGGGCGGGCGGCTGCCGAGGCGATTGCTGGAAGCAAGAGAATCCAGCTTTCAGCTTTGATCCCTGAGACAGGCATTGCAAATACAAGTTCGATGTCACGTTCATGTTCATACAAGAACTCCAGTTCCAGTTCCAGTTCCAGTTCCAGTTCCAGTTCCAGTTCCAGTTCCAGTTCCCAGGCTAGTGTCGGCCCGAATTGGGGTTTGAGTTTGAACGCTAGTTCGCGCTCGACCCCAAACCCAAGACCTCCCCTTATGACTGCGGTGGCAGCCAATACAGTGGAAAACATAATCAACGACAAAGGACGTCACTATGGCAAAAACAAGAGCTATAGCAACGGCAACAGTAAAAACCGCAGCCCATCCACAAACAATCCCCCCTCCCTGCCCGCCTTGCGCAACTTGATGCAAGAGCATGTCGGCCTGTTGCGCAATCGCCAGGGCCTGACCTTCGCCCTGCGCACCCTTGATGATTGGCGCGAACAGATCCGCCAACTCCCCTGCATCCAAGAACAAGCCAGTCTAAGCCTGCAACTGGACACAGCCTGGCTGCTGACCCAGGCTGCCTTGGCTCGTCCACACAGCCTGGGGGCGCATTTCAGGGTCGATTAGGTGCCTGCCCTCCATGGGATAGAATAAAAAAATCAAATCAAGAGGCACCTCAACATGCAGGAGCCCATCCGATGGAGGCAATATGCGATTACTCATGGTCGAGGACAATGAGGATTTGGGAGAGGCCATCGCCAGCCGGCTCAGCGCAGGCGGTCATAGCGTGGAGTGGGTCATGAATGGCGAGCAGGCCCTGCGCTATCTGGAAATGGATAATTGGGACGTCCTGCTCTTGGACATCATGCTGCCCGATCAGGACGGCTTCAGTATTTTGCGGCATCTACGGCGGCAAACGCCCAGCTTGCCCGTACTGGTCATGACGGCTCGCTCAGAAATCGAGGACCGTGTTTCCATGCTGGACCTGGGGGCGGACGATTATCTGGTCAAACCGTTTGATCTGCGCGAGCTGGAAGCACGGCTGCGCGCCCTGATGCGTCGCCCCGCTACCACGCAAGCAGAAATCTGGCAGTTGGGACACGTCAGTATTGATATCGCGGCGCGGCGCATCAATAGCCGGGATCAAACCGTGGAGTTCGGCCAGCGCGAATTCTGCCTGCTGGAATTGCTCCTGAGTCGTGCCGGGCAAGTCGTCACCAAGGAACGGCTGATGATGCAACTGTTCAACTTTGATGAAGACTCCAGTCCCAATGCCGTAGAGCTGCATGTCTCCCGTCTGCGGCGCAAGCTTAGCGATATTGCCATTCGCATCGACACGGTGCGTGGCACCGGCTACATGGCTAGCCTGGGCGATGTCAGCTAATGCGCCGCGCCCTATCCATCCAGCAGCGTGTGCTGGCGCTGGCGGTGTGTCTATTGGCCGCCGCCCTTTTGGCCCTGGGTCTGGCGTCACGCCAATACGCCCAGCGCGCTGCCGATTCCGCTTATGACCGGCTTCTGAAAGCCGCCGCCCTGACCATTGCCAACGCTATTCAAATTGATGAAGGCGAGCTCTCCCTGGAACTGCCCTACTCGGCCATGGCCATGCTGCCCGAACAGGAGCACATTTTTTACAGTGTGCGCTCCACCAGTGGGCTGATTTCCGGCTACCCGGACTTGGGAGAGGCCCTCCCACCCGCCAACAGTTCTGAACCCCGTTATGACACGATCAGCTATCACGACACGCCCGTGCGGGTCGCCACGATCGGACGCTTGCTGACAGGTGAGCACTCATTGGGCCGGGGCTGGATCACCATACGCGTGGCCGAAACCTTGGGAACCCGGCAGGCGCTGGCCGACGAGCTGCTGGGCCGCAGTACCTTGTCGCTAACGGGCTTGATTTTGCTGGCACTGATGATTACCAGTCTGGGAATACGCCGTGCCTTCGCCCCCTTGGCGGAATTGGAGACCGCGCTAAGGGAACGCTCTCACGACAACCTGCAGCCCATAGACACGCCAGTACCCAAGGAAATTCGCCGCCTGGTCGACACTCTGAATGCCTTCATGCAGCGTCTGCAAACCGCGGTAGGCACCCTGAACAATCTGGTCGCCGATGCGGCCCATCAGATTCGCACGCCTTTGGCGGCCGTGCACCTGCAAACCCAGCTAGCCATGGATCAGCCCGGCTCGGAGGCCGTACGCCCGCGTCTGCAACGGATTCTGAACAACACCACCCATGCTACCCATTTGCTGAACCAATTGCTGATGGATGCCACGGTCAGCCATCGTCTGGATCGCAGCACCATGCGCCCCCTGGACGTGCCCCCACTGATTCAGGAAATCCAAGGGCGTGTGGACCCGGACCGTGCGCATCGGCTGCAAGTCCACATTACTCCTTCGGCGCGGCGTGCCCAGGTCTTGGGCGACCACGTTTCACTGCGAGAAATGCTGCGCAACGTGATCGACAACGCCATGCTCTACAGCGAGGAGCACATTTCGGTACGCATCTATACCCGGCCCAGTGGCTTGGTGGTATTTGATGTTTCTGACCTGGGCCCCGGCATCAGCGACGAGGACAAAACCCGCTTGCTGGAGCGCTTTCAGCGCGGCCCCAGCAGTCAAGGTAGACCAGGCTCGGGCTTGGGGCTGTCGATCGTGCGCACAGTAGTGCAAGCGCATCAGGGAACCCTGCTCTTGCGTGATCACTCGCCGCAAGGGCTGACGGTCCGCATCGAAATCCCGGCGCTGATCCAAGGTCCCAAACCTGCAAACACCCTGCCACAGACGCTGGCGATTCTGGCCTTGGCATTGACGGGCCTGCTTGCAAACCCCGATACCACTCATGCCCAGGACAAAATCGCACGGCCTGATATGGGTATACGCAGTCATGAGTACCCGGCGCTTGCTCCCAAGCAAAAAACAGACGATCAGCCTTTGCTGGTGATCGCGGGTCCTACCGATACGGAGCTGTTTGAAGTGCTGGTCCACGACTTCCAGCAAATCCAGCCTCAGGTCAGCATTCTCTACCACGAAATGGACTCCACGGCCCTGTATCGGCATACCACGGAAGGCAGCCTGCCTGACACGGATTTGCTGATCAGCTCGGCCTCGGACTTGCAGGTGAAGCTGGCTAACGATGGCTACGCTCGCCCCTACTCGTCCAGCCTGACCAATGCCATGCCCAACTGGGCACGCTGGCGCAATGAGGTGTTCGGCTTCACACTGGAACCGGCTGTCATCGCCTACGCCCCGTCCCGTTTACCGCCCGATTTACCCGCCTCCCGCGAGGCCCTGCTCCGACTGCTGGAGCGCAATAGCGGCAGCTTGATGGGACGCGTCGGCACCTACGACATCCAGATCAGTGGCGTGGGCTATCTGTTTGCGCTCTACGACGAACGCACCTCCTCCACCTTCTGGGGGATGGCCAATGCCCTGGGGCGTGTCGGCACCCGCTTGTATGCCAATACCGGCGCCATTCTGGACGATCTGGACAATGGCACTCTGGATGTGGCCTACAACGTGCTGGGCTCTTATGCCCGAGCCCGTCAACAAGCCGGTTCGGACATTGCCATCGTCGTTCCCAGCGATTACGTCTCGGTGTTTACCCGCAGCGCCCTGATTCACAAACAGGCTCGTCGACCGGATTTGGCCGCCACTTTTATCGATTATTTGCTCTCGCCCCGCGGACAGCAAACCATCGCGGGTCCGGCTGGATTAGGCCCGCTCAATGCCATCGAAACCGGCAGCTGGTTTACAAAACCCGTTTCAAATCAATCAATTGGAATCGTTCAACCACTTATCCTGAACCCTTCCTTGCTGGTGGGTCTGGACCCCACTCGACGCCAGCGCTTTCTACAAAACTGGCGGCGTCTGGTCACGGACACGCCCACCGGACTAGGGGATGTTCCCTATCAGCAGTGACAGGATGCTGACAGCTAGTGTCAACACAATGGAATGACATTGATCCTAAAAAAGTCCCGCATCATGACGGGACTCCAAACCAAGGAGACTCGAATGTCAGCATTCACCATCCCTAGCCGCCTTAGCCTGCTAGCCCTGTCACTCAGTGCCAGCATGCTTGCCGGTCAAGCGGCCTGGGCACAAGGCGATCAAGCGCAAGCCGCCGAAAAAGAAGGCAAGGTCATCGTCTACTCAACGACCGATACCAAGGCAGCCGCTCCGCTGATTTCCGCCTTTGAAGCGGCCAACCCCAAGATCAAAGTCGAATACCACGACATGAACAGCACCGAGCTGTACAACCGCTACATCAGCGAACAAGCCTCGGGCAGCAATAGTGGTGACGTGGTCTGGAGTTCGTCCATGGATTCAGCCATGCGCCTGGCCACGGACTACGCCGCCAGCTACGCCTCCCCTGAAATTCCCTCCCTGCCCAGCTGGGCCGTTTGGGAAAACAAGGCATTTGGCACCACCTACGAGCCTACGGTGTTCATCTACAACAACCGTTTGATCAAACCCGAGGAAGTGCCCAAGACCCACGCCGAACTGGCTAAATTGGTCGAAAGCGATAAGGACCGTTTCCGCAACAAGGTCACCACCTACGACATCGAGAAATCCGCTGTGGGCTATATGCTGGCCGCTCAGGACAGCAAGAAAGGCGACAGCTACTGGGATTTCATCAAGGGCGTAGGCTCGGCCAATCTGGTTCTGCAATCGTCCACCGGCACCATGATGGAGCGCGTCAGCTCGGGTGAAAACCTGATTGGCTACAACTTGCTCGGTTCGTATGCGGAAACCCGCGCCGCCAAGGATAAAGCCATCGGCATTGTGTACCCCTCGGACTACACCCTGGTTCTGTCGCGCGTGGCCTTCATCAGCAACAAGGCACAAAACCCCAACGCTGCCCGTGTCTTCCTGGACTACATGCTGTCCAAAGACGGTCAGGACATCCTGGCCAACAAATCGGAACTGGCTTCGATTCGCTCTGACGTGGAAGGCGATAACGACGTGGACGGCCTGACCAAGAAACTGGCGGGTGTGGAACTGACCCCCATCCCGGTGGATTCGTCCCTGCTGGACTTCCTGAAACAAAAGGAACGTCTGGACTTCATCAAGCAATGGCGCGCTGCCGCCAATAAGTGAGACGCTTCGTCTTTGAATCGGGTGGCGGCCCCTGCCGCCACCCCGCCTCTTTTCCGCCTGGAATCCTTATCATGCAAGCCTTACGCCTTCGGTGGCAGGCCTGGCCGCGCCATGTCGTTGTTCTGATAACGGCATTGGCCATTTATGTGCCGCTTAGCCTGATCATCATCCAAAGCCTGCTATCCGCCCCTTTCTTCGCGGCTGACAAGTCTCTGGGGCTGGATGCCTTCCGTTTTATTTTCGACGACCCGGACTTTTACAAAGCCCTGGGTAGCGGTTTCATCATGGCCTTTGGCCTGGCCGGTATCTCGATTCCTTTAGGTGGCATTCTTGCTTTCCTGATGGTGCGTACCGATTTGCCGGGTCGTACCTGGATTGAACCGCTGATTCTGGTCCCCATTTTTGTCTCTCCCATGGTGCTGGGCTTTGGCTACATTGTTGCCGCCGGGCCTGTCGGATTTTTCTCCACCTGGACGCTGGACCTGATCGGTTTTGTGCCCTGGAACATTTATTCCTTCACCAGCATTGTCATCATTGCCGGTCTGACCCACGTTCCACACGCCTACCTGTACATTTCCTCCGCCCTGCGCAGCATGGGTTCGGACGTGGAAGAAGCCGCCCGTAGTGCCGGTGCCAGCCCTTGGCAAGTAATGCGCTCGGTCAGCCTGCCCATGGTTCGCCCGGCCATTCTCTATGCCTGCGTACTGCTGTTTTTCCTGGGCCTGGAAGTGTTTGGTCTGGTTCTGGTGCTGGGTGATCCCGAGGGCCACCTGGTCCTGGCCACCTACTTGTACAAGCTGACCAACAAGCTGGGCATCCCGTCCTATCACCTGATGGCCGCGGTTGCCGTAATTCTGATCGCCATGACCATTCCTCTGGTGATGCTGCAACGCCGTCTGATGCGTACCGCCAACCGCTTTGTAACCGTCAAGGGCAAGGCTTCCCAAGCTCGCTCGCTGCCACTGGGCCGCTGGCGCTGGGCTGCCGCCACACTGGTTGCACTGTGGCTGTTCTTTACCGTGATCGTGCCGGTTGTCGGCGTGGTGCTGCGTGCCTTTGTGTCCAACTGGGGCATTGGGGTGTCGCTGATGGACGTGCTTTCTCTGGATGCATTCAGACAAGTCTTTGGGCAAGCCAACCTGCTGCGCGCCATTCTGAACTCGATCGCGATTGGTGTGTTTGGGGGTGCCTTGGCAGTGATCTGCTACACCTTTATCGGTTTGGCCATGCACCGCAAGCCAGACGGTATCACCCGCTTCCTGGACTACAGCGTACTGGTGCCACGTGCGGTGCCCGGTCTGCTGGCCGGTCTGGCCTTCTTGTGGATGTTCCTGTTCGTGCCCATGTGGCTGGACCAGTCCCTGGAAAACGGCTGGTTGTCGGTATTGCCCATGGCGGAATGGCTGCGAGGCTCGGTCGTCGGTCCCATGCGTGCCCTGCGCAGCACCATCTTCAGTGTGTGGCTGGCCTATAGCGTGGTTTGGATGGCCTATGGCTTGCGCCTGATCTCCTCTACTCTGCTGCAAGTAGGTCCTGAACTGGAAGAAGCGGCCCGCAGTACGGGTGCCCGCCCCGGTCAGGTCACACGCCAGATCACCCTGCCTTTGGCGAAATTCGGCCTGATTGGCTCCTGGTTACTGATGTTCCTGATTTTCGAGCGGGAATACTCCACCGGCGTGTACTTGCTGACGCCGGGTACGGAAACCATTGGCTCCATGCTGGTTTCCCTGTGGGCCACCGGTGCCATCGACATTGTGGCTGCCCTGTCTTTTATTAATATCGTTCTGGTGGTCATTGGCCTGACCATCGCATTGCGCTTCGGAGTGAAACTACGATGACCGAGCTGACTGTAGACAATATCCACCTGGCCTACGACCGCAACCCCGTTTTGAAAGGGGTCTCCATGAGCCTGAACAAAGGCGAAGTGGTTTCCCTGCTGGGTGCCTCGGGCAGCGGCAAAACCACCTTGCTGCGCGCCGTTGCCGGGCTGGAACAACCATCCCAGGGCCGCATCGCCATCAATAATGACGTGCTGTACGACTCGCAGGCCCGTATCGACCTGCCCGCCGAAGCCCGCAATCTGGGCCTGGTGTTCCAATCTTACGCCTTGTGGCCACACATGACGGTGCAGGAGAACGTCGCTTACCCTTTGACGCTGCGCAAGACACCCAAAGCGGAAAGCCGCCAGAAAGTGGACGCCATTCTGGATCAGCTGGGCTTGAAAGGTCTGGGCGAACGCTACCCCAGCCAGCTGTCTGGCGGGCAACAACAACGTGTCGCCATTGCGCGTGCTCTGGTCTATAACCCTCCTGTGATCTTGCTGGACGAGCCGCTGTCCAACCTGGATGCCAAGCTGCGCGAAGAAGCCCGCGTCTTCCTGCGCGAGCTGATTGTGCAGATGGGTTTGTCGGCTTTGATGGTGACCCATGACCAGGCGGAAGCCATGGCGATTTCGGACCGAATCTTGCTGCTGAACGGTGGTGAAATCGAGCAGCAAGGTAGCCCGCAAGAGGTCTACAGCAATCCAAAGACGCTGTACACCGCCGAGTTCATGGGCTCGAACAACCGTCTGCAAGGCAAGGTGACGGAACAACGTGACCAGCAAATTCGCCTAAGTGGGCCCGGCTGGGAATTGTGGGGCCATGCCGCCGCTCCCCTGAACGCTGGCCAGCAAGCCACCGCCGTGATTCGTGTCGAACAAGTGCAGTTGAATGCACAACCCGGCCCCGATACGCTGCAACTACAACTGTCCACCAGCATGTACCTGGGCGACAAGTGGGAGCACGTTTTCCGCATGGCCGACCCGTCTGCCGGCACCTTGCGTGCTTTCGGGCCCGAGCCCCTGCCCAGTGGTGTGCATCACCTGCAATTGCCACCCTCCAAACTGTGGATTTACCCCTCCTGATCCCCAGCCCAAACCGGGAGTTGCCCCCAGCGGCTCCCGGTTTACCCTGATTGCAAACTTTTGTAAGCACAGCTACTGTAGTCGCGTCACTACAGGCGGTATGAAAGAGACCTGTTCAGTCAGGCGCCGACGGAGCAACCACCCCGGAATCTCTCAGGCAAAAGGATCGTACCAGCCCGACACTCTGGAGAGCGGCGTTTGACGCCCACCGAAGGAGCCCAGCCAGACACACAGGTTGGATAAACTCTCAGGTCACAGGACAGATGGGGTATTGCCACTACTCGGTGGTAATTCACCTGTCAGGAGCCTGTTATGTCGCATATTGCCGTCATTGGCGCCGGTATTTCCGGAATCACCACCGCCTACGCCCTCAGCCTGAAAGGCTATCAAGTTACCGTTATCGACCGCCTGCGCTACCCCGCGATGGAAACCTCCTTCGCCAACGGCGGACAGCTGTCTGCGTGCAACGCCGAAGTCTGGAACAGCCGCAGCACCATTCTCAAGGGCTTGAAGTGGATGATGCGCAAAGACGCCCCACTGCTGTTCAACCCCAAACCAAGCTGGCATAAATACAGCTGGATGGCGCAATTTGTGGGCGCGATTTCCGGTTACGAGCGCAACACCGTGGACACCGTCAAGCTGGCCATCAGCGCCCGCGAGAATCTGTACCAGTGGGCCAAGGACGAAAACATTGATTTCGACCTGGAACAGCGCGGCATTCTGCACATCTACCACACCCCCGGCGGCTTTGAGTCCGGCAAAAAAGTCAGCCAGCTGCTGCACAAAGGCGGCTTGGAACGCCGCACGGTCACCAACGAAGAAATCCACCAGATCGAACCTGCTCTGCAAGGCACCTACTACGGCGGTTTCTTTACGCCTTCGGACGCCACAGGGGATATTCATAAATACACACGCGGCTTGGCCGATGCCTGCGCCAAGCGCGGCGTGAAATTTCTGCAAGATACAGAAGTCCTGGGTATTGATTGCGGCCCACCACATCGCATCCAGTTGCGTACCGGTGAAGGCGCTGAAGCCCACACCCATACACTGTCTGTGGACTCCTTGGTAGTTTGCGCTGGCGTAGGTAGCCGTCACTTGGCCCATATGCTGGGCGACTACATCAACATCTACCCGGTCAAAGGCTATTCGATCTCCGTGTACCTGGATACGCCGGAAGCCCAACATGCCGCCCCTTGGGTCAGTTTGCTGGACGAAGAAGCCAAGATTGTGACCAGCCGTCTGGGCAAGGACCGCCTGCGTGTGGCCGGTACGGCGGAATACAACGGCGCCAACAAGGACATTCGCGCCGACCGTATCGCCCCGCTGACCAACTGGACCCGTCGCAACTTCCACGACGCGGCGACCGACCGTGTTGTACCGTGGGCTGGCTTGCGCCCCATGATGCCGGACATGATGCCGCGCGTAAAAGCAGGCAGCCGCCCTGGCGTGTACTACAACACCGGCCACGGTCACCTGGGCTGGACACTGTCAGCCGCCACCGCCCAAATCATTACCGAAGTGATTGCCCAGAACGAGCGTCAGTCCGCACCTGCTCAATTTGCCACCAGTCCGGCAGCAACTGCTGCACCCGCCGCTGCCCATAGCGCTCGTCCAGCAGATACACAAAGCCTTGATCCTGTTCATCGCGAATCACACGACCCGCGGCCTGTGTAATCTTACGTAGTCCCGGATACAGATAGGTATAGTCATAGGCCCGCCGCTCCCCAAAGAGCCGGGCCATGACTTGTTTGACGGACTCATTGGCCGGATTGAACTGCGGCAAACCCAGGGTGGCAATAAAAGCACCGATCAAGCGTTTACCGGGTAAATCCACCCCTTCTGAAAACGCCCCACCCAGCACCGCTAAACCCACTCCCTTCCCATCCAGCGTGAAGCGGTCCAGAAACTGCGTTCTTTGCAGATCGCTCATGCCCGGTTGCTGATGCCAAAGCGGCATATCCGGCCAGCGCTCCTGCAAGGCCTGACTGACCTGGTGCAGATAATCAAAGCTGCTCAAAAACAAGAGATAGTTGCCCGGCTGCTCCTGATACGCCTGCCCGACAATATCGCAAACGCCGCTCAGGCTCTGGGCCCGGTCGGCATAGCGCGTGGACAGACCGGCATATTGACGTACCCGCAACTGCTCAGCCCGATAAGGAGATGCCACGTTCAACTCTGCTGTGCTGGGCGGCAGACCCAAGACATCACGATAAAACTGCGAAGGGTTCATGGTGCCGGAGAACAGCACCACACCGTGCGCATCGCCATAGCGTTCGGCCAGAAACGGAGCAGGCACGATATTGCGCAAGTTCAGGAGCACGCCATCGCGCTGCGCCAAAATATCGAATAAGGAATGCGAGCCGAACTGGCCGGCCAGGTCCACAAAGTACAGCAGCTCGAAATAGAACTGCAGCAAGGGGCTGTCTTGCGGCATGGGATTCTCGGCCACATAAGCCCCTAAACGGGCCGCCAGATAGTCGCACTGCTCCAGCAGATCCTCCGGGATCTTTTCCAGCCCCCATTGGTCGCCGCCTTCCTCGGGTATCAAGTCCTCCATCAAGCGAGTCAAGGGGGCGAAATGACGCTTCAAGGCCGAAGGCGAGGCTTTACGCGCCATGCGCAACTGCACTTGCGAGAAAGACGCGGAATACATGGAACGGGCTCGTTCAACCAGATTGTGAGCCTCGTCCACCAGAACAGCGCTGCGCCATTGCTGGGCCAGGGTCTGGCTATACAGCACCGCATGCGTGTCGAAAAAGTAGTTGTAGTCGCCCACAATAGCGTCTGCCCAACGCAGCATTTCCTGGCTCAAATAATAGGGGCAGACCTGATGCTCGCTAGCCACTTGCTGCAAGCGCTGGCTAGTCAGCATGGGTTGTTCCAGAGCTTGCTGACGAGCAGCGGGAAGGCGATCGTAAAAACCTTCGGCCAAAGGACAGGACTGACCATGACAGGCCTTATCCGGATGGGGGCACTGCTTGTCACGGGCCACCATTTCCAGCACCCGCCACGCACCCTCGCCTTCCGGGCTTAAGCGCTGCAAGGCGTCCAGCGCCATTTGCCGACCGGAGTTCTTGGCCGTCAGATAAAACAGCTTGTCCAAACCCGCCTCTGGCATGGCCTTCAGGCCTGGAAATACGACGGCCAAGGTTTTGCCAATACCGGTGGGCGCTTGGGCTAAGAGGCACTGTGCGTCACGTTGGGCCCGGAACGCGGCCACGGCTAGCTGTCGCTGACCGGCACGAAATTGTTCATAGGGAAACTGCAACGCTGTACAAGCTTGATCGCGCGCCAGCCTGTGTTTTTGCTCCTGCCGCCCCCACTCTACATAAGCGCGGCATTGCTCCTCGAAAAAGGCCCACAGCGCTGCGCGCTCCATATACTCGGAGATGCTGGTCTCTTTGTGCTTATCCACGTGGTAATACACCACGCTAACCGTCATCCCCGGCAAATCACGCTCCTGGCACAAGATGGCGGCATAGACCTTGGCTTGTGCCTGATGCAGACGTCTATGGTGCTCGGGGATAGCATCAAAGGTCCCACGATAGGTTTTCAGCTCCTCCAGGCAGTTGCTGACAGGATCAAACCCATCGGCTCGACCACGCACCAGCAGTCCTTCCATCTCGTACGACAGGGGCACTTCGGCTTCATAGTGCTCGGGGCGACGCAGCTTTAGCTGCTGGTGGCCAAGGATACCTTCCTGTGCTGTGGTCGCAGGCGTAAAGCGCAGGTCCAGATCCCCGCTACGTACAGTAAATTCGCATAAGGCTCGTACACCTACCGTCCAGGCTTTCATGGCGATTCAGGCCGGGTCACATAGCAAACACGCGCAGGGATGGCATGTTGCTCGAAATAACTTAACCAACGCCGCTGGTTGTCTTGCAAGCGGTCTCCGGGGCCTTTTACCTCAATCAATTCATAGCTTTGCTGGGCGGGCATGAAGCGCACCAAATCCGGCAAACCGGAACGGTTGTCCCGCCAATCCTGCAAGATACGCTTGAACACCAGCTGCAAATGCTGGGCGGGGATGCAATGCAAGGCCTGATCGATCAAGGATTCGTTCAAGGCTGGCCAGATCAGCAAGGGACACTGTATGCCGCGCTTTTGCTGCCAGCGTTGCCAGATCACGGTTTTATAGTCTGCGCCATCCAGCACACTTAAAGATTGATCAAACAAGTTTTGCCTGCGCGACACAAAGTCCGGGTTCCCCCAATCGGCCGGACAGGCTTGATAAGGGTGAAAAAATGCGCCGGGCAAGGGAGCGAAAATGGCATCCCAGCTCAACAATCCCAGTAAGGCCGGAAACAAGGCGTTTTCTACGTAAAAAACCGGAGCCAAGGGACTATCCCAATGGGCCAACACCTGGGATTCGACCCGATTGCCGTCATCAAACAAAACCAGATCACTACGCTGCGTGCGGCTTGTGGGCTTAGTGGATGGCGAGCTGGGCGGAGCTTCTACCGCCAGTTTGCGACGCAGCCGGGGCAGCATACGCAGCAGCTTCTGGGTTTCACTCTCATTTTCGGGCTGCTCCCACGCCTGACAAAACAAGGACCAGGCCCCTTGATGCTTGTCCTGACGCTCCAGCACCCGCAATTGACGGTAACGGGCGCCCGGCCAGTTAGTCTGCCCATAGGCCTGCTCGGCCAACGGCCACCAATGTTGGCGCTCGGCTTGCTGGCCTAGCTGAAACAGGGTTTTCGCCTTGCGTCGTTGAAGCCAATCACTGTCGGTCTCAACAGCCTGAACAGCGGCAAAACGTTGGGCCCACAGATCTGGATCGGCCTCGTCTTGCGCATCACGCAGCTCGGACAAGGCTTCATACAGGCGCACGTCCTCATTATGTCGAAACGCCCGACTAGACTGATCCAGAATCACAGTTTCGTATCTATACAAGCCAAGATCGCTGAGCACGAACTCGGACCAGTCCTGGTAATGATTGCCAAAGAACAGCAGTTGCAAACGCTGCGCCCAATGCATGACTTGTGGTGAGAGACGAAGCGTCGGGGCTTGCAGGCCGGGATCTGCACACCACTGCGTAAAAGGCCGGGCCTGTTCGCCCTGCGTCTGGCCAATCCATTCCAGATAGTCTGACTTGCGCCCGGTGGCTGGCAGCTCGCTGAACAAGCGGCGCAGCTCGGGAACGGTATGGACAGCAAACAACGTTTCCAGATCCAGTTCAGGATCGGTTTCTATCAGCTCGCAAGCCGCCAGCTCTTGCACTGCCTCTTCCAAATTTTCGATCTCGGCATAACGCAGCTTGTCGATACGGAACACCGGGCCTTTACGCATCAGCAAGCGTACCAGCAAGGCTTGCGCAGGCTGGGAAGCATGTCCAAAACGATGGCCACATTGGACGTGTTCAGGCTCCAGCAGGTCGGAACTGGCGTGCTGTACCCACTGCAAAACCTGGTGGAAATTGTGCAGATAATAAAAAGGAGGAAGCTCGGGCGGAATCATAAGCAGGCTGTGTATATATCCAGCTACTTTAGCATTCCTTCAAGCTGAGCGCGACTCCAACAAACGCATCCAGTCGCGTAACAAGGTATTCAGATTCTGGCGCTGCGTGGCATCCAGCCCTTCCAACAAATTTTCTTCATTGGCCAAATGATCCACCACGACCGCATCCACACAGGCCAGGCCCGCAGGGCTCAAACGCACCAGAATACGGCGTGCATCTTCCGGGTCAGCAATACGTTCGATCAAGCCCTGCTTTTCCAGACCCTGCAAGCGATGCGTCATGGTGCCGGAGCTAACCATCAAGGTGGAAAACAAGGCGGTAGGCGCCAAGGTATACGGCGGGCCGGAGCGGCGCAGACTGGCCAGTACATCAAACTCGCCCAACTGCAGGCCGTGACGCCTGAAGTTTTCACTCATTTGTTTTTGGACCAGTTGAAAACAGCGTGTCATTCGGCCCAGCAAAGCCATGGCGTCCAGATTCTGCAAGTCTGGCCGCTGCTCGCGCCATTGATTGATGATCAGGTCTACCGCGTCGTGTTCTGTGCTCATGATTTCTCGATTTCGATATTTATCTTGATATTAAGATAAATCATCCCTACACTGGCATTTATCTCGACATCAAGATACTTTCATCATGAACCGACTTTCCCTTTGGCTGGTGACGGCCTTGACCGCACTAGGCCCCGCCATCTGGGGTTCCACTTACATTGTGACCACAGAAATTCTGCCCCCCGACCGCCCTTTTATCGCGGCCTTTTTGCGCTGCTTTCCCGCTGGCGTGATGCTGCTCTTGTGGAGTCGACGCATGCCTGCCCCAGGCGACTGGGGCAAGACCCTGATTCTGGCGGCCTTGAACATCGGGGCATTTCAAGCCTTGCTATTCGTTGCGGCCTACCGCCTGCCGGGTGGATTGGCTGCCGTTGTGGGTGCGGCTCAACCCTTGGTGGTGATTGGCCTGGCCTGGGCTTTGGAAGGCAAACGTCCGGTGACCATGGCCCTGGTCGCCTGCGTGATCGGTATTATCGGCATGGGTATTTTGCTGCTATCGCCAGAGAGCCAATGGGATACCTGGGGCATGGTCGCGGCCATTGTCGGGGCCCTATGCATGGCCTTGGGCACGTACCTGTCGCATCGCTGGCGCAGTGGCATGCCCATTCTGGCCTTCACGGCCTGGCAGTTGATGCTGGGTGGACTGATGCTGGCCCCTCTGGCCTTGTGGCTGGACCCACCGCTGGACAGTTCCTTGAGCGGCGTGCAAATCGGTGGCTATCTCTACCTGTGTCTGGTCGGTGCACTCCTGGCCTATACCCTGTGGTTCCGCGGGATTGCCGTTTTACCCTCTGTGGCCGTGTCTTCGCTGGGTCTGCTTAGCCCTTTGACCGCTGTAATTCTGGGGTGGCTGATTTTGGGTCAGGCCATGACAGGCTCCAGCCTGCTGGGCATTATTCTGGTGATGGGCAGTGTGCTGGCGGTGCAGTGGATCAGCAATCGTCCCGCCAAATAAGCATCTCGCGCCCATAAAAATAGCGCCCCTATTAACTATCTGGATGGGCGCGTAAGAGAGTTCACTATCTTGCTACTCCGCTAGAAGCAGCAAGATAGTGACTAATAGCGTTCTTGCAGAACTTGAGCTAAATCGGTTGCAAAGCGTTGAGCGTCTTTGGCATTCAGATTCGCAAAACTGACACGCAAGCCTTGAGCGGGGTTGCTCACCCCAAAGACTTGGCCGGATCGAACCAGCCAGCCACGTGCGGCCAAGCCTGCCAGTACCGGCTCGGCTTCCCGATCCAGCGGAATCCACAGATTGAAGCCTTCCTCGCTATCCCAAAAAGGAATGCCCTGCTTTTTCAGGGCTTGCATCAGATCGATGCGAGCCTGTACGTAAGCGGCTTGTGCAACACGAGTCTGCGCCTTGATGTCGGCATCGGTCAGCCCATGAACCACCATTTGCTGCAACAGATGGCTGACCCACTGAGCCCCCGAAGCCAGACGTTGCGACAAGCGCTCGCTGGTTTGCAGGTCTGACGCGACCAGAGCCACGCGCAAATCCGGGCCCAGGCCCTTGGACACGGAACGGATCAAGGCCCAGCGCAAATGATCGGCAGGAATCACATTTCGATAAGGGCTGCTGGCCAGCATCCAGAAGTGGTCATCAATCATCAGCAACAATTCGGGATACTGCTTCAGAATTTGCTCGATCTGCTTGGCACGGGCACGGCTTAGCGAACATCCCGTAGGGTTGTGCGCACGCGGGGTCAGAATCAAGGCGCGCAGACCATCTTCCAAAGCCGCCTCCAGCGAGGCCGGCACAATCCCTTCGCTATCAACAGCAATACCCACTGGCTTGTAGCCCAGCGTATGCACGGAGTTGATGCTGTTCAGGTAGCCGGGATCTTCAATCCCGACCTTATCGCCCGCCAGCAAAAAGGCTTGCAGCAAGCGCTCGATCGCGTCGACTGCGCCGTAACTGACGTGGTAATCGGTATCGGGGGGGGTGTCTTTATGGAACACCTGCTGACATACGGCGCGCAATTCGGGCACCAACGGGTCGGCGCCGTACAAAGCCTGGGTTTGACCGCGCACCCCAGCTATCAATTGGGTAGGTGCAGGCAAATAGCCCGGCGCCGGATTGCCACTGGCCAGATCCTGCAAGGCCGAGCTGGCCCCATGCCCTTCCCGCGCCAGCTCCCGGATCGCTTCACGAATCCGTGTACCGCGACGGCCTTGTGCATCGGCCACCCCGGCGGAGACCAGGCGCTTGTATGCCAGGGCAACCGTATTGCGGTTCAAGCCCAGTGTTTGAGCCAGTTCGCGTACCGGCGGCAAAATCTGGCCCGGAGCGATTCGCCCCAGTGCCACTTGCTGTCGGATATCATCGAAAAGTTCCTTCGCATTGCTTCCCTGGATATTCATTTTGACCTATGACATAATAGTTTATGCGCGACCCGCAGGGTCGAGTTTATCTTTTTTTTCTTCCTTACTGGTGCGCCATGTCCGAATCCGCCCCTGATCTACTTCACACCGAGCATTATCCCACCTCCACCAGTGTAGAGGCATTTCGGGAACGCATTGCCCTGGTACAACAAAGAATTGATGCCGCCTGCGTGCGCTACGGGCGTGCCGCTGGCGATGTACGTTTGCTCACCGTCAGCAAAACCTTCGGAATTGACCGCATCCGCCTGGCTTACCAGGCCGGTTGTCGCCTGCTGGGCGAGAACAAGGTGCAAGAGGCCGAAGGCAAGTACGAAGCCCTGCGCGAAGAACTACCGGATTTGGAATGGGCTGTTATTGGACACCTGCAAAGCAATAAAGCCAAGTCCGTTGCACGCTTTGCTTCTGAATTTCATGCACTGGACAAGCTCAAGACCGCAGAAGCCCTGGACCGCCGCTTGCAAATTGAAGGCCGCAGTCTGGACGTTTTCGTGCAGGTAAACACCTCCAACGAGGACAGCAAGTTCGGTTTACCCCCGGAAGAAGTCCATGCTTTTGTGCGCGAATTACCACAGTTTTCTGCTTTGAAAGTCAAAGGCCTGATGACCTTGGCCTTGATGGACGCTGACCCGGAACGGGTACGGCCTTGTTTTGCCCTGCTGCGCAATTTGCGCGATCAATTGCGCAATGACATTGCCCACGCGGAAAACATCCGTGAGCTGTCCATGGGTATGTCGGGTGACTATGAAGTCGCTATTTCCGAAGGCTCCACGATTGTGCGCGTTGGACAAGCCATTTTTGGTGCTCGCGCCACGCCCAATAACTTTTACTGGCCCGTCTCCGATACGGCAACAACATCATGAATCCACTACGCCTGATCATCCGCCAAAACGGTAAAGAAATCGGACACTTTGAGTCCAGCCCCTGCTGCCCGCCCGAGCAGTTGATTACCGTGGCTCGCCACCTGATGACGCTGCCTGACAGCGAACTGGAACTGCAACAAGCCAAAGGCGAACACCGCATTCTGGATAGCGGACCGCATGGCTTGCGCGTGCTCAGCGCACAGGTTCTGTACGAAACCGTTGATTTGCAAGCCTGGTTACAGCAAGGCAGCAAAGTTACTGCCTGAATCTGATCGGTACCCGGCCATAAGCCTGCTACCCTGATTCGGCAAAGCGGCGTACCCAAGACGCCGCAACCATAAAAAAACATACCCGGCTATTCGCCGGGTATGTTTTTTGTGTTTCAGACAACAGGAGCGAACGGAGACTTAGCGGTTCACCTGTTTGGCTGGCAAGGCGAATGCCAACAAGCAGCTCACCATCAAGCTACCGGCAAACAGCCACAGAGCGGCGCTGCCCGAACCTGTCAGATCGGTCACCCAACCAATCAGAGAGTTACTGACCAGACCGGCGATATTGGCCAGCGAGCAAGCCAGAGCAAAACCGGTCGCTGCGGCAGTGCCTTTCAGGAACGTCGCTGGCAAGCTGAAGAACACAGGCACAGCACCCATAATCACAGCCGAAGCCACGGTAAAGGCCAGAACGGTCAACCAGGCATGATGAGCCACAAAGGTACTGGCAACCAGCGCAACCGCACCGATAGTCAGCGGCACGATCAAGTGCCAACGGCGTTCACGGCAACGGTCCGAGCTGGCACCAATCATCAGCATGCCCACCACACCGGCCAGCGATGGAATCGCCGTCATCAAGCCAATCTGGAAAGGATCCTGCACACCTGCCGCACGGATAAAGGACGGCATCCAGAAGCTGATGGAGTAGGTACCCAATAGAATGGAGAAGTCGATCCCGCCCAGCATCCACACTTTCAGGTTGAAGAAACCATCTTTAAAGCTGTGCTTGACGCCCTTGCCTTCGGCATCGTCGGCAGCCAGGTCAGCAGCCAGACGAGATTTTTCATCATTACTCAGCCATTTCGCAGACTGATAGTTGTTTGGCAAGGCCCAGAAAGTCAGGAAACCGAGCAGCACGCTAGGAATCGCCTCCAAAAGGAACAGCCACTGCCAACCACGCCAACCGTTCATGTGATCAAAGTGACCAATAATCCAGCCGGACAAAGGACCACCAATCACGCTGGACAAAGGCAGGCCAATCATGAACAAGGCAATGATCTTGCCGCGTCGGTAAGTAGGAAACCAAAGGGTCAGGTAATACAACACACCTGGCAGGAAACCGGCTTCTGCCGCACCCAGCACAAAACGCAGAATGTAGAACTGCGTCGGCGAGGTGACAAACATGGTCAGGCCAGAGAGCAGACCCCAGGTGATCATGATGCGGGCAATCCACAGCTTGGCACCCACACGTTCCAGAATCAGGTTGCTAGGTACCTCAAACAGGATGTAGCCCAGAAAGAACAGGCCAGCACCCAGACCGTAGGCCGTTTCACTCCACTGCAAATGATCGAGCATCTGCAGCTTGGCAAAACCCACGTTGATGCGGTCCAGATAAGCAGCCAAATAACAAAAGCACAGAAAGGGGATCAGACGCCAGACGATCTTCTTATAGAGATCTCCGTTTCCGTCCCGACCTGCAGGCACAGCCGTGGGACTTTGGATGGATGAATGCACCTTGTATATCTCCAGATAATTATTGGTATGCCTGGTGAACCAGAAAACTGCCTAAGAACAGCGCCTGACAGAACACAGCAGGGCCCTGAACGCGTCCGCATTCCCCCCATTGGGCTGCAGACCGTTTACAGATGAAGAATGATGTATCAACGGTGACTCCCGACTGGACATGCCTGCTTTATCTATAAAGGCAGGCCAGACACAGCGGGACCCGATCAGATTGATGCGCTGAGCCCGGATCGCTCCCGGACTCAGCACCGTGCACTGCTTAGCTGGACTTCAGGTCCTGACCGTACAGGTCGTAGCCGTAAACCCAGGCCGGATCTTCTTGCGTGCGCAAGAAGGTATTGGCGTTGGAGACAGACTGAACACGAGTCGCACGCTCTTTGCGGTTGAGCTCGTACAGATCGAAAGCCGTACGGAAATCCGACAAGCCGGTCTCTTGCAAGCAGCGCGTCAACATGGCGGCATCTTCAATCGCCATGCAAGCACCTTGAGCCATGTGTGGCTTCATGGGGTGACATGCATCGCCCAACATGACCAAACGACCACGGCTCCACAAAGGCAACGGATTACGGTTACGCAATGGCCACTTGGTAATGCTTTCAGTCGATTTGATCAGATTCTGAACCGTGGAATGATAGCCTTCAAATGCGGCCAGCATCTCTTCTTGCGAGCTGTCTACGTAAGCACCCTGAAAATCCCAGGCAGGATGTGGCACGCCAGTCACAAAATAGTATTCATCACGTTTGCCAGTGGTGTAGTACACCATCATGTGACGGTCGTCTGTCCACCATTTCACACAGTCCTCGAACTCGTCGGCAAAGCGGGCCAGTTTTTCGCCACGGATCAGGGCACGGTGTGCCACCCAGCCGCTGTAAATCGGGTCTTCTACACCCAGCAGGGTTTCACGGATCTTGGAGTGGATGCCATCGGCACCAATCACAATGTCAGCCGTTACGCTGGTGCCATCGGCAAATTCCAGCAAAACGTCGTCACCACGGTCCACCAGATTTTGCAAACGCTTGCCAAAGTGCACGGTGCCCGGCTTGATGCTGTCAATTTGCAAAGCGTGCATATCGCCACGGTGCACGGTGATGTACGACGCACCGTATTCTTTCTTGGCAAATTCACCCAAAGGGATACGGGACAGGTAGTCACCCGTTTCGCCATCACGGCTGAACCAGAAATCCGGGTGCGAACCCATATCGTCCAGCGCTTTTTCCAGACCCATGCGGCGGAAGATCTTCATCACGTTGGGGCCCACGTGGATACCGGCACCCAAACGCGAGAATTCTGGCGCCTGCTCAAATACTTCTACCTCAAAGCCAGCTTGCTGCAACAGAGTCGCCGCAGCGGCTCCGCCAAGACCGGCCCCTACAATCGCAATCTTGACTGTTTTTTCCATCGTTAGCTCCAAATCACGGCACTCATCAAAAGTGCTCACCACATGTTTTTTAGTAGTGTACACACTAAGTTTAAGCATGAAAACAGGTGATTGAGCTAGGGTTTATACCTATCCAAAGGGGATTTAAACAGCCTATAAAGAAGCTTTAAACAAGCCATTAAAACAACAATATCAACAAGTTAATTAAAAAATCAAAAACAAAAACGAGCCTTGAATATCCAGACTTCAAATTTATTTAATTTTCCGATTTAACAGTGTGTAGACTCATTTATTGCGGTGCACACCCTGAAATAACAGATACTTTAAACGCGAAATAACTGATCTGGATCAGACGTGAACCGATCCTCGGGAAGGTATACTTGCTCAGTTGTTCTTTAACTGGCCTGCCCATTCCACAACAAGACAGAAAGACTATGCAGCCTACCTCCCCCGTTTCTGAGCCTCAAACCTTGTCCTACGATGTCACCGAACAAATCGGCCACCTGCTGCGCAAGGCGGGCCAGCGGCATACGGCCATCTTTCAGCATTACGTGGGCGACAGCCAACTAACTGCGATTCAGTTCGTGACGCTCTGCGCTCTGCGCGACCATGGACCCAGCTCGCAAACCGAGCTGGTCGAAGCGACGGCGGTCGACCAGGCCACCATACGGGGCATTATTCAGCGCCTGAAATCACGCAACCTGATTGAACTGGCACCGGACAAGGACGACAGACGCAAGGTCATTGTGGAGCTGACCCAGGAAGGGCTGAACCTGCTCGATCGTGTCATCCCTCGCGCCCATACCATCAGCGAACTGACCATGGGCAATCTGAACCCCGCAGAACGCGTGGCCATCGTCTATCTTCTGCGCAAAATGATAGACAGCACCCTGGATATGAGCGACAAAGAATAAGGCTGAACATCACTTGAAGAGACTATGTTTTATTCGGCCTTTAAGATATATTTAAAATACATCTTATAACTGATCTGCCATGACTCCTTTGACTGCCTCCCCCGCCTCTACCCGCCCAGAATGGCGCGCATTCCTGGAACTGGGATTTCGTCCCCTCTATCTTTTAGCCACGCTTTGGGGCGCTGCCAGCATTGCGCTCTGGCTCTATACGCCCGGATGGCTGGCCAATGCGGCCATCCCTTCCCTGTACTGGCACGCCCATGAAATGCTCTGGGCCTTTATCGGCACCATTGCCGTGGGATTTTTGCTGACTGCCAGCGCCACCTGGACGGGGCAACCCACCTTGCGTGGCCCCTCTTTAGGGGCCTTGTGTCTGATCTGGATTCTGGCGCGCTTCAGCCTGCTACTTCCCCATGGCATGATGGCGGCATTGCTGCTCGATGCCCTCTTTTTTGCCATTGCCGCAGCTGAACTGGGGCGCGTCATCCTGATCGCCCGCAACAAGCGCAATTACGGTATTCCGCTAGCCATGCTGGCTTTGGGTCTTAGCCATGCGCTGTTCATGTACAGCCTGATGCAAGGGCAAGACCCCATGCCCTACTTCTACAGTGGCTTCTGGACCATGGGCTTGATCACCTTGCTGATTGCCCGTCGCATCATCCCCTTCTTTGCCATGCGCGCCTTGCCGGGCCTGAGCCTGCCTGCTCAAACTCGTAGCGGCCATTGGCAAATGGGCTTGAGTGCCATCGCCATTGCCTTGTCGCTGAGCCCCTGGCGTTTGTCATTAGCCCTGGTTCTGGCTGCTTTGGGCTTGATCGCCTGCTTCCAGTGGGTACGCTGGAAACCCTGGGCCAGCCGCAATACGCCACTGCTGTGGATTCTGTACCTGGGCTATGCCGGTCTGGCACTGGGTCTATTAAGTGCTGCGGCATATGAAGCAGGCTGGATTCTGCGCGCAGCCTGGCCGGTACATATTGTGGGTCTGGCAGGTTTCAGCGTGATGATTATTGGCATGCTGACCCGTACTGCCCTGGGTCATTTAGGCCGCCCCTTGCGTGCCACACCCAAAGTGGTGCTGGGTTACGGTTTCCTGATTGCCGCCTGCGTCTTGCGCTTGCTGGCCCTGATCCCAAGCAGTTGGAGCCTGCCCTTGCTGCATGCGGCTGGCCTATGCTGGATTCTGGCCATGCTCAATTACCTGCATCAGTTTGCCCCCATGTTGATTCGCCCCAGATTGAACTGATCGCAGCGTCGGCGCCACACTTTAAAAAGCAAAGTCCCTGGCACCGTTTATCTTTATTTTCTGCCTGACCGTGCCTGCTTATACTAAGCAGGCACGTTGCTTGCACCCTCTGCAAGCAACGCGGGACGGATCGTTCTGATCCTTGTTTTTTCCGCGCTCTCATCCTCATGTATCTCGCCTTTTCGGCTGGTCCTTCCCTGAAACACAGGCTGCTTGGCGGACTGTGTGCTTTGCTCTTGTCGTTTTCTGCCCAGGCCGCCGACGCTTGTCACGGCAGCCGGGATCTGGTCGTCGTGGGCCATATGGATGACGATCTGCTGTTCATGAACCCGGACCTGTCCAGCAATATCCAGGCAGGTGGCTGCATGCAGGTTCTGTATCTGACCGCCAGTGAACGCAAAGGCGGGCTGGAATATATGTATAGCCGCGAGCAAGGTGTGCGCGCCGCCTATGCCTATATGGCCGGGCTGGTCAATGAATGGCAGCAAACCCGCTTGATGGTCGGCAGTGCCTCGATCGCGCAATTTACCTTGCGAGCCAGGCCAGGCATTCAGCTTAGTCATTTGCGTCTGCAAGACCCTTGGCTGGGCCCCGGCTGGGGAAGCCTGACTCCCTTGAGCCGTGCAGAATCCGTACCCGGCCAAACCGTACAAACACTGGATAGTCCTCAACAAACATTGAACCGCGAGCAGCTGGTTCAAACGCTGGCGGCCTTGATACGACTGTATCGGCCTACCAGCGTTCGCTATCTGGATGACACCAATCCCGTGCCTTACACCCAGCTGTGCTGGCGTTGTAGCGGACACGGGCACCCGGACCATATCGCCAGCGCCCGACTGGTTCGGGAAGCCATGCTGGCCGCCCCCGGCAATTACGCGCAAATTGGCTATGTGGACTACCCGATTCAAGAACAGGCCCGCAATCTGACCTTGAATGAAATTCACAGCAAAACCGAGATTTTCCGGCGCTACGCCTGGCATGATCAACACGCCTGCAAAGGCCCCGCTGTGTGCCAGGAACCCGCTGGTCCTGCCGCCGCCTGGGTACAACGTAGTTACTACACCAGCCGTGCCGACTATCCGGCCAGCCTGTTAAGTGACAAGGAAGGCAGGCTCAGCTTTTTCGTCTCGGGTGAACAAAACGACGCCATCAATCAATGGGATGTGCAAGAACAGCGCTGGACCACCCTGGGCGGACGCACAGCGGATGCCTTGAACGCCTTCCAGTATGCAGACGGCAGCCCCGGCCTGTTTGCACGCGATGCAAGCGGGCAAGTCTGGTTCAGCCGTGCCCCCGATGAGGACGACTGGCTCGCCTGGCAAAAAATACCCGGCCCACGCGTACTGCACACACCGATGGTCAGCCGCCGTGACAGCCAGGCCTTGGCCATGGGCACCGATGGCCGCTTTTACTGGAGCGCCGCCCGCCAGCCTGATTACGGCTGGAGTGCCTGGAAAGCCCTCCCTGCACTGGATCAGGCCGCCTACCCCGCCACTCTAAGCCTGGATAAACAGGGACGCACCCATGTCTTTGCCAGCAATCTGCAAGGCCAGCTTTTCCAGACCTCTCAGCAAAATGATTCGAAATGGCAGGCCTGGCAAGCGATTCCGGTCCCTCCCATCAGCGGCGGACTGGCTTCTATCCTGAATGCGCAAGGTCAGATTGAGCTGTATATGCGCGATCGCCAGAGCCAGCACTTGCAGCGCCTGAGCCAAGACAGCCAGCAGCGCTGGTCTCATCCGCAAGATCTGGGTTTGAACTACGTAGGCACGCCCGCTCTTAGCCTGGGCGAAAAAGAACAGGTTGTTGTGGCGATTCAAAAGAGTCCGGGTGGTGCCATTGTGCTGCTTGATCAAGAGCAGGAACAGGAAGTGGACAAGCAATCCGCGTCCCAGCCCGTTCTGTACAAACAAAACGGCACCCTTTACCTGGCCAGTCGTCCGATTGGTCCCGAGCAGCGCTATCGATTATTGGAACGCCGTCACGGCAAATGGGTGCAAGTAGCACTGACCCAGGCTCCACCACCAGGAGGTGGACAGTCCTTTAGCGAGGCCCCTGCCTTCATCAGCCAAGACTATGTGCAGCCTTGAGGAGCGAAGCATCCGCTTAAAACGTAACAAAGTACGCAGGCATGCGCCGGGCTTTCAAGACAAAGCCGGGCCAGGAAACGAATCCAGTTATTGATCCAAGCCCCAACCATAAACCCGGAATCCAGGGCCATATCGTAGTATCTTGTTGCAACAGTGTGCGCTGGCTCTCTCAGCTCCAGTACAATCGCCCGCTAACGGCTGCCGGCTTATCGGTGCCTTACTCTTTTAGCTACTCTTCAGAGATCATGAAGCCAACTACCTTATTTGCAGCCCTGTTGGGCGTCGTCATCGGCGCCGGTGGCGCGATTTATTACGCCAAAAACGTACCCGTACCGGCCAGCGGCCCGGTCAGCAGCGCCCCCAGCAGCATAGGTGCTGCTCAAACCCTGGTATTGGGCCAATCCGTCTCCGGCGAATTGACCAGCAAGAGCTTCTTGAACCTGAGCGATGGCGTACGCAGCAGCCTGTTTGATGTGAAGGCTGAAGCCGGCCAGATCATCAAGATCAGCGTAAGTGGCCCCCTGCGCCCGCAAATCAGCGTGCTGCGCAACGGCGAACTGGTCACTCGTACTCAGCGCTGCGAAGACTGCCCCGATAGCGAAACCAAAGGCCAGGCCACCACACTGGGCTTCAAGGCGGATTTCAACGACACCTACCAAGTGGTTGTCAGCGGCTTCAACACCAGTTCCTACGGTCCGTTCCAGGTCGTCGTCGATACCCTGAAAGCCTACACCGGCGAGCCTTTGACTCAAGACCAGACCATTCATGACTGGGCACTGGGCGGCCAGAAGCGTTACCGCTTGAATATCGACAAGGACGGCTTGTACAGCCTGGCCATGAAGGCCGAGCAAAACAGCATGGACGCCTATCTGAAGCTGATGGATCGTCGCGGCATGGAATTGGCCTCGGACGATGACAGCGGTGGCGGTACCGATGCACGCTTGCAGGTGTACCTGAAAGCCGGTGAGTACATTGTTCAGGCCAGCTCGGCCATGGGCGCACAAAACTTCCAGGGCGGCTTCTCGCTGGAGATCAAGCCCGAAGAAATGACCGGCGAGATCGAGCTGAAAAACGGCGACAGTCTGACTCTGGACGGCGATGGCAAAACCGGTCTGTTCACGGGTGAAACCCAAACCTACAGCTTCACCTTGTCCGAACCCAAACTGGTCACCGTGCAAATGGACGCCCAAGGCTTCCAGGCCACGATGGAAGTAGACTCCACCAGTGCCAACCAATACGGTGATGAAGCCGGCCAACAACGCGTCCGCGGCGTACTGGCTGCAGGCGAACACCAGGTGAAGATTTCTGGCTCCAACCAGGCTGGTCTGTTTGCCCTGTCCGCCTCGGCTGATGAAGTCCCTGCCAATGCCGGCGGCGGAACCATCCGTGTGGGTGAGCCTCGCCAGGCTCTGATGCTGCAAGGCATCACCAGCGACAGCTACCAGTTGACCGTACGTCAACCTGGCAGCTACGTCATTGACATGACCTCGCCTATCTTCGATACCTACCTGGTGCTGCGTAAAGACGGTCAAACCGTTGCTGAAGACGATGATAGCGGCGGCGACATGAACGCACGTCTGGAAGTCCAGCTGGAAGCGGGCGAATACGAAGTCAAAGCCATGTCCTTGGGTAGTTACGACCAGGATATGGAATATGAGCTGTCGGTAAAACGTCGTTAAGACGGTTCAGACAAGCGGAAATCAAGGCTGAAAGCTCCCGGGCTTTCAGCCTTTTTTCTTGTCCTGCAGCCAACTGGGGCTTGATCTGAAACAAGAATATTGACGCTACAGGGTATACACCTAAGCACGCTCACCCTGCCCACAAAGCCGCACTGATATTGGCTTTAAGAAGTGCTCCCCCTCCTTTTTTGCCTGACGTTTGATCTGCTTACGATTTGCTTTTGGGATTACCTTGATAATATAAATGCAAATCATTATCATTAATTTCATTATTGATGCGCTACCTTTTATCAGGAGCAATGCATGCAGACACTCGCCCAACAGTCCCAACACGCTCTTACCCAACGCGACGAACTGGCCTCCTGGCGCAATTTGATCACACAGGGCAACCAGGCCTTTCAATCCCACAATTACACCGATGCCATCACGCACTATCAGCAAGCTCGTGCGTATGTGAAACCGCTGCTGTTTGGCTCTTGCGAAGGGGCCGACGCCACCATTGCCGCCTGGGTCATTGCCCATTTGAATCTGGCCGATGCCTGCGAGCAACTGGGTCAAAGTGACGAACAGGGTCTGCACCTGTGCACAGCTCATGAAACCTTGTGCTGCGCCGCTGCCAATACCCGTCTGGCGGACGACTGGCGCATGGCTGCCTGGCAACACAGCCGCCGCACTTATGCCGAACTGGCCCGCTATGCGCGACGCTACCCCCATCATGTCCCTACCTGCTCTGCCCTGTTCTTAGGGGCGGTCAGCCCGCAGGAACGCTCTTTTTCTCATTAGTTTCATTCTGTCCCCCAGGCGCCACCGGCCTGGGGTTTATCGAGGAGTGCGTCTTGTCTTACACCTTACCTGCCCTGCCTTATGCCTACCATGCTCTGGAGCCGCATATCGACACCCAGACCATGGAGATTCACTACAGCAAACATCATCAGACCTATATCAATAATCTGAATGCGGCACTGGAAGCGGCCAACTTGCCCTACCCGCCTATTGATGAGCTGGTAGCCGGGCTGGACACCTTGCCTGAATCCCTGCGCAATGTCGTGCGCAACAATGGTGGCGGTCATGCCAACCACAGCTTGTTCTGGACCGTCATGACGCCCGATGCCGATAGCACCCTTCCCAACGATCTGGCTTATGCCATAGACCGGGATCTGGGCGGTTTCGAGACATTCAAGGATGCCTTTACCAAAGCGGCGATCTCACGTTTTGGTAGTGGCTGGGCTTGGCTCAGTGTCACCCCGGAAAAGAAGCTGGTGGTAGAGAGCACCGGCAATCAGGACAGCCCGCTGATGCACGGCAACACGCCCATACTGGGCCTGGATGTGTGGGAACACGCCTACTACCTGAAGTATCAGAATCGTCGGCCTGAATACATTGCGGCCTTTTTCAATGTGATTAATTGGCCCGAAGTGCTGAGACGATACCTGGAAGCCGTTAAATAAAGCGGTTTTACGCCCCGTCAAACCCTGTCGCCTTACTCGGAGACAGGTAGCAACAAGCACTTTAGCTTGTCGCCTTTCCAAGCAACCCTCCACTTTCGGAGGGTTTTGGCTTTAGGGGCACATCCCTACACAGTCCAGCATCCACGCCTGGGTTTGGCCCAATTGCGCAGTGCATCACCAAACGCTATGTTGATTGTTAGCGCCCTTACCACACACATCCCCAGGCCCCCACATGTTGAGTCTCTGCGATCGTATTCAATCCCTACGCTCCCTGTTTCACTTCGATGCGGTGCAGCTTCTGGGCTGTGCACCACAAAGCCGTACGCATCTGGAATTGCATTGTGAAGGCTATAACCTGAACTGTGCCTCTGCCTTGGGGACAGGCTTTCCGCAAATCTATCCACCCGGATTTACGGCGCAAGCCTCTCCCCACGATTTGCTACCCCCCTCCATTTCCGAGTGCTCGGACACCATGGATCCTCCTTTTCGCAGCACTGCTATCTATACCGATGCTCTGCTGCGTGGTGGATTTCAGGATGGCATGACGGTAGAACTGCAGCGAGGGGATTCCTATCTGGGGATGATTCACTTTTCTTCCCAACAGGCCGGCAGCTTCAATCGCCACGTCCGCACGCTGGCGCTGGGCGCAAAAATCCTGCTGGAAGAGGCCATGCAAAACATGGTCGCGCAAAACGGCATCGTCTTGCATTTGGTGCCACAGGCAGGCAGCCTGATCATGCGTGAAGACATGCTCTCCAATGCCTCCCAATTCAGCCCCGCACTGGCTAAAGCCTTGTCCTTCATGGGCCAGGAGACCTCAACCTTGCAAGCGTTCTGGTTGGAAGGCAAACGAAGCTATCGACTGCAAGCACAGCGTTTTCCCAAGGGGGATGTTCTGGTTCGACTGGTCCCCGCTCCCTTGCCCGCCGCGCTCAGTGCCAAGGAAATGCAAGTACTGGGCTGGCTGGTAACGGGCTATACCGACCGGGAAATTGCGGCCAGTCTGTTTTTAAGCGAACGCACTGTGCATTCGCATGTCACGTCCTTGCTGCGCAAGCTGGGCATTACCAGACGCACAGAAGCCGCTGTGAAAGCGGCTCTGAATCACTGGTATGTGCCGGATGCGCATGGTGCTATCCTGGCTGCCGTGCCCGGACTCTGCCATTAAACGACAAGGTCCGGAGTAGCGTTCAAACCATGAACATCACAGCGTATTAGCGTAGACCGCTCAACAAGCCTGCGGCTTCGTCCACGCAAGCACGTTCCGCATCCAGTAGCGTATCGCCGCCCATCCCGCCCAGAAAGTCCGCGTAAGGATCAGCCAGCGTACGTACACCGGTCAGCTCCTCGATGACAGCCTGACCGCAGAATGGCAAGTAATGCGGGCTGTACCCCCCTTCCTGCACAAAAGCGATACGACCTTCACACACTTCCTCGGCGCAGTCGATAATTTGACGTGCCATCTGACGGAAACCGGAAGCCGTCACCATCATGCGTGCCAGCGGGTCCATCATGCTGGCATCAAAACCCGAGCCCACGATAATCAGCTGCGGTTTATAGGCGCGCAGCGCAGGCAGTACCACTTTTTCCATGGCATAGAGGTAGGCGGCATTCCCACCGCCAGGAGGCAATGGGATATTCAGGTTGTAGCCCCAGCCTTCGCCCTCGCCGCGCTCAGTCGTAAAACCACTATTGGCCGGGAAGCATAGATGCTGGTGAAGGGAAATGGTCAGAACCGAAGGGTCATTCCACCAGATATCCTGCGTACCATTACCGTGATGCACGTCCCAATCCAGAATCGCGACACGATCCAGGCCCAGTTCTTCGCGAGCGTACGCCGCGGCCACCGAGGTGTTATTAAAAATGCAAAAACCCATCGCACCAGCACGGGGTGCGTGGTGGCCGGGTGGGTTTACCAGTGCGTAGCCATTACTGACTTCACCACTGACCACTTTCTTGACCATCTCAATGGCGCCACCGGCAGAAAGCATGGCAATTTCAAGGCCGCCATTACCCATGGTGGTGATGCCGTCGCCGGTGTCGCCGCCGGTTGGCAAGGCACTGACACGCTTCATGTTTTCCAGATGCTCTGCCGTATGCACACGCAAAATATCCTTGTCGCGTGCAGGCTTGGCCTGGATGCTAGTCAGATGATCAATTTGCCCGGAGGCGCAAACCAGCTCGTGAAAGCGGCGCTTCGTATCGGGATGGGCCAAGTGGTGGCTGATCGGTTGTAAACGGGCCCCCAGATTGGCCGAGGCAAGACTGCCCGTCCCCGTATCTACCCAGCCGTAAAGAGTGTTCCAAATATATCCTGTTGCCATGTCGTCTCCTTTCTTTTGGTTTGTCTGGCAGAACCATAGTAGGGATCTGAACGGCGGAAAGAATCCGTAGGATTGCCGAATTTATGGGCTGACGGCCCCCCCCCAAGGTCTAAACCAGCTCGGCAATATTGATTATTTCTGCTCCGCAAGCCTCAACCAACTCGGCATCGTAGCTGGCGAACAGCACAACACGGTCTTGCGACCAGATCTGGAACTGCTCCGCCAAAGCGGCACGAGCCTGCGTATCCAGGCCATTGCTGGGGCCATCGGCAATGATCACTGCCGGGTCACCCAAGGCCGCCGCCGTCAGAAATACCTTGCGGCGCGTGCCTGTCGACATCTGCTCAAAGCGCTTGTCCAAGTGTGGCTCCAGCCCTAATCGGCAGGCCAGATCCAGCGCATTGTCATCCACATGGGTGTTCTTTTCTGCGGCGATTTGTTCCAGCAGTTCGCGGCCAGTCTGGGACGGAAACAGCATGCAGTTGTCCGGCACATAAGCCATACGGGCGCGGGCTTGTCGGGGGGCTTTCATCAGCGAATGCCCGTCTATCCACACTTCCCCCGCATCCGGTTCGAGCAAACCTGCAATGATATTCAGCAAGGTGGATTTACCGGTACTGTCTTCCTCACAGAGCGCCACGCAGCCAGGCTGAAATGTATGAGTCAGCCCCTTGAAAACGGGGTAGTCGCCATAGTTTTTACTGAGATTGTCTATGCGTAGCATGCTGGAAATCACTGCCAAAGAAGCGCCTGGGCAGACAAAAGATGCTCTGACGAGGCGGGATAAAAAACAAGTACGGGACTGCCCCGAACAGGGGCCTTAGTATAGGTCTTTATGGGCTGATGTTTGGACTGCTTGCTGTGCTGTGGCCATGCAGGGTTCAGCAGCTATGGAGCAAAAACCTTGTCGGGCACAGCCTTGCCAGGCATTCATGCGCGGGTCTACAGCCAAAACCAAAAAAATAGCCTGAAACAAGACAAGCTTGTTCAGGCTATTTCTCCGCGTGGACTTGCTTATCCCAAGGCCGTATCCAGCAACATCATCAAGACAAAACCGATCATCAAACCGCCGGTTGCAAAGGTTTCATGTCCTTGCCGGTGCGATTCGGGAATGATCTCGTGGCTGATCACAAACAGCATGGCACCCGCTGCAAAGCCCAGACCAAAAGGCAGAAGCACCAGCGAGCTGCTGACGGCCACCGCACCCAGCACCGCCCCGACCGGCTCAACCAGACCACTGGCCATACCCAAAACTACCGAGAAGGTACGGCTATAACCAGCAGCCAACAAGGCCAGTGCCACCACCAAACCTTCAGGCACGTCCTGAATGGCAATACCCGTAGCCAACGCATTGGCACGCACCCCTTCATTGCCCACATAGCCCACGCCAATGGCCAGACCTTCCGGGAAGTTGTGCAGCGTAATGGCGATCACAAACAGCCAGGTACGGCGCAGCTTGGTGGACGTCGTACTGCCAGGACCTTCACGCCCTTTGATGAAGTGTTCGTGCGGCAGGATGCGATCAAGCAGCATCAAGGCTGCAGCACCCAACAAGATGGACAGGCCCACGGCGGAGCCCGCGCCCCAGGCACCACCGCCAAACACTTGCTGGTTCTGTGCCGCTTCCAGGCCCGGCAGAACCAGCGAGAAAGCACAAGCGGCCAGCATCACCCCCGCCCCAAAGCCATACAGCGTATCTTGCGTACGCTGCGACATGGTTTGAGAAAACATGACGGGCACGGTGCCCAGTGCTGTGGCCAGTGCCGCGATGGAGCCGCCCACCAGGGCCTGCAAGACCACCGGGTGATCTTGTGCGTACAGCCAGAACTGATGACAGAGCGCCCAGACGCCCCCCATGGAGATGATGAGTCCAACCCACAGGCGCAGGTGTTGGCGCCAGTGAGGCGAGCTTCCCTTATTGGGTGAAAAGTAGTGGCTTGTTTTCGGTTTCATAGCCGTGCGCCCCCAGAAAATTACGCAATCCAGGTTTGCCTGATACAGACGCAAAGAGCCGTAAAACGGCTCTTGCAAAGGCATGGATGCTGTACAAACCATCATAGCGACTTCATCTTCGATTTAAAACATAAATATCGAAATGCTAACAATTCTCATTAGCATTTCAACAAATAAGCCACAATCCATGAAATCAGCTTGGGGTTTGACAGCCATCCAGCCTGTTATCTGCGCTTTGCATGGCGATGCAAAACCGAATGAATACTAGCTCAGGCAGTATGCAATTGATGCTTGATTGCCTCCAAAACCTGGGCCTGTTCAGCCACAGCATTTTCCAATTGAATCAGCTCTTGCTGGAGCTGTTCCAGACTTTGCTCGGCCTGCTCCACGACCTGTTCCGCCAGCTCCTGGGCACTATTCATCACCCCATCACTCAAGCTCATGTACAGACGGTTGTAGTCGATCAACGGCGCTTGCCCTTCCCCCTGCTCCTGGAACACTTCATAGCCAATATGCGCAGGCAGATTCAGTGTCGGCACGTCTGGCTGCATCAACTGGAAATTCGCCAGGATAGTCTGGCTTAACTCCGCAAACGCCTCGCTCAAGTTCTGGCCAAGTTCGGTACGCACAGCGGCAACATCTTGCTGGGCGGCATGTTTTTCCAGTACTTCGGGCAATTGGGGCACCACTCGCCGCCAGGTGCCTTCTGTCAGAGCTTGCACGGCTCCTTGCAGTACCAGCGTTTGCTCTTCAATACGCTGACGCAATTGGGTAGCGGCCTGCTCCAGCGTTTGCGTCAAGGGACTCAGAATCACTTCTTCTATATGGTGCAATTGCAGCTCGGCAGGTTTACGCTGCTTGTATGCCAAGGCAGGCTTCAGCAGGTTCTGCACTGCCAGATACAAGCGCTCGAAGCCCGCCTGCTCCAAGCCCTGCTGTTCATCCTGCTGACTGCGCGCCATATGCACAGACAGGGACAAGGCCGGTTTGAGCAAGTCACTGCCCAAGCCCCAATGGTTCAGGGCCTGCGCTGCCCGCGTCATCACGTCCTCTTCCTGCAACTGGCGGTTATCGGCCGTCTTGTTGCAAAGCACTTTGACAATCTCGTCGTCGATCTCATCTTCCTCGATGCGATCGCTGCGGGTAATCACCGGCAGCAAGGGCTTGTTGCGGCGCAATTCCACCAGCAAATCGCCCAACTCCTGTACTTGCCCCGGTGCGCTGGAACTGCTCAACCACAAGAGCGCATCCGTGCTTTCCAGAAACTGCTGTGTCAAAGCAGCGTTATGCGCATTGGCCGAGTGCAAGCCGGGGGTATCCAGCAACACCAGCTTCTCGCCCAGACACACCCCTTGCAAGGCAACCGTGGTTTCCGTTGCCCCTTCCTGAAAACCTTCAGGCATGGGTTGCATCTGCCCATCGGCCAGACGGAAGAAATCCACGCTATGACCCTGACGACGAAAGCGGTCCGCCAGGAAATTACACAAGGAGCTTTTACCGGCATTAAAGGAGCCAAACACCAGCAACATAATGCGATCGCGGAAACGATCCGCCAACTCCTGCGCGGGTGCCAATGCAGACCAGGAAGCCGCCCAGGCCTCTTTTTGTTCTTGCAACTGCTGATTCAGTTGTCGAGCACTGTGCGCCAATGTCCCCTGCTCGGCCAAAGCCGTGCAGGACAAGGCTTGCGCCACGGTCGTCTGGCCCAAATCCGCCAGCCACTGCTCCATCTTGGCAATAGCGGGCTGCATATCCTGACTGGCAGGATTGAGCTGCGCAACCGCCTTGATAAACGTGCTTTCCACCGACATTACGCATGCTCCAAGGTGGACAGACCTTCCAAAGCCTGACGCGTTTGCTCAAGCTGATTTTCAGTCGCCTCGATCTGCTTCTCCAAAGCAACACGGCCATCCGAGACTTCAAAATAATGGGTGAAATCCTGAACCAGCTTGTCGCGACCCGCCTGCTCGCAGAAAATACGACGCAGATCATCTCGGTACTTCACCGACACACCCATCACCGCAATCATGACGGTATCCATGCTGCGCACCGAGGTACGTTGGGCCGCTGGCAAGCCTACGGCACCGTATTCCACCAGATGCCCATTGATCGCAATACACGCACGCGAATAGGCAATCTGCAAACGGGCACGCTCTTGCTTGCCTGCCGTCATCTTGAAACCAAACTCGAAGGTATCCGGCACCAGGGAATGATCCACGCCGGGGGCATTGACCACCGGCTCCAGATCCTTCTCGATGCCTTCCAGAATCTTGCGCAGACCGTCCACAAAATCAATGTGCTGCTGCTTTTGCGTCTGCTGCAGGCTATGCAGGCTTTGCTCTTGCGTTTGCTGCAAGGCGTTCAGTTCTTGCGTCAGTTCGGTCAGCAAGGCTTCACGCTCGAACTCGCGGGCTTGCGGCACACGTTTCAAGGCCGCTTCCAAAGAAGCCTGCAAAGCGGGAATTCCGCTTTTCTCCAGCATGCGCTGCTTGCCCCCATCACGGCCCTGACGATAGCGGGTGCTGGACACGGGGTGCAGTGTCACACCGGCACACTGCTGCTGAATCGCGCCCAGCACTTTTTCTTGCTGCTCGTCATCGGCCAACTGGTCAATCTGGCTGATGACCATCAGGTTCTGACGCTGCGAACGCTGATGGTCTGCGGCCAGCTCTTGCAGCAAATTGCTTTCCAGCGCGTCCAGCTCGCCCTCTTTGGCCGCGTGGACGAACAGACGAATATCCGCCTGCAAACCCATGGCTTCACGCGCCAGAGCATCGTCCTGCAAGGCCACGTCTGCGTACAGACCGGGCGCATCCAGCCAGCGCACCCCTTCATGCACATGCTCGGCCAATGCGACAGTTTCACGGCGATCAGCCACATTGAAAACATCACTGCCCATCAACTCATTGAGCAGACGACTTTTGCCGTGATTGTATTTACCGACTACGGTCACAGTTGGCGGCACGTTCAATTGCAAGAGAACGCGCAAACGATCCAGATCCCAGCGGCGCTGTGGCAACACGGCCAACACAGGCTCCAATACTTGATCAAGGGATAGTGCCAACTGATTCATAGTCTCTTCCTTTTGTTTCACTTATGTTTGGACCCAAGCAAGCGATAAGCCACCAAGCCAAACACCACGCCCCAAAATGCAGCGCCCAGTCCAAACAAGCTCATACCTGATGCGGTGGTTAAAAATGTGATGACAGACGGCTCGATATAGCCGCTTTCACTGACCATCACCCGCACATTGGCCACAATGGCCCCTATCAACGCCAGACCCGCCAGGGCTGCAATCAAGGAGGCGGGCAAAGCCGTAAATAAATACACAATCGAGCCGGCAAAGGTGCCGCCCAATAGATAAAACACGCCATTGGCAATACCAGCCACATAGCGCTTGTCGGGATCAGGATGGGCATCCTTGCCCGTACACAAAGCGGCGGTAATGGACGACAGCACAATGGTGATGCCCCCAAAACAGGCCACCAACATCGAGGCCAAACCGGTGCCAGCCAACACGGGGCGCGATGGCGTGGGGTAACCCGCCAACTGCAAGACCGCCATGCCGGGCAGATACTGCCCCGTCAAACTGACCAGCACCAAGGGCAAGGTCAGGCTCAACAAGGTCGCAATATTGAATTCGGGGCTGACCCACACCGGACTGGCCAGCTCCAGCTGGAACGCTTCCATATGCACTTGCCCGCTGGCCATGGCCATCACAAATCCGGACAAGGCCACCAGCACAATCGCGTAACGCGGCAAAAAACGCTTGCCCAGCAAGTACACCGCCAACATAACCAATACGATGGCGGGCATGTCGCTGCTGGACTTGAACGCCGCCATACCGAACTGGAGCAAAATACCGGCCATCATGCCCGCAGCAATGCCCTTGGGGATGAAGGAAAGAATCTTTTCAAAACCGCCTGTCAGACCAATGACGACGATAATCAAGGCAGCGCTAAGATACGCCCCCACCACTTCAGGCATGGTGATGCCTGGAAACAGAGTCAGCAGCAAAGCCGTTCCCGGTGCGGACCAGGCTGTAATAATGGGCAGCTTCAAATACGCGCTCAGGAACAAACCGCTCAAACCAGCGCCTATGGAAATCGCCCAAATCCAGGAGATCAACTCCGCGTCTGCAATTCGGCCCACTTGTGCGGCCTGAATAAAGATCAGCAAAGGACCGGCATAGGCGATCAACACCGACAAAAATCCGGCCACCCAGACCGACGCCGATCCACTTTTCAATCCCATCGTTTTGTCTCCCCAGTCTTTTTGTTTGAATTCTCAACTTTACTCGGTGCTCAGGCTGCGCTGGGATCGCAGCCTGAGTTTTTTACTGCCGGGCCGCCCTAAGGCTCGGCGCCCCCGGTAAAAAGCGCTCCCTCGGGGATGAGCCGGGACACACAGTAGTCCATTGCGGACTGCTGTGTGCCTGGCGAATCCGAGCGGCATGCAGCCCGCGAGGCGGAGCGCAAGCCAAAGGCGGAGCGTGGGGGCCCTTTTAACTGCCCCTGAAACTTAAATGGCCGACGGGTGCGTCGCCAAGGGAGTCACGGAAATCTGCATGTAAGGGAACAAGGGCAAGGCGCTGAGCAGATTGTGCAGCTCTTCATTGCTCTCGACATCGAATACGCTGTAGTTGGCGTACTGACCCACCACGCGCCAGATATGCGGCCACTTGCCCGAGCGTTGCAGATCCTGCGAGTAGGCTTTTTCTTCAGCCTTGATACGGGCAGCCTCTTCGGCTGGCAGGGAGTCAGGGATATCAACAATCATGTGAACCAGATAAAGCATGGTGTTCCTTTCTAAAAACAAGCGCTCGGGCACTCAGGCCTGGGCTAAAAAATTCAATACGGCGCGCTCGAAGGCTTCGGGCGCTTCCAGATTGGACAGATGCGAGGCCGGTACGACCGCCACTTTGGAGCCAGGAATATTGGCTTGCATGGCCTGGGCATCGGCCACCGTGGTGACCGGGTCCCACTGGCCAGCGACCAGCAGGGTCGGTGCCGAAATACGGCTGATCTGATCACGCAGATCCGACTCGGCCAAGGCATCGCAGCAGGCGGCGTAACCCAGCGGGTCCAGCTTGGCCAGACTGTCCTGCATCGCTTTTACCAGCTCCGGCGATTGCTGGATAAAGACTTCACCAAACCAGCGCGAAGGCGCCGAATCCGCCAAAGTACGCATCTGAGCGGCGCCGCCTTGACGCAAGGCTTCGGCGCGTTCCTGCCAGGCTTGAGCGGTAGCAATCTTGGCGGCGCTATTACACACGATCAGCGCATTCAAACGCTCCGGGGCATTCACCCCCAACCACAAGCCGGTATGACCGCCCATGGACAGACCACAAAACGCAGCGCGCTCAATATCCAGCGCATCCAGAATCGCCAGCACATCACGCCCCAAATCCTTGAAGCGGTATGGGCCAGGCGTGACCGGACTGCCGCCATGACCACGGGTGTCATAACGGATCAGACGATAGGACTGGGCGAAACCTGCCACCTGCGGGTCCCACATCTCTTGCGTGGTGCCCAGGGAGTTGCTCAGAATCAGGGCCGGGGCCAGCGGATCACCTTCCACGCTGACGCGGAACATGCCCCGCTCGGTATTCAAGGCGCTGGGGCTGACCGTCATTGGCCCTCTCCCTGCTTTGCCGCGGCAATGGGCAAACCAATCATTTCTTCCAGCGCTTCATGCGTCAAACCAGGCACCAGATCAATCAGCTGCAAACCTTCTGGCGTGCAAGCCAGGGTGGCCAAATCGGTATATACGCGTTTCACGCAAGCCAGGCCGGTCAAGGGATAGCTGCATTGCTCAACCAGCTTGCTGACGCCTTGCTTGGTCAGCACATCCATCATGACCCAGGTTTGCTTGGCACCAATGGCCAGATCCATGGCACCGCCTACGGCGGGAATCGCGCCGGGCTCACCCGTGCTCCAGTTGGCCAGATCGCCGGTTGCCGACACCTGAAAGGCACCCAGCACACAAATATCCAGATGGCCGCCACGCATCATGCCAAAGCTGTCGGCATGATGGAAAAACGCACCACCGGGCAGCAGCGTCACCGCTTGCTTGCCCGCATTGATCAAATCGTAATCTTCCTGCCCGGCAGCCGGTGCCGGGCCCATGCCCAGGATACCGTTCTCGCTGTGCAGTACCACTTCCACACCAGCGGGCAAATGGTTGGCTACCAGAGTTGGCATGCCAATACCCAGATTCACATAGGCGCCGTCATGGATGTCCTGGGCGACGCGCTGCGCCAATTCGTCTTTACTGCGGCGCTGATAATTGAGCGTCATGCTGTCCCCCTTCATGCTCTGTCCGTTCATGCCTTGAACCCACCTGCTTCTGTGCGACTGCGTGGCACCACCACGACGCGACGCACATGAATGCCGGGCGTCACAATGGTTTCGGGGTCCAGTTGACCCAGTTCGGCCAGCTCAAACACACTGGCAATGGTGGTACGAGCTGCGGTCGCCATGACCGGACCAAAGTTGCGCGCCGCCATGCGGTAGGTCAAATTCCCCCAACGGTCCCCCCGCTCGGCCTTGATCAGGGCGACATCTCCATGAATGGGCTCTTCATAGACATGCCAGCGACCATTGATCAAACGTGTTTCCTTGCCCTTGGCCAGTTCTGTGCCATAGCCTGTCGGGCAGAAAAAGCCACCGATACCCGCACCGGCGGCGCGCAATCGTTCGGCCAGATTGCCTTGAGGCACCAACTCCAGCTCGATCTTGCCGCTGCGATACAAGTCATCAAATACCCAGGAATCAGCCTGACGGGGGAAGCTGCAAATAATTTTGCGAACCCGGCCTGTTTTAAGCAAAGCCGCCAGCCCCACATCGCCATTACCCGCATTGTTGTTGACGATAGTCAGGTCGCGAGCACCTTGCTCGATCAGACCGTCGATCAACTCTGTGGGTATGCCAGCCGTTCCAAAACCACCGACCAGAATCGTGGCGCCGTCCTGCACATCATGCAAAGCCTGTGCAACACTGCTTACCTGTTTATCGATCACTCCGTTCTCCGTATAAAGCACTGACGCTACGGATGGGCTCAGCCCTTACGTCAGGCACAGCAAAAACAAGTCAGCCCAGGGCCTGGTTTGACTTGGCAAACACAGGCCCTGGACTGAAGCAAGACTTAGGCAGCCAGACGTGGACGATTCACGATCTGGTTGTCCTTGCCATCGACCAAGGGGGTCAAGGAAATATCAAACACGATCTCTGCAAAAGGACCATCCAGGTTTTCGGCAGCGATGCGGGCAGGATCCGTGTGCTCGGTCAGCGGTGGCACCAGACCATCGCGAGTAGCGTAGGCGAAGTCGTCGTACACCAGCGGATCGCCGTCGATATTGATCTGCGTGGTCAACTTGCGGTGGCCAGGAGCCGTCACAAAGAAGTGAATGTGCGCAGGACGGTTACCGTGGCGGCCCAGCTCGTTCAGCAGGCCTTGGGTAGGACCATCCGGTGGACAGCCGTAGCCCTTGGGCACAATGCTCTGGAACTTGTAGCGACCGTTTTCATCGGTAATGATGGTGCGGCGCATATTGAAGGGCTGTTGCTCGCCGGTGGGGTCAAAGTGCGAGTAAAAGCCTTTGGTATTGGCATGCCAGACTTCAACCTGAGCACCCGCAATAGGCTTGCCGTCCGCACCAGCCACGACGCCGTGCATGATCAGGGTTTCGCCAGCGGTATCGGAACCGTCATCCAGGCGAACAAAACCTTGCGCCACAGGAGCGCCCGATACGTACAAAGGACCTTCAATGGTGCGTGGCGTACCGTTGTCCAGACCCAGTTCCTTGTCCATGGCGTCCATGCGCATGTCCAGGAAACGGTCAAAGCCCAGACCGGGAGAAAGCAAACCGGCTTCGCTGGCCGTACCCAGACGGTTCAGGTAAGCCACGGCTGCCCAGTACTCGTCGTTGGTGATTTCCAGATCTTCAATGGTCTTGAACAGATCGCTGATGATGCGGTACATGATTTGCTTGACGCGTGGATTGCCACCGGGCTGATCCAGGCCAGAGGCCAAACGCAGGAAGTCTTGTACATCGGGGGTGTCAAAAATTTTAACGCTCATTCTGTGTCTCCTAATATCCTGAAAAAAGTGTTCCAAGCAAAGCCGCTACGACTGGCTTCTTATTGCGCCTAGGCAGCCGAGCCAACACTGACTTGTGTCCTGTCGCGGCGGAAATACTGGACACGATCCTCGTCCAGTACGATACCCAAACCCGGCCCTTGAGGTATCTGTAATTCAAAATTGCTGTAATTCAGTGGCTCTGCCAGGATTTCCTCGGTCAAGAGCAAGGGCCCGAACAGTTCCGTGCCCCACTGCAATTGGCTCACTGTGGCAAACACATGGGCAGCGGCAATCGTGCCGATCGCGCCTTCCAGCATGGTGCCACCATACAACTCAATACCGGCGGCTTCGGCAATCGCTGCTACTTGCAAACCTGCACGCAAACCACCGGACTGTTCAATCTTGATCGCGAACACGTCGGCGGCGCCATCACGGGCCAGCGCAAACGCAGAGGCCGGGCCGGTCAGGGATTCATCGGCCATCAAGGCAATCGGGAAACGACCTTTCAGATCGGCCAGAGCATCAGCACGACGCACTGGCTGCTCCACCAGCGAGCACCCGGCATCGACCAGGCCAGCCATACCGTACTGGGCCTGCAAGGGGCTCCAGGCCATGTTCACATCCACGCGAACATCGGCGCGATCACCCATCGCTTTCTTGATAGCCGCTACATGCGCCACATCGTCCTTTACCGGGCGGCGACCAATCTTGAGTTTGAAAATACGGTGACGAGCCTGCGCCAGCATGCGCTCGGCTTCATCAATATCCTTGGCGGTGTCACCCGAGGCCAGTGTCCAGGCAACAGGCAGGCTGTCGCGCATGCGGCCACCCAGCAGGTGCGAAACCGGCAGACCGGTGCGCTTGCCCAGGGCATCAAACAGCGCGGTTTCTACCGCACTCTTGGCAAAACGGTTATCCTGAATCGCCGTGTTCAAGCGAGCCATCAAAGCCGGCACGGCGCTGGCATTGGCGCCCAGCAGCAAGGGAGTGAAGTAGGTGTCGATGGCCAGCTTCATACCTTCGGGCGACTCGGCACCGTAGGCCAGACCACCAATGGTCGTGCCCTCGCCTACACCCACCGTACCGTCCGAACAGTACAAGCGCACCAGCATCAAAGTCTGGCCTTGCATGGTCGTCATCGCCAATTGATGAGGACGGATCGTAGGCAGATCCAGCAGCAAAGTCTCCACCCTTTCGATCAGGGCTGGAGCTGCTAATAGTTGAGAAGATCGCGTGTGTTCCATGCCTTGATTGAACACGAAGCAGGCCCGTTATTTCCAAGACTAAATAGGTCTAGTTCTATACCTTTAGAGTATAGTTTCTGATATAAATATTAAAAATCAAGAAACTAAACACCATCAATTCAGCCTAGGTATGGTTTTCCCTTATGGATCTACGTCAGCTCAAATATTTTGTGGCCGTTGCCGAAACCCGCAACTTCACTCGGGCTTCGGAGCGCCTGCACATGGCCCAGCCCCCGCTTAGCCGACAGATCCAATTGCTGGAAGAGGAGCTGGGCGTCACACTGCTGCTGCGCAATAACCGGCCCTTGCGGCTGACCGAAGCCGGACGGGTGTTTTATGAACAGTCTCTGCAGATTCTGAGCCGGGTCGATCAACTGGTGCATACAACACGGCAAATCGGGCTGCACCAACGACAAACCCTGTCGATAGGTTTTGTGGCTTCTACCCTCTACGGTGGCCTGCCCGCTTTGATGCGCAAGTTGCGCCATCAATATCCGGAAGTGGATATGCAAACGGTGGAGCTGACCTCCATGCAGCAGCTGGAGGCCTTGAAGTCCGGGCGAATTGATGTGGGTTTTGGGCGAATACGACTGAATGATGCATCCGTACAAAGAACAGTATTGCGGGAAGAACAACTGGCCCTGGCCATTCCCCCCAGCTCGGATCTGGCCAATTCAGACAAGCCATTGAGCCTGAAAAAAGTGCAAGGCCAAAAGCTGATTGTGTATCCCAAAGAACCCAGACCCAGCTTCGCAGACCACGTTCTGCACCTGCTGCACGATCACAGCGTGCGCCCGGCCGAAGTTTATGAGGCCGGGGAAATTCAAGCGGCCTTGGGATTGGTGGCTGCCGATTCTGGCTTGTGCTTGATCCCAACCTCGGCTCGTCTGCGCAACGATCTGCACTACCGCTTGATCGAAGAACCGCAGGCGACTTCACCGATTATCTTGACGCACAGGATGAACGATCAGGCTTGGTATATCGAGGCGATCAAGGGGTTGGTCGCTGAAATGTAAGGTCTGACTGTCGTCACTAACACCCCCCTTCCCCTTTGTGCCCGGATTGACTCACTTCTGAAGCCACTCTAATATCATTAACACGTTAACTAAAATTAGAGACAAGCATGCAACAGGTGACGATTCAGCAGGCTGGAAAAGACCCGATCAGCGCGACCTTATGGCCAGCTCCTGATGCCAAAGCGTCCATCATCATTCACCCCGCCACCGGCGTCCCACAGGATTTCTATCGTCCTTTTGCAGAACATCTGAACAGTCTGGGATTCATTGTTCTGAGCTACGACTACCGGGGTATAGGCCGATCTCGTCAGAAAGATATACGCCAATGCGATGTTTCCATGTCCGACTGGATGCTGGAGGATGCGGTTTACGTCACAGACTGGGTCGCCCATCGTTTTAACGGCTTGCCCATGTTGGCTGTTGGTCATAGCGTTGGCGGCCATGCGATTGCTATCTCCCCCGCGACTCGCTCCGTGAAAGCTGCCGTGATGATTGCGTCACATGCGGGGGTTACCGCTTTAATTGAAAAGCCCATGGAGCGCTTTCGGGTGGGGCTGATCATGCGGGTACTTACTCCCGTACTGTGCGGCCTTTACAGCTATATGCCGACCCGGCGTTTGGGCTTTGGCGAGGACCTTCCACGTGGCGTCATGCAGCAATGGAGCCGCTGGACGCAAAAGCCCCATTATTTTTATGACGATCCACAGCTGGATGCCAAAGAACGCGCTAGCCAGGTCGATATTCCCTTGCTGGTTCTGGGTTTTGATGATGACCCCTGGGCCAATCCGCGAGCTATTTCCCGGCTGTTGGAACCACTAGGCAAGGCCCGTATAGAAAGGCATCAACTGGAGCACAAGCAGCTGGGTTTGGCGCATATTGGTCACATGGGCTTCTTTCGTAAACGCAACGCCGAGGCACTTTGGCCTATAGTGGTCGACTGGCTGATCGCACAAAGCGAATCCGGCCCCGCATCGAATTCCTGACGTCTAACCGATATCTATCCAGCCATCGCCACAATGAGCCAGAAATCACAGCCACGTTTTGTCTTTTTGTTGAACCATGCCCACAAGGCTTTGCAGCGCTGGATTCAGAAGCAGCCCTCGGCATGGACAGATATCAGCGCGGCCCAAGTTGGCATGCTGTTCCTGATTCGCTCTCAAGGCTCGGTCACGGTGGGAGAAGCAGCCAGCGCCTTGCAAGTCGCACCGGCTGCGATTACCGGACTGTCCAAACGCATGCAGGCAGCAGGCCTGATTCAACGCCTGACGGACGATGTGGATACACGCAAGATTTGCCTGACGCTGACTCCCGCCGGAGAAGAAGCCAGCATCAAGGCCAAATCAACCTTGCAGGACTTGAATCAGCAACTATCCGACGGCTTTACGGAGGATGAACTGAAGGTGGTGGCACGCTGGTTAAGCCAGGTGGTGAATCTAGACCTGCCCACAGACAAGAATGTTGATCAAAAAGACGAATTGCCTGCTTGATCGCATTTACTTGAATGTAAAGAGTGTCCGTTTTTCGTAAGCCAGGGACGTGAATGCGGTTTTATCCGCTCGCTATGTGAAGCATTCTTCGAGCAGAGTCGCCCCGTGACTCAGAGCCACTTAGCCTTCAAAGGGGCCCGCGCCGTTGTGTTACACACAGAAGCTAGCGCGGCCCATCGCAGCTTGATGGCTGCTTATGCCTCGACCTCCTCAAAACGTGCCGCCGCATTCATCACCGCCATCACACTGGCCGTAATGATATTCGCGTGCTTGCCCACACCAAATTTCGAACCAGGCACACCGGGCATGACCGCTTCCACCATCGCCATCGCGCAAGCGTCCGCTCCTGAACCCAGGCTGCGTTCCTCGTAACTATCGATGCGCAAAGGCAGGTTCAAGGCCGCCACCGTCGCCGCAATCGGGCCATTGCCCGTTCCGGTATAGATTTCAGTCTCGCCATTGGCATTGACGCATTGCAGCTCTATGCCCTGCAGCCCTTGTGCCTCATCGAACAGGCGATGTGCTCGGTAGCTGTTGTTCCCCTGGCGCTGATTGGCTTGCAAATAGGTGGTCTCAAACAGTTCCCAAATCTGCTGGCTGTTCAGCTCCGTTTCGCTGGAATCGGCAATCTGCTGAACAATGGCACTGAACTCCACCTGCATGCGGCGCGGCATCACAATGCCGTAGTCGCGTTGCAGCAGAAAAGCGATGCCTCCTTTGCCGGACTGGCTGTTGACACGCACGATGCTGTCGTAGGTGCGGCCCAAATCCTTGGGGTCGACTGGCAGATAAGGTACACGCCAGGGGGCATCTTCTTTCTGCACCGCAAAGCCCTTGGCAATCGCGTCCTGATGGGAACCGGAAAAGGCGGTAAAGACCAGATCGCCCACATACGGGTGACGTGGGTGAATGGGCAAGGACGTGGCCTCTTCCGCGATACGCGCTACTGCCGAGATGTCAGAGAAATCCAGATTCGGAGAGATACCCTGGGTATACAGATTCAGGGCCAAGGTCACCACATCCAGATTGCCACTGCGCTCGCCATTGCCAAACAGACACCCCTCGACACGCTGTGCGCCGGCCAGCATGGCTTGTTCAGCGCAAGCAACGCCCGTTCCGCGATCATTATGCGGGTGTACCGACAGAACGATATGTTCGCGCCTATTCAAATGGCGATCCATCCATTCAATCTGATCAGCAAAGACGTTCGCTGTCGTCACTTCCACCGTGGTGGGCAGATTGATAATCATGGGCCGCGCTGGACCCGCGCCCCAGGCATCAATAGCCGCATTGCAGACAGCCAGCGACACCTCCAGCTCTGCCATGCAGAACGTTTCAGGTGAGTATTGCAGCACCCACTCCGTTTCCGGGTGCTTGGCCGTCAGGCGCTTGAACACCTCCACATGGTGACGCACCATCTCGATGATTTGCGGCACCTCCATCTTGAAGACGATTTCCCGGAAAGCGGGAGCAATCGCATTGTAGAAATGCACAATCACACGACGCGCGCCCGCCACGCTGCGTACCGTGGTCTCGATCAAATCCTCACGCAGTTGGGTAATGACCATAGGCGTGACGTCGTTCGGGATCATGCCCTCGTCAATCAGTTGCCGGACGATATCAAAATCGGTTTGCGAGGCAGACGGAAAACCCACCTCGATTTCCTTGAAGCCAATACGGACCAGCTCCTGAAACAGACGCAATTTACGGTCGCGATTCATGGGTTCGAACAAGGCCTGGTTGCCGTCGCGCAAATCGGTAGACAGCCACACGGGCGCTTGGCTCAGGGTGCGCTGCGGCCACTGGCGATCGGGCAAATTGACGACAGGAAAGGGACGGTATTTGTGGGAAGGATCAGTCAGCATGGGAACCTCGAATATAGGGAATGACATACCTGGCTTCCCTACTCCAAGGAGCTGGCTACAGTCGGGGTCTGGGGAAACCAGGATAGGACCATTCGCACACACAGGCGTACGGACCCCGACCGGATGTCAGGGCTAGTAGGCCTAGCGATAGCAAGTGCAAATGAGTCACGACAGGTTCAATCCCAAAGTGCTTGATGAAGACGATAAAAGCACTTTAGACTGCAAGACACTTGGCCTTCTATCAAAAAATAGTCATTTGTTTTATTTTTTTGGACATTCCTGAATATGGGCTACGCATCCCCTGAACGCGGTGGGCGAGCACTGGACTTGTCTCACTCCGATACCTCGCCCTTGCTGGTCAGCGGGGTGATCGAGCATTACCCTGCCGGCCATGAAGTGCCCCGCCATCGCCACCACCGGGGGCATCTTTTGTATGCCACGGAAGGGGTGCTGCTGGTACAGGCCGACACCGGCCAGTGGCTGGTGCCCCCGACCACCGCCGTCTGGTTGCGACCCGGCGTGCCGCATCAGCTCAATGCCACCACCGCCGTGAATGTGCATGGTTTATTTATTGATGAAATTCTGGCCGCACAATTACCGGACCACGATTGCGTGATCCATGTCACACCACTGGTGCGTGAATTGATTGCAGCACTGGTGCGGGTGATTCCGCAAGAGAACCCACCGTTACGAGACGCCTTACTGGGACAGCTATTGATAGAAGAGTTGCGCGTGCTGCATCCCCTGCCTTTTCATTTGCCCTGGCCGCAAGAGGAATTGATGCGACGGATTTGCGAAGACCTGGTGCGCTCGCCAGCCCAGCAAAAAACGATGGATGAGGTGGCGCAGCAATACGCCTTGACGCCGAAAACCTTGCATCGGCGCTTTCTGAAAAGCACGGGGATGAATCTGGGGAAATGGCGGCAACAGATGCGCTTGATGGCCTCGATCCAGTTTCTGCTGCAAGGCAGATCCATCACGCAGGCGGCGCTGGAAAGTGGCTATGAAAGTTTGAGCGCTTATTCAGTAGCCTTTAAAAAGACCTTTGCGTATCCGCCTTCGGAGTTTCTGGCGACTTTGAGCCAGTACCCTGATAGGGAGCATGATGCGGGCATGGTCTGAAGCCAATCTCGACGACAAGGATGTCTGGCAGATTGGAGTAACTACTTAGTCTGCCAGCCTGCTTTCTGGCTGATTCCATGCGCTATACGGATATTCATGCGGCCATCTCAGGCCTGTCTACAAGACCCATCGCCCTCTTGAGTTCCTCACAACACCAGCTATTCAGCAGCAACAAAAGTACGACGCGAGCAGGCCAGGACCGCGATCGCAGCCCAGCGTCATCAACTCTTGCAGACTTCCTGCCGCAGTTGCTCTGCCGAGAGCTTGATCATCTTGCCGTTCTCTACCAAGACCACCGAGGTATTGGTTTGCATGGCCACAAAACGTGCCGACTGCGCTGCACGCTCCAAGGCGGCCAACGAAGCGCGCAAGTCCGGGTTTTTTGCTTTGGAAATATCTTCTTTATTCATCTTTCTCTCCCCACTCCAACAGGACTGGCACACTGCCTGCGTTATCGTACAAAACCCAATCATCCACGGTATCCCGATAATGATGCAGGAAGTTCTTCATGCCAGCCGCAAAGCGGCGACGAATGACGGGCTCAGGGATGTTATGTCCACCCTGACGTACCCGTTCTGCCACTCGCGCGATCGCCATATCCGCATCGGGCAGACTTAAAAAATACAAGCTGACGCGATAGCCCTGCGCCTGCCATTTTTCAATATGGCGCACATAGCCTTGGCCAGACAAGGTCGTTTCCAGCGCGAAGCTCTCGCCCAGGCGAACCGCTTCTTTCAATTCGTCCAGCATCAAACGACCCGCTTTGATGGCTGCGCTTTCTGGCGCAAAAGGCGACAAACCTGCAGCAATCAGATCTGCATTGATAAAGCGCAGCACCTCCGCCTCGGCCGGGAGGAAAGAGCGCGCAAACGTCGTCTTGCCTGCCCCGTTCGGGCCAGCAATGATCAGAATCTTTTTGCTCTTGCCCGTGTCAGCGTTGTTGCCAGACATAAATACACCTAAACAATGTCCACATTGAACAGATTTGTATCATACATTGGCGAAAAGGCCAGCCAAGCGCCTTGCTTTGGCCGCCACGCATCCGTTGGCCAAGGCGAGTTTTCAGGCGATAAAAAGGCTCCTTGAGCACAAGGAGCCTTTTCAAGGAGCAGGCGGGAATGACCCGCTACCAGGCCATAGCGAGTGATCTATTGACGTTTTTTCAGCGGGCAGGTGCTCAGGCCCAGCATGGGGTACAGCGGGCAAAAACCGACCAGCCCCGTGATCAGAGGAATCAGGCCCAGCCACCCCCACCAGCCGATGACGTTCGTGACTGCCAGCGCAATCAGCACCACACCCACAACGATACGAGCAATACGATCCAAACCACCTACATTGCTTTTCATGGCGAATCCTTTTAACAAAGAAGCAAGGGGAAAACGGGTCGGGCGATGGCCTGCAGGCGATGCGCCCCGCCCCTGATGCCATCAGGCTCAGGGACAGAAAATATCTTTCAAGATGCCAATCAAGGTGGCGACATTCGGGTCCTCAATGCGGTAATACAGGGTTTGCGCCTCGCGCCGGTAGCTGACCAAACCTTCCTGGCGCATGCGCGCCAAATGCTGCGACAGGGCCGAGGGGCTTAGCGCCACCATCTCGTTCAGTGCTCCCACACTCATCTCGCCTTGCTGAATCAAGAGACACAGAATCACCAGGCGTTTGGGATTGCCCACCGCCTGCAACAAAGCGGCCGCCTGATCAGCGCTCTCTTGCAACAGCTCGATGTCGGATTTGCTTTGGATCATGGTTTATCCAGCTTTTCTTGCGCATTAATTTAGATAAATCTTAATTTAGCATATACTGAATTAATGCAGTCAACAATTTCAGTATTCCTTTGCTTTTGTTAATACGACAGGAGTCATGCATGAGTGAAACTAGCTACAAGCAACTGACCCAAGGCATTTCCAGCAATCTGGCGCAGCTACGTCAGACCCAAGCCGACGTGATGAAAGGGTTTGGAGATCTGGGCAAGGCCGCCATGACAGGCGGCGCCCTCGATGCCAAAACCAAAGAATTGATAGCCTTGGCAATTGGCGTAGCCATTCATTGCGAGGGCTGCATAGGCTTTCATAGCAAGGCCTTGGCGCAGATGGGAGCCAGTCTGGAAGAAGTACATGAAGCCTTGGGGGTTGCGATCTATATGGGCGGTGGTCCATCCGTGATGTACGCGGCCAATGCCGTTGCCGCATTCAATGAATTCAAGTCTTGAACCGAAACAAGGAGAATTGTGATGCCTAAACCCGCTGCTTTTGTATCGACGCTGTTCCATGCCCAGGGCAATCCCGACAAAGTAACCGTGGCCCTGACCATGGCTGTCAATGCGGTTCAGAAGGGACATAGCGCCTGCCTGATTCTGATGGCTGAAGGAGTCGCGCTGGGTGTACCCGGTGCCGCCGACCCCATCAGTATTGGTGCCCCCTTTGAACCGGCAGCAGAGCTGTTGAAGAAGTACCTGGAGCAAGGTGGACGCGTGGCCGTGTGCAAGTCCTGCATGCTGCATAACGGCCTGAGCGCCGAGCAGATGGACCCACGCTTTGAAATCATTTCCGCGCCGGATGTGATCGACCTGCTGATGGGCGCAACAGGCTCTTTGCAGATTTCCTGATACGCTGCTTCCTCAGATGCAAAACAGGCCAAACCATTTTTGTGTTTTGGCCTGCTTTTTCAATACAAAATACTGGCATTCAATTCAGCAAGTCTGCCTTGGCCCCTATGCTTCTGGCTCTGTATTAGCCAGAGAAACGTACACAATCTCCGGGTCGCCTTCATCCAGATTTTCAATCACGCCGCTACGTCGAAAGCCCAATTTCTGAAACATGCCATGCATGGCCTGATTGGATTGGTTGGTAGAAGAAAACAGCTTTTCTGTCTGACTAATCTGCCGGAAATATCGCAGCAAAGCCGAGCCAATGCCCTGCCCCCGACCAGACTCCCCCACCATCAGCATCTCGACAAAGCCGTGGCCAAAGAAGTGGTAATTCAAGACGCCATAGCCCAACAAGATGCCTTCTCGCTCAGCCACATAACACTGCGATTTCTGAATGCAGCCCTGAATCTGCAAGGCACGCTCAGGCTCCTGCGACGCTACCGTGTCAAGGGCCAGCAAGCCTTCATAATCTGCCTGAATGGCGGATCGGATCTGTATAGAAGTTTGTTCTTTTACGGCTGCCATAGGATGAAAACCCGCTCCTTGTGTTTGATGCTTTCCTGCATTGAAAGGCCATCAAGAACACTCAAGCGCACATCATACCGATAGAGCCGCCCCCTTGAGCATTCAAGGGGAGCAAGCAAGCTGTCTATGGCCTATCTTCAAGCCGAATGCGCCAACAAAGCCTCCAGCAAAAAGAAGCTGGCGCAGGCCGATTCCACCAGTTCAGACTGCCCCGGCGCAACTTTGTAAAGATGTCCCACAAAACGCCCTGTTTCACTTAACTCAGGGGTCAGCAAGGCATCCAGATACAAGCGCGATTGCTCGTGCAGCCATTGTTGTTCCGGCAGAATCTGCCACAGCTCATACATAGCCAAAGAAGCAATCGCCCAGGCTGAACGGTCGACCGGACTTAGTGGGGACTCCTGCGTCAAAAAGCCATGCGCAAACTTCCCCCAACGCTCGTGCCAATATCGGCAGGCATTCAGGGCTGCTTGAGCATAGGACTTTCTGTCATACAAGCGCGTTGCGGTTGCCATTCCCAACATGGCCCAGGCCTGCCCTCGTTGCCAGGTTTCAGCGCCCTGCTCGGCCAACACATCGTTCCCGCGTAGCAAGACCGTATCGCGCCAGGCTCCGCTGCGTTTTTGCAGATAACGCAGGCAGGCATCCACATGCCACTGCCCAAACTGACGCGCCACCGGCCCACCCTGCGCATCCAGCACTAAAAGCGTAGGAGCCAGAGCATCCACATTCAACATGTGATTGCCCGCCTCCCCGCCCCCCATCCCGGAACCCAAGGGCCAGAAGCCACTGGAGGCATCAAAGCTGTTCAGCAGAGCTTGTGCAGCCTGATCGACATGGGCTTCGGCCTCTCTATCCCCATGCCAGATGCTGCCCAGGCCGGAGCCATACCAGAACACAAAGCTTCGATTGATGCTGGGCTCTTCCAGCCAGACTTGCAGCTTCTGACTCCAGTTCAGCGCCTGCTCCCTATCCTGCTCCTGACCGCTGATCAGGGCGCGTCGCCACCACAAACCCGCCCAGAAGCCCCCTAACCAGGAGCCACGTCGCGACAAGGTCCACTGCTCGGACGAGGACTGTCTGAACAAGGGAAACTGCTCTCCACATTGCTCTGCAACCTGGTCCATATTCGCAAAAATGGACTCGATGCTGGCTGATCCCAATACCTCTACAGACATTCCATCATTCCCCTTTCGCCATGCGACGAACCTGGTACAAAATCAGGCACAACAAGCTAGCGCACACCAGAATGCCCATCAGGAAAGGCCAGGCAGCAGCAAAGCCTTCGGGCGAGCGCAGCAGCACACCAAACAGTGGCGGACCAAAGGCAAAGCCACCAAAAAACCCGACGGACAACAGCCCTGCGGTACGAGCCGGCGCCCCAAAACGAACATCCCGCAGCAACATGCTCATGGCAATGGCATTGGTGGCAACCAGGGTCAAGCCAATGGCCAACACCCCGGCTCCCAGGGGCCAGAGCCTGTCCGGTGCAGCCATCATCATCAGCAACAAGGCCACAATCGGGATGACAAACAGGATGCCCAGCAACAAGGTTTCATCCCCAAAGCGGGCAGCGATAGGCGTCAAGAGCACTCGGGACACAATCCCCATCACCCCAAAGCCACTGACCAGCATCCCTATCCAGTACGGCGACACGCCCAGTTGCTGCGCAAATACGCCCAGAAAAGTGATGAAGGACGACAGCACCAGACCCGCGCACAGCTGAATGGCCATTAACAGCCAAAGTTGTTGGCTGGGCCAGGGCAAGCGCCAGGACATGCTGCCGGCTGCGGTGCTGGCTCTGGCTGGCAAAAGCTGCAGGGCAAAGTAGGACAGGCACAGCATGGCAGGTACCCACACCACAAACGCCCCCCGCCACCCCAGTTTGTAGGCCAGGGTGGGCAGGACCAGACCGGCCAGCAAGGCCGAAGCCTGCACGCCGGACTGCTTGATACCAACCAGCCCCGCCTTGCGCTCTGCCGGTACCAACTGGGCAATGGCCTGATTGGTCACCGGGTTGGCCAAGGACTGCGCCAAGCCGCACAAGAGCAAGGCCGTCAGCACACCCCAGAAACCCGGCAACACCGCAATCAGGCTAAAGGACATGGCCACCAGCAGGAACAGCAAAAACAAACCGTGCCGATTGCCCATGCGCTGCACCAAGGCCCCCGCCCACGGCGAGAGCAAGGCCGCCAGCCCAAAGGTGCTGGTGGTCAACCACCCCAGTTGCTCGCGCGAAATGCCCAGATCCTGAATGATTTGCGGACCCAGCACGCCGATGGCGTAAAACACCATCATGGGCATGCCCATCGCCAGAGTCATCAAACTGGCCAGCACCCAGGGTGAACGACCTGCCCGTGTCGATAGCATCATGCGACTGCCTTGTTCATATCTGCCATCTCTTGTGTGGCGTAGTGGGCTTGCAGCAAGTGCTTGCCAACGGTACTGATCAAGGCGTCGTCCGCCCCATCCAGAATATGCGTGGTACGCGCTGCCCGATAGATGCCGGACAAGGGGCTCCAATCGGCCAGGCCTTCGGCCCCCATGATCTGGATGGCGGAATCTGCTGCCGCGCTGACCGCATCCGACGACGCCAGCTTGGCCACATTCACCTCCACCGCATTGGGCAAACCCGCGTCGAACTTGACAGCCGCTTCACGCAGCAAGCAACGGGCCGAGGTAATGGCCCGGTACACCTGATAGACCCGCGCCCGAACCAGTTGCTTGTCCGCCAGACGGGCCAGTTCTCCGCGCTCCGAATGAATGCGCTCGCACATGATTTCAAAGCTGCGTTGCGCCAAACCCAGCCATTGCACGGATCGCAAAATACGACCCAGGGCCAGACGCTTTTGCATCAGGGCAATGCCCTGCCCGGCGCTGCCGAGAACATAGTCCTCCGGCACGGTCACATTGTTGAACAGCAGCTCGTTCTGCCCTTGATAACGCCCCAGCAAAGGCAAGGGACGCACGACTTTAAATCCCGCCGCATCCGTGGGCACGATCACCATGGACAAGGACTCATTCACGGGACCGTCCGCGCTGCGCGCCACCACGGTCGCGAAGCTGGCCTGTTGCGCCCGACAAATAAACCACTTGCGGCCATTCACATGCCATTGCCCGTCTTTCAGGCGAGCCTGACATTGCATGGTGGCCGGAATCGAACCAATGCTGTCCGGCTCGGACATGGCATAGCTGGACACTGCATCCCCCTTGAGCAAGGGCGTCAGAAAGCGCTGTTTGACGCTGGCCGAGCCATGATGGCTCAACATATACGCATCCAGCGTGGCATCTGCCCCGAAAATGCCAGGGCCATATTCAGAGCGTCCTTCCTGTTCGGCCACAGGCAGGTACTCAACCAAACTGGCGATCCGACCACCACGATGCATGGGGTAGAAACTGCCGAACAAACCCGCCTGTTGAGCCCGACGTGTCAGGTCCAGAGTCAGCTCGCGGGCCAGATTATCCCCCTGGGCCAGAATGCCCTCGTTAGGGATGATCTCGGTATCCACAAACTGCCGCAGCTTGCGGCTCAAGGCCGCGCTGGAAATGGCAAGGTGATTCATGCTGCTATCCCCGCTGCAGTCTTGGCCCCAGAGCCCAATGCAGCAGCATCAGCAGCCAAGGCGCGCTTGTCGATCTTGCCTGCAGGCGTCAGCGGCAGGCTGCGGTAAAAGCGCAGATACTCCGGCAGCTTGTTCACTTCGAGACCCTGCTCACGCAAGAAGTCGGTAATCTCTTTCAGGGAGAAACGTGGCACGCCTTCACGCACCGTCACGCACAAGCAAATACGCTGGCCCAGATCCGCGTCGGGAACCGGCACGCAAGCCACAGTGACTACATCCGGGTGAGCCATGACCAGGCCTTCAATTTGCACCGGGCTGATGTTCGCGCCACCACGAATGATGATGTCTTTCTTGCGACCTGCCAGCACCAACTGCCCTTGGGCATTGATGTAACCCAGATCGCCCGTTTTCACCCAACCCTGTTCGTCCCGATACTGGGCATCCAGTTCCGGGGCGTTCACATATTGCATGGGGCTCAAGGGACCACGAGCGGTAATTTCGCCTACCTCGCCTTGCGGCACTTCGGCACCCTCGTCATCAATCAGACGGATCTCGCACACTTGCGGATTGGGGGTCCCCACACTGCTCAAGACCACGTCGATGGGATCATCCAACGTGTTGTGGCAGTTCACCCCATCGGCCGAGCCGTACAGGCTGATAAAGCCGCACTCAAACGCTTCTACGCAACGGCGTACCGTGGCTTCGTCAATGACTGAACCGCCCACAATCAAGCCACGTAAGCTGGCTTTATCGGCCTTCTCCAGCTCAGGCGCTGCCGCAATACGCTGGAACATGGTGGGCACGCCCAGAATAAAGCTGGGTTTGAAGGCATTGATGGCGGCAATCGCGCTAGGCACATCAAACTTGGGCAAGACCACCAAAGAACCACCCAACCAGCACAGCACGCCAAAGGTGGCCGTAGAGCCAAATGAAGAACCCAGCGGCACCAGATACATGCCCCGGAACTCCACATCATTGGGGGAAATGCGTTGCAGAAATCGGCCACGTCCGCCCACCAGGGCATTATGCGAATAGGCCACCAGCTTGGGCTCGGACTCAGTGCCCGAGGACACCAGCAAACGCACTGGCGAATTGGGGGACACCACCGGCAATTCGGACAAGGCCAGGGGTTCGCCCTCGAACAAGGAATCCAAAGTCATCCAGCCCGGACGCGATGGGCCTTGCACAATCAGGACACGCAAGGACAGCAGCGTAGGTCGCAAGGACTCGATCACTTCGCACAAATCAATGCCTGCATATTCATGCGGCACAATCACCGCCCGTGCATCGCAACGACGCACCAGCGACTGAATATCCAGCTTGCCCCGTCCGGGTGGGAAAGGCGCAACAATCGCCCCCAAAGCAGCGGCGGCCAGGTCAATGGCGCAGCACACCCAATGGTTGCTGAGCTGATACGCCACCACGTCTCCCGCCATAATCCCTGCCCGACGCAAGCTGCCTGCCAGACGCAGAGCCGCGTCCATCAAGGCGCTATAGCTGATATTGCCTTGCGGCGAGAGCACCGCCAGTTTGTCCGGATGAGCCTGGGCTTTTTCCGCGAACAGCGTAAAGACCGGCTTATTCGGGTAGGTACCGTCCTCTATCCAGCGTTGGCGCAATGACGCAGGGACCAGATCGATGATGCCAGCGTGATTCATAAAAACCTCCAGGGAGAATTAACAGACGAATAGCCCTTGTCATGGAAATGGGACGCCAGGCGTGGATCAGCACGCAGTTGCGCCAGATTGCTATGGACGCGGCGGGCCGGTATGCCCAGCACATCCAGTTGCGTTTCCAGGCTACGGGCAGACTGGGACAGAAGACGATCCGGCAAGACCGTCCAGACAGCATCGGGCGACACATTCAACCACCCGGCCAGGGCATGCAGATGCGTTTGATCCTGACAGTCGATGACCATGAAGCCCTCGCCCGTCTGGAACACCGCCGACACGCCGGTTTTACTGATGGGAGAAACGGCCTGGGCCAGATGATCGGCCGTGGCCAACAAGGAGCTGTCGACCCGCAAGCCCGACCCGCTCAGGCCCCGGCGCAGCAAGGCGGCACTGATACCCAGCGCGGCCATCACCCCGCCCAGCACATCCAGCACCGTAAACAAAGACCCACCCCGTGCATCCGAGGTTTGAGAAATGGTGTGAGCAATGCCCGACCAGGCTTGCACCGTGAAGTCCGTACCCGGCGCGTCCACTTGCTCCTGGCCCCAACCGCCCGCATAGGCGTAGACCAGATCCGGGCGCACTGCGTGCAGGTCCTGGGCATCCAGTTGCAGCTCGGCCGCCTTGCCAGGCGCCCAGTTATGCAGGAACACATCGGACTCGCTCACCAGCTCGTAAATGGCCTGGCGGCCTTGAGCCGACTTGATGTCCACTTCCTGCACCGTCTTGAATTGATTGAGCGCATCAAAGCGCACCGAGCAGCCCTCCACGCACGGCGGCATGGCGCGCAAGGGATCGCCACCGGGCGGTTCCAGACGAATCACCTCCGCCCCCAGCAGCGCCAGCAAGTGACCGGCAATAGGCCCTTGAATCCGACGGCAGGACTCCACCACCCGCAAACCACGCAGGGGCAAATCGGCCTTGGACGGCAAGGTGCTCAGTGAGCCGGGCGCGGCATGAATCTGATGCTGCCACAGACCGGCCAAGGCCGCGTAATCACTATCGCTCTGGCGTTGAGCCGGTGTACGTACCGGCAAGATGGCCATGCCGGTCTGCAAGGCCAGTTCCTGCAAACGGGCAAAGTTCAGGGCTTGCAGACTGCTTAAACATGCCGCTGGCATAGGGCACACCGCCTTGGCATAGCGCAGCAAAAACGCTTTCCAGGCCTGACCAGCCAGATCGGCCGGTACGCCCACTGCTTCCCAAAAAGCGCGCCAGGGTCGCGGGTCCAAGGTTTCCAGTTCAAAGACCACGCCGTCTTGCGAAACAAAGGGGGGCCGCAAGCCGGGATCGTAACTACCCGCCAATAACTGTTCGGGATCTTGAGCCGCCGTTGCCCCGGCCAGATACTGCCCGATACTGAGCAGGCCGCAGCCCAAGGGCGAAACCGACACCGTAGAGAAACGCCCGCCGCGCAATTGGCCCAAGGCCGCCGCCAAGGTCGCTTGCAGGGTCATGGCTGAACTGAGCACGGCCAGATAATCCAGGCCCAGCGTGCCCGAAAGCCCACTGGAGCGTCCATGCACGGACAAGATACCGCTGGCGGCCTGCATGCTCAGCTCGCTGATCGCGGCTTGCGTCATGCCGCCCGCCTCGGTTTCCAGATGCGTGCTAATCGTTCCAAAATCAGGCGAATACAGGCTGAATGCTGCTTCGTCTTGATGGCCTGCGGATTGTCCTTGTTCAGATAAACCCAGCAATCGAGCCTGACGGCTCAAGGCAGCAGGCAAGCCCGGCCAATACGGGGGCTGTGAGCCCATCTGCCAGCGTAATCCGCAGCCATGTAGTAATTCAGACATAGTTCCAAACCAGAGTGATGCGCACGCCAAGCGCTGATTGCAGAAACCAGCGCTTGCACCATGAAAATCCAGACCAGATGGTCTTAGCCCCCTGCTACGGCAGGCAGTACGGTCAGGCTGTCGCCAGCACGAGTAGTGGTTTTCAGGCCATCACTGAAACGGATGTCCTCTTCGTTCACGTAAATATTCACGAAACGGTGCAGGTCTTCGCCGCTCATCAGGCGCGCCTTGATGCCGGGAAACTGGCCTTCAAGATGCTCGATCACTTCGCCTACCGAAGCGCCCTGGGCCTGGACTTTCTTCTCGCCGTTCGTCAGTGGACGCAGCAAGGTCGGGATAGAGACTGAAATGGACATGCTTAAAACTCCTTTGAAATAGTGGTTTCCAACAGCCGGGACGCACGCCCCCCTTGGGGGAGCGACGCTGTTCCCTAGACAATCACGATGGTTTCTTCGGTCACACCGCCGTCGATAATCCGGAAGGATCGAACCGGCACGGTGGCCTGATCCCAGGTGGACACGATCAGGTAATGCAGTTCGGGATGGCCCGCAAAATCAATGTCATCCTTGCTCGGGAAAGCCTGGCTGGCGGTATGAGAGTGATAGATCACGCAGCACTCCTGATCGTCCTCATCCAGACGGCGGTAGACCTGAAATTGCTCGCGCGAATCGAACTGATAAAACACCTCCGAGGCCGCCCGGTTTTGCATGGGCAGCACACGCTCGGCCACCAGCGAACCCTCCTGGGCGGCGATCAGTCCGCATGCCTCGATGGGGTGATCCTGCTTGGCATGATTCAGAACTTGCTCCAGAGCAGAACGACGAATCTGCAAGGCCATAATGTGCTTCCTCCCGAACTTAGTAAGACGCCAATTCGGGAGCGACCTGCTCCACCCAAGCCAGCACGCCGCCTTCCAGATTGCGCACCTTGGGGGCCTTCAACTTGATCAGCTCTTCGCACACGGTCCTGGAGCGCGCACCGGAGCGGCACGAAATCACCAGATCCGCATTCGGACCAAAGGCAGCCAGAATCTCGGCGGCGACGGTGGGCGATTTGGGCATCAGAATCGCGCCAGGAATATTCACGATTTCCCATTCATTGGGATCGCGCACGTCCACCAGGACAGGGGCCTGCTCTTGGTCCAGCCGTTCTTTCAGCTCCAGCACAGTCATAACAGGCACGGGGATGGCCATGGCATCAGCCGGTGGATTCAGGCCGCAGAAGGTTTGGTAATCGCCCAGCTCGGTCACGGGCTTGCGATTGGGCAGGCGGCGGATGGGCAGTTCGCGGTAGCACATATCCAGTGCGTCATAAGCGATCAGGCGGCCGATCAAAGGATCGCCAATGCCGGTAATCAGCTTGATGGCTTCGGTGGACATGATGGAGGCAATCGAGGCGCACAAGACACCAAACACACCGCCCTGCGCGCAAGACGGAGCCAGCTCGGGCGGTGGGGGCTCGGGGTACAGGTCGCGGTAGTTCAAACCTATGCCACCGGGCGCGTTTTCCCAGAACACCGAGACCTGGCCTTCAAAGCGGAAGATCGAACCCCAGACATAGGGTTTATCGGCCAGCATGCACGCATCATTGACCAGATAGCGGGTCGCAAAGTTGTCGGTGCCATCCAGAATCAGGTCGTAGCGCGAAAACAGCTCGACCGCCATGTCAGGTTCCAATCTGTCGGTATACGTTTCTACCTTGATATGGGGGTTGAGCTTGTGAATCGCACGCTTGGCGCTTTCCACTTTCAGCTCGTCAATGCTGTCTACGGTGTGAATGATCTGGCGCTGCAGATTGGACTCATCCACCCGGTCAAAGTCGATGATGCCCAGTGTGCCCACCCCGGCTGCGGCCAAGTACAGCAAGGTGGGCGAACCCAGCCCCCCTGCCCCGATAACCAGCACTTTGGCATTTTTGATGCGGCGCTGGCCTTCCATGCCCACATTGGGAATCAAGAGGTGACGGCTATAACGGTTAACCTCTTCGCGGCTTAAAGGCTCACCGGGCTCAACTAATGGGGGCAAGGTCATAATGACTCCTGGTTAAATACATATGAATACGAACAAGACTTATTCTCAAATATGACCGAAAATGACACAATAGCCTTTGGGTTCTAATTTCTATGCGAAACGGAGCAAAAACGATGAACGCCAGCGCAACCTGCACACGCTGGCGTTTTCAGACCCTGACTTACTGGCTACGCAGCAAAACTTCGGTGCTGGCACCGACGCTGTGGCGAACGCGCCAAGCCAGTACAAAGGCGAACAGAACACCCAGGGTGAGCACGCCCAGCATGACAACCTGACCGAAACGGTCCAGCACGATGCCGGCGACAATGGGAACGGCCATACGGGCCAAGGTGAAGATGGTCGACTGCAAACCGTAGTCCGATGCATTGCGCTGTCTACGGGTAAAGAACATGGTCAGCCCAAAAAGCAATGCCGACACAGCCCCCATGCTGGCCGCAATCAACAGGGCGCTGCTGATCAGCCACACCGGCCCCAGCTTGGCCCAGACGGAAACCATCAACAGAATCAGAGACAGCAAGGCCGCCAGCAGATAAATCGGAATGGCACGCGCGGCACCCAGAAATGACGCCAAACGTCCGCCAATCAGGCTGAACACGGCACCGGTAATGCCACCGGCAATCCCGACCGTCCAGGCCACCTCTTCCAAAGGCATGCCCTGGTCCAGCATCAAGGGTTTCAAGTAGAACCAGACAGCGCCAATAAAGGGGAAGCTGGTCAGTAGCAGGCTGGTCCATTGCCTGGCCCCTTCCTGCCCGAAAAAACTGACCCAATCGGCGACGAAACCGGGTGGTGCCTGCTCGGTCTCAGCCGCTTGCAAACCGGCTTTGGAACGCAAGAAGACAAAGGGCAAACAACCAATCACCAGCCCCAGGCCCATCAAGGCAAACGGTGCCTGCCAACCCCAACGGGCCTGCACCAGCACCATCACGCCCGCCCCGACGATCGCGCCCAGAAACAAGGCGGCAGAACGAATACTACCTGCACGCAACTGCTCGTCACGCGGCAGGTATTGCACCGCCAAGGCATTCAAGGGGATGTCCATCCAGGTCGCCACAATGCTGATGGCAAAGGTCAGGGCAAACAGCAGGGTCCGCTGATCAATCAGATTCTCGCGGCCTATGCCTACATACAAAGCCAACAACAAGACCGCCATCAACCACAGCCAATGCACAAAATGTCCGCCACCCAGGCGGACACGCTGCACCGGCATGGCCAGCACCAGCTTGAAAATGGCGGGCAAGGCCGCCAGCTGGAACAAGCCTATCTCGGTGCCGGACCAGCCATGCTGTCGCATCACCAGGGGCATACCCAGCATCAGGTAAATACTGGGGACGGCCAGCACCAGATTCATCCAGCCAAACAGCAACTGCGCCCCCCATGCTTTCCACGTCTTCATTCTCATCACCCTTTGCACGCCTTGCGCGCAATCAATGCAGTGACGGGCGCAACCGGAAAGCGCACCTCATCAAACTGCTGAACATCATCAAATCCGGCTTGTTCCAGCAACTGGGCCAACTGCCCTTCCGGCAGCACATGGCGGCCTTGCATGCGCATATGCAGGTAGTAATGCAAAATCCGTTTGGCCTTGCTGACCTCGGTATGCACTTCGGCGTGACAGCACACCAGCACCCCACCGGGACGAAGCGCGCGATACAGACGGGCCAGCAAAGCAGGAATATCCGGTACAAAATGCAGCACGGAAGAGCACCAGATCAGGTCATAATCCGCCCCGAAATCATCCACCAGCAGATCACCGGCCAAGGTGCTGACACGCGCTTCCAGACCCGCATCAAGAATTTTTTGCTGGGCGACAGCCGCCGCCGCTTCGTACTCGAACACCACGGCATTCAAGTCCTGCTGCTGTTGCGCCAAGGCGATGGCTACCAGTCCTGGCCCACCGCCCAAATCCAGCAGACGTTGCGCCTGCCAGAACTCCGGCACGGCTCCAAAAATCTCACAGGCCACCTCGGCCGTCACCGCCGTTTGTTCCTGGGCAATTTGCGAACGTGCCGCCGCTGCCCAGCCTTGCTGAATCAATGCCGGATCCGCTGGAGGCGATTTGCCATTACGCAGCAGCTCATCGAGCTGATTGCCCACCTGACGCAAGACGCCATGCCGAAACAGCAAGGCATCGCCACAATATTGCGCCGAACCCGGATTCAGATAACGCGCCGTTTGCGGCAGGCTGCGATAGCGTCGCGGACAGGTCCACTGACACTCCAACAGCTCCAGACTCCACAACAACTCCAGCAGGTAGGCGGTGTTGTCGGCGTCCCACTTGAGCACAAGCGCAAGTTCCTCCGCAGCGATAAACTGATCCAGATGCGCAAACACGCCATACCCCAAAGCCAGATTCAAGGCATCTGCACTTAAACCCGCCAATTGCGCGTCCCAACAGGCTTGCAGAGCATGCGACTCCAGCAATTGCTCCAACAAAACGACTTCTCCTAGCGATCGATCCAGCACTGTTTTTTACCTCCGTGAATTTCACAATGGCCCTTCCCTCTGCCATCACAGCTAGAAATGATATATATTTAATGAGAATTATTTGCATTAAGATCTATGCTGAACGGAGCAATTCATATGCGAGGCGCTTTTAGCAGGAGAAATGATGAACACGCGCAAATTTGGCTATCGCTTAACCACGGATGAACCCAGGTCATGCCGCGCTCTGAGCGATGGCCGAGTCCGGCTGCAACTACCCGAAGAACTGGGCCACTGCTATTCCGAATGCGTGGAACTGGAACAAGGGTTCTTGTTGGGCCGCTTGCACTATCACCCCAGCCGGTCGCTGGTTGAAGAGAGCAACGGCCCGCACGCGGGCCGTGTCATTGTGGTGACGGTGGGTCTGCAAGGACAGTCGGCCTATCAGGGTCGGGAGAGCTCAGATCTGCTGTTCAAGGCAGGCCATACCACGGTGACGGCTTTTCGATCCCTGCGGGGGGAACGCCACTATCAAGAGGACCAGTCCGTATCGCAATTACGGCTGGTCATCAGCGAGGCGGCCTTGAACAAATACGTGGGCCCGGAACGCGCCACCCAGTTGATGGATTGCGTGGGACTGCACCGTCTGTCCTTTCATGCCAGCAGCCAGGCCACCATGGCCCATGCGGCGGCATTGGCACGCTATATGCAGCCGTGCACCCCGGAGCAGCCCATTCATCACCACAGGCTGAACCTGCAAATCCATGCACTCAGCTTGCTGGCCGAGCAGTTCAACCGCCTGGCTCCGCCCGACGCCCCCAACAGCGCCCCGCTGTCGGTGGATGATATTCAGCGGGTCGAGCGAGCACGCGATTTGCTCAGCTCGCAACTGGACCAGCAAATCACGGTGGAGTATCTGGCGACGACGGTGGGCATTAACGAGCACAAACTTAAAGAAGGTTTTCGCTATCTGTACGACAACACGCCTATCGGCCTGCTGCTGGAACTACGTATGCGCAAAGCCTATACCTTGCTGGAGTCCGGCCAACAAGTGGCCCAGGCCGCCTGGCAAGTCGGCTACAAATACCCCAATAATTTTTCCGTCGCCTTTACGCGCTACTTTGGCCGCTCACCCAAATCCATTTTTGGCAACAAGCGCGCCTAAACCCTTGTAATTCTGCTGTTTTCGGCCTCTGCATTCATAGAGGCCCCCCTTCTTTCGGGCCGCCCCCTGCGGCCCTCTCTCTGAAAAGTTCCCCTTCTGCTTTGACAAATTCCTGCAGTTGCCGCGGATTTCCGGTCCTGCATAGGAATTGCTCCGTCCTGCATATCAATCTAAGTGATAATTATTCTCATTAATGTGAATAATATCCCCGTGCCTTTCCTCACCTTTTGAGACAAGTGGTGAGCCTGGCCAGCAAACGGGAAGTACTTCCCCACGACAGATTGTTATTTTTCGCACGGAGCCCTGGTTCGTTTTATGTCCGCTACCCTTTCACCCTACACAAAAAAACACGCGCTCAAGCCGCTGGTGTATGCCTTGATTCTGGCCTCCTGGGCCGGGCAGACACAGGCCCAAAGCGTGGGCAGCGCCCCACCCTTCTCCCGTCAGGACGAGAGCCAGGAAGACACGGACAGAGCCACTCGTCTGGACACTATTACCGTCGTACGTGAAACCCGCGATGAGGCGGGTAAAACCGATGTATTCGAGAAAGACGTCTCCAATGTGTACGCCGGCAAGGAAGAGATCGAGCTGTACAAGGGCAGCTCCGTGGGGGATTTGTTCAAGGGCCTGAACGGTGTGTATGCGGGGGACTCGCGCAATAGCGGCGCGCTGGACCCGAACATTCGCGGTATCCAGGGTGAAGGCCGTATTCCCCTGACGATTGACGGCACGGAACAGGCAACATCAGTCTGGCTGGGACCGGCGGGGGTCGCCAACCGTAACTATGTTGATCCCAATATGATCAGCAGCATTCTGGTGGAAAAAGGCGTGTCGGCAACGTCAGGAGCCAGCGGGATTGGCGGATCGGTGCAGATCCGCACGCTGCAGGTTGAAGATATTGTCAAACCGGGCGAGACCTTCGGGATTGAGCTGAAGGCGGAAACGGCGACGAATTCGACCAAGCCGAATGAGCGGGCATTTGGGATATTCGGAAAGGACTATCGCGATATTCCGGGAGCAACCTTTCATAAAGGTGGCACGAATGGTGTTGTTCTACCTGACAACATCTCGCCAGACCGTATGCCGAAAGTCGGAAATAGCGGCAAGAACTTCAATTTTGAAGACCACTCCTACCGCCTAGCCATCGCCACACAACAAGAAAATTTTGATCTGCTAGCCGCATACAGCTACCGCAGTCGCGGCAACTATTACAGCGGTAAGAAAGGTAGTGACAAGTACGAGAACGACACCTGGCAAGAGGACGCAAATAGCGACTACAACCCCTCGTACTCCTTCCCCAGAGTGAGCTACATCGCCAAGTACTACCGTCCTGGTGAAGAGGTTCTGAACACATCCAGCGAACTGGAAACCACGCTGCTGAAAGGCACGTTGCGCCTGCCTCACGATCAAGCCATTGATATGAGCTACATGCGCAGCAACCATACCTTTGGCGAAAACGTGCCCTGGAACGTGGTCTGGGCCATCCACGCCCTGGATGGCTATGGCGAAAAAAATATCCTTCAAACCGAAAACCCCTATAGCAAGGTCAAACAAGACACCTGGAACCTGAACTACTCCTGGAATCCCGAGGGCAACCGTTTCATCAACTTGAAAGCGGGAGCCTGGGTTACCCAAAGCGATAGTGAGCGTCATCAGAATGGCGACATCATTTATGGGATTCAAGGCCAGGGCTTGAACAACGGACGCGATGGTGACTGGGACAACTACACAAATTGCCATGTCCTGGGCACAAACGGCTCTGAATGCGCTTGGGTACCTCCTACCGCCCCAGAAAAGCTCCCCAATACAGATGGGCGCTTCAACATCGTCCCCAGAGCTTTGCAAATTACTGACCATAGGCGTAGCGGGCTGAACATCAGCAACGCCATGACATTGCACCCAACTCTGGACCTGGGCTTGTTCGCTGATTTCACCCGAGAAAAACTCAAGCAGCATGATGCTTCGGAGAAGCTCGAGAACCTGAATGAATTGACCTGGGGCGTGAACCACATGGGGCCTCGTTCAGGCACCCGCCAGCAATGGAATTTTGGTTTTAACTTCGACTGGCGGCCTGTGGACTGGCTGCAAGTGAATGCTGGCGCACGCTATAGCGACTACTGGTCGTACGACGACAAGCTGGCCGAGATGCGTAGTCAGCAGCATAAGGACTGGGCTATTCAGCCTGCCCTGAAAGGCTATAACTACCAGGTTCAGCGCTTAATGAGCAATCAAGAAGTTGCTGATTACGAAGGCCAAATCATTGAAAAAACATTGCCCATTTACAAGCAATATGAAGAAAACTGGCAGTTCATTTCTGACTTAGATCCAAGTCTACTAGAGGCCGTCTTCGGGCATACAAGCAAAAAAACATTTGAAGAAATATTAGGTAATACATTCCATGAAGGAAAAATCAACGGCTATCGCTATATCGAAGAAACGGTTTTTGTTCCCTCTGGAGAAAGTCACAAAGGTTTTACTGCCAATAACCCCTTTACCAATGGAGAAATTGACTCAACAGAGCAAGTCACCGATGCGCAGGGACAAAAGGGCACAGTAGACAAATACATTGCCTCGATAAGCAATCGCAAACCTGTTTACCAAGACGAATCTGAAATATCCAATAAATGGGAAGAACCTAAAAAACAAAAAGACCATGCATGGGTTCCCCACATCGGGCTGACAGCCTTCATTACAGACGATATTCGTCTTTATGCCCGATACAACGAATTTGTACGTTTTCCAAGCCTGTTCGAGTCCTCCATGGCCTTGGCTGGCGGCAGCAAGCGCTCGACCGGAACCGCTAATCGTCCTGAGCATGCCTACAACTGGGAAATCGGCTATGTCCACAATCTAAGCAGCTACTTTCCAAGTCTGGAATATGCAGACATCAAAATCAATTACTTCAACAACCGGATCAAAGACTATATAGACCGAGACTGGGACTTCAATACCGTGCAGTTTGACGAGAAAAAGATGTCCGGTATTGAACTGCAAGCTCGCGTGGATAGCGGTAAATACTTTGCCAACTTTGGCGGCACATACCGCTTGAAGCAGCAGCTATGCGACGCCGATTACGCCCAGACGTTTATGCCCATCCCTGGAGCCGCAGGAAGCGACCGCATACCTGCCTGCGTTGATGGCGGCTTCCCTCGCACCTTTGCCAGAACCAGCCTGCAACCGCAGTACTCCCTGAATCTGGATGTCGGTGCACGCCTGCTGGAAAAGAAACTACTGCTCGGAGCACGTGCGGTGTATCACAGCGCTGCGAAAAACAAAGATGAAGGGCATTTTGGTGGCCTTGGCTGGGCATTTAACAGAACGAACTACTGGAACCCCATTTTGATCTTCGATGCCTACGCCAGCTATCAGGTACAGAAAAACCTGAATGTGGACGTGGCGATCAGCAATCTAACTAATCAGTACTACCTGGACCCTATGGCCCGCACCTCCATGCCGGCCCCCGGACGAACGGTACGCGTCGGTATGACAGCACGTTTTTAAGTTAATCGGTTTTTTTGGTCGTTTTCGTAAAAACGCCCTTTTTCTTCACTTAATGGAGTTCGTAATGAAAGCAAGTCTGAAGGTACAAAAACTGGCTATTGTTTCGGCTTTCCTGCTGGCCTCCGCCAGCAGCTTCGCCGCCCCCGTCGCGGGTGGCTCCTCGAAAGCATTTGTAGTGGCGGATAAGCCGTCCACGATGATGGCTCAGGGCGAAGCTGGTATCTCCATGCCAGGTACTGACCCTTATGACGCCACCAAACAATCAGGAGTGGTGAGCTTCAAAAGCGGTCCTCTTTGGCAAACCAATCAAGTGCTGGGTGGTTCTGATGGCAATGGATATATTCAAATGCCGTTAGGAACAAACATTGCTGAAACATGGCGCCATACCATCACCAGCGGTGTAGGAGCAGGCACTCAAATTTACGCCTATCGCCAACTGAACAATCCTCTGCCAGGCTACCCCCACTTCGGTGGCGAAGTAGTTGCCAAGGTTTCCGGCCAGGAAGTGTATTTTGGTGAGTGGGCTCCCCGCATAGCCGGCACACCCCCAGCAAGCAGCACGGATCTGAACCTGAGCCATGCTGACCGCACGGTGTTCTACACCGGCGAAAACCCAACCACAGCCATGCCTAACCTGGTCAATGCCAAGTACGACGTTGTAGGTGTCAACCAATACAACCCCGGCACCCAGGCTGGTATCTCCAAAGGTACCCTGACCGCTAACTACGCTGGCGGCTCAGGTACGTTGACAGGCTTGGTCGGCACCGTACTCTTCAATGGCACAACCATTAGCTCCAACGGTACCTTCGCCCAAGATCTTGCCGATTCTTCCAAAATCCGCGGTCAGTTCTACGGCGCTGCCGCTGATGCGCTGGCTGGTATTTACTACAACACCCCTGGTGGCACTAAAGACATGGCCTTCGGCGGTGCAAAACAGTAATCCGCCTCTGACAACACGCTAGTGTTGCCATAAGAAAAAAGGGATCGACAAGCTCGATCCCCTTTCTCTCTGGACTCCACGTCCATCTCCCCTTTTTCTTGCAAGGTTTTCATTCATGCATGGGCGAGCCCTTCCCCTTTTGTGCCTGTTGCTGGCCATGGCATCCAGCGCGGTGCAAGCCAATGACGACGATACGCGCCGACTTCTGAATCAAATCGACCGCAATCTGAACGAACGCGAACGCTCCCATTTAGTGGAAGAAACCCCGCCTGATGTGGACCCATCGGCCCTGATCACCATCAACGGCACAACCTATAGCGTCGATGCCACACTGACCGATCTGGAACCGGCCATTTATGTCGCCATCAATCTGCAACAGTGGGCCAAGGTGGATCAGTTTGTAGAAAAATATCAGGAGCTGCCCGCCCACAACCCTGCCCTGGTGCTGATGGCTCAAGGAATGGTGGCCCGTAGCAAGGACAATCACAGCCTGGCGATCAGCAAGCTGCGCCAAGCTCAGGAAAGCGATCCCACTATGATGCGCGCCAAGCTGGAGCTGGCCCGCGTACTGTTCGAGGACTATCAATCCAGCGAAGCGAAAGAACTGTTCAGCCAGATTTCCTCTGCCGGTATTCCTGATGAAGTACGGCCCGTAATTGAAGGCTTCCAGGGTGCCTTGCAGGACCGCAATGCCTGGCACGGTTCCGCCTCGATTGGCTTGGGCTACAACAGCAATATCAACAAAGAAAACGGCCAGCAAGACACCTTCTTTACCTGCTATTTCTTTGGGTGCTTTCCGTCAGTGCGCAAGATGCCGGACCCGGTCAAATCCACCGCCATGGTCTACGACCTGACCTTGAACCGGCGCTTCCAGCTAAGCGGCAACCACAATCTGCTGCTGCGCAGTCTGAGCTACGGCAATCTGTACGACAAGCACAAGGAAGCCGAGCCCAAGAATATTTATTACAGCGACAACACCAGCATTATTTACGCGGGCTACAACTATCAGGACGCTAAAAACGATCTGTCCATTACGCCCTTGTTCGAGAACAATTACACCAACCGTCGCACCAGCTATCAGTCCTGGGGCGGGCGCGTGGACTGGAAGCACAATCTTAGCGACAGGCTGCAAGTAGGCGTGAATGCCCAGCACAAGAGCCTGTCCTACAAAGGCGATTTACGGCAGTACTTTGAAGGCGTCAAAGAGAACCAGATAGGCCTGTACGGCTCGTATCTGATTGACGCCAAAACCGTGGTCTACGGGGGCCTGAATTACACCCGTAATCTGCAGTCTCAGCAAACCGCGCAAAGCCGCAGCTATATGGCAAACCTGGGAATTTACAGGGCCTTTGATGCGGGTTTCAATATCAACGCCACGGCCCTGTACCGGCAGACCCGACACGATGCCGAGGACTTGTTCCTGGGCGGGCTGCGCAAGGACCGTCAGCAGATTTATATCCTGAACGTAGGCATGCCGCGCTTTGCGTTCAAAGGCATTACGCCCAATTTGTATGTGAAACACACTTTCAACAACAGCAATATCGACTGGGCTTTCAAATACAAGCAAACCGAAGTCGCGCTGAAGCTGGAAAAGCGTTTTTAAGCAAGGACTTCTTCGACCTCGGCGGCTGATCGGGTGCCGTCCCTTTTTAGCATCAAGCGCCTGAAGCGACAGGTATCTTTTTTAGTGACAGGGAGCGTCGTGCCACTGTTGAAAGAAGCGTTTTCAATGAGGTATCGGGGTTCTGTGGCAGGTCTCAAGGCCCAGCGGCAGCGTGTAGATCAGCCCTTCCCGTGATGCTGCTCCAGGAGACCGGACGATAAGGTCTTATTCCCTGGATCAAACACTTAACAAGCATGAGACTATGATGAACTTGCGGGGCAGACCGCCCTGCATTTGCTTTGTCTGCTTGCGTTGCGCCCTATTGCGCCCCCAGCGCGGACAAAAAAAACCACAAAAATTGCCAAGTGAAAGCCCGGTTGACCATCAGTCGGGATATAGTCGAGCAATCGATTTTCCTTAGCAGACAGAATACTTATCCCTTGGAGTCTTTCCCCATGCTTGGCCAAGAAAAAGAAACTCGCTCTGATACCAGCCCTCAAGACAGCGCCTTTCTGGAAGAAAAAGCCTTCCGCGCCCGTACTGTGCTGGTCTTTGGCACCATCACGGATAAGCTCGCCTCGGAAACCGTGCGCAAGCTGCTGGCGCTGGATGCCGAATCCACCGCCCCTATCACCATGATCGTGTCCTCGCCCGGTGGTCACCTGGAGTCCGGCGACGCCATCCATGATGTGGTGCGCTTCATTTCCTCGCCCGTCACCATGGTGGGTACCGGCTGGGTGGGCAGTGCTGCTACCCACCTGTTCCTGGGTGCCGCCCGCGAGCGTCGTGTGTGCCTGCCTCAAACCCGTTTTCTGATTCACCAACCCAGCGGTGGCGCCGGTGGTCAGGCCAGCGATATGGCCATTCAAGCCCAGGAAATCATGAAAGCGCGTGAACGTATCGCCCAGGTAATTGCCCGTGAAACCGGCCAGCCTATCGAGCGTGTGCGTGACGATATCGAGCGCGACAAATGGATGAGTGCCGAGGAAGCCATTGAATATGGCCTGATCTCACGCATTATCGAACGCCGTGACGAACTGCTGCCTGCCAGCAAATAATGACCATTTGAGGGCCCCATCATGCTGACTATTCTTGGCAGAGAATCCTCCATCAATGTGCGCAAAGTCATGTGGACCTGCGCGGAGCTGAATCTGGAATTTGAGCGGCAGGATTGGGGCATAGGCTTCAAGGACGTCAACACGGACGAATTCCGTGCGCTGAACCCCAACGCAAAAATCCCCGTCCTGCTGGATGGGGAACGTGTGCTGTGGGAATCCCATACCATTGTGCGTTATCTGGCCAACCGCCAGGCACCGACGGCCTTGTATCCGCAAGATGCCTGGCAAAGAGCCAAGGTGGATCAGTGGCTGGACTGGCAGGCCTCCGAGCTGAACCCGACCTGGACATATGCGTTCTGGAGTTTGGTGCGTCAATCGCCCAAGCATCAGGACGCCGCACAGGTTCAGGCATCCTTGGCTGCCTGGACCCAGGTAATGGGAATTTTGGAAAAACACTTGGCGCAGACCCAGGCCTATGCCGCCGGAACGGAATTCACCCTGGCCGATATCATTCTGGGCCTGTCCATTCACCGCTGGCTGAATACGCCGTTTGATCGCCCGCTACTCAAGGCAGTCGAAGACTACTACCACCGCCTGGCCGCGCGGCCTGCCTTTATAAAGCAATGTGCCGGTTTCCCCTAAGCGGTACTTTGCCTTAGCTGACCAAAGCCGCCCACTATGTTCGCGGCTTTTTTTATGTGTCATTGACGCTCGGGGCCACTTGACGCCCGTTTAAAAACTAGAGATGTAGACATGGACGAAACCATACGAGTTGGCTGCGGTGCAGTCATTATGCAAAACGACAAAATCCTGCTGCTCAAGCGTGTGCGTGCACCAGAAGCTGAGCACTGGGGGATACCGGGCGGCAAAGTGGACTGGCTGGAAACCCTGGAGCAAGCCGTTACACGGGAGATTATGGAAGAAGTGGGTTTGCGTCTGGAGACTCTGGAGCTACTGGTCAATGTGAACCAGATTGATGCCGACAAGGGCGAGCACTGGGTGGCGCCAGTTTATTTGGTCAAATCCTTCACCGGCCAGGCCGTGGTGCAGGAGCCTGAGAAGCACAGCGGCATGGACTGGTTTACATTGGATCAACTGCCAGAACCCTTGACGGTGGCGACCCAGGTGGCGGTGGCTGCAATCAAGAAACGTAGGGAGTGAAACTGCCAAGTCAGAAGCAGCACTAATACCAAGGTGGGCGGCAGGATCAGGAACAAAGACAAAGATAAACCAGCCAGATCAAGATCAAGATCCACGTGTAGCTTGGTGCCAGATAACTGGCGAATGCCTCATCAGTCGGCCCCCACTTTTGTAATATACTTTTCCGCATGCGCGCCCTGGGTCCCCGTTTCGTTTCCCGCGAAATCCGAGTTTGGCAACTTCTGTTTTGCCTGGCTCTGCTGGCCTACGTCTGTCGCGCCATCGTCCCGGCAGGCTACATGCCTACCCGCTCAGGACAAGACAATGGCTTTGCCATTACCTTCTGTACGGCTGGCAATGCTGCCAATACGCTCTGGATTGATCTGGTCGGCCAGGATGGCCAGGCGGATTCCGATACGCATCACAATCAACAGGACTGCCCCTTTGGTATCGCGGCCTCCCCCGCCTTGTTGCCGACCCTGGATGCGCCTGTTCTGATCAGCCTGATCAGGTACCGGCCGGTTTTGTTAGCCCAGAGCAATCAAACCCTGCCACCGCTGCCTGCACAAGGCCCTCCTTTAGGTTCACGCGCCCCGCCTTTATTCCTCGCTTGATGTGTTCCCGTCCTTTGACGGTTTCTCTTTTTTATCTAGCCGAGGTTTTCAATGTCGATTTCTTCTACGTCTTTCCGTGCCACTCTGGGCATGGCTGCCGTGCTGTTCGCGTCTTCCGCTGTGGCACACGTTTCCCTGCAAACCAAGCAAGCCCCGGTGGGCAGCAGCTACAAGGCGGTTCTGTCCGTACCGCATGGCTGCAAAGGCTCTGCCACCACCAAAATCCGTGTCCGTATTCCTGAAGGTGTGGTCGGTGTCAAACCACAACCCAAAGCAGGCTGGACGCTGGAAACAGTAAAAGGTGACTACAAGCAGGCCTACACGCGTTGGGGTGCCAAAGTCAGCTCCGGCGTTCAGGAAGTGGTGTGGGCTGGCGGCCCTTTGCAGGACGAGCACTATGACGAGTTCGTGTTCATCAGCTACCTGGCCGATGAGCTCAAGCCCAATAGCACGCTCTACTTCCCGGTTGTTCAGGAATGCGAACAAGGCGTGGAGCGCTGGATTGATCAGGCAGCTCCGGGCACCAAGGAAGCGGCTGACCATTCCGACGCCCCTGCTCCTGCGCTGCAACTCTTGCCCAAGCCTTAAACACCCAGGCGGCTGGTGCCCTTGGGCATCAGCCTGAAGGAGATCTTATGCAAACGCAGACCCTGCGTAGGCAGGCAGCTTGCCACCCACTGCTCGTGCTACTGCTTGCCTTGCCGTTGCTGGCCTGGGCGCCGGTGCTGTATGCCCATGCCTCCTTGGTCGCCAGCAAACCCGATAGCGGCACGGTGCTGGCCCAGGCTCCCAGTACAGCCAGCCTGAGCTTCAATGAGACCGTATCGCCCTTGCTGATGAAGTTGATTCGTCCCGATGGTTCCTCCATGGAGCTGGAGGACGTTCTGACACAAGACCAGCGACTGGAACTGGCCTTGCCGCCCATGGAAACCGAAGGCACGTATGGGCTGAGCTGGCGGGTTATTTCTGCTGACGGTCATCCCGTAGGCGGAACGCTGACGTTTTCCATTGGGGCGCCCAGCTCAAATCTGGTGGACAGCACCCACAGCAATCCCCTCAGAAATGGACTGATCTGGCTTGCCCGACTTCTGGGCTATGTGGGCCTGTTTACGGGGATAGCTTGGGTGGTCTACCGCGCCCTGGCTCCAGCATCAAACAACACATCAGCGAGTCAAGCTCATATCGCGCCACGCATGCTGACTTTAGGGGCCGTCGCCTTATTGCTGAACCTGGGCTTGGTGGGTGTCGATGCCCTGGACTTGCCTCTGTCCGCCCTGTTCGGCACGGCCGCCTGGCAAACGGCTGCATCGACCTCCATGGGCCTGGCGGTGCTGCTGGGCTGGCTAGCTCTGGCCTGTGCCGCCTTATCCTGGAAAGCGACACACTCCGCTAGCCAGAAATGGCTGGCTGCTTTGGCGCTGATTCTTCTGGGAGCTTCCCTGGCGTCCAGCGGACATGCCAGCACAGCAGATCCCGTCTGGCTATCTCGGCCCAGTGTCTGGCTGCATGTCGTGGCGCTGACACTGTGGATTGGTTCCTTCCTGCCTTTGGTTTATGCACTTCAGCATGCTCAAGAATCCCGCTTGCTGACGCTGTTCTCGCGCTGGATTCCCGCTGTCCTGCTGGTTCTGGTCCTGAGCGGAGCCGCGCTGATCTACGTGCAATTCGATCAACTCGCTTCGCTCTGGGAAAGCCGATATGGACAAGTGCTCAGTGCCAAGCTGATTCTGGTCCTGCTCTTGCTGGGTTTGGGAGCCTACAACCGCTATCGTCTGACTCAAGCCGTCTTGCAACAGCGTAGCGATGCCCGACAGGCTCTGCGACGTGTGGTTCGTCTGGAATATGTGTTGGCGGTGCTGATCCTGGCCGTGGCCGCATTATGGCGCTTCACCCCGCCCCCGCGCGCCCTGGCCCAACTAGTTCCACCCAGCGTTTCCAGCCATATTCATACCGAAGCCGGTATGGCGGATCTGTTGTACATCCCGGCCTCCACCCAGCACCCAGCCATTCTGACCGTCTCTTTATACGAGCCGGATTTCAGTCCCCTGAAGGCTCAAGAAGTGGAGGTGATTTTCAGCAACCCGCAAGCCGGGGTGGAGTCCATTACCTTTCCGGCGGAACTCACGCGACAGGATCAATGGGAAGTGAGTAATGTCGAGCTGCCGCATCTGGCCAGCTGGAATATTCGTATTCAGGTGCTGATTTCAGACTTTGAACGCATACACCTGGATAGCACGCTGGATTTGCAAGCCAACTAAACCCGGCGTCCCGGAATCAGAACGGCTTCATAAAACGTTTGGTGGCCTCAATAAAGGCGCGAACATTGGGATGATGTTTGCGCCCGCCTTCAAACAGTAAAGACACCGGCAAGGCAGGCGCCTCATCATCGCGCAGCAAAGGCACCAGCCGCCCTGCCTCTATCTCGCCCGCTACCTGGTAAGACAAGGTGCGCAACACACCCAGACCATCCACCGCTGCGGCAATTGCCGCATCTACATGGCTGACAGACAGGCGCGGTACACCACCCACACGGCGCACTTCGTCCAGCCCCCAACCGCGATGCGGCCCGCCTTCATCCTCGACCCAAATCAAATCGTGATGCCGTAAATCTACCAATGAAGCCGGTCGGCCTTTACGCACCAGATACTCGGGACTGGCGCTGAAAACACGTCGAACTTCTCCGACCGGCACCACATGCAAGGAGCTGTCCGGCAAGTCGGCAATGCGGACCGCTATGTCAATCCCTTCCTCCACCAATCGCACCAAGCTGTCGCGCAGGATCAGGCGGATTTGCAATTGCGGATACAGGCGCAACAACTCCAAAACCACCGGCATCACATACATTTTTCCGAACATGACCGGGGCCGTTACCGTCAGGGTACCGCTGGGCTCAGAACGACTCCCCTGCACGCTTTCCACGGCCTGATCGATCTGGGCGATTCCCGCCCGACAACGCTCCAGAAACAGGCTGCCCTCTTCCGTCAGCCGCACGCTGCGCGTGGTGCGCATCAGCAATTGCACGCCCAAGCTGGCCTCCAGCGCCGCGATGGTGCGCGACACCGTAGTGGGCGACATATTCATGCGCCGCCCGGCTTCAGCAAAGCTGGCCTGCTCTGCCACACAGATAAAAGTACGTAGTGTTTTCAGCCTGTCCATGCGCCCCGCCTTTAAAGACTATGCTCAAGAATAGCAATAATGAAGTGCAATTCTAGGCGATTGTTTCGTACTGCCATAGAAAGCAGAATGAATACCTCTTGTTTATGACTGGTGAACTGCCATGAAGCTCTATCACTACGCCCTGTCCGGGCACGCCCATCGCGCCGCCCTGTTTCTGTCTTTAAGCGGCTTGCCCCATGAGTTGATCGAGGTCGACATGGCGGCCAAAGCGCACAAGCGAGCAGAATTTCTAGCCTTGAATGCTTTTGGGGAAATTCCCGTGCTGGATGACGATGGCCGGATCATTGCCGACTCGCTGGCAATTCTGGTCTATATCGCCCGCAAGATCGGACCCTCGCACTGGCTGCCCAGCGATCCCTATCAGGAAGCGCAAGTACAACGCTGGCTGTCTGTGGCCGCAGGCAAGATTGCCTACGGCGCTTGTGCAGCTCGATTGGTGACTGTGTTTGGCGCCAACTTCAACCCTGAAGAAGTGATTACTCGCGCCCATGCCACCTTGGCGACCCTGGAACACAGCCTGAAAGACCAGCGCTGGATTACCGGAACAGAAGAGCCCACGATTGCGGACATTGCCCTGTACAGCTATGTAGAACGCGCCCCCGAAGGCAATGTGGATTTGTCCAGCTACCCCTGCGTTCAAAGTTGGCTACGCCAGATCGAGGCCTTGCCCGGCTTTATTCCCTTTCAGAAAACCCGCGCCGGGCTACAAGCCTGACGGACGCCCTTGGAGCAGAAATACATCATGAACTTCAACAAACTGGAACTGGACCATATAGGCATACGGGTAACGGACCTGGACATTGCAGAGGCCTTTTACGCCAAGCTGGGTTTTCTGCGCGACCCCGACGAGTTTGCGCCTCAAGCCAAAGCTTGCGGCCTGGTTCATGCCAACGGAATGCGTATTCACTTGATCTATAACGGCTTGGCCGCAGAGGAAGGCAATGTATTGCTGGATGCACCTGTGAAGCGGCCCGGCTACACCCATGCCGCCTTCATTATCGACAGCATGGACGAGTTGCTGAGTTGGCTGGCGCGGGAGAATATTCGCGTCAGTGAAGGCCCGGTAATGATGGGGCATGGCCGTCGCATGGTCTGCTTTATCCGCGACCCGGATTTGAATGTGCTGGAATTTAACGAGATTCTGGCGGCCTAGCTTGGTCCACAACGTAGATCCATTCCAGCCCCGGCAAATATCCAAAACTTGCTGGGGCTTTACCCCAGCTTTTTCTGACAAACCTATCGCAGACTAGCGCATCAAGGCTTCGATCGTCGCAACAGCCACCGCCACCCCATCTTCCTGCTCCATATCCTGCGCGATGTGTTGAGCACGTGCCCGCACATCGTCTTGCTGAACAAAGGCCAAAGCCGCTTGCAGTTGAGCGCTATTGACCCGTTTGCCCGATAAAGGCTCCGGCGCGACACCCAAGATCGCCAGCCTGTGCGCCCAAAAAAACTGATCACCGGCAAAGGGCAAAACAATGGACGGCACACCCGCTCTGGCGGCTGAATGCGTGGTTCCCGAGCCGCCATGGTGGATAACAAGGGACATGCGGGGGAATAAATGCTGATGCGGCACCTCGCCTACCTTGAAGAAATTGTCTGGCAAGACCGCCTCTTGCATACCACTCCAACCGGGGCTGAACACCACGCGGCGGCCTTGCATGGCTTCAATCATCATCTGGATAAAGTGCGCGCGATCAAACCCGGCCATGCTGCCAAAACCTATATAAATCGGTGCCTCCCCCGCTGCCAGAAAAGCTTCCAGCTCCGCATCCATCGTCCAGTCCCCAGACGGCATGATCCACTGACCACACAAGCGCGCATTGTCTGGCCAGTCCCTGGGCGGAGCCAGCAAGCGGGGAGAGACTCCGTACAACATGGGATGGTCGGACCAGACCTTGTTCTGGGCGGGCAGCCCGCAGATTTGTTGCCGAGCCTGATTGGTAACTCGCTTAAATGCCCGCCACAGTAGCGCATTTACCCACTCATGACTGCGTTTGTTCAAAAAGCGCGGCACCTTGGTCGGTGGCAGAAAGGGAGAGGGAAAGGCGGCGGTGGGCGTGATGGGTATCAGCCCGGTACCAATGGCCTTAATGCCGCGGCGCTCTGCCACGGACAGCCCCACAAAAGCGGCCAGACCCGAAACGATAATCGCGTCACAACCCTCGCTGGCATCCAGCACGGTTTGCATCCAAGCGGGTGTGTTGACATTGGCAATCGCCGACAGCGCCTTGGCCGTTTGTTGAAAACCGCCCTTTTCCTGCACCGCACTGGACAGAATCTGCCCAGGCATCAGGGCCTGCCGTATATCACCGGCCAGAGGCAGACATGGCACACCCAAGGTTCGAGCAGAGCTTAAAGTACCACCGTCCGCCAGCAGGCAGACTTCGTGCCCCGATGCCATCAAACCCGCCGCCAAGGTGGCAAGCGGACGTACATCCCCCTCGGTACCATAAGTCACAAGCGCAAATTTCATGATCTGGCCTTGATAGCGATAACAGCAATGGCATCATAATATTGCACGTCGTATACTTATGCAATTCGTATACTTTTTAAAACTGACATGACTACAGACCATGATCCGGGCCGCCGGGAACGCAAACGCCTGCTCATGCTGGAACAGATACGCCAGACAGCGGCCACTCTGTTTGAGCAGCACGGCTACGAGGCTGTGACCATGGAGCAGATTGCAGACCGGGCCGATATCGCCAAGCGCACCTTGTACAAACACTTCCCCAGCAAAGAGGCGGTGCTGGCATTTCATGTGGATGCGCAGCTAAAGCAGGATCTGGCCTATCTGCAACATGAGGTGGCTCAGTGCTCTACGTTTCAGACGCAGGCTTTGTGCATTCTGCGTGCCTCGGCAGACTGGTGCACCGAACACCCAGAGTTCTTGAGAGCCTATCTGCGCCATCAATTGCTGAATACAGGCACAGCCAGCAAAGACAGTGACATCACTCAAACCTGGCAGGCATTGATTGCCTTAGCCCAAGACTCGGGGGAGTTGAATCCATCACTAAGCCCCGAGCAATTGGCCCACTGGTTTCATCACCTGTACTTCGGAGCCATGCTGCGCTGGCTGAATCAGCCCGAGCTGTCCTTGCATCAGGAATTCGAGGACATGACCCAGTTGTTCTTGCAGGGTGCGGCAGTAAAAGGCACGGGATAAAAAAGGCAGGAAGGGCCCCTGCTTTTTCGTGACTGACCTGACGAATCAGAATCAAGTCGCGTCATCGTAAATAGCGCGGCAAATCAGAATCAAGCCGCACTATCATGGCTAAGCAGGCAAATCTGAATCAAGCCATACCATCGTGACTATCCAGGCGAATCAGGTTCAAGCCGTACCATTCAGCGCCATCAACAAGCGATCCAAAGCCTGCTCATAAACACGCTGCGCCGCTTCATCGTTCGTAATAGAAGCAGGCAGACCGCTACCATGGGCATGGTCGATCAAGATGCCCAGCCATAGTTCCGGCTCCTCGGTGCAGTCCGCCAGCAAGCTACGCAAGCGCTGGGTAATCTCCTGCGTCACCCCGGCAAAGGCAGCTGGATCACTGAAGATGGCCACGGTCAAATGCGGATGACGGCTAACCGCCTGGTGATAGCGCAGCAAAATCCGGCGCAGTTCCGAGCCTTCCTGCTCATCCAGACCTTGCAGCACCTGGGCATACACCCGGTCGGACAAGACGCGCAGCAAGCCTGCCCGATCCGGCACGTGGTTGTACAGACTCATGGGGGTCACGCCCAGACGGGCGGCCAAAGCACGCATACTCAAACCTTGCTCGCCGCCCTCGTCCAGAAGCGCCAGCCCAGCGTTCAGAATATCGTCCAATGTCAGGCCGGCGCCTCCAGCCGGACGTCCTCGCCCCCGGCTCATGACTCGAACTGATAACGAGACTGTACCAAGCCGGAAGGAAAGCTCTGGCTGGAGAGCAAACGCCAATCCATATCCTGATTCACATCGCCAAACAGTCGGCGGCCTTCACCAATAAGAACCGGCATGGTGGAAAGAATCATCTCGTGCACCAGACCAGCCCGCAAGAAGGACTGGATAAGCTGGCCGCCGTCTACATAAATACGTTGCAGATTTTCTGCTGCCAATTGCTCCATCAGTTGCTCGGGAGTCTGGCGGGAGAAACGGACTTTGCCTTGCAGATGCTCAGGAACCGGCGTATCGGCCAGTTGTCGGGACAAGACCACCACAGGCAGCTGGTAAGGCCAGACGTCAAAAGTCAGGACTTTCTCGTACGTCCCACGTCCCATGACCACCGCGTCCTTGTCCGCAATAAAAGCCATATAGCCGTGATCTTCCGCAGGATCGCTGCGCTCCAGTAACCAGGCAATGTCGCCGTCCGGTTTGGCGATGAATCCGTCCAGGCTGGTTCCGATGAAAACGTGTGCAGTGCTCATGATCTACCCTTTTATATATACGGCGTATATTTTATAGATAAATCTGCAACTGGAAAAAAAAATCTGCGCTCAGCTCTCTCCCGCTCCAGCGCTGTCTGCCTTGCGCACACAAAAACAGGCCGCATCACACGGCCTGTGGTCCCTCTGTTGATCGGATACCCTCTTTCTGGCAGCCATGCCGCCCGCAATTTAACGGGCCAGCAAACGGCTGGCCTCAAGCCTGGCTTCGCCTTCATCAACGACAAAGCTGAATTGCAGGCCCAGCACCCGGCCCAAGGTCTGCTGTGCCAGGCGTGCTGCAGCAGGAATGGCCCGCCCCTTGCTGATCACTACCATGCCAGCGCACAAATCCTTCAAGCGCTGCTTGTTCTGCTTGAAGAACAAGGCGCGTTGCTTGCGATCCTCGTGGCTTTCCTCATGGGCATGGTCCCCACCGCCCAACCTGTCGGTCAGCAAGACAAAACGTTGGCCCCGATTCAACAAGGCCTCCAATTGATCCTGCGCCTGTTGCGGCGTTTGCTGCGAGCTGTGTTCTCTTAGAAACACCAATGGAAACTGCGTGTCATCAACTTGCATAAGCGGCTCCTTGCCATCAATAAAGACAGCCAACATCGAAGCGGCGCACGCCCAGATGCGGAGGGCTTCCGAAAGCATGCATCAAGCCGCTAGGTAAATACAGCCAAGCGGTATCGCGCAACAAATACGGTCGAACCGTTGCGCCTTCACCTCTCATCACAGTCTGGACTCCACAAAATCGCGCAGTTGGGGATCTCGAATCTCCAAGGCATCAAACAAGCCTAGTGCTTTCAGAGCCGGCAAGGCCGCCACAATATCGTTCAAGGCGCGCTGGCGTTCAGCGTCACTGACATCAGGCTGGCGCAAGGCGGCAGCATTAGCCAGAAACGCGCCTACCGTGCCTTTACGAATGGTGGTGCCATCAATCTGAACTTCACTGGCGTGATCGGGAAGAATGTCATGGGCTTGCATGTGTCACTCCTTTATTCATCAAGGTTTTCAGTGTAAGCAGAAAGGTTTTGGCAGCTGTACACTATATCGGTCAATAGATAACAAAATTACGCCATGCCTGAACGCAAGATTGGTTTGCATGATTTTCTGAACTTTCCCGAGCACCCCGTCCTGTTCGCCGTCACCGGCAACCATGACTCGGAGCTGTCCTCGCGCCCCCATCAACACGCTCGCGGGCAGTTGTTCGGCTCCCTGCGCGGCCTGCTTTCCGTTGGAGTGGAGGACGCCGTTTGGGTAGTACCCGCCATCCATGCCGTCTGGCTGCCGCCGCACGTCCTGCACTCGGGCCAATCGCATGGCCCTTTTCATGGCTGGAGCGTCTATATAGACGAAGCGGCCTGCGCCGATCTGCCTTCCCAGGCCTGCACCTTGCGCACCTCCGGCCTGCTGCGTGAAGCCGTGCTGCGCGCCTGCTCCTGGGATTTGATTCCCGCCGCGCCCTTGCCCCAAGCCCAGGCTCATATTGCCTCCGTCATTCTGGACGAAATCCGCAGTCTGCCCATCGAACCTTTTGGGCTCCCGCTTCCCCAGGACCCGCGTTTGCAACGCATTGCCCGCGCCCTGATTGCCGACCCCAGCAACAATCAAGGCATGGAACATTGGGCCGACTGGGCGGCGGTCAGCCTGCGCACTTTAAGCCGCCGTTTCGTGACAGAAACCGGCTTTAACTTCACCGCCTGGCGTCAACGCGCCCGCCTGATGCGCTCCCTGGAAATGCTGGCAGCCGGTGCCCCTGTCGCCACCATTGCCTACGATCTGGGGTATTCCAGCCCCAGTGCCTTTATCAGCCTGTTCCGACGCAGCTTTGGTCACACCCCGGCGAACTACCGCAATCAACTGTAAGCCCCTCAAACCGCTTTACGACTCATCAGGAATGCCATAAAGTGATTGATTAATAATCCACGCATCACTTTCAGACATGGGATGGCCGAGATGGAAATGCGCCAATTACAGATTTTTTGTGCGGTTGCAGAGCACGGCAGCTTTACTGCCGCTGCCCAGATGGTGCACACCGTGCAATCGAACGTCACCATGCGCATCAAAGAACTGGAGGCCGAACTGGAACAGCCATTGTTCATACGCCAGAAAAGTGGTGTGTTACTGACTCCGGCTGGCCATACCTTTCTGGCCTACGCCCGCCGTATCTTGCAACTGACCGAAGAAAGCCGTGCCGCCCTGCAAGACACCGGCACTCCCAGCGGTCTGCTGCGTCTGGGCTCCATGGAGACCACGGCCGCCATCCGTCTGCCCCAGGTTTTGACCCAATACCGCGAACGCTATCCCCAGGTTCAGTTGTCCTTGCAAACCGGCACCACGGCCGAGCTGATCAAGGCCATTGAGACCCACCAGCTCGATGGTGCGTTTGTCGGTGGCTTTCATCAAAACGCCGCCCTGACTCAAGAAGAAGTGTTTGAAGAAGAACTGGTGCTGGTCAGCAGCAAGGCGGTGGAATCCCTGCCTGCCCTGATTGAAAAAATTCCCCAACAAACCGTACTGGTCTTTAGAACCGGCTGCTTTTACCGCTCTACGCTGGAACACTGGTTTTATCAGGCTGGGCTGGTGCCCAACCAGATCATGGAAATGGGCACACTGGACGGCATTCTGTCCTGCGTAGCCTCGGGCATGGGCATTACCTTGCTGCCCAAAGCGGTCGCCCAGAACAGCAGCTTGCGCCTGCCCGTGCAATGCCACGAACTGCCACCTGACGTTGCGCGGGTAAAAACCGTGTTTATCCGTCGTGCTGATGCCAATCCTGGCTCGGCCCTGCGCAGCTTTGTGGCCCTGGCTCAAGCGCAGTTCGCCCAATTACCGAAACTGGATCAAGGCGAAGCCGCACTGTTGAGTTGACCGGTCAGCCTGTGGGTCTGTCCAGCCGCTCCGCACAGGCTATGCAGCTGTAAAGCGTCAGGACAAGCCCAAAACCAGCTCCTCGACCCGCTTTGCCGCAGGCACAATGCTGTGGATCTTGCCCACGCCCTGACCGGCATACAAAGACAGTTTCCTGGCCATTCTGTCCTTATCAATTGCCCGCGCCCCACCCCCGACCAGACGCAGCACATTCCACTTGTCACGGTTGGGAATCACGCGATGCGGCGTGCCATAGGTCCAGCCAAACGAATAGCCGGTGCGATATTCCGTATCGTCCGTGCTGGCTTCCAGAATCTTTTGCTTGTAGAGCGGATGCGCGTTGGACTCCTCGCTGGCCAGAAAGGCCGTGCCCACCAATACGCCGGAAGCCCCCAGGCTCATGGCCGCCCTGACATCCTGGCGGGTCGTAATCCCGCCTGCCGCCAGTACGGGACGACCTTGCGCACAGTCCAGAATCGCGGGTAGTAAAGACATCAGGCCAATGGTGCCGCGATTCAGATGGCCACCACCCTCACTGCCTTGGGCGACGATAATGTCGGCCCCATGCGCAATCGCTTTACGAGCCAGAGCCACCGTGCCGGTTTGCACCATCACAATCATGCCGGCGTCTTTGGCGCGGGGAATCATGTCGGCGGAATAGTCCTCGGCATAGAACAGCGACAGGATGCGAGGCCGCTCCTGCAGGATCACTTGAAACTGGGCCTCGAACACCTCCGGGCCACCAAACTGCGGCACCACATTCACCCCGAAAGGCTGGTCCGTCAGTGCCCTGGTTTCCCGCAGCCACTTACGCAGCATCAAGGGAGCCAGACGCAAGCCACCCAGCACACCCATCCCACCCGCGTTCGCTACCGCCGCCACTAATTGCGGCCCGGAAATCGCAGCCATGCCCGCCAGAAAAATCGGGTACTGCACTCCGCACATATCCGTAATGACATTGCCCGCATAGTCTCGATTTGCTTCGCTCATGATTTACAACTCCACCTGTTTGCCCAAGATGCGACGCAAGGCCAGATTCTTCAGTACAAAATGGTTTTTGAATGCCCCGAAAAGGTGCAAGACCAGCCCCGCCAAAAAAGCCGTGGCGCCAATATTGAACAGCACATCAACCACGGCCTTGACCTGCTCATTCGGGCTGATCAAGGTAGGCAAAGCCAGACCACCAGGAAGCTCCACCGCCACGCCAGCCGCCGCACGGGACAGCCAGACGGCGACGGGCAGCAGCACCATCGCCAAGGTCAAGGCTGTCGCCACGGAACGGGCCACTATTACTTCCACCGGGTTGGGCGAGCCCACCGGCAAGGGATGAAAAGAGGTCACACGTGCCCAGAAGCGGTAGATGGAGATCAGAAACAGCAGCGTCCCCAGCAGATTTTGCAGCTGCACCAGCCGCACCTCACCGGGGCTTTGGGCCATGGCCACCCCCAAGCCCAGAATGGAAAACAGCAAGGCCGCTACAAGCCAGTGCAGCACAATAGTGATGGGCGAGAACCTGAGTCCGTTGTCTCGCAATTGCATGATTAGCTCCTTGAAAAGCTCACCGGGGGCAAGTCCTCTACAGTGCAATACCGAGGGTGATACGTCGTGAGCCACCTGCCCAACAGGTACAAGCGGCCAGTTTCGGCAGTCAGCTTGTCGCCTGCAGGCCTGGGCCTGTGTCACAGTGGCCTCAGAGCCTTGGCTGTGCCAAGAACCGTCGTTTAGAAGCCCTGACGATAGGCGCAGCAACCGATCAAGTAAAATGATGAATAATGATTAATAAAATCTTTTTTAGTGATTTATAAACAGAAATTTCTTCTCAGAACGCCACGCAGCAGGCGTGCAACCTTCATCATCAAACCATCCAAGGGCAACAAGTAACACCCGCTGTAGTTCGCAAGAAACCGCAGGCTCATCCAGGCCTCGCCTACATGAATCTCTTTTTGATCATTATTAGTGATTCATAGAATCATTATTCATCATTTTACTTGATTCATTCAGTCTTCTATCTTCCCTATCGATAGCCCTGCTATCCCGCCCTCAAACCTGGAGACTGAAACCATGACTCGCCCCGCTGCCTATCTTGAACACTGCAAAAAAAGCCACGTCTTGCCCGGCTTTTGAAGCTTATGGTGACGGACGCTCAACGCGACATCATCAAGACCGCTGCCCCGCTGCTGGCAAGCGGCGACCAAGCCCTGACCACCTATTTTTATGAATTGATACTGCGCGACTCCCCACCGATGAGCCCCTTGGCCAGCCAGATCGCCAACAATCACCTCGCTCTACAGATCCAGCCCGAGCATGACCCAATGTTGGGCACTTGCCAGCTGCAAGCCGTACGCGAAGAGCTGATCGTGAGGATGACAGGCAACAAGCTCATAGATGGATGGGTCGCCGCCTATCAACAGTTGTCGAATTTGCTAATCGAAGCCGAACGTCTGATTTACGACGATATGGCTATCACTTCCGGCGGCCTTGCAGACCGCAGTCTCAATCAAGAATGAACCATCATGCCACTACTGAAATTTGATCTGATCCAAGGCCGCAACGACGAGGAACTGCGCCTGCTGCTGGACACCGCGCATCAAGCCATGGTGCAAGCCTTTGATGTTCCCGCCACCGACCGCTACCAGTGCGTGACCCAGCACCGTCCCGGCGAGCTGATACTGGAAGACACCGGCCTGGGCTATCCGCGTAGCGACAAGGTGGTACTGCTGCACATCGTGTCCCGCCCGCGCAGCGAGAATCAAAAAATTCAGTTCTACCGTTTGCTGGCAGAGCGGCTGGAGCAGAACTGTGGCGTCTCGCCCAATGATCTGATCATCGCTCTGGTCGAGAACAGCGATGCAGACTGGTCCTTCGGGCATGGACGAGCGCAGTTTTTGACGGGGGAGCTGTAATCCGATTGCTGCGTCTCAGCTTTCCTGCCAGCCTGCTCCCAGGGATTTATACAGAGCAATGGCAGCCCATACCTCGTCCCACTGGCTAAGCGTCAAGGCATCTCGTGCCTGATTGGCGCTACGCTGTGCCACCAGGATCGGCAAGTAGGCGCTTAAGCCTGCTTTATACAGTTGCGTCGCGTGCTCCAAAGCCTGTTCGCTATCGAGCAGTGCGGCCTGCAAGGACTTCTGACGTTGTACCTGGCTATGCAGAGAGGTCAAGGCATCTTCCACCTCCCGCAAAGCCAGATGCACATCACGCTCATAAATCAGTTCAGCGGCTTGCGCCTTCGCTTGTGCCGCTTCGATGCCCGATTGCGCAAGGCCACCATCGTGCAAGCTGTGCTCCGCTTGCAGCCCTGCCGCCCACAACAGACTGGCACTGGAAAAGATGTCGTGAATCACGCTGACGGCAGTCCCTATTCCCAAGGGAATCCGGAACGTCGGAAAGCGTTGTGCCTGGGCTTGACCTATATGCGCCGTGGCCGCAGCCAAACGCCGTTCATCTGCTCGCAAGTCTGGCCGGGAGCGAATCAGATCCGAGGGCAGGAACGCGGGCAATTGCGGCGGCACGGGCAAGGCAGGCGCGGGTTGCGTCAGAACCGCATGCCAGTCGCCCGGAAAGCCGCCCGCCAACACACCAATGCCATGACTGAAACGGGCAATGTTGGCTTCCAGTATCGGGAGCTGCGCCTGTGCCATTTCACGCTCGGCTCTGGCCTGCAAAAGTTCAGACTGACGAGCCAACCCGCGACGTCGGGATTGCTCCACCAACTGTTCGGTATCGCGCAGATTGCGCACATTGTCCCTGGCAATATCCAGCCGTCTTTGCGTCGCCCGCAAACCGGCGTAATGGCTGACCAACTCGGCAATCAAGCTGACCTGCAAAGCACCGTGGTCCTGCGCCAACGCTTCAATACCGGCATCGGCGGCCTCTATCGCCCGGCGAGTGCCACCAAACAAATCCAGCTCCCAACTGACATCCAGCCCCAACTGCCAGTTTCGTAACTCCCCTCCAGGTGGCGAGTCCAGAGCTTTACTATTGCGGCGCGCCTGCCCCGACGCCCCGGCTGATACCTGGGGGCCAAGATCGGCTGCAATCTGGCCGCGTTCCGCCTTGGCCTGCTTCAAACGAGCCACCGCAATATCCAGATCCTGATTACGGCTCAACGCTCTTTCCACCAGCGCATCCAGCGTCGGGTCCTGGAATTGCTGCCACCAGCGACGCAAGCTGTCCTGATCCTGCCTGGCAAAGCCTGTTTGTTCATGTAGCCACGTCGCAGGAAGCGGCTGTTTGGGCTCCACATAATCCGGGCCTACCGTCGTGCAAGCTGACAAACTCAGGAGCAGCAGCACATAAGGTAAAAAGCGGCGTGCGCGGTGACGTTCAGGCATCAAAAAATTATCCATACCTGCCTCTTAAAGCCAGCGCTGCAAAAAGGAACTGATGCGGCCTTGTGCACTGCCCGCATCCAGCGCGGGGCCGACAGCCACACTGCCTGTCATCCCGGCCGCCAGCAGCACATCCGCCGGCAAATCATCAAACTCCACCCGTACCGGAATCCGTTGCGCTAAACGAATCCAGCTGAAGTTGGGCTCCACGCTGGGCAAGCCCTGCGCATCCGCTTGCTGATTGGCATCAGTAATACCGCGCCCGATGCTGCTGACATGGCCGGCTATCAAGCCTTCATAGCCCATCAAACGAATACGAGCCTCAGCTCCCGGCTCAATACCCTGCAGCTTGGTTTCCTCAAAATAGCCCGTCATCCAGAAACTATGGGCATCCAGCAAAGCCATATTGGCCTGCCCCGCCACCGCATAATCACCCGCGTTCAAACGCAGGCGAGTCACATAGCCATCAACAGGCGCGTACAGTACCGAACGCTCCAGGTCCAGCTTGGCTGCGTCCACAGCCAATTGCCGACTGCGCTGCTCGGCCTGGGCAATACGCACTGCGTGCTGGGCTTGCTGGATTTCTTCAGCAGGCAGCAGGCTTTCCATACCGCGACGGCGCTTGGCCTCTGCCGCCCTCTGGTTCAGGATGGCTGTTGCCGCCGCCAGTTCGGACTGCGCCTGCTCCAGCGCCAGCTGAAAACGCGCCGGGTCCAGGCGATACAAGACATCCCCCTTGTGAACCCGCTGATTATCAGTAACCGCCATCTCCCTCACCGTCCCCGAGACTTCGGGCGCGATACGCACAATTTGTGCGCTGACCCGGCCATCCCGCGTCCAGGGCGCCCGCACATAGGCGTTCCACAAAGCCATCAGCAAATAGGCTGTTATCAATAGCAAGAAGGCCGTCAGCACAAACCGGCTGACTGGCTTGATCAAAGCAGAAAATTTAGACATACAGAATCAAGGCCGAGACAAGGGACAAGGACAAGGCAAACTCAAACAAGGCCGGGTGCCAAACATGGCGCAACACGCCTGTGTGCACCAGCACGTAACGCAACCCTAGATAAATAGGCACCGCCAGGCAGACGTAGACAAAAAAAGGCGGGACATACATGCCCGCCAGGGCAACTTCACTAAGCATGAACAGCACTTCCTGATTGAAGGGAAACAGACACCGGGTGGCGCTCCAGCAGCATCGCAATATCCAGCAGCACAGCAGCCAGACGCAGGCCATCATGTTGCGGCTCAGCGTCCCGACACTGCACGGCCTGAGCAAGACGCCGGGCATGGCGCGCTGCCAAACGGGGTCGATCAGCCCGGCGAGCCATATGACGCAAGGTAGTTTTCAGGGGCTGGGACACATGGGCAGGCACCTGGGTTTGTCGTACATACGACTGCAAGCGCAGCAGTTCCCAACCCAGATGCACGCTGTCCAGAGCCTGCGACAAGGCTTGCTGCATTTGCGCAGGCTGCGCCTTTAATCCGGCTCCCAATTGCGCAAGGCGATGTTGCTGTCGCCAGCGCCAGATCTGCGGTTGGAAACGTTTGCCCCGCAGAACCGCCAGACTGTTGGCGCGAATACGCATTTGCAGACGGCTTAGATCCCGACTCAGTTTGCGAGGCCAAAACAGCTGAAAACCCAGCAAGGTAAAGAAAGTGCACAGCAACCAGGCCACAGAACCATTCACGAACAGTTCGAAGTCGTAGTGCATGGGGTTGGATGGCGCTGCCAAGGTCGTAAACGACACCAGATAGGCCACACCGACCATGGCGTATTTGGGCACCGTGGTGGCATAAATGGCGGGTAACCAGAACAGCGCCAGCACAATCAGCAGCAGTGGCAAGCCTTCGATCAAAGGCAGGACCACAAAGGTGCATAAAAAGGCCGCCACAATCGAAAGCGCAATGCCCTTGATAAATGCCATCGCCGCCGCAGGTGGGTTAGGTGCCGGGGACAACAAGGCGCAGGCTGCCGCCAGACCGGCTAGCATCATATTGCCGTCCGTCCAGCCCGTCAGAATCCAGAATGTGCCCCCCAAGAGCACCGTCAGCATGGCGCGAACCCCGTTTTCCAGTGCCAGCGAAATATCCCGATAAAAAGGAATGGCGGGATATGTGCTTTTCGTGGGCAAACGATATAGAGCACGCAGACTATCCAGGGCCGCCAGATAATCATCCAACTGCTCAATCAGACGATCTCCGGCAATCAGAAACGGGGCCGGTTCTGCCAGGCGCTCCAGAGGGCCGGTATTCAAGATTTCCTGCAAGCGGGCACGCAGCGGCATCAACACTGCACGGGCTCGCTCCAAACCGTCCGGGCCCTGTGAAACCAGTTGGGCAGCCTGCTTCCAGGCCTGCTCCCATTCTTGCCGCAAAGCCGCCAGTACGGGCATGGGAGTCAAGGTTTGCGGAAGCGGGCCCGCACCTCCCAACATGGCGGAAAACAGGCAGGCAATGGCATGCCGCAAAGCGGTCGCCCGGGCGGCCAAATCGGCAGACTCCGCCTTGCCAACCGACAACAAATCATCCGCCCCGTACACATCCATCATCAATTGATGCCGTACACGCTCCTGGTCACTCTCTGCCGTCCTGCACGCATGAAGGGCCGCTTGTCTGCCCGCCAGAACACGGGCTGTTTCCGAGGCCAGGCGCAATAACTGGGCCTGCAAGCGACTGCGTACGCTGCGGGTACTGAACAAGGCAGACACCACGCCCAGGCACAGCACGCCCACCAGCACCGAGGAACCCCGCCCAACAACATGATCAAAGCTCAGTTGCGCTTGCCCCATGGCGCCGTATACCGCCAGGCCAACCGTATAACCTGCCAAGGCCGCCCCGTAAGACTTGTAGTGGCGCAGCAAACCCATGGCCATCACACACAGGCCCAGCCAGAACGCAAAGCCCAGCAAGAACAGCCAAGGTTGCTGCCCGAAGGCACTCATCAACACAAAGGCGGCCAGCATTCCGACCAGCGTGCCCAGCACCCGCCAGGTTCCCTTGCCTATCACCGCGCCTTGCACCGGATTGATCACCAGTAGCACGCTGGATGCGGCGGAAAAAGGCGCATGCAGATCCAGCAAATAGGCTACTGACAAGGCCAGCCACGCGGCCAGAATGGAACGCAGGATGTAGCCTGCACGAGGGCTGGTGATATCCACGGAACTGAGGGCCAGACCCATCCGACCAAGAAAGGCTTTCAGCCCGGAGGCAGACTGCGGTGAGGGACTGGCAGACGACACAAGAGGACTCTTTACAGTGATGAATGAAAATCACTATAAAAGTCCCCAATGCGTCCGAAAAGTGAATTTATTGCAATCACTCAAGTGCGTGAAACGCACTTGAAAACCAATTTAAATTACAGCTTGCTGCGTTTGGCCGTCTGCGCATCGTCCTCGGTACACAAGCGATGGATGGTCGTGCGTAACCATTGGTGGGCCGGATCTGTCTGCAAGCGCATGTGCCAGGCCTGCACCAACATGGCTGTCTCCATGGGTACAGGCAAATCAAACACTCGGATCGCCAAGCCCGCCGCTTTGGCACTGCTTGCCAGATGCTTGGGCAGCGGCAGCAAAAGATCGGAGTCATGCAAGGCAAACAGCGCGGTGTAGGGATTGGACACCACCAGGGCCACATTGCGCTGCAAGCCACTGGCCTGCAACAAGGCATCCAGGTTGGATCGGCCCTTGCCCCGCCGCGACACATTGATATGGTCCCAGCGCACAAAGCGTTCCAGCGAAATGTCTTCGTCGAAGATAGGATGGTGCTCCCGCGCGACACCCACAAAATGCGTCGTGAACAAGGGCTGTACGTGAATATCCGGCGCCAGCTTGCGTGAGGCGCTGATGAACAGATCAATACGGCCACTACGCAAGGCGTCGTCATCCATATCGTCCTCTTCGGGAGACAGGCGCAGCATGGCTTTGGGCATTTCCTTGACCATGGCCTCCAGCAAATGACCCAAATGCACATTCACAAATTCGTCCGTCGCACGCACATTGAAACTGCGCTCCAGGGACAGCAGATCAATCTCGGTATTGGAACTTAACACCTGGGTTGCCTGCTCCACCGCTGCCCGCACTTGCTCGCGCAAGGCATAGGCTCTGGGTGTAGGCAACAGCTTGCGCCCTACTTGCACAAACACGGGATCATCCAGCGTATCCCGAATGCGGCTCAAGGTTCGGCTCATGGCAGGCGGGCTCAGATTCATGCGCCGTGCCGCTCCCATGACGCTGCCCTCCTCCAGCAAGGCATCCAGTGCGAACAATAGATTCAGATCAGGGCGAGCCATAGTCGAAGCCTTTCAAGGTTGCGTCAAACGAAATCGTAATGCCATTCAGATGATACTCAAAGCATGCACCCGCCTGCCATGTCTGGGGACGAAGACAGGTATACTCGCCCAGACCGTTTTTACAGGAACGGTCTTTTCACCGAGGGGAGCCTGGCGAGCAGGCTGAGAAACTGCCCGAGCAGATTGCACCGCAGTGACCCGTTGAACCTGATCCGGGTCATGCCGGCGAAGGGACGGGTCTGTACCTGCTCGCCGCTTGCTGCCGGATGGCTATCCTTGACTAGGAGTTGCTATCTTGTCTTCTGACCACTCTCCCTCCCCCGTCGGCCCGGTTGCCGCCACCCTGGCTGCCGTCATCCATCAAGACCGGATTTTGCTGATACGCCGCGCCAATAGGCCCGATGCAGGACGTTGGGCCTTTCCCGGCGGCAAGATTCGCGCGGGCGAAACCATCATGGCGGCGGCCCACCGGGAACTGGCCGAAGAAACCGGCGTACAAGGCCAGGCCCTGCAGATCTTTGATGCGCTGGATGTATTTGACCGCGAACCCAGCGCCACACCTTTGGCCTATTCGCATTTCATTCTGATTGCCGTGCTGTTCCGCTGGCAGCAAGGCGAGCCACAAGCGGGCGATGATGCGCTGGACGCGCGCTGGTTCAGCAATGCGGAGCTGGACAGTCTGGATGTAGCACACAGCTTTGATGTAGTCCGAGTTGCCCGTCGGGCACTGGCATTGGCTGCCACTCAAGATCAGGCAGGCCGCGCATGATTCCCAATGTATTGAGTATTGCGGGCACAGACCCGACCAGCGGCGCTGGTATTCAGGCTGATCTGAAAGCCATGTACGCCTTGGGCGCTTACGGCATGAGCGTGATTACCGCCGTGGTCGCGCAAAACACCCAGGGTGTGCGGCGTTTTGTGGCGCTGGAGCCGGACTTTGTGGCGGACCAGTTGGATGCGGTGTTTGAGGATGTGCGCGTGGATGCCATCAAGATCGGCATGATCGCCACTGCAGGGATTGCGGAAGCAATTGCAGACCGCCTGCACCATCACGGCCTAGACTGCCCGATTGTGCTGGACCCGGTCATGGTCGCCAAAAGCGGGGATCGTTTGCTCAGCCCCGAAGCCGTGTCCATCGTGCGCGACAAGCTGCTGCCCATGTGTACCCTGCTTACCCCCAACTTGCCCGAAGCGGGCGATCTGCTGCACAAACCGGAACCCGCCTCGCTGCAAGAGATGCACAGCACCTTAAGCGAACTGTGCTTGCTGGGCCCTGAGTGGGTGCTGCTCAAGGGCGGTCATCTGGATGGCCCGGACAGTGTTGATTTGCTGCAAGGCCAGGGGCAAAGCCATGTTTTTCAGTCGCCTCGCATCCCGACACGCAACACGCATGGCACGGGCTGTTCGCTGTCCTCCGCCATTGCTGCCCTGCTACCGGGCCGCAGCGTGCCGGCTACGGTAGGCTTGGCCAAGGAATATTTGAATGGCGCTTTGGCCGCGGCCGACCAATTGCAGATCGGCTTGGGGCAAGGTCCGGTCCATCACTTCCATGCTTTGTGGCCAAAGCTGGAACCCCTCAAAACATCTTGAACTCAAAAGCCAGGCCGATTTCAACCTGTGGACCGCAGCACATCAAATCGGCCCGGCTCTCTGGCCCAGGCTCCCCTTTTAATGCGCCCGCTCCCCACTGGGGTAGGCCGGCCAATCCGCTGTAACCCGTAAAGCAATCAAAAGCGCAGCAAACAGCATCCCCCCCCCGCCCGTGAGGAACACCATAGGAACACCGCCCAGGCCGAACATGAAGCCACCCACTGCCGCCCCCGCAGCAATCGAGGACTGCACCGCCGCCACCACCATGCCGCCTGCCACTTCCGCCTGATCGGGCATGGCACTGGCCACCCAATTGGACCAGGCCACTGGCACACCTCCGAAAGCCAGTCCCCATAACGCCACCAGCCACATCAAGCCCGTATTTTGCACCGGCAGCCAGACCATGCCCCAGGCCGCCAAACCCACCAAGGCGGGCATCACGACCAAAGTCACCCGCAAGCTGCGTTCCATCAGCCAGCCCGCCAACAAGGTGCCTACGAAATTCGCCAGTCCGAAGCCCAGAAGCATCAAGGCCAAGCCATCCATATCAATAGAGGCAAAACCTTCCAGCGCCGGACGAATAAAGGTGAACAGGACAAACTGCCCGCCATGGGCCAGCACACAGGCAAACATACCGATCGCAATACCGGGCCTGCGCAGCAAATCCAGTACCGTTGCAGTGCGTGCATGCTGACGCGGTGCCATGCTGGGCAAGGTCAGCCACTGAAACACCAAGGTCAAGACACCAACCGCCGCTGCCGCAAAGAACGCGCTGCGCCAGCCGAACAGGCCGCCCAGATAACTGCCTAAAGGGACCGAAACCACCGTCCCCACGGCAATCCCGCTAAAAATAATCGACAAGGCACGCGGCACTAAGGGGCTCGGCACCAGACGCATGGCAACGGCTGCCGCCATGCTCCAAAAGCCGCCCAGGGCAATCCCCAGCAGGACCCGCATCAAGAGCAACACTGTCAGGCTGGAGGACAGCGCCACCAGCAAGTTCGATGCAATCATCAGCAGCGTAAAACCAAGCAACACATTACGCCGGTCAAAACGACGGGTCAGCGCTGGAACCAGCAGGCCCGAAAACAAAGCGACCACCGCCGTTACTGTGACGGCCTGCCCTGCCAAGCCTTCCGATACCCCCAAATCTACGGCCATCGGTGTCAGCAAGCTGGCGGGCAAATACTCCGCCGTCAACAAACCAAACACACCCATGGCCAATGAAAATACAGCCACCCAGGCAGGTTCCATGACCGGGGCCCGCAAACTGGCATTACACACATCACGACTCATCGCTACTTCCCTGGAGAAACAAAAACAGCTCCCAGTCTAGAGATCAGAAACCGGATGATCTATGATGATCAGTCTTGAAAATTTGATCGAAACGCCGAACATGACCGAGCAAGAACAATTCGCCCTGTCCTCCGACCTGATCAGTGAACTGCTGACCGGTATGCGCTTGCGTGGGGTGCAATACCGCCGGATTCAAACTGGGCCTCATTTTGGGCTGGGTTTTGAAGAACGCCCCGGTCATGCCTACTTTCACTTTCTGGCTGTAGGTTCGGCATTTCTACGTACCCGTGATGGCACGATTCACAAGCTTTCAGCAGGCAGCACCGTGTTTCTACCGCAAGGTGAAAGCCATCAAATCCTCTCCAAAGAAGAAGTCTCGGTTCAACACATAGACAGCTTTGAGGCCGCTCCACTGGGACAAGCCGTCAGCGGTGTCAGCACATGCCCTAGTTCCTACCCCACCCCTAGCGCAATTTTGTTCTACGGTTGCATGGAGTTTGATCTGGGCGGCATGCACGGACTGGGCAAACTCATGCCCAGCGCCATGATTGCCAATACTGGGGCCCAAAACTATCCTGGCCTGTTGCCGATTCTGGATTCCATGAAAGGGGAAATCTGCGCGGGCCGCATTGGCTATGCCGGCATCATGGCTCGCTTGGCCGAAGTGGCGGCCGCCATGATTGTTCGCGGCTGGATTGAATCCGGCTGCGGCAATGCTTCCGGCCTGGTGGCTGCCTTGCGCGATCCTCGCTTGGCACGTTCCATTCTGGCCCTGCACCGCCAACCTGGTTATGAATGGACAGTGGCAGAGTTGGCAGCACAATCTCACCTGTCTCGTTCCGTCTTTGCCCAACGCTTTCAGGCCACGTTGGGCATGTCTCCACTGCGTTACGCCACAGAATTACGCATGGGTCTGGCCAGCCAATGGCTGAGTCAGGAAAAACTGTCTATTGAAACGATTGCCCAGCGTTTGGGCTATACCTCGCAGGCGGCGTTCAGCCGGGCCTACAAGCGTCTGAAAGGACAGGCTCCCGGTGCCAGTCGGCAGTCCAGAACCTGACCCGCCCCCTCCTTCCCGGACAGACGCTTAAGCCACCGGACAAGCATCCCAGACAATTTCCGGCGCATTTCTGGATTTCCAGCCCGACAGCCCTGAGATTTTTATTAGAATAATGTGCTGACTAATTACTCCTATAATTCAGAGCACATGACGGTGTTAACAGGATGAATCAATATTTATATTTCCTGACATCAAACATTACCGTTTTGTCATGTTCACCTCATAGTCGGCATTAGCCTTTTTGATCAATCCATTCCTGGAATGGAATGGATCTGCCACTTCATAAATCTCCGAGAAGCCAAATGTGGAATTGCTTACTGATTGAAGACGACCGGGAAAATGCCCGGTATTTAGTGAATGGCTTATCCGAGCTGGGCTATTCGGTGGTAACCAGTCATGATGGCGTTTCCGGTTTGGAAAATGCCATGAAAGACGTATGGGATGTGATTATTCTTGATCGCATGCTTCCCAATAATGTCGATGGCCTGTCCATTCTTTTTACTTTGCGATCTTTAGGTAAAAAAGTCCCCGTACTGGTATTAAGTGCCTTATCCGGTGTGGACGATAAAGTTGATGGTTTGAAAGCCGGTGGCGATGATTATTTAATCAAGCCCTTTTCCTTTCAGGAATTGGCCGCCCGCTTGCATGCCCTGATACGCCGCAGCAGTGACAATGCAGAAATCAAGAATCTGCAGGTGGATGATCTGGTCATGAATATCCGCAACCAGAAAATCTCCCGTGGCGACGAGGTGCTGGAACTACAACCTCGCGAAATCAAGCTGCTGTCCTACCTGCTGATGAACAGCCACAAGATCGTTACCCGCACCATGCTGCTGGAAGTGGTCTGGGGCTATAACTTCGACCCGCAATCCAATGTGATTGATGTGCTGGTCAGTCGTTTGCGGCGCAAGGTAGACAAGGAAGGCGCCACTCCCCTGATCCATACCGTGCGTGGCCGTGGCTATGTACTTAGCGACAAGGACAGCATCGACGGTTTCAAGCTAAAGCGCTGCGATGATTGATTTCATCAAACGCCTGTGGGAGTCCACCTCCTTCCGGCTGACCTTGAACTACAGCATCCTGGCCATCTTCACCACGCTGTTTTTAATCGGTTTTTTCTACGTTCAGGTGTTTGGAGCCTTGCGCGACGAGCACCTGCGGCAAATCAACGTCGCCGTACAGCGGCTTAGCATTGCCTACGAAGTCGGCGGGCGCGAAGAGATCCTGCGCATGATCGAGCTGACCCTATCGGACCGGATTGATTCGGGCCAGGAAATCTATCTGCTGCTGGACGAATTCAATCACACCCTGGTGGGCAATATCAGCGAGATCCCCGGCCTGAACAACCTGCCAGAACGACAAGTAGTGGAAGTGCAGATCAAGCATATCGACGCGCTATCCGAAGGCAATGTCCGCGTCACCAAACTGTCCGGCGGCGAAACCCTGGTGGTTGGCCACGAGCTGGGCACCTTGATCGAGCTACGCGCCATGCTTAGCCGCATCATCGTCACCTCCATGATCCTGGCCTTGATGCTGGTAATTCTGGGCGCCTATGTCTTTAGCAATGAGCTGAAATACCGTGTGGGCCGCATCCGCCTGCTGACGGAACAGGTGGGTGCGGGGGATATTTCCAAGCGCATCACCTCCGAGAGCGAGGACGTCTTTGGTCTGATCCACCACGACATCAACCGCATGCTGGACAAGATCGAGAGCCTGATGCAAGGCGCGCGGCATATCTCCGATACCGTGGCCCACAATATCCGCACCCCGCTCACCCGCATCGTTGGCAAGCTGCGTGAAACCCAGAACCTGCCTGGCGTCCCCCCGCATGTCCGGCAAGCACAGCAAGACGCGATTGAAGAAGTAGAGAACCTGAGCGTGCTGCTGGGCAAACTGCTGCAAATTGCCGAGCTGAATGCCGGTGTGCAAAGACAGAACTTCAAGGCCTGCAATCTGGAAGTGATTGCCGAAGACGTACTGGACCTGTACAGCTTCTTTGCTGAAGAGAAAGGCGTCACGCTGCAGAAAAAGAAAATCGACAGAGTCATTATTAATGGCGACAGCAATTTATTAGCCAGTGCTTTAGCCAATCTGGTGGATAACGCTGTTAAATACGCCCATTCCCATGCCAGCGTTGAAATTAAAAAACGCTTTGACAATAAAATCTCCATCATTGTGGAAGATGATGGCCCGGGATTACCAGAAAGCGAATATGAAAACGTAGGCAAGTATTTTTATAGATTCAATAATGATAGTGAAGGATTTGGATTGGGATTAACCAGCGTTGCCGCCATTATTGAATTGCACCGGGGCGAGCTGATTTTCTCCAAAGGAGTATCCGGCTTGAAAGTCACCATTGTGCTGCCTGTTTAAGCCTTACCAAACCATTCAAACATGACCAAAAGGTAATGAAACTGTCACCCTAAGCCCTCTCCTGCTCCGCTAAGCTAGCCTCATTTTTAATCGCTCTTTTTCAGGGTTTATAAAAATCATGCTTGCTTTAGGGGAATGAGGAGATTCATGAGCAGACAAAAATATTATTCAGCCGGCCTGATGGTGGGAGTAGGCGTATTTACCGTCCTGATGGGACAGAAATACTCCTTGGGCACCATGGCCCGCATGGGACCGGGCTACTTCCCGTTTCTGCTGGGCATCGTGATGATTGTGCTGGGCGCTCTGTACCTGTTTGTAGAGACCGCCGCACACGATGATGAGCAGGAGGAAGACTACGGCCCGCCGCAATGGCGTGGCTGGCTGGCCATTGTGGGCGGCATCATCGCCTTCATTATTCTGGGTCGCTACGGCGGACTGGTTCCCGCCACCTTTGCCCTGGTGTTCATCTCTGCCATGGGCGACAAGGAACATTCCTGGCTCACCGCCCTGCTGCTGTCCATTTTCGTGACGCTGCTGGGTGTGCTTATTTTCTCCTGGGGGCTGGAGCTGCAATTCCCCCTGTTCACTTGGGGCTAAGCCATGGAAATTCTATCTAACCTGATGCACGGCTTTAGCGTTGCCTTTCAACTGGACAACCTGATGTGGGCCGTGTTTGGCGTGTTCATGGGGAACCTGATCGGGGTGCTGCCCGGCATGGGTGTGCTGGCAGCCATCTCCATCCTGCTGCCCCTGACCTACGCCATGACCCCGACCGCCGCCCTGATTATGTTGGCCGGTATTTACTATGGCTCCCAGTACGGTGGCGGCATTACCTCCATCATGCTGAATCTGCCCGGTACCGCCTCGCACGCGGTGGCGTGTCTGGACGGCAACCCCATGGCCCGCAACGGCAAGGCCGGATCGGCCCTGTTCATGTTGATGTTGTCCTCCTTTTTTGGGGCCACCATCGGCATTCTGGCCATGATCCTGTTCTCGCCCGCGCTGGTCGATATTGCATTCAAATTCGGCCCGGCTGAATACTTTTCCATGATGATGCTGGGTCTGCTGGCCGGCGCCACACTGGCCAAAGGTTCTGCCATCAAGGGCGTGGCCATGGTCGTCATGGGTTTGATCTTTGGCGTGGTCGGTACGGATGTGAACAGTGGTGTATCGCGCTTTGATTTCAATATTCCGGAACTGCAGGACGGCTTGCAGATTGTGGCGCTGGCCATGGGCCTGTTCGGTATTGCGGACTTCCTCAAGAACATCAACCGGATCAATAGCGGCCACACCAAGGCCATTGGTAAAGTCTCCACCCGTTCCCTGCGTCCGGAAAAAGGCGATATCAAGCAATCCAAAGGCGCTCTGGTGCGCGGTACTGCGATTGGTGCGGCTTTCGGGATTCTGCCCGGCACTGGCCCGACCATTGCGTCTTTCATTGCCTACGCCACGGAAAAGAAAGTTGCCAAGAACCCCGAGCGCTTTGGACGTGGTGCGATTGAGGGCATTGCTTCGCCCGAAGCCGCCACCAGTGCCTCTACCCAGACCAGCTTCATTCCTACCCTGAGCCTGGGCATTCCCGGCGACCCGGTCATGGCCTTGATGCTGGGCGCGCTGATCATTCACGGCATCCAGCCTGGCCCGCAAATGGTGGTCGAGCACGCCGATATGTTCTGGGGCCTGATCGCCAGTTTCTGGGTGGGCAACATCCTGCTGCTGGTGCTGAACCTGCCCTTGATCGGCATGTGGGTTCGCCTGCTGTCCGTGCCCTTCAAGTACCTGTACCCCGCTGCCCTGTTCTTTGTGTGCGTGGGTGTCTATAGCACCAACAACAACCTGTTCGATGTGAATATCGTGCTGCTGTTTGGGGTGCTGGGTTACTTCTTCATGCGCCTGCGCTTTGAGGCGGCCCCCTTGCTGCTGGGCTTTGTCTTGGGACCGATGGTAGAAGAAAACTTCCGCCGTGCTCTGCTGCTCTCGCGTGGTGATCCGATGATCTTCCTGGAGCGCCCGATCAGCATGGTCTTTATCATTGCGTGCATCTTGCTGATGCTGGGACTGAGCTACTCGTTCTGGCGCTCGAACAGCCAGAAGAAGCTGGGAGCCCTGGCCAAGGCTTGAAGCACTGGCAACCACTAGTCATGGGGGATAGGCTAAACGCAATGCTTTTACCGCAGCCTCCATAAGAAAAAGCCGGGCTCATTTGCCCGGCTTTTTTGTGCCTGCCCCTATCCAGGACTGCAACACGCCTGTGCACTCATCCTGGCGGAACCAAACACCAGATGACTTAAGGCCGCCAAAGCAAAGGCAGTTAGCGCACCGTACACCATGACCCAGCCAAAACCAGCAATCAGGGCTGCATGAACCGCCTCGACAGGATCGGCGGCATTCGCCAGCAAGGCGCTGCTTTGCGACACGATATTGATGTCGCCAGAGGCTACTTTTTCAGCCAGATGACGCAGTTCGCCATCAACAGCAATACCCAGTCGTGTACGCAGATCACTCATGATGCCTTGCACCAGAACAAAGCCCATCACGGCAATATTGAAGGCCAGGGAGATCATGCGGGCACTGGTATCCGCCCCCGACGCCATACCGGCGCGTTCAGCCGACACCGAGGCGGTAATTACATTGGTGGTCGTAGTATTGGCCATGCCCAGACCAATCCCGGCCAGCACACAGCCTGGCAGAATCAGCCAGCCCGGTTGGCCGGAAACACTGCCTATCTTCATCACTACAAAGCCCAGGCCAATCAAGAACAGACCTAGCGTAATGACTCCACCCGGCTGCCAACGCTGTGCCAGACGCTCGGCAAACGGAGGCACAAACAAGGTCGGCAAGGTGTACGCCAACAAGGCCAGGCCAGTTTGCACACTGTCATACCCCAGCCCCACATGAAAGTAGATGGGCAAATAGATGATGAAGGGCCAGAAGCTGAAGTTCTGCCCCATCGAGCCCAACAAGGCACCGGAGAAACTGCGGATACGAAATACGGAGAACTCCAGCATGGGCCTAACACTGCGCTGCTCCACGATTACAAAGGCAATCAGGCTAAGGACGGACAGGGTAATAATGCTCAAGGCTGGCAGGCTGGCAAAGCCCAGCACCGGCCCCTGAGTGACAAACAGCACCAGGCAAAACACGGCCAAGGACAAGGTGGCAATACCGGCTACGTCCAAGGTGCTGGCGCCCGGATCACGCGACTCCTGTACGCCAGCGCGCGCCAGCAGCAAGGTAATAATGGCCAGTACGGCGTGAATCAAAAACACCCATTCCCAGCTGGCCAGAGTCAGAATCAGGCCACCCACAATCGGCCCAAAACCCAGCCCGGCACCAAAGACCACACCCCACCACGCAAAGGCCTTGCCACGCTGTTGTCCGTCCCGAAACTGGTTCGACAAAATCGCGATCTGGCAGATCAGCATCATGGCAGCGCTCAAGCCTTGCAGAAAACGTGCGCCAATCAGAACAGCTGCACTTTCCGTCAGTCCGCACACCAGGGAAGTGATCCCGAACGCCACAATCCCGATCGTAAAAATGCGCTTGCGGCCGTAGCGATCCGCCAAAGTGCCTACCCCCATCAGAATGGTCGTCATGGCAATGGTGTAGGCTGCCATCACCCATTGCAGTTGCCGGAAACTGGCCCCCATGACCTGTTCTATGGTGGATAAAATCGGCGGCACGCTGGAGATCTCCAGGCCCAGCATCAAGGCTGACAAGCACACGGCAGCCAAGGCGTAGCGGCCCTGACTCGAGATAGAGGGAGTCATCGTTATCTTTCCAAAAAGTCGTCAATACACGTCGCCGTCCCGGCGAGCCAAAGTGCGGACACCAAAACCCAAAAGCTCGGGACCGCTCAGTCAGGAGAGATAGTAGGGACGGGCCAGCCATTCATCAATGCTATGATCGGGCATATCAGAAACAACAAATATGGATAGATCATGAGCCGCCCTGTCCTGGATGTGGAATCCGTACAAGCTTTTGTGACCATTGCCGAGTTCCAAAGCTTTACCAAAGCCGCAGAAGCCTTGGGCACCACACAAGGCGCGATCAGCGTGAAGCTGAAACGCCTGGAAGAGCGCCTGGGTTACAAGCTGATCGAACGCACTCCAAGGCTGGTACGGCTGTCTGCTCAAGGTACGGTTTTCATTAATCCCGCACGGGAATTCATTGCTGCACACGACCGCGCCAGAGCCGCCCTGCTCTGTGATTGCCGCCGCTTTCGTTTGGGAATTGCCCAGCACGTTGCCGGGCCGGAAGTCCCTACTTTGTTGTCCCGTTTGAATGAACGAGACCCTGCCCTGACGATTGAAGTTCGCCTGGAAAGCTCGCATCGCTTGCTGGAAGATTTTGACAAGGGAGAGCTGGATGCCGTCATCGTGCGCCAGGAGGATCATCGCCGTGACGGAGAGGACCTGGGGCCTGAACACTTTGCCTGGTTTGCGGCACCCTGCTTTCATCAGCAAGAAGGCAAACCTTTACGGCTGGCCGCCCTGGCTCCCTGCTGCGGCGTGCGGGATATTGCAACACACGCGTTAAGCAGTGCCGGGATTGAGTGGAATGAAGTGTTTGTAGGCGGTGGCCATGCGGCCGTAATGGCGGCGGTCTCTGCCGGTTTGGCGGTCGCGGCATTTTCATGCCGCCTGGCGCCGCCAGATGCAATTGATGTGGGCCAACGTCTGGGACTGCCAGCCCTGCCCCCTTCCCGGATTGTGTTGCACTCAACGCTGACCGATCAACGCTCGCGGGAAGCCTTGCGGACCTTGGCAGCGGCTTATCGGGAGCATCGCTCTACCCGACTGACGGGGGCTGCATCGTCCTGATCAGCACAGGTTCAGGCGGCCAGAAGTAAACGTGAAGTTCGCCCAGCCCCGCCAGCATGAGCACCCTTTAAAGCACAGTGGGATTGGGCGCATCCCCATACACGTCTTTGGGATCAAAGGTCTTGGCGGACTCCACAAAAACCAGATCCTGACCCTTGCTATGCTCGACACCAACCGGCACCTGTCTGTAGAAACAGGAGTAATAGCCTACGTGGCAACTGGCCCCGGAACCGGCTACCCGCACACGTAACCACACCGCATCCTGGTCGTCGTCGATACGCATTTCCTCTACCGTCTGCACCAGTCCACTGCTGGCACCTTTATGCCAGAGCATTTGACGCGAGCGGCTCCAGTAATGGGCTTCACCGGTCTGTATGGTTTTTTCCAGGGCTTCCCGGTTCATGTAACCCAGCATCAAGACCTCGCCATTATTAGCGTCTGTCGTGATGCAGGCAATCAGACCATGTTCGTCAAACTTGGGGGCCAGTACGTGGCCCTCTTCCACCTGCTCTACCGAGATTCGGCGGCTTATTTGCACTGCCGTATTTTCAGCAGATCTTATTTCTTGTCCTTCAGTCTTCACGTTTTCTCCTTGTCATCATGGGTTCCGGGCGATATTCACAATCCGGCTTCAGGCAGCGTCCGTACACCACATGACTATGTTCCATAACCTGAAAGCCCCGCTCTTGAGCAATCATTTTTTGCTGCTGCTCGATCGTCTGATCATGAAACTCCTGCACACGCCCGCAGTCCGTGCAAATCAGGTGATCATGGTGTTCGCCATCGTCCAGCTCATACAGCGCCCGGCCGGATTCGAAATAAACCTGCTTTAGCAAGCCTGCCTGTTGCAGCTGGGTCAGTACACGGTAGACAGTCGCCAGGCCAATCTCACTGCCTTGCCGGATCAGTTGGCGATACACATCGTCTGCCGTCAAATGACGAATGCCGGGGGCCTGGAATATCTCAAGAATCTGGATACGAGCCGTCGTCACCTTCAGGCCTCGCTCTTTAAGCTCTTTTGAATCCGTCACGACGTACTCCTTGCTGAACGGGCGGTTAAGGGACTTCCAGAAAACGCAGCGGCCTGCCTTGAGCCTGCCCTTCCAGGACTTCATCACGAACAACACAATGGCCGCGCACAATGGTGTGAATCGGCCAGCCCACAACTGGCATGCCGTCGTAGGGAGACCAGCCGCTGACGCTGGCAATCCAGTCATTGCGGACGCGGCGGCGTGCCTTCAAATCCACAATACTGAAATCCGCATCAAAACCCAGGGCTATGCGTCCCTTGCCTTCCAGTCCAAAAATCCGGGCAGGTCCGGCACTGGTCAAATCCACCAGTCGCTGCAAACTCAGGCGGCCTGCGTGTACATGGTTCAACATCACGGGCAGCAAGGTTTGCACGCCAGTCATGCCACTGGGTGAGGCGGGATAGGCTTGAGACTTTTCCTGCAAGGTATGAGGTGCATGATCGCTGCCAATGACATCCACCACGCCCGAACGAATCGCCTGCCACAGCGCGTCTTGATGAACCTGCCCGCGCACCGGGGGATTCATTTGCGCCAGGCTGCCCAGACGCTCATAACAGTCGGGAGCTTGCAGACTGAGATGGTGTGGGGTGACTTCCACCGTTACGCGATCTTTGTGCGCGGCCAGAAACTGCATTTCCTCTGCGGTAGACACATGCAACACGTGCAATCGGCGCTTCTCCTCTTCCGCCAGACGAACAATGCGTTGGCTTGCCTTCAAGGCACTTTCCACATCACGCCAAACCGGGTGTTGGCGCACGTCGCCACTATCCAGGGCGATATATCTGCGTTCACGCAGCCTGGCCTCATCCTCGGCGTGTACTGCCAGCCGTCTGCGACCATGACGCAAGATGCGACGCAGCACGTCGTCCTCATCCGCTAATAGGTCTCCAAAGGAGCTGCCCATAAAGATCTTGATGCCTGCACAACCTGGGAGCTGTTCCAGTTCCTGCAAGGAATCGGCATTCAAGGCAGAACCACCGATATAAAAGGCGTGATCACACCAGCTTCGGCCTTGAGCAGCATCCAGCTTGGCTTGCAAATCGGCAGCACCCAAGGTCAAGGGATAGGTGTTGGGCATTTCAAAAACCGCCGTCACGCCGCCCAGGACTGCGCCCCGTGTACCCGCTTCCAGATTCTCTTTGTGCTCCAGCCCCGGCTCTCGGAAATGCACCTGACTGTCGATCACCCCTGGCAAAACATGCAGGCCATTAAGGTCCAGCACACAGTCTGCACTCCAGCCGGGCAACAAATCACCAAGAGCCGTAATCCGGCCTTGCGCACAGGCGATGTCGAGACGCTCGGCCCCATTAGGAGTCATTACCGTAGCGCCACAGAGCAGCAAATCGGCATGACGCAAAGTATGCTGCCTGGCGGTTTCTGCAGCCTCAGAGGTAGAGGCCTTCGGGATTACTGGCGTCATGGTTTTACCTTTGAGGCTTCCACATCCAGAGCGTCTTGTGCCGTCAAACGAATCCGCTCCATCATGTGAAACAGACCATTGGCGCGATTCGGTGACAAATGCTGCTCCAGTTCAATTGCTCGTAAAAAGTCAGGGGGATAGGACAGGATTTCTTGCGGCAAACGCCCCGAGTACACCTGCATCAATAAAGCCAATAAGCCGGTGACGATGGCGGAATCACTACGAGCCTGAAAAAACAACTTGTGATCACGCAATTCAGACACCATCCAGACCTGTGCCTGACAACCGTGCAGACGGTTCATCTCGGTACGCCATTCGTCCGGGAAGTCCGGCAAGGAGCGCCCCAGATCAATCAAATATTCGTAGCGGGCCATCCAGTTCCCCAGGAACTGGAAACTCTCCACAATGGCTTGCTGGGCTTGAACTATGGACTCTTCTGGTGCTGCATCCTTACCCACGGTCTTCTCCTGCTTGCTTGAGCGATTGCCTACCCCGATCATCAAGAGCTGGAACAGGGTCATGCCCGCCCGGATGCCAAGGGTGACAACGGACAAGGCGCCGTGCAGCCAGCCAAGTTCCTTTGAGGGGGCCATGCACCTGCAAAGCCTGAATCGCATACTGGGAGCAAGTTGGATAAAAGCGGCAACGTGGCCCCAGCAAAGGGCTAATAAAAAGCTGATAGCCGCGAACAAGCAGGACCAGAACAGAGACAAGAACGGTTTTCATGGCAGCTCCCAAGCACGGGAGCGACATACCCGCTCAAATGGACATAGCGTGAGCTTGCTTGGCTGCGCCAATAGCAAGAAAGTTTGACTCGTGGAGTGTTTCTGGCACGGAACAGCAAGGACTAGAACACTCATGGCGCCACGCCCCCGCTCAGCCGCAGAAAAGGCATCCCTTCCGATACAGGAGTTTTGAACGCCACTGCATCATGGGGATGCAGACTCTCCAGATGTCGGACCTGAACACCAGGATTCTGATAGTCCCCCAAGGCCGCTTCTATACGACGCGCCGCGTCTTCCACAAACATCAGGTTCTGACCATTCAAGGCGGCAAAGGCTTGCTCGTCTGCTCGTTTGACGGCAGTTTGCAAGGGTGTTGCCAATGACTCTTCAATGCGATCAATCAGCGTCAAAAACCCAAAGTCCTCACTGTCTTCCGATACTTGAATCTGAACCAAAGCCTGACTGCGTTGGCTATGGGGAGTGGCTAGGCTAGCGTGATTGTGCAACCAAGCAGCTACCTCATCTGCATGCAAGACAGGCTGCTTTCCAAAAGCCTGCATAAAGCCCTGTTCAATCAACTGCCGAGCCAGCGCAGCCGAACAAGGACAGGTCGACGAATAAGCTATCTGAACCTGCACCTTGCACACAAAGATACCGTCCAAAAGCCTGGCCTCCAGCACGACGGGATAGGATTTCCAGCCGGCCAGACCCTGCGTGACCAAGGCAGGCCGTCGCACCAATAAATCAAAGCGAAAACACAGTCGTGCACTGCGCGTTCCACAGTCCTGCTGGCTATCCACCATGCCTTGCAAAAGACGCCGCAGCCCTAACGGTGACAAGGACTGTTCTGGCGGCAAGTCATTCAGCAAGCGGTACAGCCTGGACATATGTATCCCTTTTACATGTGCCAAGGGCAAATCAACCTGAGCATCCACCCGCGCATGCAACTGCTGCTTATAGCCTCGTTCAAGCACGGTAATGGGCAGGTCGATTCCCTCCATACCCACCCAGGAAAGCGGAGTCAGGCCATGAGAGAAATCATTCAAAGCCGGGTCGGGAAGTACAACAGTCATACTCAACATCCAATCAAAAGGCCTTGCTCACGCTGGCAAAGACCTGGCAAGACCTCAACGCCATCAAGGCCAGTCTGAAAACGGATTCGTCCATGTTGTCCAGGTGCTGGGGCCGCTGGCCATTTCTTCATCGCTTAACAGGCAGGCATCGAAACGGGCGCGCAGTGCTTCCTCGTCCATATCCATGCCAATCAGAACCAGCTCCTGACGCGCATCCCCTACTCGTTCGTCCCATTTTTCCTTGATCAGCGCTACCGCTTCGGGATCCTCCGGCCAGCGTTCAGGCGGCATGGACGCCCACCAGTAACCCGCCACGTGATAGCGAGCCACCGCGCCAGCCTGTGACCAGGAGCCCGCCAGAGTCGGGAAGTTCGCCAACCAGAAAAAGCCTTTGGAGCGCACCACCCCAGGCCATTCGCTTTCGACCAGTGCCTTGAAACGCTGCGGGTGGAATGGACGGCGGGCGCGGTAAATAAAATTGCCTATGCCGTACTCTTCGGTTTCCGGGGTATGAGTGCCACGCAATTCCTGCAGCCAGCCTGGGGCCTTGGAAGCCTCTTCAAAATCGAACAAGCCGGTGTTCAGAACGCGATCCAAGGGCACCTGGCCGAACTCGGCTGTTTCAATACGAGCACGGGGATTCAGACTGTTCAGAATGGCCATCAGGCGCTCGCGTTCTGGCTCGCTGATCAAATCAATCTTGTTCAGAACCAGCACATCACAGAACTCGATCTGCTCAATTAACAGGTCCACAACGGTACGCGCATCTTCTTCACCCAAAGATTCGCCACGGGACTGGATGCTGTCTTGCGAGCTGTAATCGCGCAGAAAGTTAAAGGCGTCCACTACCGTGACCATAGTGTCCAAGCGTGCGACTTCACCCAGGCAGCGGCCATCCTCGCCCTCAAAGGTGAACGTTTCAGCCACGGGCAGTGGCTCTGAAATGCCGGTGGATTCAATGACCAACTGATCAAAGCGCCCTTCCTTGGCCAGACGGTCCACCTCCAACAACAAGTCCTCGCGCAAGGTGCAGCAAATACAGCCGTTGCTCATTTCCACCAGCTTTTCATCCGTGCGCGATAGCTCGGCACCACCGTCACGAACCAAAGCGGCATCAATATTGACCTCGCTCATATCGTTCACGATGACGGCCACGCGGCGGCCTTCGCGATTGTTCAGGATGTGGTTCAGCAAAGTCGTCTTGCCCGCCCCCAGAAAACCGGACAAAACCGTTACGGGAATGCGGACTGCGGGATCAACCAGCGTGTTATCGAGGTTCATCGTCATTTCTCTTCTTCCTTGAGGCATTAATGGGCCGTTCCTTGCAAAGGACTTCTATCAATTTTGAGATGTTATAACATAACAATAATTGATCAAGAAAAAACCCTCTTGCAAGGAGGGCTTGACGACCAGGACAGAGAAACTGGCTTTCACAAAGCAAGGTCACAGGTGTCAGGTGTCAGGTGTCAGGTGTCAGGTGTCAGGCACGTAGCGTAGCTCTGTTTGTGTTGCCCGCCACTGCTTGAACAAGTCAGCCCGATGCCGGGGATAAGACTCCTCCAGACAGACCAAGCGCTGTATCCTGTCCGTCCGGAAATGCCGGAAGTCCCCTTTCAATTCGCACCAACCCACCAGAATCCGGAAGTGCTGAAAGTAGCCCAAGGAAAAAGGCCAGATCACTCTCTCCGACTCCTGGCCTGCCCCGTCTATATAAGTGATGCGCAGCTTGCGCTGCAAACGAATCGCTGTACGCGCAATGCCGAGATCAACAAGCTCAGCATCCTGAATCACTCTAGGCCCAACCCGTAAAGCGGTGCTGTCCAGGCTGTCTCTCAAGCTATCGGGCAAGACCGCAGAGATCTTGGCCATGGCATCGCCAGCCGCTTTGGTCAGCGGCTCGTCCGCAAACTTTTCTACCCAGCGAAAGCCCAGTATCAAGGCCTCCAGCTCTGCTTGAGAAAACATCAAGGGTGGCAGCATGAAACTAGGTCGCAACACATAGCCGACTCCCGGCTCCCCTTCTATATCGGCACCTTGCGCCTGCAAGGAAGCAATGTCCCTATATAAGGTCCGAATGCTGACGCCCAACTCTTGGGCCAGCCGCGCACCACTCACCGGACGTTTGTGCCGGCGTAGCACTTGTAAAAGGGAAAGAAGTCGTTCTGCTCGGGCCATGCCAGATACTGCCATTTTTTGGCAGTATGGTCACCCATAATGATCTGCTCAATCACCTTGTTGGAGCGATCATGAATCACCCAAACCTTTTGCTGCTCTATGTCCAAGACCCCGCCGCCAGCAGCCTTTTCTATGAAAAGCTGCTTCAGAAAGCGCCCGCTGAATCCTTCCCCACCTATGTCGCGTTTGAACTGAACAAGGGCCTGACCCTGGGTTTGTGGTCTACCCAGGCAGCCAGCTTTGTCTCATCCGGAACTGGGCATCGCTCCGAGCTTTCTTTTTTAATGGACGATGATGCGGCTGTTGATCAGCTGTATCAAACCTGGGTGACAGCGGGTATCACCATAGAGCAAGAGCCCATGACAGCCGTTTTTGGGCGCACATTCGTTGCACTGGACCCGGATGGACACCGATTAAGAGTCTGCACAGCAGCGTAAGACTGACGCTGCATTACTTGCAAAGCCGTCGGACTCCAAAGAACAAGGGCTATCCTGGACTTGATCCAGATAGCCCCTGCTCCCTCCAGGCTCTGCGAACAGCACAAATCAATCTGTCACCATCGCTCTGCGCATAATTTTCTGCGCGACTGACAAAGATGCCATCGTTCCCAAGGTACCGTAATGCGCTCCCCAAGCCCCCACTTCCCCGCCGCTACGCGTACTTAAAAACACATCCACCACTTCTTGAGAGCTATAGCGCAGCAGCTCGGCCGCCTGCAAAACGCGGGCGACGGCTTCGGTCATGGGGCGGGCCAGGAACTCATCCTCGATTGCCGCCCGAACCAGGCGCTCAGTGTGCTGTACCAGGGCATCGAATCGCTTGTCTTGCCCGGCCAAGGGTCTGAGTTCATTAAAAACCGCCTCCACCGTAAGCGGATCTCTGATCATGGCGCGCCGCACATCCATGCACATCATATTCGCCGTCCCTTCCCAAACACTGTTCAAGGGGGCCTCTCGATACACACGGGCCATGGGGTTTTCTTCAATAAAGCCATTGCCGCCGTGACATTGCAAAGCCTCATTCGCAATGGAGGGGGCGCGCGAGCAATTGAAGTACTTAGCCGCAGGCGTGGCCACCCGAGCCAGCAGCCTTTCGTGGTCACTGCTTTGCATCAGGTCAGTGGCCTTGGCCACACGCAAGGACATCAAGGTTGCCGCTTCCACTTCTACCGCCATATCCGCCAGCACATTGCTCATCATGGGCCGATCGGCAATGGAGGTTCCAAAAGCCTTGCGTGATGTCGTGTGACGCAGGGCCAAGGTCAGCGCCTGTCGCATCAAACCCGCCGAGCCAATCGCAAAATCCAGACGTGTCAAATGCGAGTGCGACAGAATTTCCCGAATACCGCGCCCTTCTTCCCCAACCCGAATTGCCAGCGTGCCCGCATACTCCACTTCACTGGACGCGTTGGAACGATTGCCCGCCTTGTCCTTCAGGCGTTGTACAAAAAAGCGGTTATAGCTGCCGTCCGGCAAGGTACGGGGCAAAAAGAAACAGGTAACACCGCCATTGACTTTAGCCAGCGTAAAAAAACCATCAGACTGCGGCACTGAACAAAACCACTTATGCCCCGTCAGCTCATACCAATGCGCCGTAGCGCCGTGATAATCCGCGCTATGGGAGAAGCGCGCAGTAGTCTGCGTCTCGCGCAGATCTGAACCGCCCTGCTTTTCTGTCATCGCATAGCCAATGACCACCGAGGGCTTGTCCCCCACTTCGCGACGACTGTATTCGTAGCGCGTCCCTTTGAGCTTGACCGCCCAGATCGCCAAAGCAGGTTCAGCCTCGAAACCGGCATACGCCGCATACGCCATGCCAGTCGGACAACCCGTACCATGCTCCACCTGATTCCACAGATAGGACAAGACCGCACGAGCGAAGTGGCCGTTTTTCTCTTGCGTACGCCAGCTTAAATTCGGCACCTCGTGCTGCCAGGCCAGGGTCATCAATTCATGCCAGCTGGGGTGACATTCCAGCCAATCAATCCGGTTGCCGAAGCGATCATGCGTTTTAAGTTCAGGGATATGACGGTTCGCCAAACGGGCCAACTCCTGAACATTTTCATCACCAGCCACCGCCCCCAAAGCCTGACAACGCGATTCGGCCCACGGAGCTTCGCGGCGAATGGCCTCAGTTAAAACCTGATCACCCGTAAAAGCATTGAAACCACTGGCGGGCAAAGCCTGATTCAAAACCTGATGCGTGCTGTAACGATCCTCGGGCGCATTCAAAATGCTGAGGGGAAGCGCTTGGTTCATGGTTGTCTCCGAACTGTTTTTCTAAGGCGTGGCAGAAAGGACTGCCACGCTGGCGCACGCCATCTGGGCAATCTGGTCAGCCAGCGCGGCCACTTGGCGCTGGTAACTGTCGGTGCCATCGTGCTGCTGACGGCTTAAAGGAGAAAGCGGGCCAATCAGCCCTTCCATGAAACCGCCCACAATGACGGTAGCCGCAATATCGGGCTGCACATCCTGGCGCATTTCCTGGGCATCTTGCCCCATGGAAACAATGGAGTGAATGACCTGGCTGATCGCGGCGCGATACACCAGACGAGCCGCGTCGATTTCCTTATCGCATGGCTCGGCAATCAAGGCATACGCCAGACGAGGATTACGCATGGCGCGTTTTACGAATGTTGAGACTGCGGCATGCAGGCGCAGCATGGAGGCTCCGTCAGCCTGCGCAATGTCTGTGAGTACATCCACCTCCCGCTGAGACACCTGCGACAGCACTTGCGCGAACAACTCGGCCTTGGACGGGAAATAGCGATAAACCGTCCCAGTGGCCATACCCGCCGCAGCCGCCACACTGGCCACCTGGGCTTCCTGCCAGCCACCTTCACTGACCAAAACACGAGCGGCTTCCAGGATACGGCTACGATTGTCTTGCAGACGAGCTTCAACGGCAGGAGTTTGACGATAGGCCATAAAGAAGTGAACCTTGATTCATTACATGAGTGAATCCTAGTTCATTTCTTTATGGTGGACAAGAATTTCTTTAAGCAGAGGTGTCAAAATACTCGCCTACTGGCATTGCAGGCGGCTTGAGAGCATCTGTCATTTAAAGCAACACAATCAGCAGCCCCAATAAAACTGCCCCCAGCAACAGCGATGGCAAAGCCATCAATACTGTTTGCTGGGGGCAGTCTGAAACTCGCTAGCGCGAAGGTATCAAACCTATCAGGCCGACAGTTCCTTGCGAACGATTTCAGCACCGGCGCTCAGGGCGTGCAGCTTGCCACGAGCCACGGCGCGTGGCAAAGGTGCCATACCGCAGTTGGTGGAGGGGTACAGCTTGTCAGCGTCCACAAACTTCAGCGCCTTGCGCAGTGTGTTGGCCACGTCGTCAGCGGTTTCAATCACGTTGGTGGCCACGTCAATGGCGCCAACCATCACTTTCTTGCCACGGATCAGTTCGATCAAATCCATAGGAACGTGGGAGTTCTGGCATTCCAGCGAAATGATGTCGATCTTGGATTGCTGCAGCTTCGGGAAGGACTCTTCGTACTGACGCCATTCCGAACCCAGGGTCTTTTTCCAGTCCGTGTTGGCCTTGATGCCGTAACCGTAGCAAATGTGCACGGCGGTTTCGCACTTCAGACCTTCAATGGCACGTTCCAGCGTAGCAATACCCCAGTCATTCACTTCGTCAAAGAACACGTTGAAAGCAGGTTCGTCAAACTGGATGATATCCACGCCTGCGGCTTCCAGCTCTTTGGCCTCCTGGTTCAGGATCTTGGCAAATTCCCAAGCCAGTTTCTCACGGCTCTTGTAGTGGTTGTCATACAGCGTATCGATCATGGTCATGGGGCCAGGCAGCGCCCATTTGATCGGCTGCGAGGTTTGCTGGCGCAGGAACTTGGCATCATCCACAAACACGGACTTGGGGCGATTGACAGCGCCGACAACGCTTGGAACGCTGGCATCGTAACGGTCACGAATACGCACGGTCTCACGCTTTTCAAAGTCCACGCCTTCCAGATGTTCGATGAAGGTAGTGACAAAGTGCTGGCGGGTTTGCTCGCCGTCGCTAATCAGATCGATACCGGCGTGCAATTGTTCTTGCAAAGACAAGCGCAGTGCATCTTTCTTGCCTTCGACCAGGTCCTCACCTTCCAGTCTCCAGGGCGACCACAGTTTCTCGGGTTCAGCAAGCCAGGAGGGTTTAGGCAAACTGCCAGCGGTGGAGGTGGGTAGCAATTTTTTCATAATTAAATAACCTTGTTGTTTTTGATGAATCAAAGCGCGTAACTGGCTGCCCATTGATCAAGAATAACTTTGTATGGCTTGATAAAACTTTCTTCGGTAAACCGGCCCTGCTCAACCGCCAGACGGCTACGTTCTTCACGATCGTAGACAATTTGCGTAACCGAATGATCCGCATTTTTCAGGCTAGGCTGATAGCGCATTCCTGCTGCCGAATTGGCATTGTAAATCTCGGGGCGGTAGATTTTCTGGAATGTCTCCATCGTGCTGATGGTACTGATCAATTCCAGATTCGTGTAGTCACTGAGCAAATCACCACGGAAGTAAAAGGCCAAAGGCGCCACGCTATTTGGGGGCATGAAATAACGAACCTGCAAACCCATTTTCGCGAAGTACTCATCGGTCGGCGAGAACTCGTTTTGCTGGTATTCAACGCCCAATACGGGATGCTGATTACCTGTACGGTGGTAGACCTTGCTGCTGGATACGCTCAGGCAAATCACGGGGGATTTGTTGAAGTTTTCCTGATACAGCGTGGAGTTCACAAAAGCCTTGAACAATTTGCCATGCAAATCACCAAAGCCTTCCGGGGCGCTGAAACCATTTTTGTTCTTGTTGTGCTCCAGCAGAACCACACTGAAATCGTAGTCACGCACGTACGAAGAGAAGTTGTTACCCACAATCCCTTCAATACGCTTGTCTTCTTTCCGATCAACGATACTGGTTTTCAGAATTTCGATGGTCGGAAACGTAGAACCATTGCCTTCAACATCAATATCAACAGAGACAATATCCAGTTCAACTGAATAACGGTCCCCATTCGGGTTGTCCCAATGCGCCAAACTATTGAAGCGATTGTCGATCATCTTCAGAGTATTGCGCAGGTTTTGCTGACGGCTTTCACCACGGGCCAAATTGGCAAAGTTAGTGGTGATACGTGTGTTATCGGCTGGACGGTAGTTTTCATCAAAACGGATGCTTCTGATGCTGAACGCGAATTCTTTATTCATTTTTATGTATGCCCTAATTTCTGATTTCAATCTCGAATTTATTTTCGAGCCAAGTCATTGATCTTGAAAAATAAATTCATCTTATTTATGTACACTCTGTGCTGATTGTCTGAGCTGCTTCGGGGGGCTGCACTGCTTACTCTCTTCTTCCTGGTAAAGCCAGAAAACAGGTTTGAATCAGCCTCAAAAAAAGTCCCGGCATTTGGCCGGGACTTTCCGCCAAACTCAGCTCATGATCTGATCAGGCACTTGCCCGCAAGGCTTTCGCTGCGGCCACCATATTGGTCAAAGCTGGAATCACCTCAGCCCATTGACGTGTCTTCAAACCGCAGTCGGGGTTCACCCACAAACGTTCTGCTGGCACGCGCTCGGCGGCTTTTTTCATCAAATTCACAATGTGCTGCTCGGTCGGAATATTGGGCGAGTGAATGTCGTACACACCAGGGCCGATCTCGTTGGGGTACTGGAAATTCTCGAAGGCTTCCAGCAATTCCATGTCCGAGCGGCTGGTTTCAATAGTGATCACGTCCGCATCCATATCGGCAATGGAGGAAATGATGTCGTTGAATTCCGAGTAACACATATGTGTGTGGATTTGCGTCTCGTCGCCCACGCCGTTGGCGGTGATGCGGAAGCTTTCCACGGCCCAGTCCAGGTAGCTTTGCCATTGCGATTTACGCAGAGGCAAACCTTCACGCAAGGCGGCTTCGTCAATCTGAATCACATGCACACCGGCTTTTTCCAGATCCAGCACTTCTTCGCGAATGGCCAGCGCCAGTTGCAGGCAAGAAGCCGAGCGAGGCTGGTCATCACGCACAAAGGACCAGTTCAAGATCGTCACGGGGCCGGTCAGCATGCCCTTCATGGGTTTTTGAGTCAACGACTGGGCGTAGGTGATCCATTCCACCGTCATGGCTTGAGGACGGCTGATGTCACCAAACAGGATGGGTGGTTTCACGCAGCGCGAACCGTAGGACTGCACCCAACCGAACTGGCTGAATGCGTAGCCGTCCAGCTGCTCACCAAAGTATTCGACCATGTCGTTACGCTCGGCTTCGCCGTGCACCAACACGTCCAGACCCAGTTTTTCCTGCTCACGCACGCTGCGCTCAATCTCGGCACGCATTGCGGCCTGATAGCTGTTTTCGTCCAGACGACCGGCCTTGAACTCGCTACGAGCACGACGGATTTCTGCCGTTTGTGGGAAAGAACCAATCGTGGTGGTGGGGAATGCGGGCAGTTTCAGGAATTCAGCTTGCTTGGAAGCACGCTGTTCGTAAACGCTCTTGCGCTTGCCCAGCTCGGCCGAGATGCGCGCCACCGCTGCTTTCACAGCAGGATTATTCACACGGGGCGAGTTGCGACGGGCAGTCAAAGCGGCCAGGTTATCGGCCAGCTCTGCCTTGACGACATCACGACCTTGGCTCAAGGCTTTACCCAATACACGCAGTTCATCCAGCTTTTGCAAAGCAAAGGCCAACCAGGATTTCACGTCTGCATCCAGCTTTTCTTCGCTGTCCAGATCAACCGGCACATGCAGCAGCGAGCAGGAAGGAGCAATCCACAAACGATCACCCAGTTGCTTGGCGATGGGCTCAACCCAGTCCAGTACAGCGGTCAAATCTGTTTTCCAGATATTGCGACCATTGATCACGCCCAGGGACAAGACCTTGTCGTCACCCAAAAGCTTGAGCAGTGCATCCACACCATCACGATCATTGATGGCATCCACATGCAAACCGGCAACAGGCAAGCTGGCGGCCAAAGCAGCATTTTCCAGCAACTGACCAAAGTAAGTGGCTACCAGCAACTTCACGCCAGCAGCTTTCAGTTGCTGATAAGCGGTTTTGAACGCTTGCTGCCAATCGGCATCCAGCTCGGTAACCAGAATAGGCTCGTCAATCTGCACCCACTCAACGCCCGCTTTGGCCAGCGTATCCAGCAATTGGACATACACAGGCAACAAGCGATCCAGCAGAGCCAGCTTGTTGGATTCATCCTTGGCCTTGCCCAGTGCCAGATAGGTCACGGGACCAATAATCACAGGCTTGGCCTTCACGCCTTGAGCCTTGGCTTCAGCCAGCTGCTCCAGCAAACGCGAAGCGTCCAGCTTGAACTGGGTGTCAGCCGTAAATTCGGGGACGATGTAGTGATAGTTGGTGTCGAACCATTTGGTCATTTCACCAGCCGCCACACCACCGCAGCAGGCGCTGTGATCTTCCAGACCTTTGGCCGAACGACCGCGCGCTACGCGGAAATAGTTATCCAGCTCGTCACCATGAAAGCCCTGTACACGCTCGGGCAGGTTACCCAGCAAGAAGCTGGCATCCAGCACCTGATCGTAAAAAGAGAAATCTCCAACGGGCACCAGATCCAGACCCGCCTGATTTTCCCAGTGACGCTGACGCAGTTGTGCGCCCAGAGCCTTGAGTTCGTCACGCGAAGACTCGCCCTTCCAGTAAGACTCCAAGGCGAACTTCAGTTCCCGTTTGGCGCCAATGCGCGGAAAGCCAAGATTATGAATCGTCGTCATGTGCTGCTCTCTAAAGGCCAGTGGATGAATGAATGACTTGCATTGTAGGAAGCCATATCAATGAAGTAAAATGGTCTTATCTCACCAACCCATGAATATCATTCACGTATCATGTTAGAGCGCATCCACCTGGCCGTTGTGCAGCAAGTTGACAAGCAAGGGTCCCTGACCGCCGCCGCTGCCGTGCTGCACGTTACCCAATCCGCCCTTAGCCACACCATGAGGAAACTAGAGCAGCAACTGGGTACAGAAATCTGGCGTCGCGAAGGCCGCAGCCTGCAACTGACCCAGGCAGGACAATACTTGCTGGCCGTCGCCAACCGCGTACTGCCGCAACTGGACCTGGCCGAAGAGCGCCTGGGCCAGTTCGCCCAAGGCGAGCGAGGATCACTGCGCATCGGCATGGAATGCCACCCCTGCTATCAATGGCTGCTTAAGATCGTCTCGCCGTACCTTAGCGCCTGGCCAGACGTGGATGTGGATGTGAAGCAGAAATTTCAGTTTGGCGGGATCGGTGCGCTATTTGGGTATGAAATTGATCTGCTGGTCACCCCAGACCCGCTCTATAAGCCAGGCCTGAAATTCGAGCCCGTCTTCGACTACGAGCAGGTGCTGGTAGTGAACAAGGCCCATGCCCTGGCGAATGTGGACTACGCCAAGCCTAAGGACCTGGACAGGGAAATACTGATTTCCTATCCGGTGGACATAGACCGGCTGGATATCTACAACCAGTTTCTGCTGCCTGCTGGTATCGCCCCCCGACGGCATAAAACGATTGAGACGACGGACATCATGATGCAGATGGTTGCCAGTGGCCGTGGCGTAGCGGCGCTGCCGCGATGGCTGGTGGAAGAGTATGCGGAGAAACTGGACGTAGTGCCGGTAAGGTTGGGCAAACATGGCATCGCCAAGCAGATCTTCCTGGGGATGAGGGAGACGGAAACGGTGATTGATTATCTGCAGGCGTTTATGGATCTGGCTCGGGGGTCTGGGCCTGGAGGGGGGCAAAACTGTATTCGAACCTATCCGTAATCTTGTGGATGAGACATATTATGCAAGCTTACCCGCATGGATATGCCTATAAAGAAAAGATGCACGAGCGCCCCTTTAACGGTTTTGATGAGCGCATCACCACGCTTTATGCCCGAGGCATGAGCGTGCGCGAGATTCAGGCCTTTTTAGCCGATAATGACGGCACACAGGTCTTGCCGGCCTTGTTCAGTTCGGTCACCGACGAGGTAATAGTCGAGGCGATTAGTTGGCAGACTCGGCTCTGGGATGTCCTGTCCTCGATCGTGTTTTTGATACGCTGGATGAAGAAATATTTAGAGCCCACAGCCGTGTTGTCCGCACTGTCGTCAATGCTGAGGGTCCGTACCACTTTGCCAGCATCGGGATCGATGCCCAGAGTTTCATTCTTATCCCCTGACTGACATATCGCATGCCGGTAATAGTGTGATAGGTGGCACGGGCCGTCCAGATGCCTTCGCTGGGGATGTGGTGTATACAAGCATATTCGTCGCAGCATCGATGATCCAGACCAGACTACCTTATACAGGGTGGATAACGAAAAAGCGGTTGTGCGTGTCATCGACGATGGCCTTGCGTTTGGGGGCAAAGATCTCTTCGCCTTTGGCGTTCGTTTTCGGCTGCGCCAACTGAATCTGGTCTTTAGGCATGACATATGTGGCATCCGTCACTGAGAGCGATCCCTCCATCAGCTTACCTAAATAAAGCGTAGAGGTCGTGTATTCAGGCCACGTGCGAAAGAATGCCGTGGCACCCAGGGCGAACAAAGGTAAGGAATGCCGGATTCGATTGAGTATGGTGTCGGGGAAAAAGTAAAATGTGAAAGCGGGTTATCTGAAGGATGAACCCGCCATGGGGTGCGAACACCGAGCGTGGGATGTTGCAATCAAACGGCGGCATACACGGACGCTATTCCACCCTACGAACTAGAACTTGTATTGCGCCGTTAGCATGAAGCTACGCGGCTCACCCAGCAGATTGCCATTACGAGGGTAACTGACAGTGCGGTAATAGTATTTATCGAACAGGTTATTGACGTTCAAGCGCAAGTCAAGATGAGAGTTCGGGCTGTATCCGATCATGGTGTTGACAATACCATAAGCGCCTTGTCTGACCGCTGGCCCCTCCCCAGCAATAGAGCTGTGCACCGCACTCTGAAAGCGCGCCGATGCACCAACCCGCCAATTGGCCAGCGCCCCAGGCAGTTGGTACACCGTGGATAAGGTCAGCAAGTTGCGAGGCGTCGTCGTGGCATAAGCATCACCCGCTTTACCATTGACCGAATCCTTACGGTATTCGGCCTGCTGATACGCATATCCGGCAAACACGCTCCAGGCGTCTGTCAGATTACCGGAGACTTCCAGTTCCATCCCACGGCTACGAATTTCACCCGCTGCCGCGTAGCATGATTGCCCCGAGCGACACAGCAACAAAGGCAGGCTTTCCGGCAAATTACTTTGGTTAATCTGAAAAACGGCCAGACTGGCATTAAGCCTGCCGCCTAGGTATTCGCCCTTGATGCCCAGCTCATAATTGGTACCCTCAACGGGGTCAAGCAAAGCGCCTGAAGTCGAACTGTAATTCTGTGGCCTGAAGATACCGGTGACCGAGCCATATACCGTGTGCTGCTCAAACAGATCATAGGTCAAGGCAGCATAAGGGGTAAACTCCCCTTTAGCCTCATAGGCTGTCTTGCCAAGGTAGGTACCGCTTTTGAGAGTCTGATCCAGTTCATACCAACTGAAACGCCCGCCAGCGAATAGATTAAGCCCATCCAGCAAATTGAACTTGCCCGTGAAATACGCACCATACTCTTTCACATCTCCGTCACTCGACCACATCCAGTTCATTTCGGGCATAGGTGGGGCTACGGTCTCCTGCCAGTGCATCGGGTCAAAGCCATACTCATAGGCGCTCGGCCAACCGCCGGGGCCGTCGCTATCGACGCGATGGCGATAGTTGGCGCCCACCGCCAACTGATGAGATCTTCCGAACAAAGTGAAAGGCCCTGTCGCACGCAAGTCCAACGAGGTATTCTTATGGTGGTAGCGATACTGCCCGACGTTATAAAGAAACGTATCCTCCGCACTACGCCCCAGCAATGAAGTACCTAACATATCCAGCTTGCCATCTAGGTACTGTCCCTTCAAAGACACATCCCAATCATTCTCAAACGTGTGCTTGAGCTCACCGAAGAAATTCACATTTGTCTTGTTCCAGTATGACCAGGTCGGGCTGGCGCGCACCGAACGATCAAAGTCATAAAAGCTACCGTCAGCACGCGTGGGCAAACCGTTCCAGTCAGCGCCAGGGTTGTCTTCCTTGTTGTAATACCCCCCCAAGGTCAGCAAAGTGCGGTCGGTCAAATCCGCCTCTACGATGCCATAGAACAGCTCGCGCTTGTGGCCATACCCTTGAGTGAACGTATCGGCATCCTGCAAAGAGGCCACTACGCGGCCGCGCAAGGTGCCACTGGCGTTCAGGGGACCGCCTGTATCCACGCTACCCGAATAATCATCCCAACGCCCCAGTGCCGCCGTCAAGGAGGTCTGCCAGGTCGACGTCGGCCGTTTACGTACCAGATTGATGGATGCCGACGGATTTCCTGCGCCTTCCAGCAGGCCCGCCGCCCCCCGCACAACCTCGATACGGTCGTACATAGCCAAACTGGCTGACCCCAGGGTATCCGAATCGTGATCAACCGTCAGACCATCCACCTGGATATTGGAGACATCAAAACCTCGAGCACTATACGTATTGCGTTCACCGCCCGTGGCCTTCACCGTCATCCCTGTCGTAAAGGCCAAGGCATCCTCCACTGAGGTCATGCCCGCATCCGTCATACGCTCGCGCGTCACCACACTGACCGACTGTGGGGTTTCGCGGATGGACAAGGACAAGGGAGTGGCCGTGTTCATGCTACCAGTCGTATACGAGCCGGTGCCTTCGGTGGTAAGGCCAAGCTGACTGGCACTGACCGTCACAGCGTCCAGGATTGGCACGTCATCGGCGCGCGTAGCGGCTTTTATGACAATGCCGCCACCTTCCTGCGTGGCAAGCAGCCCGCTGCCAGAAAGCATCTGATCCACCGCCTGCTGCGCCGTCAGCTCGCCTCTGACCGCGCGCGCAGTTTTACCCGACACGAGTGCTGGAGAAAAACCAATTGCTGTACCAGTAGCTGCCGACAGTTCGTTGAGCGCAGACGATAAGGGTTGCGCAGCAATGGAAAGCGTAACCGCTTGTGTGCTGCTTACGGTAGCCTGTGCATAGGTGATGCCCGGCGTAGCCAGTGCAAACGTGATGGCCAACACAAGCGGGGCCAGACGGAAATGAGGGTGCGCCAACGGCATAGAAACGTCCTTTACAAATCGAGCAATGAATAAAAATACGACTCACTACCCTTAAAGACGCACCAGCCCACCCGAAACTACACCTGTGTCACGATCTTTTTTTTTGCCCAGCAGATGTAGGGTCAACAAGCCTAGCGCTGCAAGGTGATTTCAAACTTTCCGGCTTCGCGGGGTACCAGCCTGACGGGCAGGATCTGTCTCACCATCCGGGCAAACTCATCGGGGCGGGTCACCTGAAAACTGCCGCCGATGGGCATGGCGGCGACAGCCGGATCACGCACTACCAGCCCCGTCGAGCCGTAGCGCTCCAACTCCACCAAAGCATCGCCCAGTGATGTATTCTCGAAGTGCACCAGCCCTTTGCGCCACAGTGCAATGCTACCTGGTGCAACTGCCGAGACCTTGCCCATGTGGCCATCTGCCGCCATGCTCAGACCTTGCCCTGCTACCAAGTTGACCTCGGCACCGGCCCCTCTGCCAAACCAACCACCCACGTCAGCCACTCGCACATGCCCTTCTTCCACCGCGACGTTGACAGTGTCGGCATCCATGCCCGTCTGGTGATAGCGCACGGAGAAACGTGTCCCCACAACGGTGACTCGCGCACGGCCCACCAGTACCTGAAAGGGGCTGTCACGGTCAGGCGCGACGGAAAACATGACTTGCCCCTCTTTAATACGCACCTCACGCCGATCACGGTAAAAGATGACCTTCGCCTGCGTTTCTGCATCGAGCACTAGCACGCTGCCGTCGGGCAAGGCAATCGTCTGGCTTTGTCCGCGCTTGACCGCGTACTGCGTCGAGAAGAACCGACCCTGCCCCCATTGGTGCCAACCGATACCAACGGCCAAAAAAGCCACGAAACAGAACGCGAACCAGTTTCGGCGTGATGACAGGCCAAAGAGTGATGACCACCTGCCCAAGACGTTAACGGATTTTTGGCGCCGGGCCGTATTCCTATCAACATGCTCGAACTGGCCCGAGGCATGATTGAAACAAGATGGACGCCCCTGAGCCATGTGCTGCGTCTGCTGTGCTGATGCGCTATGCAGCACCATCATGCCGTCATCAAGATGGGCATAGGCAGCGGCATGTGCCGGATCCGTATTCAGCCATAGCTGGAATTCTGCCTGCTCGGCAGCGCTCAAGCCCCTCTCCCAGCGGGTATGCCAATCCACGGCGGCAACATGCACAAGATCTTGCTGACGAAAGAACTCTTCATACTCGCGCGCCTCCACAGCCTCATCAAATGGGACTGAAGATGCATGCGAGGATGGAGAAAAACGGCTCATATTATTGGTATAGACGCACTATCAGGGGCAAAACCACACCCCCACAGGAAATGTTGGCCACGGAAAGCATGTACTCAATTGTCACTATCGAGCTCCTCCCGGCAAGCCATGCAAGCGAGTTTACCGCGCTTGATGTAACGATCCACCATGCTGACCGACACGCCCATACGGTCAGCAATCTCCTGATTGGTGATATCTTCGAACAGATACAGGAAAAAGGCTTCGCGGCACCGGGGCGGCAAGGCTTCGATAGTGTCGAGGTAGGCTTGCACGGTTTGAGACGCAGCATAGGCCTGCTCGGGCTGCAGCGCTTGCGGGCCGCGCGGCTGATCTGCTTCCAGCAAGGCATGAATGTCGTCGTGCTGGCGGATGCTGGCACGGCGTTCCCAGTCGATTCTGGTATTTAACGCCACCTGACGCAGCAATGCGCCGGGCTCGCGAATGGCCTCACCGGTCTGCTGCATGGCCAGCACGCGCGCATAACTTTCTTGCGCCAGGTCAGCCGCGATGTCACGGTCACGCACCTTGCGCATGCAAAAGTTCAGCAAATCTCTGTAATAGCGGGCTAACACGGCTCAGTCAAAGTCACATCCATACGACGGGACCCGTCGTACCATGCATGTGCTGCGGCTGGCTCTATCGCACCAGAAGAAGCGGACGAACGAAGGGTTACTTATTGTACGCCACAGATGTTAATAATTCTCATGTAGATATAGAATATCGAGCACTTTCTGCTTACAACGCTCTCGCGCATCGGATTGACACTCCGCATTGACGGCCCATCTCTCACAAGTCACCGTTGCCCCACACCGTGGCGACAAGCTCAAATCCGAACTCTTCTATTTGCATTGCTTCCTGAGCATCGAGCAGCTAGGAAACAGCATCCGTCAATACATCCACTATTACAATCATCACTGCATCACACTTTACGCAAGGCTTATGAGGTCGCGGCTCGGTAGCTATTTGCATCTTAGCGGCCTAGGAATGCCAGACAGAATTGCGCAAAAAAGCCCGCAGTTACGCGGGCTTAGCGGCTTTTTATGCCATCAGTTGCCTGGCCGTGCCAGACGCGGGATCATTCCCACTCAATCGTCGCTGGCGGCTTGCTGCTAACGTCGTACGTCACACGGTTAATGCCACGCACTTCATTGATGATGCGGCCAGAGGTACGCTTCAACAAGGAGTATGGCAATTCAGCCCAGTCAGCCGTCATGAAGTCGGTGGTCTGCACGGCACGCATGGCAACAACGTACTCATAAGTACGGGCATCGCCCATTACGCCTACGCTTTTCACTGGCAAGAAGACGGTGAAGGCCTGGGAAGTCAGGTCGTACCAGTTCTTGCCAGTTTCTTCGTCAATCGTATTGCGCAGTTCTTCGATAAAGATGGCATCAGCTTGACGCAGCAAATCTGCGTATTCGCGCTTGATTTCACCCAGAATACGGACACCCAAGCCTGGGCCTGGGAAGGGGTGACGGTAGACCATTGCTGGTGGCAAGCCCAGGGCTACGCCCAGTTTGCGCACCTCGTCTTTGAACAGTTCGCGCAGGGGTTCCAGCAGTTTCAGGTTCAGTGTGTCTGGCAGGCCGCCCACGTTGTGGTGGGATTTGATGCCAGTGGCTTTGCCGGACTTGGCGGCGGCGGATTCGATTACGTCCGGGTAGATTGTGCCTTGGGCCAACCAACGGGCGTTGCTGAGCTTGGCGGCTTCTTCCTGGAAGATTTCCACGAATTCACGGCCAATGATCTTGCGCTTGGCTTCTGGATCGGTAACACCGGCCAGTTTGCCCAGGAAGCGGTCGGAAGCGTCGATATGGATGATTTTCAAACCCATATTGTCGGCGAAGGTGCTCATGACTTGCTGGGCTTCGTTCAAACGCAGCAGGCCGTGGTCCACGAATACGCAAGTCAGCTTGTCACCGATAGCCTGGTGGATCAGAGCAGCAGCAACCGAGGAATCCACACCACCGGACAGAGCCAGAATGACTTCTTCGTCGCCGACTTGTTCGCGGATATTGGCAATAGCCTCTTGCACGTAGTCAGGCATGTTCCAATCACCCACGCAGCCGCAGATGTCGCGCACAAAGCGCTCGAACAAGGCGCCGCCTTGAACGGTGTGGGTGACTTCGGGGTGGAACTGAACCGCGTAGAAGCCGCGATCTTCATCAGCCATACCGGCGATGGGGCATGTAGGCGTGGAAGCCATCAGCTTGAAGCCGGGAGGCAAGGCGGTAACTTTGTCGCCGTGGCTCATCCAGACTTTGAGCATGCCGTGGCCTTCTGCCGTAGCGAAATCCTGGATACCATCGAGCAGCTTGGTGTGGCCATGGGCGCGGACTTCGGCGTAACCGAATTCACGCTTGTCCGAACCTTCGGTAACGCCGCCCAGTTGGCGGGCCATGGCTTGCATGCCGTAGCAAATGCCCAGAACGGGTACGCCGGCTTCAAACGCGGCGGCAGGAACTTGCAGAGCGTCTTCGGCGTAGACCGAGGCGTGGCTGCCCGACAGAATGATCCCTTTCAGGCCTTCTTGGGAACGGATGAATTCATCGCTGACATCACCGGGGTGAATTTCACAGTACGCACCGGCTTCGCGTACGCGACGCGCAATAAGCTGGGTGACCTGGGAGCCGTAATCAAGAATCAGAATTCGCTGGTGCATGAAAGTATCGAGCCAATAATAAAGCGGTAAAGGATCTATTTTACGCTGTGTAGCGCCGCTTAGGGAGTCGCAGAAATACTCCAGGCCGAAATTGTCCTGCATCACTGGCATTCATGCGGCAAGGCAGCTACAGTACATGCAGCCATTTTGGGAGTTTCAGCATGTCTTCGAGTCGTACCCCTCGTCCGAGCGAACTTAATGAACACCAGGAATCCCGACCTGCACAGGCCACACAACAACAAGGCGGCGGTAGCTATATCCCTGCTCCCGGCCCCTCCGGTGCCCGCTCGCACAGCTTTGCCTATGAATGTCAGGAAGATACGGACGAAGTCTCCGACAGCCTGACCTTTGTGCTGGTTCACGGTGCTTGGCACGGTGGCTGGTGCTGGTCCAGACTGGCTGCCCGGCTACGGGCCAAGGGGCATAAAGTCTATACCCCCACACTGACAGGCCTGGGCGAACGCAGCCACTTGCTTAGTGCGGACATCACCCTGAACACCTTTGTAGATGATGTCGCTAATTTGATACGTTGGGAGGAACTCTCCAACGTGGTTCTGGTGGGCCACAGCTTTGGAGGACTGGTCATTAGCGGCGTCGCTGACGTCATGCCGCGCTGCATTCAACAACTGATTTACCTGGACGCCTTTATCCTGCCCAGCGGCACCAGCACCTTCGACACCCTGCCAGAAAAGATTGTCGACAGCATGGTGGCCTCTGCTGGGAAAAGCGCCATTCCTGCCGTCCCCCCTCCTCCACTGAGTGCACTGGGCCTGCATGCCACAGAAGATCTACACTTTGTCGGTAACCGCCTGACGCCACAGCCGCTTAGCGTCTACCGCTCTTCCCTGCGCTTACAGAACCCCGTCATCGGCAATGGCCGCCCTTGCTCCTATATCTCCTGCATACAACCCACTTTCAGAGGGGTTGATACCTCACGTGAATGGGCCCGTCAGCAGAAAGACTGGGAATTCCGTGAGTTGGAAAGTGGGCACTGCGCGTTGATGACACACCCCGACATGCTGGCCCGGCTTTTACTGGAGCTAGCGGACTAAACTGCGTCGCCCGCGCTGTCTTTAGAGCGATAAAACTCTCTGGGAGTGACCCCAAAATGCCGCCGGAACACGGCGGCATATGCGCTTTGACTGGCATAGCCATGTTGTAAAGCCACTTGCACAATAGGCTCACCGGCTGCCAAGCCCTCCAAAGACCCCAACAAGCGAGCGAATTGACGCCATTGCCCAAAGCTGATGCCGGTATGGCGACGAAACAGGCGGTGGAAAGTTTTGACGCTCATGGCCAGTTTCCTAGCCCAGGCGTCTGCATCTCTATCATCATCGGGGCTGGCCTCTAGATGTCGACACACCAGTAGCAAGCGCGGCTCTTCGGGCCAGGGCAGATGAAACGGCAATACAGGCAACTCGCGCAGTTCATCCAGCAATAAACGCATCAAGCGGCCATCGCGACTGTCTTGCGCATACACCAAAGGAATTCGGCTGGCCTCCAGAATCAGCTCCCGTAGCAAAGGGCTGACATCCAGCACGCAGTTACGTGCCGGCAAGCCCGGAGCAGCATCCTCATCCACAAAGATCGTGCGCATTTTGACCTGCCCGCGCATGCGAACCGTATGAGGACGACCCGGTTGCAGCCAAACGCCACGGCTAGGAGGAACCACCCAGCGCCCTTCCTGGGCATCAATCACCATCACCCCTTGCACGGCGTACAAGAACTGCGCACGTACATGCTGATGTTCATGAATAAGATGGCCGTCTGGATAGTCTGCTGCCAAACCACTAATAGGCATCTTGGCCAGCTCAACCGGAATATGAATAAGAGGATCAAGCACAAGCTGTCCCATTTGCGCTAATTCAAGTCAGTTTAGCGAAAGACAGGCAAGTCGGTCTACAGCGAGCATACGTCTTCCTTATTGATGGATGCTTCCAATGCGCAACTATGCTTATCCGCTGGTGACCATGCTGTTGTGGTCCGGCAATGTCATTGTTTCCAAAATGGCGCACGGCCTGATCGCCGCACCTGCCATGAGTTTTTATCGAGTCGTGCTGGCGCTGGCCATCATGAGCCTGTTTGCCGCTCGCCCTGTCTGGCGACACTGGCACTCGATCCGTCCTCAACTACCCAAACTGCTGTTTCTGGGATTTCTGAGTATGGCGTTTTATCAATGCCTGTCTTATTGGGCAGCAGCCAGCACCAGTGCCACCAATATGGCCGTGATTACCGCACTGACACCCCTACTGACCCTGTTGACCACACGTCTGCTGCTGCCAGGCTCTGGCCCTCGCGGCATGCTGCCCGGCGCCCTGCTGGCCTTGTTTGGAACAGTCTGGTTGATTAGCGGCGGCCATCCCATGCAACTGCTAAGCCAAGGAGTCCGCTCTGGCGACTTGCTGATGCTGACAGCGGCATTGAGCTACGCCTTTTACAGTGTTTTTTTGAAGAAATGGCATATCACTGTGCCAGCCTGGCAATCGACCTATCTTCAAGCCTGGGGAGCCTTGATCACCCTGCTGCCCGTCTTCTTCTGGCTACCGGCTGAACAAACTCAATTGAATGAGCAAACAGTCCCCCTGATCCTGTACGCAGGTATCCTGGCCTCCGTCCTGCTGCCCTACTGCTGGATCCAAGGCATCACACGCTTGGGCCCGGCCCGATGCAGCCTGTTCCTGAACATCCTGCCCTTCATGACCGCCATGCTGGCCATCCCATTGCTGGGCGAACAACTGGGCGCACACCATGTGAGCGGTGGATTGCTGACTCTGGCAGGGGTGATTTTGGCTCAATGGCCGCCTCAACAATGGCTGTTCAAAACCAAAGCAGCCCCTGCTAAATAAGAAATATGGGAGTTTTATACCCAACTCCTGCTATGAACTGATTTGCCAGCTATCGGCCATTAGTTTGCGAATTAACCCAACACACCAACACACCAAAAAAAATCCTAAGCACAAAAATCAGGCGGGGATAAGTATTTCTCGATCTGAGCCTCTTGCGGCCTGAGTGGGGGCGTGGGGCGAGTCAGACTGCTTGCCGCGGGCGGTGTCGGGATACGGGATGCAAGCACTCTGCTGTTTGAGCCCGACGCTTGTGATTGGTCCGGGGGACCAATCACCGGGTGAGTTCAGAGTGCGCCCGTATCTCGACACCGCCAAGGGCACCGGTGCGCAGCACCGGCAAGCGGTCCGCCCCACGCCCCCACCCAGGCCGCAAGAGGCGTCTATCCTGAGAGACCCAACCCTGCCCCACAACACAAAGGCGAAAACCCAAAAAAAACCGCCAACCCAAAGGCTGGCGGTTTCTGGCATGCAAGAGACTGGCTAAGATCAGTCAGCGCGGTAGTTCGGCGCTTCCTTGGTGATCTGTACATCATGCACGTGGGATTCACGTACACCCGCAGCTGTAATCTCCACGAACTCAGCCTTGGCATGCAATTCCTCGATGGATTTGCAACCGCAGTAGCCCATGGAAGCACGGATGCCGCCAACCAGTTGGTAAATAATGGCAATAACACTGCCCTTGTAAGGCACGCGGCCTTCAATACCTTCTGGAACCAGCTTGTCCGCGTTGTTCGAAGGATCCTGGAAGTAGCGATCAGCCGAACCATCGACCATGGCGCCCAAGCTACCCATACCGCGGTAGGACTTGTACGAACGGCCCTGGAACAGCACCACTTCACCAGGAGATTCTTCGGTACCAGCAAACATACCGCCCATCATGCAAGCGGAAGCGCCAGCGGCCAAAGCCTTGGACACGTCGCCGGAGAAGCGGATACCACCGTCAGCGATCAGAGGTACGCCCGTACCTTCCAATGCCTTGGCAACGTCAGCGATCGCTGTAATTTGAGGTACACCCACACCGGCCACGATACGAGTCGTACAAATAGAGCCAGGGCCAATACCAACCTTGACACAATCTGCACCGGCCTCGACCAGAGCGCGAGCGGCATCAGCGGTAGCAATGTTGCCACCAATAACCTGAATGCGAGGGAAATTCTTCTTGACCCAGCGAACGCGTTCGATAACGCCACGGGAATGACCGTGGGCAGTGTCCACCACCACCACGTCCACACCGGCTGCGGCCAGTTTCTCGACACGTTCTTCAGTACCGTCACCCACACCGACCGCAGCGCCAACGCGCAACTGACCGTGGCTGTCTTTGCTGGCCAGAGGGTGCTCGGTGTTTTTGACAATATCCTTAACCGTTGCCAGACCACGCAGCTGGAACTGATCGTTAACGATCAGCACGCGCTCCAGACGGTGGCGGTGCATCAGCGCTTGAGCTTCGTCCAGCGTGGCGCCTTCGTTCATGGTGATCAGACGCTCTTGAGGCGTCATGACATCGCGCAAAGGCAGATCCAGGCGGTCTTCAAAGCGCAGATCGCGGTTGGTAACAATACCCACCAGCTTGCCGGCCTCAACCACAGGCAAACCGGAAATACCGTGCTGACGCTGCAGGTTGATGGCATCGCGCACCTTCATGGTGGGCGTAACAGTAACCGGGTCAATCACGATACCGAACTCGTGACGCTTCACACGTGCAACTTCACGTGCTTGAGCATCCGCCGTCAGGTTCTTGTGGATGATCCCGATACCGCCTTCCTGTGCCATGGCAATAGCCAGACGCGCTTCGGTTACCGTGTCCATGGCAGCCGAAACCAGCGGGATATTCAGGGTGATGTCCCGCGTAAAGCGGGTGAGCAAGGATGTATCGCGAGGCAGAACCTCGGAGTAAGCGGGAACCAACAACACATCGTCGAAGGTCAGTGCTTTCTTGATGAGACGCATGCTTTTATAACTCCGTCCAAAAATCGATTATACGCGTAAGCAATTACGCAATCCAGACCCGAGCGTTGCGAAACATCCGCATCCAGGGAGTAAATCCACCATTTGCCATCTGATCAGCACCCTGATCGGCGGCGCCCCACTGCTCTGGAGTCCAGGACATCATGACGTTGCGCGTCACGCGTTCCGGGTGAGGCATCATGATGGTGAAGCGGCCATCTGCCGTGGTTACGCCGGTCAAACCGTAAGGGCTGCCGTTGGGGTTCAGCGGGTACTGTTCGGTGCGCTGACCGCGATGATCCACAAAGTGAACCGCAGCGGCGACCTTGGACGCATCGCCTTGACGCTGGAAGTTGGCAAAGCCTTCACCGTGAGCCACGGCTACTGGCAGGCGCGTTCCTTCCATGCCCTTGAAGAATAAGGATGGCGAAGAGGCAATTTCCACACTGGAGAAACGAGCTTCGTATTTTTCCGACTGGTTACGGGTAAAGCGTGGCCAGAATTCTGCACCTGGAATCATGGGAGCCAAAGCGGCCATCATCTGGCAACCATTACAAATACCCAGACCGAAGGTATCGCTACGACCGAAGAAAGCAGCAAACTGATCCGACAACTGGTTGTTGAAACGAATGGTCTTGGCCCAGCCTTCACCAGCGCCCAGAACGTCGCCGTAGCTGAAACCACCCACGGCCACCATGCCCTGCATGCCTTCCAGCGATGCGCGGCCCGACAGCAAATCGGTCATGTGTACGTCAACGGCTTCGAAACCGGCAGTATCAAAGGCCCAGGCCATTTCCACCTGACTGTTGCAACCCTGTTCGCGCAAGATAGCAACGCGTGGGCGCTTGCCGGTAGCGATGAAGGGAGCAGCAATATCTTCTTGCGGGTTGAACATGACACGCGGCGAGATACCTGGGTCTTGCACGTCTTCCCAGCGATCGAATTCGGCCTGTGCGCAAGCGGGGTTATCGCGGCGCTCCATGATGCGGCGGCTAACTTCACTCCACTGTTGCGCCAGTTCCACACGAGGGGCTTGGTAAATGCAAGCGCCATCGCGGTAGAACTCGACCTGATCAGTCTTGTTCAGACTACCAATCACGTGGGAGTGAGCCGACAAACCTGCTTCACGCAGAGTTTGCATGACCTGATCACGCTGGGCCAATGGCACCTGGATAACAGCACCAGCCTCTTCGTTGAACAAGGCGCGCAAGGTGATTTCATCACGCTGCACGGAAACCTGTTCGGCACGAATCTTGTAATCGCCCCAATCGGCAGCATGAGGGTCGATGGTCAGCATGTCCAGATTCACGGACACGCCGGTGTGACCGGCAAAAGCCATTTCGGCTACGGTCGCGGCCAGACCACCGTCGGAACGGTCGTGGTAGGCCAGGATCAGATCCTGGTCGGCCAATTGGCGAATCACCTTCACAAAAGCCAGCATGGCTTCGGCGTCCTGCATATCGGGCACGGACTGGCCAACCTGATTGAAAGCGTGAGCCAACACAGAAGCGCCCATACGCTGTTTGCCCTGCCCCAGATCAATCAAGACCAGAGCGGTATCGCCCACATTGGTTTGCAGTTGGGGGGTCAAGGTGCGGCGCACATCCGCCACTTGAGCAAAAGCGGTCACCACCAGGGAAACTGGCGAAATCACCTGACGGGACTCACCGTCCTGCTCCCAGCTAGTACGCATGGACAGGGAGTCCTTGCCCACAGGAATGGACAGGCCCAGGCTCTGGCACCACTGGCTGACAGCCTGAACCGTGTCGAACAAGGCAGCGTCCTGGCCATCCACGCCGCAAGCGGCCATCCAGTTGGCGGACAATTTGACGTCTTTCAGGTCACGCACATCACTGGCGACCAGGTTGGTCAGGGCTTCAGCCACAGCCATACGGCCGGAGGCAGCAGCGTCAATCATGGCGCTAGGGCTACGTTCGCCCATGGACATGGCTTCGCCGCGCACGCCTTCAAAATCAGCCAAAGTAACGGCGCAGTCGGCCACAGGCACTTGCCAAGGGCCAACCATCTGATCACGACTGCACAGGCCACCCACGCTGCGGTCGCCAATGCTGATCAGGAAAGTCTTGTTGGCCACAGTGGGGTGACGCAGCACCCGGTGCATGGCTTCGGTCAACGGAATAACGGTCAGGTCCAGCGGTTCGGCCACGCCGTCCAGACGCTTGACGTCGCGTTCCATGCGTGGGGCTTTACCCAGAATCACATCCATAGGCACGTCAACAGGACGTTCCTCGATGCTCTTGGGGGTGTGCACTTCGTCCACGCCAGGCAGGCCTTCGCCGAAAGTCACGCGCAATTGGCGCTCTTCAGTCGCCACACCCACGACGGCAAAGGGGCAGCGCTCGCGCTGAGCAATGCGCTCGAAACGCGGCAGATCCTTGGGCAGAATGGCCAGGACGTAACGCTCCTGGGATTCGTTGGACCAAATTTCAGCAGGCGACAGACCCGACTCTTCCAGAGGAACGCGAGTCAGTTCAAAAATAGCGCCACGCTCGGCATCGTTCACCAGTTCCGGGAAGGCGTTGGACAGACCACCCGCCCCCACGTCGTGGATGGCAATAATGGGGTTATTCTCGCCCTGCTGCCAGCAGCGGTCGATCACTTCCTGGGCACGGCGTTCCATCTCCGGGTTACCACGCTGCACGGAGTCAAAGTCCAGTTCAGCACGGTTGGCACCCACGCCCATACTGGACGCAGCACCACCACCCATACCAATACGCATACCAGGACCACCCAGCTGAATCAGCAAGGCACCCACTGGCAAAGGATCTTTGTGAGTCAGGCGATCGTCAATCGAACCCAGACCACCAGCAATCATGATGGGCTTGTGATAGCCCCAGCGCTGATCGCCAGCCGTTTGCTCAAAGGTACGGAAGTAACCCAGCAGATTAGGACGACCAAATTCGTTATTGAAGGCGGCACCACCAATCGGGCCTTCAATCATGATGTCCAGGGGGCTGGCGATACGGTCAGGAATACCGTGGGAGTCTTTTTCCCAAGGCTCCATTTGCTCAGGGAAGCACAGATTGGACACGGTAAAACCGGTCAAACCTGCTTTGGGCTTGGAACCACGGCCTGTTGCGCCTTCGTCGCGAATCTCGCCACCGGCACCGGTAGATGCACCGGGGAAAGGAGCAATTGCGGTTGGGTGGTTATGAGTTTCCACCTTCATCAAGGTGTGAACCAGTGCTTCGTGGCGCTGATACACAGGCTCGTTGGCCTGATCATCAATACCGGCATGGAACAGAGTAGCGGGGCCGCCCGTCATGATGGCGGCGTTATCCGCATAAGCCACCACAGTGTTTTCAGGTTGAGCCGCGTGGGTTTCGCGAATCATGCCAAACAAGGTCTTGCCCTGGTTTTGACCGTCAATTACCCACTGTGCGTTAAAAATCTTGTGACGACAGTGTTCGCTATTGGCTTGCGCGAACATCATCAATTCCACATCGTGCGGGTTACGACCCAGACGTGTGAAGGCATCCATCAGGTATTCAATTTCGTCCTCGGACAGCGCCAGACCCATTTCCTCGTTGGCCTGCTTCAAGGTCGCCACGCCACCGCCCAGAACATCCACGGTCTGGATGGGCTTGCCTTCCAGTTGGGTGAACAGCGCCTGACCGTCAAACTCCAAACCAACAACAGTTTCGGTCATGCGGTCGTGCAGCAAGGCAGCCAGTTGCTCCAGCTGAGCCTGATCCAGTTCCTTGGCACCCAGCAAGCCACGCTTGGGGGTGATGATGTAACGCACGCCACGCTCGATACGACGTACCGCTTGCAAGCCACAGTTATGAGCGATGTCAGTCGCTTTACTGGCCCAGGGTGACACGGTACCCAAACGAGGAATGACACGCAGAACCAAGGCGCCTTTAGGCGGCTGAGGGTCCAGCGCAGGCAGACCATCGTCCAGCAAGTCGCTGAGGTGCTGACGCGCACTGGCATCCAGGCCGGACTCTTCAGTCCAGACATAGTATTCGTGCAAGGCAAGAATGTCGGCAACAGGCAGTTGACGCTGCTCGACACGCTCTAGCAAACGCTCACGACGAAATGCGGAGAGCACGGACGAACCGGGAAAGTACAGGATTTGGCTCACGATACGGGAGGGGCAAAAAAGGTGGGAGAAATAGAAAACACGCCATTTTAACCGGAAGCGACACAAGAGGTCACATCGGTAAATGGCGTGCACAAAAAGGGAAAATTCAGTTCAAACAAGGGGTCCGCAAGCGGGGCTGGAGACACAGCAAACCCGGCAAGCTCGACAAGACGTCTTGAGGGGCCGGAGCGATTGGCGCCCCGTAATCTCCAATACGGACCCGATACGGCGTTCAAATCGGGCTGTCTCCATCCAGATCAGGAGCTGGTGCGGGTTCGGGATAGGACACTTCCAGAATATCCAGCTCTTCTTTGCCGGCGGGGGTGCGCAGCACCACGGTGTCGCCTTCACGCGCCTTGATCAGGGCCCGGGCCACCGGCGAAATCCAGCTGATACGGCCCTGCAAAGGCTCGGCCTCGTCCACGCCCACAATGGTGATGGTGAACTCTTCACCCTGGCTGTCGCTATAAACAACTGTTGCACCAAAGAACACCTGATCGGGATTGGGCTGCAAGCCGGGATCGACCACTTCGGCAATTTCCAAACGCTTGGTCAGGAAACGGATACGGCGGTCGATTTCCCGCAGGCGTTTTTTACCGTACAAATAATCGCCGTTCTCGGAGCGATCACCATTGGATGCCGCCCAAGAGACGATCTGCACCACCTCGGGACGTTCCTTGTTCATCAAATGGCTCAGTTCGCCACGCAAACGGCGATAACCCAGAACCGTCATGTAATTCTTGGTGCCACTGGGTAGCGCACTGGCCGGGGCGTCCAGATCGTCATCGTCGTCCTGATCGGACTCTTTCACAAAGGCTTTATTCATAGTTCTCAAGGCTCCTGCTAGAGCCACTCCTGCCAAACGGGTTTCAATCCCGAGGGCAAAGGCGGCAGACCGCCTAAATCCACACGCCCTTCGCTGGGACCATGAAAATCCGAACCGCAGGACACCTCAAAACCATAGCTGCGCGCTACCTGGGTATACACGCTGTATTCCTGCGGAGTGTGACTGCCCGTCAGCACTTCAATCCCCACACCACCCAATTCCAGAAACTGGGTATACAAGGCATGGCTGCGGGTGCCGTCCAATTCGTAACGTCCGGGGTGGGCAATAATCGCCTTGCCGCCGGATTCACGTATCCAGCTCACCGCTTCTTCCAGGCTGGCCCAGACGGTTTCCACGGCAGCAGGCTTGCCATCCGCCAAGTAGCGGCGAAAGGCCTCATTCATATCAACGCAGTAACCTTGCTGCACCAGAAACCGCGCAAAGTGCGTGCGGCTGATCAGTTCCGGATTGGCCGCAAATGGAACTGCACCTTCATAGGCATTGGGAAAACCCAGTTTTTCCAAGCGTTCACCCATTTGACGGGCGCGCTGCTCGCGGCCAGCACGCACATCATGCAGTGCCTTTTGCAAGGCAGGATGGTCCGGGTCCACGCCCAGGCCAACAATGTGGATAGTCTTGTTCGCCCAAGTGACGGAAATTTCTACGCCGTCCACGAAGCGTATGCCCAGATCCTCGGCATAGTGCCGGGCCAGTTTCAAGCCACCAATTTCGTCATGATCCGTCAGGGCCCACAGTTTCACACCGTTAGCATGCGCACGCGCGGCGAGTTCCGCGGGGCTGAGCACACCATCTGAATAGATGGAATGGCAATGCAAATCAACGGGCAAGCGGGCCTGAACACTCATAAGGGGCTATCCAGCTAGAAAGTAGTCGATGTGGTCGATTTGCTCGGCATTGCGCAGCATGGGCGCATGTCCCACATTGGGAATAGTCACCAGTTGCGAATTGGGATTGCGTCGCAACATTTCCTGGGCCGCTTCTGGCTTCAAGAGATCGGACTCTTGGCCTCGCACGATCAGAACCTTGTCCGGCAAACCCTCATAGGCGCCCCACAACAAAGCCTGTGCCGCTTGCAAATCCACATCCGCTTGCTGAGCAAAGGCTTGCGACAAGCGCAAATCGTAATGGCGACGCCATTTACCTTCATGTTCCACAAAGACGTGGCGGGACATATCGGCCCATTCTTCAGCGGAATGCTCTCCGAAGGAAGCCGAGACGGAACGTACATACTCCACCGCCTGCTCGAAGGTATCAAACAGCACGGACTGCCCAACGTATTCACTGATGCGTTGCAGCCCTGTCATATCCAGCGCCGGGCCTACATCGTTCAGAACGACTCGACCCAAAGGCAGTTGCAAGGGCTCGACACCCAGACCTGGTCCGGGGCGAGCCGGACGCAGCAAGGCTGACATGGCTTGCGCGCCTTGCAAACCCAAGGCAATCAAACCGCCCATGGATGTGCCCACCCAATCCAGCCGTGCCGGCTGCAATCGGGCAATCAACACCAACATGTCAGCAACGTATTGAGGAATAGCGTAAGCGGCAGGATCAATCAGCCAATCAGAGCGGCCACGTCCCACAACATCGGGGGCTACCACACGGTAACGTTTGGACAGGCGCTGAGCCAGTTGATCAAAATCCCGGCCAGTACGCGTCAAACCATGCACGCACATCAAGACCTGATCGTTACCGGGATCGCCCCACTCCCAGTACGCCATGCGGTGCGTACCGGAGGCACTGGCACACATAACCCAATTAAGGCGCGGCTCCTGAAGATCAGTTGTCATGAACGCTCAGACCAGAATTTGACAGATAAAGGACTATTGTAGCCCAGCCCGAGGGCTTTACTATGCCGTTTCTGTCCTGCCGTCAGGGCGGTGCTGGGGACTGCCAGTAGCGGGCGTGACGATCACGCTCGCCAAAGTAATACAGGGCCGAAGGACGCGACTCCACAGTCAAAGCGCCCCAATGATCGGTACGCAGGAATAAAGCGCCGGAGCGTTCCCAACGCGTTTGCACCTGCGCATGTGGATGCCCAAAGCGATTCCACCATCCTAGTTGAGCAATCGCCACCCCCGCTTGCATGTGTTTCACAAAATGCGCCCCCGAGGAGGTCCGGGAACCGTGATGCCCGACTACAACGACATCAACAGGCCCCAAGCCCGCCGCCACAATGGCTTGCTCCTGCGCCACACCGGCATCGCCCAAAAGCAAGGCGCTGTGCCGGGCACCTCGAATTTCCAGCACACAGCTGATGGCATTCTTATCTTCCTCGCTACCATAGGCGGCCTTGAATCTGGCTTCATCCGCAGGGGGCCACCAGAACCGGAAACGTACGCCGTCTACCTCCCAGTGCACATCCTGCTCACAGCGCAGGGCCTGCTCCGGGCGAACAGTGGAGCCAGCAGGCACGGCCAGCAAACGCTCCTCCCGATTCAGATGCGCGTCCAGATCAAAGCTGCTATAGGAGCGGCTAACCGGCACCGCCTGCAATACGCTGCGCGTCCCGCCCACATGGTCCATATCGGCATGAGACAACACCAAGGTATCGATCCGCCCTATTCCATTGGCTTTCAACCAGGGCGCAATGCTGCGTTTGCCTTCATCGGAATCAGGGCCGTAGCGGTTTCCCACGTCAAACAGCAACACCTGACTGCGAGTACGCAGCACCACCGCACTGCCCTGGCCTATATCCAGGGCAAACAAGTCCCAGTCCCCTTCCTGCAATAAAGAAGGTCGTAAAGCCAAGGCGGGCACCAACAGAGACAGGCCGCTCAAGCGGGACACAAAGCCTTTGGGCAAAAGTAATAGCAGTACCCCCAGCAAAGCCAGAACTGTCCAAGCCCAGTGCTGGGCAGGCACTGGCACACTGGCAAGGCTGCGCTCCGCCAGCCAGATCGTAGGCTGCATGGTGAAATCCAATACAGCATGAGCAAGATTGGCGACAGACTCGCACCAGCTTGGCGGAGCCTGTAGCGCCGCCAAAATCAACAAGAGCAGCACCAGCGGCGTCACAACTGAGCCGATCAAGGTGATGGCATACGCATTCGCGGGCAAGGAAGCCAAGGATATTTCATGGAACAAGGGGGCCAGTGCGGGCAGCAAGGCCAAGGTAATCAGCACCTGCAACTGAGTCGCAAACCAGATCCGCCGCCCCCAGCGCTGCCACCAGGAGCCTGGCTGCGGCACCTGCCCCATCAAAGCGCCAAACGCGAACAAGACCGAAACGGCGGCGAAAGATAGATAAAAGCCGGTGGTCAGCCCCGCCCATGGATCATGCAAAACCACAAACAGAGCTGCAATCAGCAAAGTCCGGCTGGCTCCCAAATATAAACCCCGAATACGGCAGACACCCAGCACCAGCAACATCAAAAAAGTACGCTGGGCAGGAACACCCCAGCCTGCGATGACGCAGTAAGCACCCGCCCCGGCAATACCTACCCAGGTCGCAGCAACCTGAGCAGGAACTTGTTCGGCCAATACCCAGCGCCCCCAACGAACACGTCGCCAACACCAGGACACTAAGGCAGCCAACAACACGGCCAGGAACGTAACGTGCGTGCCGCTGATGGAGACCAGGTGCGTCAGGCCACTGCGATTGAAGATCAGCCAATCCGCTGCGGCGATACTGGCCTGATCTCCCAAAGACAAAGCCAGCATCACCCCGCCCCAGCGTTGTTCTTGTACGTAGGGCATCAGGACGTTGCGCAAATGATGGCGTAGACGCTCCGTCCATGTGAACCAGGACTGCGCCGGATCGAAGTCCAATCGTTGTGGCTGACCCCGCACACTGCCCACAGCCCGCCAGCCTTGAGTCATGGCATGACGTTCTGCGTCAAAGCCATGAGGGTTACGGGCTCCTTGAGGTGGACGCATCAATAAAGACATGCGCCAGCGCTGACCGGGCATCAGCTCGGGGAAGCTTTGTACAGACGGCTCACGGTACAGGGAGCGATGGCCTTGAGCCGCATTCCAGCGAACCAGAATCTGCTCGGGCAGACCGGGAGGCTGGGAGCTCAAAACTCGTGCCTGAAACTGTCTGTAATTCGGCCCTGCCTGTACCAAGGACTGGATTTCCAGCTCTACCCGACTGACTTTATTGATGTCAGTGACCGGGACGGATTGAGCCAGCCGGCCCTGTATATGCCAAATGCTGTAGCTGGCTCCCAAGCAGGCAAAGACCAGAACATAAGCAAAAGAAAAACGCTGCGCCAGCAAGATGCTCACAACCACAGCACCCAGCCACGGCCAAACAGGCAAGGCCAGATACGAAGGCTTCAGGAAATGGGTGAATGTGGCTGCGGCCACAAAAGCGGCTAAACACGCACGCCCTGTCATGGGCTCTGCCCTGCCATCGTGATCTCCACGCAAATCTATAGCGTAGAGTTCAGGCGTGCCTCAAAGGGTCGAAACAAGGACACTTTGCTCATATCGGCTTGTACCGATAGGCAAAACGCGCCTCTTACCTGACAGATAAACCAGGAGTGAAAGCCCAGTGAAAAAGCAGTTCTGGCAACATCAAAAAGCCTGCCCCCAGCCTAATACCCCTGGCTAGACAAAAACGCATCCAGCCTTGGCAAGACTCGTCGTGCCGTGGCCCCGGTCTGGCGAATGACATCAGCCACGCCCGTCCCCCGCAGCTCTGCAAGACTCTCCGCGACTCCTTTCACCTCAGCCGGCTCATTGCGAACCGATGCCAAGGGAGTCCCCGGCTCCACCAGCCAGGACGGCGCCAAATCCGGCGCATCGGTTTCCAGCACAATATCATCAAGACTCATATCCTGCGCCAGACGGCGAATCTGCTTGGCTCGGCCAAAGGTCATGGCCCCACCAAAACCCAGCGCACAGCCTTGGCGTACGAACATCTGCGCCTGCTGCTCACTACCGTTAAAAGCATGGGCGATTCCGCCTACTCCCGGAAATTGCCGCAGATATTTCAGTACCCGGTCTTGAGAGCGACGCACATGCAGGAGTACAGGCAAGCCATAGCGTTGCGCCATGGCCAATTGAGCTTCATACAGCCATTCCTGATGACGACTAGCCTCTTCGGTTTTCAGCTCTGGCACAAAGTAATCCAGACCGATTTCACCCAAGGCGACAAAACGCGGGTCGTCCAGACGCAGCTGGATTTCCTGCTCCAGGCCTTCCAGATCTGCTGCCCCCGCTTCAGGAGTAAACAGGGGGTGAATCCCCAGCGCATACACGCCTCCGGTTGCTGCCATCGCGGTCTCACGGGCAGCTTGAAAGTCAAATACACCTACGGACGGCACCACAATCGAACGCACACCCGCCACGCGGGCACGCTCAATCACCTGCTCCCGGTCTTGAGCAAATTCGGGAGCATCCAGATGACAATGCGTATCAATAAGCATAACGAGACTCCCCACAAACCTCAGCCCCTCAAAGGGAAGGACGCGGTATGACAGCCCCACGCCCCTGCCAGGTATTAGACCCGGCGCTCGGCCCTGATTTCCTGGGTCAGATAGCCCTTGTCCATGACCAGCTGACGATGGGCCAGGGAGGCCAGGGCCTGGTCATGGGTCACGATGACAAAAGCCGTGCCGAACTCTTCATTGACCCGGCTTAACAGTTCAAACATACCTTCAGCGGTATAGCGGTCCAGATTACCCGTAGGCTCGTCCGCCAGCACGCAGGCAGGTCGTGTGACCAAAGCACGCGCCAAGGCCACTCGCTGACGCTCGCCCCCGGACAACTGACCCGGATAGTGATGCACGCGCTGGGACAAACCCACTTGTTCCAGAACCTGCTGAGCCTGCTCGCGCGCCTCTGGACGCTTCATGCGACGCACGATCAAGGGCATGGCCACATTGTCCAGCGCATCAAACTCAGGCAGCAAATGGTGGAACTGGTACACAAAGCCCAGCACCTTGTTGCGCAGCTGACTGCGTTCGCTTTCATTCAGACTCTCTGTCTGGGTGCCGTTAACCTCGATGCTGCCTGTATCAGGCTTGTCCAGCAGGCCCAAAGCGTGCAGCAAGGTACTTTTACCCGAGCCGGAAGCGCCGATAATAGCCACCATCTCGCCACGACACACTTCCAGATTCACCCCGGAAAGCACTTGAATGCTGTTGCCACCTTCCTCGTAGTGGACGCTGACATCGCGCGCGCGCAGCACGGTTGGAGCGATAAGATCAGTCATGACGCAGCACCTGTGCAGGTTGAAGCTTGGAAGCACGCCAGCTTGGGTACAGCGTGGCCAGGAAGGACAAAACCAGCGAGACGATAGCAATCAGCACAATGTCATAGACCTGCGGATTGGAAGGCAATTCGCTGATGAAGTAAATCTGCTGAGGCAGGAATTTACGACCCATCAGGTTTTCAATAAAGGGCACGATCACGTCGATATTGTAGGCAATCAAGGTACCCAAACCGACGCCCAGCAAGGTACCCACAACGCCAATCAAAGCACCTTGCACCAGGAAAATACGGGCAATCTCGCTGGGGGTGGCACCAATAGTGCGCAGAATCGCAATATCCGACTGCTTGTCTTTCACGGCCATCACCAAGGAAGACAGCAGGTTGAAAGCCGCCACGGCCACAATCAAGGCCAGAATCAGAAACATCATGCGTTTTTCGGTTTGCACAGCGGCAAACCAGGTACGGTTATTAGCTGTCCAGTCCGACACCAGCACGTTGCGCGGCATTTTGCTGGCCAACTCCTGAGCCACCATGGGGGCCTGCTGCATATCTTTAATACGCAGACGCACACCACTATTGCCACTGTCGCGGAAAATCTTGGAAGCATCATCCACGTTCACAAAAGCCAGGCTGGCATCGTATTCGTAATAGCCGGAGGAAAACACGCCGGTTACCGTGAACTGGCGCATGCGTGGCGAAAAGCCGGCTGGCGAGATCGAGCCTTGCGGGGCCATCAGCATGATCGTATCGCCCGTACTGACACGTAACTGATTGGCCAACTGCTCGCCCAGCACAATCCCGAAAGTGCCTGGCTGCAGATTTTCCAGTCGGCCCATGACCATTTGCTGGGCCAGCTCGGACACCTTGCTTTCCTGATCAGGCTCAATGCCACGTACCTGCACGCCCATCAATTGATTACTGCGCACCAGCATGCCCTGCCCGGCCACATAGGGGGCCGAGCCCACCACCGCCGGATTGGTCTGGGCTTTTTGGGCCAGCGACTTCCATTCATTCAGGACTTGCTGATGATCGGCATTGCGCACAATCAACTCAATATGCGGCAAGACCGACAGCATGCGATCACGCACCTGGGTCTGAAAACCGTTCATGACAGACAGCACGACAATCAGCGCGGCTACCCCCAGGGCAATCCCCGCCATCGAGCTGCCCGCAATAAAGGAGACAAAACGGTCTTTTCGTCCCCCACGCCGTTTGCGGCCCTTGGCCAGGCCGGCATACCGCGCTCCAATCCAAAATTCGTATCCCATGCGAGCTGCTATCGCCTCAAAGAAAACACTACAATCGCTGTCATGCAGATCGTAATCAACGGTGCGCTGCCGGAACCGGCCATCGCGCGCGAACTCATCAAACACTTGCCCCAGACGGCCCCTTCACTGGTTCAGTTACTGACTCAGGGCAAAGGCACGCTGTCGGTACGCGACCCGTCCGAGGACCTGTGCACGCCAGCACAAGCCTGGCTTTTGCACGCCCACGGCTTTACGGCGCACCAAGCCCAGCATCTTAGCGCAGGTCTGGCCCCTTTGCGGCTACGCCAGTTGAAACAAATCCACTCGGTGACACCTGAAGAAGCTGTCTGGCTGGCAGAGCTGGTGCACATTGCCCCCTCTCGCGAGGGCGCCATGCTGATACCCAGCGAGCAACTGGCCTTGACTGAGTCCTATAGCCGCGCCTTGCTGGAGGCCATTCGCCCTTATCTGGACGACACCGGCTTTCAATTCGAGTACATCAGCCCGGCCTTGTGGCGTGTCACTCCACCGGCTGATTTTACGGTGCAAGCGGCCTCCACAGAACTGGTCAGCCAAAGCAATTTGAATAATTGGTGGACACAGGATGTGCAAACCCGCCCCTGGCGTCGTCTTATCAATGAATTTCAAATGCTGGCCTTTTCCCTGCCGGACAATCAGGAGCGCGAACAGGCGGGTCTGCCCAATGTGAACAGCTTGTGGCTGTTTGGCGGAGCGTCCTGTCAGCAATTAGGCCCCGAGCCCGCCGAACTGCGCATTATTGATGACTTGCAAGACAGCCTGATACGTCAAGACTGGGGGCTTTGGCTGCAACAACTGGCCGAGCTGGATCGTACCGTGCTCGCCCCCCTGGCCGCAGGGCCCATGCCAGAACTGGTGCTGACCGGACTGGACCGCTATGCTCACGTCGGTCCCGCCTCGCGCCGCATCTGGCCCCTGTCCCTGTTCAAACAAACCTCTAACTGGAGTCAGTGGTGGTCACCCCTATCCTGAAAAACCGTCCCGCTCAAGAAGCCGCCAGCCACGCCCTGAAACAGGCCGGGATTCACGATTTAATGGCCCGTCTGCTGGCCTCCCGGGGTGTAACCGATGCCGCCCAGATCGATCCGGCCTGGCGCAACATGATTCCGCCCAATATGCTGACCCAGGCGCGTGAAGCCGCCGTCTTGCTGGCCGATGCCATTGCCCGCCGGGACCGAATGCTGATCATTGCCGACTACGACTGTGACGGTGCTACCGCCTGTGCAGTCGGCCTGCGTGCGCTGCGCAGCATGGGCGCAGTCGTGGACTTTCTGGTTCCAAACCGTTTTGAAACCGGCTATGGCCTGTCACCCGCCGTGGTCGAACTGGCAGAGCAACATCCCTCGGGCAAACCGGATCTGCTGATTACCGTGGATAACGGCATTGCCAGTATTGATGGTGTGGAAGCCGCTCATATGGCGGGCATGAAAGTTCTGGTCACAGACCACCACCTGCCCGGCGATGAGTTGCCCAATGCCCTGGCGATTGTGAACCCCAATCAGCCCGGCTGTGAGTTCCCCTCCAAGAACCTGGCCGGTGTGGGCGTTATTTTTTACCTGATGCTGGCTTTGCGTGCCGAGCTGCGTCAGCGCGGGGTATATGAGGCCAATGCAGGCCCACGCCTGAACGAACTGGCCGATCTGGTCGCCCTGGGGACCGTGGCCGACGTAGTCAGCCTGGATGCCAATAACCGCCTGATCGTCACCCAAGGGCTGGAGCGCATGCGCAAGGGCCAGATGCAGGCTGGGATGCGCGCCCTGTTCCAGGTTGCTGGCCGTGACCCGCGGCAGGCCAGCGCCTTTGATCTGGGTTTTGCCCTGGGGCCACGCATCAACGCCGCCGGTCGACTGGCCGATATGGCCTTGGGCATACGCTGCCTGATCACGGATGACGAAGACGAGGCCGCTAATTTGGCTCGCGAACTGGAGGACATGAACCAGGATCGCCGCTCGATTGAGCAATCCATGCGCGAAGAGGCCCTGCGCGCAGCCGAACTGGCCGAACCGGACACCAGCGCCACTGTGTGCGTGTTCCACCCCGAATGGCACCAGGGCGTGGTTGGCCTGGTCGCCTCGCGTTTGAAAGAAAAGTACTGGCGTCCTACCCTGGCGTTTGCACAAGGTGACGAAGGCGAGATCAAAGGTTCGGGCCGCTCCATCCCCGACGTCCACCTGCGCGATGCGCTGGATCTGGTCTCCAAACGCTACCCCGGCCTGATTCTGAAGTTTGGTGGCCACGCCATGGCAGCTGGCCTGACAATCGAAGAAGATAATTACGATGTGTTTGTGCAAGCTTTTGAAGAAGCCGTGCAGGAACTGACAGGCCGCTTCCAGTTTGATCCTGTCATCGAAACGGACGGTTCGCTGGAGCCCGAGCACATCAATATTACGGTGGCCGGCATGCTACAAAAACAAGTCTGGGGCGCAGGTTTTCCAGCACCAGTATTCCATGACCGATTCTTTGTGCGCCAGCAGCGCTTACTGAAAAACAAGCATCTGAAATTGAGTCTGGAGCGTAACGGCGAATACTTCGATGCCATTTGGTTCAATCGCGATACCTTGCTGTCCGAGCATATCGAAGCCGCTTATCGCTTGGACCAGAACGAATGGAATGGAAACGTCAGCGTGCAATTCATTATTGAATTTGCCCAGGACTGCCCCAACGATCCATCCCGCTGACCGAACCCAAGCACTGCCCTTCCCAATAACATATCCGTGACCGCTATCCCTCGCTCATCACACACAAACAGGGGTAGCGCACTCACGATGGGAGAATACGAGGCAAACCTACGCAGAATCAGCACTGCCCTCAACAATGATGCGCCCCATTCGGATAAAACCCTTAGCCTGCCAGGGTGCCTGGGGCATATCTCGTTTGAGCTGAACCAATAAAGAGCGCTCGAAAAGGGCTGCTGTTCTGGTCCGCCTATGCACTGCCCAGCGTCAGAACCCACCTTTTGGACGGCTTAGCTCAAATGCTCACGGAAGAACTCGCGAATGCGTTTATAGGCCGCTTCGCGGGCAGCGGGATTGGCTCCCACATGCACTCCTGCCTGACCATTAACACCGTTAGGTACATTCTTACGGACGTAGACTTCATTTTCGCTGTCAAAGGCATGATAGGCGCCTTCATACACAATCAGTTCAACAGGCTCGTTGCGCTGCTGGCTACGAGTCGTCAAATCTCTGCACGGCGCTACCGGCGTCCAGTCGTCTTTCTCGCCAGCCAAAATCAACAAAGGGCCATACGCAGAAAACTCGGGGCGCTTGCGCGACTGCCAGCCGCAGCCTGGGTATAGGGCCACCGCCGCTGCAAATTGCTGTCCCGAGCGCTTATACGCTTCGCTTGTCGCGTCCATTGCCGACAACGCACCGCTACCCCCGTGCGAAAACCCGATGGCACCGATCTTGTCAGTCACAATGTCAGGGCGCGAATTCAAGTACTGCAAGGCCCCATAGGCATCCCTGATCCGGTGTCTGTTCTTAATATCCCGGTCCGCAAGAGGTGTCGTGCATATTTGTGACACGCCACGTGGATTAAAGCTGTCCACAATCAACACCGCATAGCCCATCTCGTTGAGCAAGTGCGCCATATTGGTAAATCGCGAGGTAATGCGCCCAGTCTTGACGGATAATGCACCGGCGCAGCCATGAAACATGACAACAGCAGGGAAAGGCGCAGCGCCTGCGGGCTTGAACAGGTATCCGTCCAGCGTTAAAGCCTGATCGCCCTTCCACTTATCCAGACTAGGAAAACGAAGCTGCTCAGGCTGTACCGGTTCCCCCTGCGCTACTCCCAGCATGGCCCCGCCCAACACAAGAGCCAAAGCCGCTGAGACCAGGTTCCTGATCCGCGAACCAGACCTAAAGCTGAAGTCTCTTACTATATATCCCGCATCAATCCGATTATTTACCAGGTTCTGCCTACTCTTCTTCATCGCCACCACTACCAGAAAATCTCGTTCAAAACACAAGGCCAAGCGCTGCCGCCAGACAGTACGACAACAATGCGGCTCCAAGCCTAGTGCAACATAATTGGAACTGCGATTCAACCGAGGTTAACAACCCCTTAAGCCTATTGGCGCTCTCAGAACATGGCGCACGGTACTGCCTCGAACAGGCACAATCCATACCTTAGGTAACGAAATACCTAGCGCTAATCCTTGAATTTTGTGTCCAGACAAGCCCCGGCACTCACCTGATCAAACTGAGCCGTTCAACTTTGGGCTTACCCTCTCTTGCCTTTTGGCTTAGTTAAGGCGTCCAAGAAATAAGCTCAACACACCCACAGGCTAGATCACCTATTTATTCAGGCTCCGTTACTTTTCCGGGACCTTATCTTTCCGGTACGAATTTGGGGCCTGCTTAGGCAAGGCCCATATGGCCATTAACAATGAGGTGCCGCCTCCCAGTAACGCACTCGCCCAATCCTTCAGGCCTGGAAATACAAACATGTTCCACAGTAAGGCGGTCAATGCTCCTAGAAGCGCAATTAATAAAACGTTAAGCCATGTTCTGGTAGGTTTCACCACGCTATAGATCAAGGCCAGTAACAGCGCTGGGGCGCCATAAAAAGCAAGTACATTAAGAGCGGCCAACAAACCACCTGCCATACTGCCTACCAGCACCACCCAAGCCTGATCCCCGGACTGGGCCCCCGAGAGCGCCAGCCACACCCCAATAAACAGACCCGCCAGCATGGGACACAACAAGAAACCCAAAAATACCCGCAAGCGTGGGTACGGACTCATGCTTCGCCCCCCTGATTGGCTATACATCAAAAACTTATACGCAAAACGAACCTAAGCCCTTCTTCCAAGATGAATCAACTTATTCGCCTCTAGGGTACTTAGGCAAGACCCATAAGCCATCAAGGGCTGTCATGGCGCTATTGATTACCATGATTGCTCGCACCGTTATGCTCTTCGCTCACCCGCTCCAAGTGGACAGGGTGTTAAGAAAATGATCGATCTATCGTCTTAATATTTAATAAAACCCATTTACGTTGGCTTTCACCAATTCATGACCGGGTTAATTTCAACTATTTCACTGTTTTCTGTCGCTTACTTCAGACCGTTTAGGCAAAACCCAAAACGCCATCACCAATGACGAAATCGCGCCAAGTACAAATGCACTGGCAAACGGCGTGGTTAACCAATTTTCAGAAATTGCCTCCCAATAACCAAGCCCATCATTAGCAGGAGATATATACTGACCCCAGAAAAAAGCCAGAAACCCACCAAAAATAGAAATAAACAACAAACTCATCAACGATCGAAAAGGACGAAAAAACAACAAAACCATAGATATAATAAAAGCCGGTGGAATATTAATAACGATAGTAAAAAAAACTATTACCGGCAAAGAACCAGAAAAAAAACCCAAAACCCCAAGCCAACTTATTTTCGGATCTATTATTTGATAATAGGTTCCCACTAAAGTTGCAATAACACCCGCAATTCCAGGGCACAAAATAAACCCCAGACCAACTTTCCAGTATGGATAGCCCTTCATGGTGTGCAACCTTGCTGTTCAGAATAACCTAGAAGCCTACATCCGTATCTAACACGAGACTGATAATCCAAGACATCAATCCCACCAGGCTGCCCCTGCTTATCAGAAGTAACAAAATTATTTCCAGCACCTAATATAGAGTTTGTATTAGTCTGCCATTCGGACATCAACCCAAATAAAAATCTATCCTTAAGATAACCTTCATGGATAGGCCGCAAAGTTTGCTGCTCACTTATTAACTGATTAATATCCCACCGCACCGGGTCGCCTCCGTGGTTACCCAGGGCTTTGAAGTTGCTAAAGCCCGCATTCATCAAGGCGCTACCCGCTTCTGCCCGCCAATCATAAATAGTATCTGCGTTTATTCCAGCTAAAGCAGACCCGAACAGAAAAGTCTAAAAACAACCATCAACTTTCATCCAATTCTGTTCAATTTCATTCCGTATCTTTTATAGTCGGACCACATAATCATCTCAGCACGTTAATCAAGCATGAACACAAAAACTCAGTGCTTATCACCTATTGCAAATTGCCACTGATGCTCAAGCCCTTTTCCTTGCCGTGAAACTTGCAAAGAAAAATCCTCTGAGTAGAAACGCGTAGGTGGAGGCTATATGTACTAGCCTCCACCTTAGTTGAAGAGTTCATAACACAAGCTCAGCATGCCTAGGTTATGTCACTTACGTCCCCAGGCTGTGCTACGTGTCCGACATCGTGCCTTTCAGGTGCGAATTTGGGGACTGCTTAGGTAAGGCCCATAGGGCCATGAATAGTGACGTGCCCCCCCCCAACAACGCGCTCGCCCAATCCTTAAGACCGGGAAACACAAACATATTCCAAAACAACGCAGTCAGCGCCCCCAGAATGGTAATCAATAAGACACTAAGCCCTGTTTTTGTAGGTTTCACTACGCTATAGAGCAAGGCTAATAGCAGCGCTGGAACACCATAGAAAACAAGCGCATTGAGTGCGGCCAGCAAAGCACCTGCCATACTGCCTACCAGTACCACCCATGCCTCATCCCCGGGCTGTGACCCCGACAAGGCCAGCCACACCCCAATAAATGGGCCGGCCAGCACGGGACAAAGCAAGAAACTCAAAAATACACGCCAGCGTGGGTATGGACTCATGGTTTGCACCCCTGTTCCTGGCTATAACCTAGCAGCTTACATCCGTAATTTATCCGCGAGTTATAGTCCAGAATATCGATCCCGCCGGGTGCGGTTTGTCTATCTGGCAGTATTGCGCCCAGACCATCACTATTGGTCATCGTTTTAGATACCCATGTAAACACTACGCGGTCCTTCAAGTATTTTTGATGGATAGGCTGCAAGGTTTGTTGTTCACTTCGTAGTTGATTGATATCCCACTGCACTGGGTCAAGATCTTGGTTATACAAGTCCTTGAAATTTGAGAACCCGGCGCTCATTAGCGAATTACCAGCTTCTTGCCTCCAATCATAAATTGTGTCTGCATTTACCCCCGCGAGAAGCGAACCGAACAGGAATGAATATCCTGAACCCTTTCCGTCCGCACCCAGGCCTGTTAAGGCTGCACGCGATACATCTTCCGCACCCCCATACCACTTCGCCCCCGAACCGACATGTTGCTCATAGCGGTCCGATGCACCAAAGAAGTCCGCCCGGTTATCAATGGTGTTGTAGTACAGCGCAAAGCGTGATTCGGCCCCGAGGCTGTTGTAGACATAATCAAAGGTGTTTTTGGACGAACGGGTCACGTCTCCATTCAATAAGGCCCAGGCATCTTGCATGGCTATGTACTGCGTAGCCGTATTGACCGCAGTACGACATGCATCCCCCACCGGATTGGCCGCGCACAGCGCATTCATTTCTCGATCAAGCAACTGACTGAGACGTTCAGCCTCTTCCTTACTGACCCTCTTTTGCTCCTCGGACGAGCAGGTCTTGCCGCTCAGGCAGGCTTTCACTTTATCGACAGCCGATTGCGTCAGATAGTTGTTATCAAGGGCAGCAATAGCGCTGTTGGTGGCGGTAGCCGCCTCCAGGCCACCGGTCGCACTGATGCCGGCCACCAGCGTTGCAATCAGATTGCGCTTCGCTTCTTTTGCCTGCGCCGTCTCTCCCGGTTGATCCAAGAACAAATTGGTCAACAAGCTACTGCTTGCAGCGCCTAACGCACCGTCGGCACAACCTTGATTACTGGCCGCCGCTCCCGCACACGCCAGCACACCGTGCAAGGCGGCATGCAAGGCACTGCCTTCGGTCAGTGTGCCGTCTTTAACTAAGCCGCCGATATACCCTGCCCCTTGCTGTTGCAGGTAATTGACCACCAGATTCTGGGCAAACTGGGATGAAGCACCAGTCACGTTGCCGCCCGCAGCTGCCGCCAAGGCCGTTAACACCTGACGACCCGTACCACCCGGGGCCCAGATTGCCGTGGCTTTTAGCTGTTGCTCAAGCGCTGCCAAACGTGCAGGATCACGCTCACCTTCCGGTTTGCTTCGTTCACGATCCAATGCCTTCTTAGCGGCAGTGGCTTCGTTGGCCCGATTATTCAGGAATACGCCGGTCTCGCGTTGCAACGCTCCGACAATCTCAAAGCCCGCCTGGATTTCTCGCTCGTTGAAAATCGGCTTGAGGGCATTGCTGCCGTCCTGGCCCGTCAATACGTCACGGTTCAAACTGGCCAGACGCTCATCCAGTGTTTCCCCGGTGAGAAGCTGTTGTTTAGCTTGATCCGTAATCGTGATTTGGGCGCCACTAATGCCGCTATACGTGGTGCTGCTGCTCTTGCCGCTGGCCGCCATGACCATTGGCGGGCTGGCGCTAAAGCCGCCCGTGTTGGGCAAGGTGGTGCCAGGCACCTGCTCGCCCGTGGCAGCTTGGCCTTGCTGGTCCGTACCTACACCCGATGAGGTATCACTGCCGCCTGAACTATACCCAACCCCCAGACTCATACTGCTGGCTTTGTAATGGGCGTAATTGTCTATATCGCTTGCGGTCAGCGTACCCGTCGTCAAGGTGTTAAGCCCGTCCTTGACGGCTTGCTCTGAAGCGGTGATGACGGCCCCTTTCAGGTCCGTATTCCCTTTGACCGTGATTTGGAAGCCCGCATCCCCAGCCTCAATACGAGACTGCTCGTGAACGCTGGCGTAATCACTATTGATCTTCTGCTTGCCAACGTTGGCACTGGCCGAAAAACCGACTCCTACCATCACGCTGCCACCAACATTACTGTCCTTGCTGGTAAAGCGGCTCGTATCTTGCAGGCTCTCTATATTGAGATCGCCCCCCACATCCGCCACCACTTGCTGACCACGGGCTACCGCGCCGCGCAGATTCGTATCACCGCCGGACTCCAGCACCAGACGGTCTCCCGCGGTGACATAGCTATGACTCCAGGTCAGGTCTTTACCCTCGCCTTTGCCCTTGCCACGACTGGCGTTAGCCGTCACACCAAAGCCAATCCCATTGGACCCCAAGGAAACGGCCACCCCCACGCCAGCACTGGAACTACTGCTGCTGCGGTCAGTCTGGACCGTGTTTTCTGCCGCCAGCAAGTTGATGTCGCCATCAGCCTTCAGATGAACATCGCCCCCTGCGCTGACCGTACTGCCACGCGCCGTCAGGTCGGAATCCTGGCCCGCACCCGTCGCACTAATACGGACATTTCCACCTGCTGCCACCGTAGAGTCGGCGGCTGTGTCGTAGGAGGTCTTGGACTTACTGTCGCTTTTACTGGAACCGACCGTAATCGAGAGGTTGATCCCCCCGGCCGTTGTAGGGTCAGCGCTGACCGCATCGTAGGCATTGACGGCCGCCAGCCCCGTCGTGGCGGCCGCTAAGGCTTTCATTCGGGTATCAGAGGTATCGCTGGAGGCCCGCTTCATCTGCTGACCTGTCTGAATAGCGGAAATGACCGGCGAGGTCAAAGCCACTGTCAGGCCCGACTGGCGAAACTTACTTTCCTGAATGTTTATGCCGGTTTCACGAGCCTCAAGAATATCCACCCGCTTAGCATGAATGTCGATATCGCCTTTGGGTGCCAGAACATGGCTACCTGTCTGCTGATAGCGATTACCCGCTGCCAACATGACATCCCCATCCGTCGAGCCGATTGTCGAGGCCGCTGCCCGTGTGCTGGCATCCTGTTGGTCAGCACTTTGCATCTGCTTGCCAATCGTGAAACTCAAACCGCCGCCAGTCATGAAACCGGATTTGTCGACCCGCTTGAAATGGCTTTCCTGCTTGGTATCTGTTGCGGCCTGAATGGTCAGATCATTGCGGGCCGCAATAACGGTACCCGCATCAGACACCAGATTGCTGCCAGTGACCGTGACATTTTCCCCTTGCACAGCCACGGTCTTACCACTGAAGGTACTGGATACGGCCGTTGTTTCCTCCAGACTGTCGCGGGTGGTCATTTTCTTGGAACTGAGCAGACCACGACTTTTGATTTGCCGGCCTTCACTCCAGTTACGACTATCTTGTCCGGCCAAAATCTGGGCCTCGCCTTGCGCAACAGCGACCACAGCGCCTTGCTCACTGGTCACGGTCGCGGCAAGCGCTGTCAAGTCTCGACCTGCTTGTACCCGTACGTCCCCCGCGGTCGTGATACTGGTGCCTACCTCCCGCTCATAACCTTGCTTCAGGTAGTTGTTGGCATCAAGAACATTATTCTCTTGTTCTGCAATGGCGACGGTCCCCAGACTGACATCACGACCGGCCACCAGCGCAGTCTGGCCGTCCTTGCCGCTATTGATCACTTGTGCTGCATTCAGTGTGAGGTCACGACCGGCTGCCGCCAACAGAATGCCATCAGAATTGGTCACGTAAAGGCTCGCCACCCGGTCTAGGTTGGTCCGGCTAAAGTCACTTTTCCCTGCCTGCTTGACATCACTGTGGGTCGTGCTGACCACGTTAAGGTCGCGTCCGGCATCAAGCAGCAAGGCGCTCTTGGCCTGGATCGTGCCACCCACATTGTCAATATCCTCACGGGCACTAAGGACCACTGCGTCACTGGCAATACGCCCTCCCAGATTACGCAGGTTCTGTCCCGTGATCCGGACGGCTGTACGCCCGGCAATCATTCCGGAATTAAGCACATCATCCTTGATAGCAAGATCGATCGCGTTGGCCGCCACTAAGGTGCCGCTCCCATCAAGATCATCCGGTCTGACGCGAACATAGACTTGCGGCACTAAAGCACGGGCCTTGCTGCCATCCGGTAAGGTGACATCACGCTCGACCAGCCAAACCATATCGCTGGTCAGTTGAGCCATTTGCTCTGTACTGAGCGCGACTCCAGGGCGCAAATTCCATTTCTTGGCATAGGAGCTGCCCGCCTCCAGCAAAGCACGATACTGCTCCTCATCATTGACGTAGCCTTCCAAAAAACGGCGTCCCGTTAATTGATTGATCTGGTCACGAACCAGCTTTTGCTCATAAAACCCATCGCCCAGACGCTTGAGCATCGTGACAGGATCATAGCCAAGCCGGGTCAACATATAATCCGAGCTGAGCCATTGGCGATAGTCGGTAAATCGCGGGTCGGCCTCAACCAGATAAGTACCAGCATCGGGGCTGGTGCGGAACAAACTGTTAGTGGGGATCTCGGTATCGACCTGAACCATCCGGATGTGCTCGAGCGTATCACCATTGAAGCCAGGGGCCTGAGCCTGAACTTCACTTATTGGCTTGCGCTCCACGGCGCCATTGCGCTCCAGTTGCCCCCCCACCTGAGCCGTCTGTCGATCATCAATGGCAAAGCCACTGCCTTGTCCCGCCGCATTCTCGATAAGCTTAGATACATCCAGGCTGAATGTAGTGACGCTATCAGCCGGGTTATAGGCAATTTTCGAATGCCATTTGCGCTGGTGATAACGCTTGAAACCACCCCGCCACCGGCTGTAGGTGTATTGGCTGGTTCCAGCCTGGCGAATGACATGCTGCCCAAAGACCGCTTCATTCTTTAGCTTATCCAAATCACCCTGAAGAACGCCACCAGCAATGATCTGACTCTTGTCGTTCAGCAGCTCATTGCCATGTAAAGTGAGATTACCACCGGCGCGAATCAGGGATGGAGCACTTTCGGTCACCTGGGTTTCATATTCGCTGCGGGTAATCTCATACTGAGTCCAGTTGCGCACCTCGGCACCCGTTTCCCGGTGACGATAGCGTCCAGCGCGGCTCCAGCCTTCCCACCGATACTCACTGATATCATGCTTGTTCGGATCCCCCGAGGGCTGAATATAAGTATGCTGTGTCGGTTCACCTACCCGGACCAATTCGGTATTGAAATGCAGATTGCGATTGAGCAAACGGTTGGCATCGATGCTTATGCCACCCAAAGATTCGATGACGGCGCTGTCATTCAGAACCAGGTCCGCGCGACCGGTCGCCTGCCCCTGCCCATCCAGTGCACCACCGACATTAAGAGCATCAGCACCTGGGCCAGCACTGAATATCAGCGCTTGCTCCCGATTATTAATAAGCTTGGCACCGATGTCCAAGCGCTCTCGTGCGGCGATGACAGCAGCACGATCACCCTCTTCCCGGTTATTAACAGTATCGGCCTGAATGCTTAGATGATCCCCATATAGGCGACCCGTACCCGCATTATCCAGCGTGCCCACATCAATATGAGTTCGAGCGCCATCGATAAGGCCACGATTACTTAACGTTCCCTTGGCAACAACGGTGGTGCGCCCCCCGCTGATCTCCCCCGTAACCGTGTTATTGACGTGTTCGCCACGCAGTTCAAGCGTACCCGCCTGAATCACGCCCTGATTGTTCAACTGTGCAGCCGAGTGAATCACTGCTTGGCCGTTAGCCCGAATATCATTCAGGTTAGTGAAATTCTGCTGAACAGACAGGCTCAGATCGCCTTTTGAATGCAGGCTGCCATCACCTCCTACCGTGTCTGCGGCAAGCGCTAAGGATTGGCCGGCAAGCATCGTACCTGACTGGTTAAGCACCCGATGGGCAGCCAGTTCAATACGGCCATCCGAATACAACTGGCCTGCCGTGTTATCCACCACACTGGCCGTACCGCTTCCACGAATCACCAGGGAGTCATCCGCAGCCAACGCACCCTTGGTGTTATCAACATGACCCGCCGTCAACGTGACCTGTTTGCCTTGTATGCCCCGAGAGGGGCTGGCATCTGTGCCTTGAGTATGCTGATTAAGAATCTGCTCCGCTTGAAGGTGTAGCGCCTTACCTGCCGCTATCAGCCCAGCCCTATTGTTCGCCACGCCCGACAGCTCCAGATTGGCATCACCTTGGCTGTAGATCACCCCTTCACGGTTATCCACATTCGCACTGGTCAGCGTCAGGGCCTGGCCGCTCACGATCCCGCCCGCACTGCCCGAGCCTGTGTTGATCAGTTCCTGCCCATGGGTATCCAGACGCAACGCTTTGTTCGATTGCAGCAAGCCGCCGGCATTATTCAATGCTCCACTGTCCAGATTCAACGTGCCATCCGTGCTAGCAATGGTGCCGCCGGCATTGTCCAGCGAGGCCCCTTGGGTATGAACATCAACACGAGAGCCCAGCACGATGCCCCCCGCATTGCCCAACCCAGCATTCATCAGGCGGGTAGCCGCAGCACCTTGTACTATGCCGTTGGCGTTCTCGGTACGGCCCTGTGTCCGTACCTCCATGCCACCGTCCGTGGACACAAGCAGACCGCCTTCACGGTTATCGACGGTTCCGGCGTCAATAAACACATCGGCCACACCCAATACCTTGCCACCTTGATTATTGAGCGACTCTTGAACATCCATGCTCAATGTCTGTGCGGACGATACCGTACCGCCCTGGTTGTGAAGCGCGCCCGCTTGCACTTGCACGTGACCATTGCCGATGATCATTCCGTCACGGTTATCGATTGAGTCCTGCGCCTTCAGTACCAGGGCATCCCCGCCCGTGGCCAGCAAAGTGCCTCTGGCGGTATTGAGCGTGCCAGTCTCAACGCTGATTGTCTGTGCCTGCGTCGTGGCCTGTTGCAAGTCTGTCGTTGTACCGCGAAGATTCAAGGTGCCATTACTGGCAATATGGCCTTGCTGCCCCTGCAAGTTGGCGGCATACAGGTCAAGGTGCCCACTGCCTGCGTGCAAAACCTCACCTTCCTTGTTTTCCAAGACACCGGCTCGAATGTTCAGATCAGCATTACTGGCCAGTTTTCCCCCGTCACGGTTATCAAGTGTGCCCACCACCTGCACACGAGTCGATTGATCGCCTGTAGCGACAAGCTGGCCGCCACGATTGGACAGTTCCTGTGCGCTCAGATCAAGCGAACCGGCCGATTGCAACAGGCCCTTGTCATTACGGAACTGCCCGACGGCAATTTGGGCCTGATCGGCAAGCTTGATTTCCCCCTGACGGTTACTCAAGTCGCCGCCGCTAACCTCAAGCCGCCCTAGGCCCAGGTGTCCCCCATCATTATTCAGCCCCGCTTTGGCAAGCATATTGATATTGCCACCAGCCACAATACGGCCACCCGTATTGTCCAAGCTAGTCGCAATATCAAGCTGTCCCGGCTCCAGCGGCGCAACGCTACCAACGCCCGTGCCTTCCTGGCCAGTGCCCGGCGCCGGATTAGCGCCCGTACCGCCCGTTTCCCCATCCACACCGGTCCCCGAAGGAGGGGGCTCTCCTGACGATGAGTCCTGAGCAATCAAACCAATACGACCGCCCTCCCGGTTGCTGATTTGAGCGGCTGACAATGACAAACTCTGGGTTCCAGCCTGCTCAATGGTGCCTGCCTGATTATCCAAAGACTGGGCTTTAATCGCCACCCGCCGCGCGTTCAGCGTCCCCTGGCGGTTATCAATATCCTTGACACTGTCTATGGACAGCTCACGGCCCGCACTAATGACGCCGGTGTTTGCCAGGCCATCATTTGCCTGTATCTGCGTATCTGCCTTGGCCTGTATCGTGCCACTATTTTCCAAACGACCATCGGCAGTCACCACCACCTGCCCCACATGAGCACCAATCGCACCAGCGTTACGCACCCCGACCCCACGCTCGGTCCCCACGAGAACAATTTTCTGGCTGTACATGCCCCCCAAGGCGCCGACATCCAAGGCAAATGCAGGCGCCCCGCTATCGGTATCGACGGCTTGCACCTTGCTGTGGTCGGCACTGACTTCATTGGCACCCGTAGTGACCTGTAATTGCTGTGCCCAGATGCCTGCATTGACTTGCACCGAGCGGGCGATTAAATCCGTATAGTCAGCGGCACTGGCATCCAAACCTTGACCCAAAACCGAAATGCTGCCGCCTTGCACACGGTAGCCCTCCAGCGCCCCACCATTGATAATCGGTTTGCCGGTGGTCAGCGTGCTACGGTCAGCATTGATAAAACCACAACCATCACACGAGATACCCGCAGGGTTGGCAATGATCAGTTGCGCACGATCACCCGCCACTTCCACATAGCCCCGCAACAGGCTGGGATCGTTGGAGTTGACCTCATTTAAGATAACGCGCGCCGTCCCTTGCGCCAGCCAGGGGTTGCCTTGCACCCAGCCTCCCAATTGGGACTGCACACTTGTACGGGAATTGTTAAGAATCGCACCTTGCGTATCGACATCAAACTGCTGATAAGTATTGCGCGAGACACCCGCAGCGCTAGGCGTTTGGATGTTAACCAACGGCACCCCATTGGCTGCTTCCAGCACCGTTGGCTGCTGATTGCCCGGAGCATTCGGATCGGCTACAAGCTGAGCATGGGCTACCGGCACCATAAAAACCTGACCAAGTGCCATCGCCAAGGCAAAGTAGACAGGATTGACAACGGCCAGGAAGCGACTATGCGCGGTGGTGCTCGTACCAGCACGCCCACCGGGTCCATTGCGGCGCACAATTTCCGCTACAACCTGGAATAAGCCCAACGTACGGTTAAAAACAATACGATATAAATTCTTGTTCATATCATCACACTCTGGATCTGGCGCGAAATAAGAAAGAAAAGTTCAGTTCAGTAGGACCAGCTCAGGGTAAAGCCCGTCGTGACCGAATCGGTCTTGAATCCTTCAGGCTTATGAAGAGGCACACCGGCGTACAGATCCCAGTAAAACCCCTTGGCCCCTCCTCGCAGCCCAATCACGGAACCCGCTAAGTTGCGTCCCTGAAGCCAGCGTGTGGATGGCCCACCTACATGACCATAGTCGGCACCCAAGTACAGTTCCTGGCCGGCACCAACCGCTACACCGATTTCATTGCGCCAGACCCAACCGCGCTCACCCATGAGCATCAGCTCACCATCAAAGCCACGCACCGAGTAACGGCCGCCAATAGAGAAGCGATCCTGCGGGACCAGAGGCGTACGATTCCATTGCGCTCGCCAACTACTGATGTAGCGGGCGCGCTGAGTTCCCAGCGAGAACGGCGCCATCAACTGCACATCGGCAGTAATCAACTTCATCCGTGAGGTGCCTTCTCCGAAGGGCTCCTCAGGCGCACTTTTCGCTTTAAAGGCTCCCGTGCCACGGCGATAAGCCACACTCGCATCCAAGGTACTGTTACCCAAATACTCACGATGGGTCACCCCCAGCTCCCAGCCACCCGTGCGACGGTTCTGGACCTCGATTTCCACATCGTCAATAAAGTTACTCGAGCGACGTGTCCAGGCTCGGCCAAACAAGGCTGTTTTTCGTGTTGCGTCACGGTAAACCAAACGTGACAAGCGTAACTCTGCATTGTCACTGGTGCCGCTGTACACATAGCCTTGGTTGTAGCCCGCAATCGTTTGATGATATTTATAGCTACTGATGGTCGCGCCCAGCGTCCAGTAACCATAGGGCACACTGTAATGAAAGGTCTGTGCCCGGTTACCTTTGCCACGGCTGCTGAACAGGTCGTAGTTAAGGTTGACGTAAAACAAGTCGTTCAGCATCAACAGGTCATCCAGCGAGACGGTCACGCCCCCTTGCAGCTTGCCTGTTGACTTACTGCCAGAGTCATCTAAATGGGCCGATAAACGGATCGGCGGCGAGCGTTGCTGCCATGCGATTAATAGATCACTGTCGCCAGGCCGGGCATCGTCGCCTTCAGCGGGAACAATCTGAATATCTGCCTCTACGGTGGGAACACGCTTGAAATTCTCCAAAGCCTGTTCAATATCGCGCAAATTCAGTAAATCGCCCCGTCGGATAGGAACCGCGTTCCAGGCTGTCGCCTTCAAGGATGTTTCTTCGGTAAAACGTACGTCACGCACACGACCTGGAACCAGCGTTAAGGTCAGTTGGCCCGCACGCAAATCTTGTGCAGGCGCCAACACACGCGTTGTGACATAACCACGCGCGATAATCGCATTCTGAATACGGGCCATCACCACGTTGATCCCGTCCGTACCCAGGCAACGCCCCGTAGCGGGATCATGGGCCGGGTCGGCTGCCCTCAAGGCCCAGGTAAAACGCGGGGACTGGTCCCCCTCCAACCGTATTTGTGAAATAGGAAAGCAAGGACTTTCCTTATCAGGCAATTGCTCAGGAGCAGGGGTCTGCACAGGCGGCAAACGCACATCGGGCAAGGTTTCTTGCTGTTCACGCAGGATACGTTCCCGTTCCTGCTGCCGCAGCAATTCCTGCGCCATACCATTTTGTGTCTGCGCCAATGCAGGAATAAACGGTGCAAACAAAACCAACAAAGGCCACCTCTTGGGCCAAACCGTGCCCCTCATCACCTATATCCTTTTGCGTAAGCATCAATAGTTTTTTCTAATACCTATAAACTGGCGGGACTAATGATACCCAAGTAAACAAAGGGTGAGCACAGCAGTAATACTTTGTAGAACCATTTACGGATGCGGACAAGTTGTGTGGGTATAAGTCAGGGCGATTTGGCTCCTGAACGCTGCGGCAACGTCGCCAACAGCAAACCCGCCAAGGCCAGGATGAAGGCGTAAATATGCACGGTCGTAAAGCTCTCACCCAGCACCAGCACACCTACTGCTGCGGTGCCCAGGGGCATCAAGACCATAAACACCGCGGCTTGCGAAGCAGGTACGGAACGCACTCCCGTCATCCACAGCCAGACCGTCCAGACACTTGCAGCCAAGGAATAAAACACCAGCAAAGGCCAGATCCAGCCTGCCGGTGCCGTGAAATCGAAATCCCAGGCGGCGTATAAACCTAGGGGCGTAATCAGCACCAGGCTACACAGATTGATAATCGCGCTGATGCGCTTGGGACTAAGCACGGCGGTCAGGCGCTTGCCTATGACCGCATAAGCCGACTCGCACAGGACGGCACAAAAGATCAGCGCATTGCCCAGCCACATTTTTCCTGGGTCCAGTTGACCCACACCGTGATCATCCGCCTGTACCAAGGCCAATAAGGCAATCCCGCCCATCCCCAGGGCCAGTGACACCCAGGTGCGCGGCCCTATGCTTTCTTTCAGGAAGTACCAACTGAACAAAGCCACCATGCCGGGGATGGCAGACAAAATGACGCCTGCAGATACCGCACTGGTCATGCTGATGCCCGTCACCATGCACAGCGTGAACAGGAAATTGCCCAAAAAGGATTCCAGAAAAATCAGGCCACGGGTACGCAGGTCCAGCACGGGTTCAGTCGCTGGTTTACGTAGCCAGCGCAGCATGGCTATCCCGCCAATACCAAAGCGCAGCCAGGCCAACAGAAACACCGGCAGCGCCGCCACCAAAGGCCGTGTCAAGGCGATATAACTGCCCACCAAAGACATGGACAAGGCCAAACAGGCGTATGCCGCCAGACGTGATCCCGCTCTATTCACCCACCCTCTCCTAATACACACATTTGCAAGGCAACTAATCAAAATACCACGGCGGCCAAGGTCTACAATACGCCCGAGCTCGGCCTTCCAGGATAAAAAACATGGCCTGCCATGTTGTCCGTTTCGCTCACCACCGCCTGTACCCCTGACCTTACCCAGATCTGCCCGTACGGCCCCGTGTTGCCAGCGCTTTATCCCACCCCATCGGAAAGTCGCGTCGCCAGCCCTTAAGCAGGTCTGCGATGGACGGCCCTACACCCGGCCCGACCCATGCTGCTCCCCGTAACAGACTAATCCGCACCGCGCCGGCCCACCGGCCAGCCGTGCTCCTTGAAGGATATTTCATCATGCAGGCTATCGCCCGCCTGAGCCGTTTTGTTGGCAATACCTTTGCCATCTGGGTTCTACTGTTTGCCGTTCTGGCCTATTACTTTCCCGACCACTACCGCTGGTTAGGCGCTTATATTGTTCCACTTCTGGGCATCATCATGTTCGGTATGGGACTGACCTTGTCGCGCCAGGACTTTGCGGAGGTGTTTGTACGCCCTGGCCGTGTGGCTATTGGTGTATTGGGACAATTCATCATCATGCCCGGTCTGGCCTGGTTTCTGACCTACGCCTTTTCCCTGCCACCCGAATTGGCCATTGGCGTGATTCTGGTGGGCTGCTGCCCCGGTGGCACCTCGTCGAACGTGATGACTTTTCTGGCCCGTGGCGACCTGGCCCTGTCGGTTGCCATTACGTCGGTCACCACCTTGCTGGCTCCTATCGTCACCCCTGCCCTGATTTACTTCCTGGCCAGCCAATGGCTGGAAGTCAGCGCCTCGGCCATGTTCTGGTCCATTGTTCAGGTAGTGATTCTGCCAATTGCCCTGGGCATTATTGTGCAATCCCTGATGGGTGAAAAGATCAAAGCCGGTGTGGCGGCCCTGCCCCTGGTATCTGTGGTGGCCATTGTGGCTATCGTGGCTGCTGTGGTGGCAGGTAACCAGTCCAAGATTGCGACCAGCGGTTTGCTGGTGTTCTCCGTCGTGGTTCTGCACAACATGCTGGGCTACTTCCTGGGCTATATGCTGGCACGCCTGACCGGCATGCCTTTGGCACAGCGCAAGACGCTGGCCATTGAAGTGGGTATGCAAAACTCCGGCCTGGGCGTGGCTCTGGCCAGCGCCCACTTCTCGCCATTGGCCGCCGTGCCCAGCGCTATTTTCAGCGTCTGGCACAATATTTCCGGTCCTTTGGTCGCGACGATTTTCCGTCGCATGGGTGATGGCAAGTAAACACCTGCAGCCATGTGCAAGGACTTGAACCCAAAGTCCACAAAGTAAAAAGGGACGCTCTACCGGGCGTCCCTTTTTTTGCATCCAGCGTGTCGCAAGACACCCGCATCCGCTCACGCCTCAGCTTTTACGCGAAGACACATAAATCCCGCCTACGATCAGCAAGAAAGCCGCTCCGTGGTAAAGCTTGGGGGTATCGCCCAGAATAAAAACCGACATCAAGGCGGCAAATACGGGCATCAGATTGACGAAGAAACCGGCAGTGGCAGCGCCCACTCGCTGGACAGCCACCCCCCAGCATCGCAAAGCGATCAAGGCCGGACCAGTGCCCACGTACAAAATGGCCAGCAGCAATCCCCAGGACCAGTCGATATGCCAATCGGTAAATTGCCACTCCATGGCGGCAAAAGCACCCGACCAGATCAAACCGAAAAACACTTGTGCCATCACTACCGTGGCCCAGGTTTCCGCGATTGCACCCTCATGGCGGCGCGTACTGAGCATCCAGCTATAGATCGCCCAGGCGATAGTGGCAATCACCATGTACACATCACCCGGCACAAAACGGAAGGCCATCAACTCCTGCCAGTCCGCACGCGTCAGCACCAGCACCACACCCAGCAAGGACATCAAGCCCCCCACCAACTGACGCCCATTGACGGTAGATTTGAAGAACAGGCGTCCAATGACCAGCATCCAGAACGGCAAGCTGGCGTTGACCAAAGTCACGTTAATGGGGGACGAGCTTTGTAGTGCCAGGTATTGCAAAGCGTTATAGATCCCTATGCCCAGCAAACCCAGAATCGAGTAGCGCTTCCAGTTGGTCCACAAATTACTGCCGCGTCGCAGCACTTGCCGTCCTACAAAAAGCAGAATGGTGAAAGCTACCAGCCAACGGAAGAAATTCAGGGTAATGGGCGGAACCTGATCATGAATCAGGCGCCCCACAATAGCATTACTTGCCCACAAGATCGTGGGTAAAACCAGTAAAGCCGTCGTGCCAGGGGTCAGTTTCTGAGTGCTCACAAGCATGTCCTAAAAAACGGCAACGGCGCATGTGATCCCTCCTCAGGTCAACTCTGCGCCGTTACGATTGGCCTAGTATATAGGCAAGCATGCTCTGCCCTCTACGCCTTTACCTGCCTGCTTGTGACGATGAGAACTGGTCAATCTTTGACCAATCCATAAATATTATTTATAATCATACAATTGTCACGTCATGGCGCTGATTGAATTTTATTGGCCCATCCCATCCACGCTCGTCTGACTTTAGCAACATCAGATGCAGCTACCCAGGGTAAATCGACCTTGAAACACCCCCACTTTTGGGAATAAAGCTTGACCCGATCAAGCGCCCCAAGTGCATTACTTGGCACCACAACCAGCACCTTTAACCGCAAGGGCCTGTCCCCCGCGTCGTTATGCAGGTCTCTGTTCCTGGCAAGTATTCGTGTTTTTGCCCGTTTTTCAGGTAGGCAGACCTTGTCTGCCCCGGCTGGATCCCCCTATGAACGGCGGGCGTGTTTTCAATTTGATCCACCTGACCCTGTCTGGAACCAACCATTCCTGACAGACACAGATTCACCCCGATTTTTATGGGCCTAGTGCAAGGCTGGACTCCAGACACCGCTTGTCCGGTTTGTCGGTCTGCCTTGTTTCCAAGCCCGTCCCCGTCCCGCCCAGCAAGGCCAGACGGGAATTATTATTTTTAAAGGAGTCCCGATTTATGGCCAAAGAAGAGCTACTTGAAATGCAAGGTTCCGTCACCGAAATCCTGCCTGACTCGCGCTTTCGTGTCACCCTGGACAACGGTCACGCCGTTATCGCCTACACCGGCGGTAAAATGCGCAAGCACCACATCCGTATTCTGGCTGGCGACAGCGTCACCCTGGAAATGTCGCCCTACGACCTGAGCAAAGGTCGCATTATCTTCCGCCACCTGCCCAAGCGTATTGGCGCGCCGACCTCTGCCCCTCGTCGCACTCCCCACCGCCGTTAAGACATATCGCCACACCCCTGTCACAATTAGATGCAAAGATAGGCGCGCCTGACAGGGGTGCGACAAGAGCCATCAGCGCTCGGGCGCACCCCACATCTTGTGGGAGTCGCCTTGAAAAAACTACTGACGCTCAAAACTGGCTTCATCGCCTATTTTGCAATTCTGAGCCTGTTTCTAATCCTGATGCTGATTGCCCTGCAACATTTGAGCAGCAGCATCGAACAGCGCAAGCATCTGGAAGCCCAGCGCCATCAAACGACGGCGCTTAGCAAAGACTTCAAACGCATCAGCGAATTGCTCAGCCGTCAGGCCATCGCGTTTGTCTCCAGCGAGCAGATCGAATTTCAGGAAAACTTCCGCCACCTCCTGGCGGTGTTTACCGGTGTCCAGCCGGATCAGGACGGCGTCGCCCTGGCGATGCTGGACCGCTTCAGGGATCTGGAGCTGGAGCCGGCTGAACAGGACCTGCTGCGCTCTGCTTATGAACAGACCCTGGCACTCAGCCAGGTTCAGTCCGAAGCCATTCAAACCGCCAGCGGCCAGTTTGAAGATGGTAACGGCGCCATCCGCATTGCCCTGCCCAATGCCTTGATGGCCAAAGTGCTGGTGTTCAGCCAGCAATACATTCAAGCCTCCGCCCAGATCACCAACACACTGGATCAGTTCGAGCACCAGTTCAGCGGGCGCCTGGACAGTTCCCTGGATCTGGCTGGTCGTAGCAGCGACCGTGCGTTCAGCCTGGCATTAGCGGCACTGGCCCTGTTCTTCATGGCCAGCACCATTGCTCTACGCCTCTTGTATCGCTCCATCAAGCAGCCGCTGGATCAAGGGGCTAATCTGGCCAAGGAACTGGCCCAGGGCAAGCTCAATGCGCAGCTCAGCGTGCGTCGCCATGATGAGTTCGGGACCTTGCTTACAGCACTCAATGGCATCGGCCAGGGCGTACAAACCGTAGTGCATCAGATCCGCGAACAAACCGGCCTGATACGCGACGGCTCGCATGCGATTGTGCTGGGCAGTCAAAACCTGAGCGAGCAAATTCTGGATCAATCCGCCGAACTGAATCAGACCGTCAAGGCCATGAATCAACTGGCTGACACCGTGCGCCAGAACGCGGAGCAGGCCCAAACCGCCGATCATCTGGCGCAAGACACCTCCAGCCAGGTGGCCCGGGGCAATCAAGCTGTACACAGCCTGCTCGATACCATCGACGCAATTGCCGACAGCTCGAACAAAATGAGCGAGATCACCAAACTGATCCGCAACATTGCCTTCCAGACCAATATCCTGGCCCTGAATGCCGCGGTGGAAGCCGCCCGCGCCGGAGTCCATGGTCATGGCTTTGCGGTTGTTGCTGCCGAAGTGCGTAACCTGGCTTTGCGCTCCACCGATGCCTTGCAACAGATTTCCACCCTGATTTCCAGCTCAGTCGAACAAACCGAGCAAAGCTCGGCTGCCGCCCGAGGTATGGCGCAAGTCATGGCCAACACACAACACAAGGTCAATGAAATGCGCAGCATTGTGGCCGATATTGCCCAAGCCTCTCAGGAACAGGCGACGCATATCGACTACGTGAACCAGGTCATGACGCGCCTGGACCAGCAAGGCCAGTCCAACCGCCAACTGCTTGAACACAGCGCCCACACCGCTCAGGAGCAGCTGGAGCAAACCACTTTGCTGGCCCAGGTGGTGGCGCATTTCAGCCTGGATAGCGATCTTTCCGGGCCCGATGCTCCCGCCCTGCCCGCCGCCCCCAAGCAGCCTTCTTACCGATCCGTGCCCGCCTATCGCACAGCCACGTGCACAATGTCCGGTTCCTGAGCGGCCAATACGTGCCATAGACCTCCGATAAGGGTAAAATCGGAAGTTTGCCGCGCGCCGCCTTGCTGGCTGGCGTGGGTGGCACATCAAATATAGGAAAGCCGCTGAATCATGGAATCGGAACGACTTAATCAACTGGAAGCCCGCCTTGCCGATTATTCGGAGCGGGAAAATGCCTTACGGAGGTATCTTTGACTACGATGATAAAGCTCATCGTTTGCACGTAGTCAATGCCGAACTCGAGGACCCCAACGTCTGGAACGATCCTCAACACGCTCAGGATCTGGGCCGCGAAAAGAAAAGTCTGGAAAACGTGGTGCATGTGCTGGACGCCTTGCACACGGGTTTGAAAGATTCGCAGGACCTGTTTGAGCTTGCCGCGATGGACGATGACGATGCCACTATCGCCGCCATCGAAGAAGATTGTGCCGCCATGGCCAGCCGTATTGAAGAGCTGGAATTCCGCCGCATGTTCTCCAACCCTGCCGACCCGCTGAATTGCTTTATGGATATTCAGGCCGGTGCGGGTGGTACCGAAGCCCAGGACTGGGCCTCCATGCTGCTGCGCATGTATGTGCGTTATGCCGAACACAAGGGCTTCAAGGCTGAGATCCTGGAACAGTCTGACGGCGACGTGGCGGGTATCAAATCGGCCTCCATCAAGATTGAAGGCGATTACGCCTACGGGTTTCTGCGCACTGAAACCGGCGTGCACCGTCTGGTTCGCAAAAGTCCCTTTGACTCCTCCAACGGCCGCCACACGTCTTTCACCAGCGTGTTCGTCTACCCGGAAATCGACGACTCCTTTGAAGTCGAAATCAACCCGGCCGACTTGCGTATCGACACTTACCGCGCCAGTGGTGCCGGTGGTCAGCACATTAACAAAACCGACTCGGCCGTTCGTATTACGCACGAGCCCAGCGGCATTGTGGTGCAGTGTCAGAACGACCGCTCGCAGCACCGTAACCGTGCCGAAGCCATGCAAATGCTGAAGTCCCGCCTGTACGAGCTGGAAATGCGCAACCGCATGGCCGAGCAGCAGAAACTGGAAGACTCCAAGAGCGATGTGGGTTGGGGTCACCAGATCCGTTCCTACGTGCTGGACCAAAGCCGCATCAAGGACTTGCGTACCAACTACGAAAGCTCCAATACCCAGAAGATTCTGGATGGCGACCTGGATGCCTTTATTCAAGCCAGCCTGAAACAAGGTATTTAATATGCACACTTCCACGCTGACTGTTCTAAGCGGTGCCTCTCGCGGTCTGGGCTTGTCCCTGGCACGTCAGGCACTGGCCGCTGGCCATCAGTTGATCACTTTGGCCCGCAGCGAACTGCAACTGGATGCGCCCCAAGGGGCTCATCAACATCTGCAAGTGGATCTGGCCAGCGCGGAAGGCGCACAACAGGCTGCCAAGGCTCTGCAAGCCTTGATCAGCCAGACACAGGCTCAACGCTACGTCCTCATTAATAATGCGGGCACGGTTGATCCCGTTGGGCAGGCCAGCCACCTGCTCGATGCCCAGGCCATTACACAGGCGCTGCAATTGAATGTCGCCAGTGTCATGAGCCTGACCGCCGCCTTCTTGCAAGGCGCCCCCAAGGATGCCCAACGCCAGGTGCTCAATATATCCTCTGGTGCTGGCCGCAAACCCGTCTCGGGCTGGGCCGTGTACGGCTGCAGCAAGGCAGCGCTGGATTTTTATACGCAAACCCTGAAGCTGGAGAATCCCGAGCTGGCCGTTTGCTCTCTGGCCCCTGGCGTGGTCGATACCGATATGCAAGGCCATATCCGTAGCCAATCCCGCGACCAGTTCCCGAACCTGAGCCGCTTTATCGACCTGCATCAACAAGGTCAGCTAAGCAGCCCGGACGATACGGCCGAGCGCATTTTGCGCCACCTGAACAGCCCGGATTTTGGCCAGCACGTCCTGGATGACATCCGCCACTACGAATAAGTACTGACACAATGACTGAACCGCTAGACACTTCCGCACCCGTCGTAGACGAAAACCGCCTGATCGCCGAGCGTCGTTCCAAACTGGACCGCCTGCGCGAAAACGGCATCGCCTACCCCAACGATTTCCGCCCTGACGCCCACGCTGCCGAGCTGCACAGCCAGTACGGCGAGCAGGACAAGGATGCCCTGGCTGCAACCAATAAAGTCGTGAAAGTAGCTGGCCGCATGATGCTCAAGCGTGTCATGGGTAAAGCCAGTTTTGCCACACTGCAAGATGCTTCCGGCCGCATCCAGATCTACCTGGACAAAGCCGCACTGGGCGAAGAAAACTACGCGGAATTCAAGGGCTGGGATATCGGTGACATCCTGGCCGTGGAAGGCACAGTCTTCAAAACCAATAAGGGCGAGCTGTCCGTACATGCTTCCAGCGTGCGCCTGCTGGCCAAGTCCCTGCGCCCCCTGCCCGACAAATTCCACGGTCTGGCTGACCAGGAATTGAAGTACCGTCAGCGCTACGTAGACCTGATCATGGGTGAAGACACCCGTCAAACCTTCCTGGCCCGCAGCAAGGTCATGAGCAGCCTGCGCCAGCACATGGCCCAAGCCAACTTCCTGGAAGTGGAAACCCCCATGCTGCACCCCATTCCGGGTGGCGCATCGGCCAAACCCTTTGTGACCCACCACAATGCGCTGGACATGGAAATGTACCTGCGTATTGCTCCCGAGCTGTACCTGAAGCGTTTGATCGTGGGCGGTTTCGAGCGCGTGTTCGAGATCAACCGCAACTTCCGTAACGAAGGCGTCAGCCCTCGTCACAACCCCGAATTCACCATGATGGAGTTCTACGCAGCCTACACGGATTACCAGTGGCTGATGGACTTCACCGAAAACCTGATACGCGAAGCCGCGATCAGCGCCCGTGGTACCGCTACCCTGCAGTACCAGGAACGCGAACTGGATCTGAGCCTGCCTTTTGATCGCCTGACCATTACCGGCGCCATCATGAAGTACGCTCCTTCCTACCAGATCGAGCAACTGGAAGACATCCAGTTCTTGCGTACCGAACTGGCTCGCCTGAAAGTGGACGTGAACTCGCCGCCACTGCGTGATGCCGGCCTGGGTGCCTTGCAACTGGCTCTGTTTGAAGAAACTGCAGAATCCAAGCTGTGGCACCCTACCTTCATCGTGGACTACCCCGTGGAAGTGTCGCCACTGGCACGCGCTTCGGACACCCAGGAAGGCATTACCGAGCGCTTTGAGCTGTTCATTACTGGTCGCGAAATTGCCAATGGTTTCTCGGAGTTGAACGATCCTGAAGATCAAGCCGCACGTTTCCAGGCCCAGGTTCAGGCCAAGGACGCTGGCGACGAAGAAGCCATGTTCTACGACGCGGACTACATCCGTGCGTTGGAATACGGCATGCCCCCTACAGGCGGCTGCGGTATCGGTATCGACCGACTGGTCATGTTGCTGACCGATAGCCCTGCTATCCGTGACGTGATCCTGTTCCCGCACCTGCGTCGCGAGGACTAATCAGTCTCAAGACAGAAAAACGCGCGGTCTTGACCGCGCGTTTTTCTATGCATCCTCGCCCCCGCATACACATACGCAGATACGCAGATACGCAGATACGCAGATACGCAGATACGCAGATACGCAACTATTCTGCCCGGTCCCGGAACAAACTCCCACTCCAATCTCATCATTAGCCAGCCCTACACCTGTAAGGGCAGACTTCATTCGGGCTTGATGCCAGCAGTTGCCGCCACTTTACGAAACAAGGCAATATCACGCGCCACGATCTTATCTAGCGACTCAGCCGAACCAGGCGCGATCACAAAGCCCTGCTCCTCCAACGGCTCAGCAAATTCGCGCGAACGCAGTACAGCCGTAATATCGCGATTCAGCACTGCAAGCACCTCATCGGGCGTAGCACGTGGCACAAAGATGCCCTGCCAACTTTCGATCACGAAATCAGATACATCCAACTCATGAAAAGTGGGAACATCCGGCAAAACCTTCGAACGCTCCAGCGAGGTCACAGCCAGAGGGATAAGCTCACGCCTCTGAATGTTCTGGGTTGCTCCAGAGATATCAATAAGCGCGCCGTCAACGTGCCCGCCCAGTATGTCCAGAACAGCGGGGGCTCCTCCCGCGTAGGGGATGTTATTGGTTTGCGTACCCAAACGCTGATTAAGCATCTCGACAGCCAGATGATAAATACTGCCATAACCAATCGGCAGCGCTGCTGATACTTCGCCAGGCTGACGTTTAAGTAGTGCCACGTAGTCATCAAAGTGCTTAACGCCCAGACCGGGACGCACTACCAGCACCTGCGAATTAATAAGGGTGCGAGTCACCCCACGAACATCAGTCTCGCTATAGGGCAACTTGCGACCGAGAGCAGCGTTGATCGCAAGCTGATCTCCGCTAGACAGCAGAGTATGGCCCGTTGGCGCAGCACGAACCACCCGGTTGACACCAAGGCTGGTATGAGCGCCCGGCACATTATCCACAATCACTGTTTTTTGCCACAATTTGGCAAGATTTTGCGCTAGCATTCGCGCAATATGGTCAGCATTGCCGCCCGGATTCACCGGAACCACGATATGCACAGGTCCCGAAGGAAAGGTATTAGCCTGCTGCGCACGTGCCGGAGCCGTGCCAAACACAGCCCCCAGAGAGGAAGCAGGGACTCCAAGCCGGACGGCGATACCCACGCCGGTCGCTTTCAAGATCGCGCGTCGATTCAAGCCTACCTCCAATATCCACAGACTGCCCCATTGATCGGGCGACATTGTGTTGCGGTGCTTGCCAATCACGATCTGTAGTCTAGAGAGCCTCCATCCGCGAATCAAGCAGCCCTCGTCCCGGCCATTGCTAAAGCGGCTATCAGCGGCTTTAGCGCAGCCTGAAAACTTGCTCGGCGACACATCATACGGGAACAAAAAAGGACGCTCGAAAGCGTCCTCTTTTTATTGCGAATACAAGCTCATAGACTCATGGTGTTGCACCTGTGCTGCGAGTACGATTTGCAGGCAATTAATCCACTGGCAAACGCATCACCGCCTGTGCCCATTTATGAGCCACTTCAGGCGAAGAAAAACACGAAGCCTTGTCTGCCACCACACGCACCGCACGCTCCAGCAGCTGGATGTCAGCCTCATGCTGACGCGCAACGTGCGGGTCTTCAAAGAAAATGACGCGTTGACAACGATTTTCCAGCACCAGCTCGGCAATTTGCGCATCGCCACCCAAAGGACCACTCAGGTAAGACTGAATCCAGGGTGTGTCCTTGGGCCAGCCTTTAGACCAGGCCAGCTCATTCAACAAGCGGCTTGTCGTCCCGGTTCCCACGCGTTGACCAAAGCGAGACAGCAGATCAAAGTGCTTGTCGGCAAACTCAATCATCTTGTCCTTGAGTGCATCGTGCGCAATCATGGCCAAGGTTTGATTAGGGAAGTCAAAAATACGTTTGCAGCTGGAATCGGGCCACAAACCGCGGCTGACACGCTCCACTTCAATCCATTCAATTGCACCCATCAAGGTAGAAATGAAAGGACGGCCATGCGTGATGCATTGGCGCTTGAGCGCCAGTGCTTCCGGAAAAATGGAGGAAGGGTCTACCGGGTCAATCAGGTAAATGGCGCCATCAAAAGGCGGTGTACCATCCGGGCTTTGCGTGACCCGGGCCACCAGCTTCATCAAGCCGCCATCACGACCATAGGGATAGCGAACCAGGCCGCCATAGCCTTCCAGCAGGCCCGACCGCTCGATGGCATTACAGGTACGACCGACCGTGTAAAGCTCAACTTCCAATTCGCGAATACCGCTGGCTGAGCGCCGCAACCACTGAAACAAAGCCGCATCTGCCGAATCATGGTGCAATTGATTGGCCGCCAAACCGAAACGTAATGACATGAGTTCCTACACGGTAAACGATTCGCCACACCCGCAGGAGGCTTTCTCGTTTGGATTGATGAACTTGAAACCTTCATTGAGGCCATCACGGCCATAATCCAGACGCGTGCCGTCAATAAAGGGCAGGCTTTTAGGATCAACAAACAGTTTAACGCCGTGCTCTTCAAACAGTTGATCGCCTTCAACCGGCTCATCAACAAAATCCAGCTTGTAGGCCAGACCCGAGCAACCGGTCAGACGTACACCCAAACGTAGCCCCAAACCGCCCCCGCGTTTTTTCAAATGACGCTGGATATGTTCTGCGGCGGGCTGAGTAAGAGAAATAGACATAATCTTTTCCTTTCTATAAACCTGAAAGAATATTCAGCCTTCAGGCTTGGACAACTAAAACGCGCCTTTGTTCTGTACCGAGGCAATAGCGGCCTGAACCGCCTCCTGGGCCAACAAAGCACAATGCACTTTGACCGGCGGCAATTCCAGCGCTTGCTGCACATCTGTAGACGAGAACTGAGCTGCCTGCTCCAGACTGCGACCTTGCAGCCACTGTGTCGCAAACGAGGCGGAAGCGATGGTACAGCCACAGCCATAAGCCTGAAAACAGCTATCCTGAATCTGGCCCTGCTCCGATACCTTGAGCTGGATGCGAATCAAGGCCCCGGTTTCGTGACTTCCCGCTTCCCCTGTACCTACGTCAGCATCACTGCTGTTCATGACACCCACATGACGCGGGTGCAGGAAATGCTCCATGACAGCGTCACTATATATCATTGCGCGAACTGCTCCGAAGCAGGCTCGCTCCACAAGGGAGAGATGGCCCGCAATTGTTCAACCACACGACGGATGGCCGCAATCGTGTCATCAATATCCTGCTCGGTCGTGAAACGGCCCAGACTCAAGCGCAGGGAACTGTGCGCCAACTGATCACTACGACCCAGAGCCGTCAATACGTAGGACGGTTCCAGGCTGGCCGAGGTACAGGCCGAGCCACTGGACACTGCCAAATCTGTCAGAGCCATCATCAGAGCTTCGCCCTCGATGTGATCCACGCTGATGTTCAGGTTGTGGGGCACGCGCTGATCCAAGGTGCCATTCAGGAACAGATCAGGGATAGACTGCAGGCCGGCCCATAGACGATCTCGCAGCGCGGTGATGCGCTGATTGTCTAGGTCCATTTCCTGCGCAGCCAGTTCAAAAGCACGCCCCATGCCCACGATCTGATGAGTGGCCAGCGTACCGGAGCGAAACCCGCGTTCGTGGCCGCCACCGTGAATCTGCGCTTTCAGGCGCACCGCCGGTTTACGACGGATATACAAGGCACCGATTCCTTTGGGACCGTAAGTCTTGTGGGCAGACATGGACATCAAATCCACCGGCCACTCCTGCAGATTGATCGCCACCTTGCCGGTGGCCTGGGCGGCGTCCACATGGAACAGCACCTTGTGCTCCCGGCACATTGCCCCCAGGGCCTGCACATCTTGAATCACGCCAATTTCGTTATTCACCAACATGACCGAGGCCAGGATGGTGTCGGGGCGAATGGCTTGTTCAAACGCCTGAGGATCAATCAGACCACTGGGCAGGACATCCAGAAAGGTGACTTCAAACCCTTCGTCCTGCAAGGCCAGACAGGTATCCAGCACGGCCTTGTGTTCCGTACGGACGGTAATAATATGGCGGCCCTTGGACTGATAAAACTGCGCGGCACCTTTTAACGCCAGATTGATGGCTTCGGTAGCACCGGAGGTCCAGACAATTTCACGCGGCTCTGCCCCTACCAAAGCGGCAACCTGACGGCGCGCCTGGTCTACGGCCTCCTCCGCATCCCACCCATAGGGATGGCTGCTGGAGGCCGGATTGCCAAATCGTTCCGTCAACCAGGGAATCATGCTGTCGGCCACACGCGGGTCTACCGGTGTAGTGGCGGCATAATCCATATAGATACGCTGAGCGCGACTCATACAAAACTCCGGGTCAGTAGCGGATCTTGCCCACTACAAAGTACATTCTTCTGGCTGGCCGGCTTCCTGAGCGGCCAACTTGAGCTGACGCAGACGCTGCTGATCAACCAAGTCCTGTAGCGAGACAGAATCCAGATAATCGACCATTTTACGACTAAGCGTCGCCCAAAGCTCGTGAGTCATGCACTCGCCTTTCTGCCCGTTTGTGCCCTGCTTGCAATTACCCTTGCCACCGCATTGGGTGGCATCAACGGGCTCATCGACCGCAAACACAATGTCAGCAACGGTGATGTGGCGAGCCAGACGCGCAAGCGTATAGCCACCACCCGGACCACGCACACTATCGACCAGTTCATGGCGGCGCAACTTGCCAAACAACTGTTCAAGATACGAGAGCGAGATACCCTGTCGCTGGCTGATGCCTGCGAGCGTCACCGGTCCACTTTGCTGGCGCAGCGCAAGATCGATCATCGCGGTTACGGCGAAACGCCCTTTTGTCGTCAAACGCATGATAGTTTCCTTGCCAAAGGCGAAAGCGGCCGGACTGCCAACGGCAAATCCGACCAATTTGGTCCAGTATAGCAAATACAGGGGAAACTACCGTGCTTGAGCGTGTGTTTTTACACTTATACTGAAGTGTTATGTAGCCACTCAGGCAGCACGGTAATTGGGGACGCGCTTGCGAACCAGTTCGAACACGCCCTGGCAGGCATCTTCGATATAGTCCATGACCTTATTAAAGCCATCCTGGCCGCCATAATAAGGATCGGGCACGGTAGCCGCTTCATAGTCAGTGGCAAAGCGCATCAGCAGCATGAGCTTGTGACGATAAATGGGAGGACACATTTGCTGCAAGGCAGCGTGGTTTTCCCAGTCCATGCTCAAGATAAGGTCGAAGTTGCGAAAGTCCTCGCGCTGGACCTGTCGGGCCTGATAGGTAGAGATGTCATAACCGCGTTTACGAGCGGCTATCTGTGCGCGTGTGTCAGGATGCTCGCCAACATGAAAGCCATGCGTGGCGGCTGAATCCACCAAAATAGCCTCCGACAAACTGGCCTGGTCGACCAGTTGGCGCAAGACACCTTCGGCGCTGGGGGAGCGGCAAATATTCCCTGTACAGACAAACAGAACCTTACTCATAATGCGTCAAAGTCTGCGGGAAAACCCCAAATAAGGCAAGACGAAACAGGAGCCAAAACCGGCCCCGGAAATCGCCTTGAAAACAGCAAATCCGTATCGTTTGGGGGCTGCCAATAAGAACAGGTCGCAGCTGCTTAAAGTCTGGAATAAACCAAAGGCGCAGCACCGTTTGCTTAGCGGATACGCCGCTTTCTTGGGATGAGATAAATCAAGCAATACACCCGCGTGACGAAAGCCGGTAGCGGAACGGTGTTTTTTCTGAGCTTTCGTCCAGCTTTAGTTGCAAATACACAACAACCATCAAGCCATCAGCAGTTTGGCCTTCAGTCTTTGCAACTTGTCGCGCGCAGCTGCCGCTTGTTCGAACTCCAGGTTGCGGGCGTGGTCCATCATCTCTTTTTCCAGACGCTTGATCTCGCGTGCAGCGGCCTTCTCGTCGCGAATCAACTCGTCCGGCACATCCTCGCGCAAGCTGGCAGTTGGATCCGAGGCAACAACACCATCAATCAACTCACGGACGGCCTTGTTCACGCCGCGCGGCGTAATACCGTGCTCTTCGTTAAAGGCGATCTGCTTGGCACGACGGCGCTCGGTTTCTTCGATAGCGCGGTGCATGGAGTCCGTCATTCTGTCGGCATACAGAATGGCTTTACCGTTCAGGTTACGCGCTGCCCGACCTATGGTTTGAATCAGGCTGCGCTCCGAACGCAGGAAGCCTTCCTTGTCCGCATCAAGAATCGCCACCAGAGACACTTCGGGCAAATCCAGCCCCTCACGCAGCAGGTTGATCCCGACCAGCACATCGAAGGCGCCCAGACGCAGATCCCGGATGATCTCGGCCCGTTCCACCGTATCAATGTCCGAGTGCAAGTAGCGCACGCGAATACCGTTCTCTGACAAGTATTCGGTCAGATCCTCTGACATGCGCTTGGTCAGCGTCGTCACCAATACACGGTCTTCCTGCGCAGTACGCAGCTTGATTTCACCCAGCAAGTCATCGACCTGCGTGGTAGCCGGGCGCACCTCGATTTCCGGGTCCACCAGTCCGGTAGGTCGCACCACCTGTTCAACCACATTGTCTGCATGCTCTTGCTCGTAGGCAGCGGGTGTAGCCGACACGAACACGGTTTGCGGCATACGGCGTTCGAACTCTTCCAGTTTCAAAGGCCGGTTATCCATGGCCGAAGGCAGGCGGAAACCGAACTGCACCAGGGTTTCTTTACGCGAACGGTCACCGCGATACATGGCGCCCAACTGCCCGATGGTGACGTGGCTTTCGTCGATAAACATCAGGGAGTTACGTGGCAGGTAGTCGATCAGTGTCGGCGGCGGATCGCCGGGCGCAGCACCTGACAAGTGGCGAGAGTAGTTCTCGATGCCTTTGCAAAAGCCCAGCTCCTGCAGCATTTCCAGATCAAAACGGGTGCGCTGCTCCAGGCGTTGAGCTTCAACCAAATGCCCTTCCCGTGTCAGAAATTCCAGACGCTCCCGCAGTTCGAGCTTGATGGTTTCAATCGCCCTCAACACGGTTTCGCGTGGCGTCACATAATGCGAGCTAGGGAACACGGTAAAGCGGTTCAGCTTCTGCACGACCTTGCCTGTCAGCGGATCGAACAACTCCAGCTCTTCAATCTCGTCATCAAACAGGCTGACTCGCAAGGCCAGCTCCGCGTTTTCTGCCGGGAAGATATCGACCACTTCACCACGAGCGCGGAATATCCCACGCTGAAAATCCAGATCGTTACGCTCGTACTGCATGGCGACCAGACGCGCCAGCAGCTCCTGGCGGGCGATACGGTCACCCTTGCGCAAGGTCAGCACCATCGCATGGTAGTCGCCGGGATTACCGATACCGTAAATGCAGGACACAGTGCCCACAATAATGGTGTCCGGCCGCTCCAGCAGGCTTTTGGTGGCCGACAAACGCATCTGCTCGATGTGTTCATTGATGGACGAGTCCTTTTCAATAAACAGATCGCGCGATGGCACATAGGCCTCGGGCTGGTAGTAATCGTAGTAAGACACGAAGTACTCCACGGCGTTGCGTGGAAAGAACTCGCGCATCTCGGCGTACAACTGCGCCGCCAGGGTTTTATTGGGCGCCAGAACAATGGCCGGACGCCCGGTGCGAGCAATAATGTTCGCCATCGTATAGGTCTTGCCCGAGCCCGTTACCCCCAAAAGGGTCTGGTACATCAAGCCATCATCAATCCCCTCAACCAACTGCTCAATCGCCGCAGGCTGGTCGCCAGCAGGCAAATAAGGTTGGAAAAGTTTGAAGGAACTCCCCGGAAATTCTTGAAAGGCAGGCTCAAATTTCATGCTAGACACACTTTAGGGTAAGCCCGTATTATCACATTAATGCTTTGTTTTTCTACCTTTCTGCACTAACGCCCCCATATCATCATGACATCGCTCTTCGAAACCGTCGAACTGGCTCCACGCGACCCTATTTTGGGTTTGAACGAACAATACAATGCCGACGAACGCAGCGGCAAAGTTAATCTGGGGGTCGGTGTTTACTACGACGATCAAGGGCGTATCCCGATTTTGCAGGCTGTTCAAAAGGCTGAGGAAGCCATGATGAGCAAAGCCGCCGCGCGCAGCTACCTGCCTATTGAAGGGATCAATACCTACAATCTGGGTGCTCAAACCCTGTTGCTGGGTGCCGACTCCCCCATCATTGCCGAAGGCCGCGCCTTGACCGTGCAATCCCTGGGCGGTACCGGTGCGCTGAAAATCGGTGCTGACTTCCTGCAGCAACTGCTGCCCCAGTCCGAGGTTTACATCAGCGATCCAAGCTGGGAAAACCACCGCGCCCTGTTCGAGCGCGCCGGCTTCAAGGTCAACACCTACGCTTACTACGATGCCGCTACGCATGGCCTGAACTTTGACGGCATGATCGCCTCGCTGCGCGCCATGCCGGCCCAGTCCATCGTGGTCCTGCACGCTTGCTGCCACAACCCGACCGGCGTGGACCCCAGCATGGAACAATGGGCCCAGATCGCCGAGCTGATCAAAGAACGTCAACTGGTTCCTTTCCTGGACATCGCTTACCAAGGCTTTGGCGCCGGTCTGGAAGAAGACGCCAGCGTAGTGCGTCTGTTTGCCAAGCTAGGCCTGTCCATGTTCATCAGTTCCTCGTTCTCCAAGTCCTTCTCGCTGTACGGCGAGCGCGTTGGCGCCCTGACCCTGGTTACTTCCAGCAAGGACGAAACTTCCCGCGTACTGAGCCAGGTCAAGCGTGTGATTCGCACCAACTACTCCAACCCACCCACACACGGTGGCAAGGTTGTGGCCACGGTACTGAACTCGCCTGAACTGTTCCAGACCTGGGCGACTGAACTGGCCGGCATGCGTGATCGCATCCGCGAAATGCGCGCCCAACTGGTTGCCAAGCTGAAAGAGCACGGCGCTACCCAAAACTTTGACTTCGTGCTGCAACAGCGCGGCATGTTCTCCTACTCCGGCCTGACTGCCGAGCAAGTCGAACGCCTGCGCCAGGAACACGGCATTTACGCTGTCAGCAGCGGCCGTATTTGCGTTGCTGCATTGAACAGCCAGAATATTGACGTCGTGGCCAAGGCCATCGCTCAAGTCCTGAAGTAAGCTGTCCCTCAGTACAGCCCCAACGCCCTTCTTCGGAAGGGCGTTGTCGTTCCAGCCCTTGGAGCACTACCATGACAGACACGATTTCCCTGAACACCGAACGCCTGATCTTGCGCCCCTGGAAAGCTTCCGACCTGGAGCCCTTTTTCCGCTTGAACAGCGATCCCCACGCACTGCGTTTTTATCCGGCCACCCTGGACCGTGAGCAAAGCGATGCCATCGCCCACCGCAGCCAAAGCCTGATTGACGAGCATGGCTGGGGCCCCTGGGCAGTCGAGCTGAAAGAAAACGGGGCCTTCATTGGCATGGTGGGCTTGAACCGCCCGACCGCCGATCTGTACTTTCAGCCTTGCGTGGAAGTTCTTTGGCGTTTGCTGCCTGAGTACTGGGGCAAGGGCTATGCCACCGAAGCGGCACGAGCCTGCATGGACTTTGGTTTTGACGAACTGGGCCTGGATCAAATTGTGGCGTACACCGCTCAATTGAACTTGCCTTCGCAGACCGTCATGCAACGCCTGGGCATGACAGAGCAAGCTGGTACCTTTGATCACCCCGGTGTAGCGGCGGGCCACAAACTCGTCCCCCATGTGCTGTACACCCTGGATCGCAAGGATTGGCCCCAGTCTGCCTGAGCAGCCCGAAGGGTCAAAAATTAAGCCTTTAGGGCCCTCACCGCTTGCAAAAACGCCAACTGTAACGCACAATCTTTACTGTATATATATTCAGCAGACAATACTATGACCGCCAAGCTCACCGCACGCCAACAACAAGTGCTGGACATCATTCGTTCTGAAATCGAACGGACGGGTTTCCCTCCCACTCGAGCAGAGATTGCTCAGGTGCTGGGTTTCAAATCCGCCAATGCGGCCGAAGATCATTTGAAAGCTCTGGCCCGCAAAGGCGCTATCGAGCTGACTGCCGGCGCCTCGCGCGGCATACGCCTGCTCGGTACGGATACCCGAGAAAGTGCGGCACCCAGCAGCAGCGCACTGGCCAATCTGGCTGACGCCCTCTTGCTGCCCATTATTGGTCGCGTAGCTGCCGGTAGCCCTATTTTGGCCACCGAGCATATCGAGCGTGAGATTGGCGTCGCCCCTACCCTATTCACCCAAACGCCTGATTACCTGCTGCGCGTACGCGGCCTGAGCATGAAAGACGCGGGCATTTTTGACGGCGACCTGCTGGCTGTCAAGAAAGCCAGTGAAGCGCGTAATGGGCAGATTGTGGTGGTGCGCATTGGCGACGATGTCACCGTCAAGCGCCTGTCGCGCTCCAGCAATCAAGTGGTCCTCCTGCCCGAGAACCCGGACTTTGAACCCATCATCATCACCGACCCGGACTCCCTGTCTTTGGAAGGCATTGCTGTGGGTCTGATTCGTACCAGCCCGCTGCATTAAGCTTCCTCTCTCTTGGTCACCAGAGCTGTTTTACAGGCTTGGTGCTCCTGACAAGAGAAAAACCCCATATACCGTTTGGTACATGGGGTTTTTTATTGGTCGAAGTGCATGCCGATATACAGGTTTGAGCAGCCGTAAACCCCTCGCGCAAGCTAGCGACTTTCAACTCCCTCAATATCGTTGCCCAAAAATCTGGCTCCCACTGCTATCAATATGACTAACCTCGAAGCCACGATCAGCCTGACCAAAATGTAAACAGGCTACCTTGAACCCAAGGTAGCCTGTTTCACTGCTTGCTTACTACTGCTGATGCTTAGTGCTTGAAAGACTCAGAACCCGCCCCAGCAGCACGCGTGGCTGCCAAGGCCTCAGCGGCCAGGCGAGCTACTTCTTCGTCGCTCAGGGGCGTTACAGCGTCTTGCAGGGCCACTTCCAGTACACGGTCAATCCAACGCACCGGGATGATCTCCAGCGTGTTTTTCACGTTATCTGGAATATCGGCCAGGTCCTTGATGTTTTCTTCCGGGATCATCACGGTTTTGATGCCGCCGCGTTGCGCTGCCAACAGCTTCTCTTTCAAGCCGCCGATAGGCAGAACTTCGCCGCGCAAGGTGATTTCACCCGTCATGGCCACATCAGCACGAACCGGAATACCCGTCAGGCTGGACACGATAGCGGTCGTAATGGCGATACCGGCCGATGGACCATCCTTGGGCGTAGCGCCTTCTGGAAAGTGCACGTGCAGGTCACGCTTTTCGAACACGCTATTGGCAATGCCCCACTTCTGAGCACGCGAACGCACAACCGTACGAGCCGCTTCGACCGATTCTTTCATCACATCGCCAATCGAGCCGGTGCGCAGCACATTGCCTTTACCGGGCATATCCGCGACTTCGATGGTCAGCAATTCACCGCCCACCTCGGTCCAGGCCAGACCCGTCACCAGGCCAACCTTGTTCTCTTTTTCGGCCAGGCCGAAGGAGAAACGACGTACGCCCAGGTAATCGTTCAGATTCGCCGCATTCACGACCAAGGTTTCCTGGGTCAGTGTCTTGTTGCGAGCTGCACGCGTACCGGCTTGTGGATTGGCCACCAACAGCTTGCGAACAACCTTGCGGCAGATCTTGCTGATTTCACGTTCCAGGGAACGTACACCCGCTTCACGGGTGTAGTAACGCACGATGTCGCGCACGGCATCTTCGGTCACTTCCAGCTCGCCATCGCGCACGCCGTTGTTCTTCATCAGCTTGGGCAAGAGGTAATCGAAAGCAATACGCACCTTCTCATCTTCGGTGTAACCCGACAGACGAATCACTTCCATACGGTCCAGCAGGGCCGGTGGAATGTTCAAGGTGTTGCTGGTTGCCACGAACATCACATCGGACAAGTCATAGTCCACTTCCAGGTAGTGATCCTGGAAGGTGTGGTTTTGTTCAGGGTCCAGAACTTCCAGCAGTGCCGAGGATGGGTCGCCACGGAAATCCGCGCCCATCTTGTCGATCTCGTCCAGCAGGAAAAGCGGGTTACGTACACCCACCTTGCTCATGTTCTGAACCACCTTGCCCGGCATGGAGCCGATGTAGGTACGACGGTGACCGCGAATCTCGGCCTCGTCACGCACCCCACCCAAAGCCATACGAATGAACTTGCGGTTCGTTGCCTTGGCAATGGACTGTCCCAGCGAAGTTTTACCCACGCCTGGAGGGCCAACCAAACACAGGATTGGAGCCTTCAGTTTGTCGACACGTTGCTGAACAGCCAGGTACTCGACAATACGTTCCTTGACCTTTTCCAGACCAAAGTGGTCCGCATCCAACACTTCCTCGGCATTGCTCAAGGAGTTGTTGATACGGCTCTTTTTGCGCCAAGGCAGGCCAACCAGCGTTTCAATGTAGTTACGCACCACGGTTGCTTCGGCTGACATCGGCGACATCAGCTTAAGCTTCTTCATTTCCGATTCGGCTTTCTTGAGCGCTTCCTTGCTCAATTGAGCCTGCTCGATGCGTTTTTCCAGCTCTTCAACATCAGCGCCGTCTTCGCCTTCGCCCAGCTCTTTCTGAATCGCCTTGACCTGCTCGTTCAGATAGTAGTCGCGCTGGCTCTTTTCCATCTGCTTTTTCACACGGCCGCGAATGCGCTTCTCGACCTGCAAGATGTCAATTTCGCCTTCCAGTTGCGACAGCAGGCTTTCCAGACGCTCCAAAGCCTTGGGCGTTTCCAGCATGCCCTGCTTTTGTTCCAGCTTCAAAGGCAAATGAGCGGCGATGGTATCGGCCAGACGGCCAGCATCGTCAATCCCGGTCAGGGAAGTCAGAATTTCCTGAGGGATTTTTTTATTCAGTTTGACGTACTGCTCGAACTGACCCAGCACCGCACGACGCAGGGCTTCGGTTTCAGCAGCATCACCGGAGTCGCCGGGCACTTCGACCACCGAGGCCATGAAGTGGGTTTCGGCATCCTGTACCTGGGTGATTCGAGCGCGCTGCAAGCCTTCCACCAGCACTTTTACCGTGCCGTCGGGCAGCTTGAGCATTTGCAAAATACTGGCCGCACACGCAATTTCGTAGAGATCCTCGGGAGCGGGATCGTCCTTGCCTGCGGACTTTTGCGCCACCAACATAATGTTGTTGCCGGACTCCATTGCCAGCTCAAGGGCTTTGATCGAGCGAGGCCGGCCAACAAAAAGCGGAATCACCATGTGAGGGAACACCACTACATCGCGCAAGGGAAGCAGCGGCAGCTCAATAGGTTCCGTAGAAAGAATCTGGCTCGCAGACATAGTCATTTCCTATAAATGTCCTTAGACGCAAAAGGGAAGCCTGGGCTTCCCTTTCACGGTTTAACCTGTTGTAGCTCAGATTGTGGCGAATTTTGATATTTCAAGTAGGCCGAACGAACATTAGAACAGAACTTTACAGAGTTAAAGAGAGACAAGCCCTTATGCCTGGTGGTCTTCATAGGTCCACTCCTTTCTCTTTACCTTCGCCTGTCGCCCTGTCCCGCCTTCGCCTGTCCGACCAAAGCCAGACAGTGCACAAACGAGGAGATATCTCTAAGCTACTGCGTTTTTCAAGGGCGACTCAGTGTCACTGGCTTCACTATCGGACAAAGGACGACCCAAAATCAATTCGGGTTTACTCTTTCCGACAATGGCGTCCTCGGTCAGCACCACTTTGCTGACGTCTTTACGCGAAGGCAGTTCGTACATGGTGTCCAGCAGCGCTTGCTCGACAATACTGCGCAGGCCGCGAGCGCCGGTACGACGCTTGATGGCACGCTGGGCCACCGCACGCAGGGCTTCGGGCTGAACTTCAAGCTCTACGCCTTCCATGCTCAGCAGCTTCTGGAACTGCTTGACCAAGGCATTGCGCGGCTCGGTCAAAATGCGGATCAGTGCGTCTTCGTGCAGTTCTTCCAGAGTGGCGACCACAGGCAAACGCCCCACCAGCTCGGGAATCAGACCAAACTTGATCAGATCCTCGGGCTCGGCCTCAGAGAATAGCTCGCCTACGCCTCGTTCGGACTTGGCTTTCACGGAAGCAGAAAAACCGATACCGGATTTTTCTGTACGGTCGCGAATCACCTTTTCAAGGCCATCAAAAGCACCGCCCACGATGAACAGAATGCTGGTGGTATCCACCTGCACAAAGTCCTGGTTCGGGTGCTTGCGACCACCTTGCGGAGGCACCGAAGCGACTGTACCTTCGATCAGCTTGAGCAGTGCCTGCTGCACGCCCTCGCCCGACACGTCGCGGGTGATCGAAGGGTTATCCGACTTGCGGGAAATTTTATCGATTTCATCGATGTAGATAATGGCGCGCTGCGCTTTTTCCACATCGTAATCGCAGTTTTGCAGCAGTTTTTGAACAATGTTCTCGACGTCCTCACCCACGTAACCGGCTTCGGTCAGTGTGGTGGCGTCTGCCATCACAAAAGGCACATCCAGCATGCGGGCCAGTGTTTGGGCCAGCAGCGTTTTGCCCGAACCCGTAGGCCCGATCAGCAAAATATTACTTTTGGACAGTTCCACATCGTCACGGCCTGCCTTGCCGCTACGAATTCGCTTGTAGTGGTTGTACACCGCTACGGCCAAGGTGCGCTTGGGCATTTCCTGGCCAATGACATACCCATCCAGAAACTCCTTGATTTCCTGGGGGGTGGGCAATTCTTTACGTTCACCATCAGGAGTGGCGCCCGCAGCTTCGTCACGAATGATATCGGTACACAGATCAATACATTCGTCGCAGATGAACACGGACGAAGGTCCAGCGATCAGTTTCTTGACCTCATGCTGGCTTTTATTGCAAAACGAGCAATGCAGAACTTTCTCGTCGGCCGATTTCTTTTCGGACATAAATTTAAATTTCACTTCAGGATGGTAAAAGGACGGGAACAAGTCCCGCCCCCGAACAGCCATAGTACTGCGTCAGATCGATCCCTGTAGGGACAGATGATTACTCGTCACGAGTGTTCATCACCTTGTCGATCAGGCCATAGGCCACAGCGTCTTCAGCTGCCATGAAGTTGTCACGCTCGGTATCCAGTTCGATACGCTCGACAGGCTGGCCGCAGTTTTCGGCCAGGATCTTGTTCAAGCGTTCACGCAGGCTCAGGATTTCCTTGGCCTGAATCTGGATATCGGAAGCCTGGCCTCGCGCACCGCCCGAAGGCTGATGGATCATGATGCGCGAGTTAGGCAAGGCAAGACGCTTGCCCTTGACGCCCGAAGACAGCAAGAAAGCGCCCATGCTGGCAGCCATGCCGGTACACAATGTCGAGACTTCCGGCTTGACGAACTGCATCGTGTCGTAGATGGCCAGGCCTGCATAGACCGAACCACCGGGCGAGTTGATGTAGAGCGAAATATCCTTTTCAGGATTTTCCGACTCCAGAAACAGCAGCTGGGCCACAATCAGGTTGGCCGAGTTGTCATGAACCGGGCCCACCAGAAAGATGATGCGCTCGCGCAGCAGGCGGGAGTAGATGTCGTAAGACCGCTCTCCACGACCGGACTGCTCGATCACGATAGGCACGTAGCCCAAACCCGTAGGGGCAACGGATTGCCCCCCATGCATTGAGGCGTAGAAGTCGACAAAGGTTGACGACATTAGTTGGTTCCCATGATTTGGTCGAACGCCACCTCCTCGTCGGACACCTTGGCCTGGGACAGTACGTGCTCGACGACGTTATCTTCGAGTACCACTGCCTCAATCTCGGCGCGACGCTGGCGATCGGACAAGTAGTAGGCCACCACTTGGGCGGGCTGTTCGTAGTTCTGGGCAAATTCTTCGATGCGGGCACGAACCTGTTCGGGCTTGGCTTGCAGTTCAGCAGCCTTGACCAGTTCGGAGACCAGCAGACCCAGACGCACGCGGCGAGTGGATTCTTCCTTGAAGGCCTCGGCAGGGATAGGCATCTTGTCTGCATCAGGCACGCCGCGCTCTTTCAGTTCGGCGCGAGCCGAAGCGATGCGACCTTCCACGTCGTTGTCCACCAGAGCGTTAGGCACGTCAAATTCGCTGGCAGACAGCAAGGCGTCCATCACAGCGGATTTGTTGCGGGCGTGCACACGAGCCTTGATTTCGCGTTCGATGTTGGCACGAATGTCGGCCAGCAAAGCGTCCACATCACCTTCAGCCTGACCCAGGGACTTGGCAAATTCAGCATCCAGTTCGGGCAGAACAGGCTGGGCCACGTCTGTCACGGTGATCTTGAATTCGGCAGTTTTGCCAGCCACTTCCTTGCCGGTGTAGTCGGCAGGGAATTCCAGAGGGAAGGTTTTGGTTTCGCCTGCTTTCATGCCGGCAACGGCAGTCTCGAACTCGGGCAGCATGCGGCCACGACCTTGCAGGTACTGGAAACCTTCAGCGCTACCGCCTTCAAAGGCGACGCCGTCAATGGTGCCCACAAAGTCCAGAGTGATGCGGTCATCTTCCTGAGCTTGGCGATCAGCGCTGGATTCGTAGTTGGCGCGTTGCTTGCGCAGCACGTCTACGGTGCGCTGGATGTCTTCGTCGGTCACAGGCGTGTTGGCACGCTTGATTTCCAGTTTGGACAGATCAGGCAGGGCCACTTCTGGGTAAACTTCGAAAGTTGCGGTAAAGGCCATGGTGCCTTCAGCAGGCTCGCCTTCTTTGGCTTCCAGATTAGGAGTGCCGGCTACGCGCAATTTGGAGTCCTGGATCACTTTGTCCAGGGCTTTGCCGATTTCTTCGTTGATGGCGTCGTAACGGATACCAGGGCCGTGGCTGCGCTCGACAACGGACAAAGGCGCTTTACCGGGACGGAAGCCCTGTACCTTGGCCGTACGAGCCACACGCTTGAGCTGGGCCTGGACTTGTTTTTCTACGTCGGCCACCGAAACGACCACATCGACTCGGCGCTCCAAGCCGGACAGAATTTCAACCTCGGGCTGCATTGAAGACCTATATTAAATTGAGTAATTGATAAGAGTAATCCGGCATTTTACCGGAAACTGGCACGGTAAATCCAAACAAACGTATTTTGAATCATAATTTCCTGTCAAGACAATACAGCCGTGCCGGACTATGATCCCTTACTTTACCTTCCCTACGCAAGACTGATATGCACATGAACACCCCTTTAGGCGGCATCCGGGTCCTGGAACTGGGCCAATTGATTGCCGGCCCCTTTGCCGCCAAGATCCTGGGCGAATTTGGCGCGGACGTCATCAAGATCGAATCCCCCAAAGGCGGTGACCCCTTGCGTAAATGGCGTTTGCTGCATGACGGTAACTCGGTCTGGTGGGAGGTGCAATCCCGTAACAAGAAGTCTCTGGCCCTGGACCTGCGACAGGCGGAGTGTCAGGACGTGGTGCGCACACTGGTAAAAGAATGTGACATTCTGATCGAGAACTTTCGCCCCGGCGCCCTGGAAGAATGGGGGCTAGGCTGGGAAGACCTGAAAGCCATCAACCCCGGTCTGATCATGTTGCGTGTATCGGGCTACGGCCAGACCGGCCCTTACAAGGACAAGCCCGGTTTCGGCGTGATTGGCGAGGCCATGGGCGGCTTGCGCCACCTTAGCGGTGAGGCCGGACGGCCACCGGTACGGGTTGGCGTGTCCATTGGAGACTCTCTGGCAGCCTTGCATGGTGTCATCGGCATCATGATGGCCCTGCGCCAGCGTGAACAGAACAAGGGCGAAGGTCAATATATTGACGTGGCCCTGTATGAATCCGTGTTCAACATGATGGAAAGCCTGCTGCCCGAATACTCCGCCTTCGGCGCCATTCGGGAGCCTGCCGGCAGCAGCCTGCCCGGCATTACGCCCAGCAATGCCTACGTCTGCAAGGATGGCAAGTACGCCTTGATCGCCGGCAATGGCGACAGCATTTTCAAGCGCTTGATGAACGCCATTGGGCGCGCTGATATGGCTGACAATCCCGACTACGCGCACAATGATGGTCGCGCCCGAAATGCAGGCGTGATCGATGCCGCCATTGGCCACTGGGCCAGCGCTCTGGAACTGAACAAGGTACTGGAAATTCTGGACCAGGCTGGCGTTCCCGCAGGGCGGGTTTATGACATTGCCGATATCGCAGCAGATCCCCACTATCAGGCCCGTGACATGCTGCTGGACAGCAGTCTGCCAGACGGCACACCGCTTAAAGTACCCGGCATCGTTCCCAAGCTGAGCCACACCCCTGGCGCCATCTACCGCCCTGCTCCGCACCTGGGCCAGGACACCCAGGAAATCCTGGATAATCTGGGGATCAGCGCCGAACAACAAGCCGACTGGCAAGCACGCGGCCTGATCGCCAAGAACCCAAAACGCAAGTAAAACAAAGCAGTACAAAAGAACCTGGGGGCCAGTACAAGATGGCCCCTAATCTATTTGTTTTTCATACGGAGCAAGCACTTGCCGAGGATGAAAATCCAAGCTAGAATCTACTTCTTTCGTGCTGCGAACGTGGCGGAATTGGTAGACGCACCAGATTTAGGTTCTGGCGCCGAGAGGTGTGAGAGTTCGAGTCTCTCCGTTCGCACCAGAGCATGAAAACCGTTGATTCAGAAAAATCAATTTTAAGCAAAATCAACGGCTTAACTTTCATACCCTAACAGCTTTTAATAGCCTGTTTTCAAGTATTCAACATCGTAGGCCCCATAAAGGCCCCACGAATTCCTCAAAAAAACAAAAATAGCCACATCGCCTAGGTATTGAGTCCAGTTCAATGCTGTGAGCGATGCACATGACTGCGAGTGCGTCTATTGATTTGGTTCCCTTGTAATTGTTTGGCCGCTAATAATTGCCACTCAATCAACTCGCTGCACGTCTTGTATTGTTGCGTACGAAAGCTAGCCCATTCTCACAATCATTAGTTAAAGCTTGTCCGCGCTAATAAAGTTATTTTCAGGTAACAGCCCACCAAAGCTGCGCTATATAGATCTGATAAATCCAACGGTATTTACTGAAATCGACCTCGAGACTGCTGAGAAAAAGCACGTGCCGGGGGGGCAGAATCGCAAGACCCCCGCTGGGCACTGTGCTTTTCTCCTGAACACCTCTACTTAAACATCAGTTGTAGCGATCGTGCTTTCCAGGAAAGTCACTGGGCCAGCGCATGGGTTGCGGCTCGGGCTTGGGAGCCGGATCAGGACTTGGGCTGGGAGCCGGATTTGGGCTTGGCTTTGGATTGCGATTCATCCCCATCTTTCCTTTACAAAAAATCAATAATGACAATCATTCGCAAGTAATTATATTACCTAGTCACATTTGACAATAAATAACATTTATTCCTATTTTTTACTCGATAACTACATTTTTCATTCATAAAGAGGTCATAAATTTGCCTGAAAGACCAATAAACCGAAGAATATTTGTTACCTTATACTACATTGATGAGCTGAAAGGGAGTATGGACATTGTTCTATAGACGTAGGTCAAAGCCGGTTTGAAACCAGCCCAAGAGGAAGGGATTTTGTCGTCAGGGAGTCTCAGGGGAGGACTTCAACACGGCCAGCCAGACAAGACAAAAACCATGCCCTGCATAAAGAGAAAGTCGGCACAGAGATGGCTGGGCCACAACAAACAGCTTAGTGAAGCAGCAAGAGCAACGGGCACGTCACCTGATATTCCTACTATCAAGCCCGAAAGATTCCCCCACCCCCTCATTTCCGAGCCCCACAAAAGAAAGCCTTGAAGCGCAGACACAAAAAAGCCGCCCTTGAAGGCGGCTTCCCGATTAAATCCGGAGCTTATTCCTGCCGATCGTGTTTACCCGGAAAATCGCTAGGCCAGCGCATGGGCTTAGGCTGCGGATCGGGTTTGGATACCTGATTAGTAAAGGGGGCACTATTCACAAGGCAACCTCCTTCATGAAAATTAAAAATATAGAACCAGGCTTCAATTGCACTAAATCTTTTATCAATAAGAGCTAATTAATGGACGCTCTAGTATTAACCCTAGCAGAATGCTGAACAAATTAGCTGGCTCATAATTAATCAGACAGCATTCACGCCCGACAGTTCCTTGCCACTCCTATCCCTAACAGCGGTGCCACAGCAAAAACTCCAAATAAATAATAAGCCGCTTGACGCGTTCCCTCCACGCCACCGGGATCAATAAGTCCACCCGCATTGGCAATCATTCCAGCCAAGGCTGCTCCGCTTGCCGTTGCAAAGAGCTGAATGGTTGTAATCGATGCCCCCGCCAGTTCCTGCTCTTGGGCTGGCACTGCCTTGAAAACCCGCACCAGCAAATGGGGCCAAGCTACCCCTACTCCCACGCCTATCAAGGCCAGAGCCAGACAAATCGGTGCCAGAGCCAGGACGGAACCCGTACTGGTATCTGGCAGTAAAACAACAAGCCCCACCATACCCAGCAGTCCCAGGATAGGCCCAGCCATGATCGCCCGCGCAATGGCTTTTTCCCCCAGGCCCGAGCTGATAATTGCCCCTACCGTCCAGCCCGCCCCCATCAGCGCCGTCAAGTACCCCGCTACTAACGGGGACTGTTGATGCAAGACCTGCAGAAAAAGCGGTGCAAAAACTTCACCACTGGTCACCGTCAGCACTAACAAGGACATCAAGGCATAGAGTTTGGCAATAGCAGATCTGAACTGAAACGCCCCCGATGGCAGCAACTTGGTAGACGAACGTTTTTCCACTACCAGCAAAGCGACAGCCAACACCCCCGCCAAGCCCAGGCCAAGCGCATTTTGCAGTACATCTGCCGAGGTACTACCGGCAGAGATCGCCAACACTGCCAGCGTCAACAACAGCAGTTGAACCACAGGAATAGCCACCTTGCTCACCGCCGCGGCATGTTGCTCGCGTTTGGGGAGGACTACTAATGCCAAAGCGGCAAAAAGTACGGCAATCAAGGCGACCGATCCAAAAGCCGCACGCCACATTCCCCACTGCGCAAACACGCCACCGACTGCCGGCCCGGCCAACGTTGCCACGCCCCACATGGCTGATACCAACGCCATGGCTCGAGGCCACAAGGGCTCTGCAAAAACCAGACGAATCATGGCGTACGCCAGGGCAAAGAGAAAACCACCGCCAATCCCCTGGACGAAGCGCCCGAACAGCAAAAGGGACATATTCGGCGCCAGCGCGCAAACAAGCGCCCCCACCGCAAAGATCAAGGCTGCGACGGCATAGCTGCCTTTAGGGCCCGTCAAGGCCAGCAACTTGGGTGACAGAGCCGAACCCAGAATAGACGCCACGACAAACAGGGTCGTATTCCAGGCATATAAATCCAGCCCACCAATATCCTGCACAACCGTGGGCAAAATGGTGGTCACAATGTAGACATTGACGGCATGCAATACCACTCCACCGGCCAGGACGAGGGCACGCATGGCATTGGCCCCCGACAACAAAGCGCCCCACCCGGTCTGTACCCCTTGCCCGCTACTCGCGCAAGCTTGCTGATTCTTCATAAGATCTCGACTCATTCTTTTAAAAGTAGCCCTGCCGCTTGAAAAGCTTGCATAGGCAAGAGTGGTCTTTTATAAAACCTCATGTATAGATGAGGTCAAGAGATCCAAACACCATGAGAATCGATACCAGCATCCCTCTGTCCGTGGGTGAAGTCGCCCGCCGCAGCGGGGTCACCATTGCAACCGTGCATCACTATGAAACCAAAGGTCTCATTCATGGCTGGCGTAGCGATGGTAACCAGCGCCGCTATCACCGGGATGTTCTACGGAAAATTGCGGTCATCAAAATTGCGCAGCGCGCCGGCATTCCACTGGCTACCATCAAAACAGCCTTGGATGAATTACCTACTGGCCGGCCACTGAACGCAAAGGACTGGGCGACCTTGTCCACGAGCTGGCGGGATATGTTGAATGAGCGGATTCTCAGCCTGACACAGCTACGCGATGAGCTGGATGGCTGTATAGGCTGTGGGTGTTTGTCCATGACGGACTGCCCACTTAGAAACCCGGGGGATCAGTTATCCCTGTCAGGCGCGGGTGCTGTGCTGCTTGATGCCGGACGACACAATCAGAAGCGGAAGAAAAGAGCGGGGGAAATCTGATCGCGCGGCTTGTGTGAAATCCAGGCTGAACACGCAGCGCATCAGGGTTGGAAATCAGCGAAAACCGACTCTTACTTCACTATGCCAGAAGGCATCAGGCAGCAAAAAGGCCCAGTTTTCACACCAGGCCTTTTTTACTTTCCAAGAAACGTCCTGCTCTCTTAGATCACTCCCCAGAAATACAGCAGCGCGGGGAGCAAGGCTGTCAGCACCCCTTGCACGGCAGACACCAGCCCAGTCAGGCGGGCAATGGGTTTATTCAGCACCAGCAGCAAGAAGAACATGAACCAGAGCACTGCCCAGGACAACCAGCTCAGGACTTGCCAGTAGTCAAAAATCCGCTCGGCTACGCTCAAATTTGTAAGTGCGGCGGGAACAGCGATGCAGGCGACCACCAGGGAATACCAGCCCAAGGCACGCCCATCACTTCCTGTAAACGCGTTCACCCCTACCCAAAAATAGGTCAAGGCAAACAGGCCCAGATAAATGGCCGACAAGGGAGAGTACACGGTGCTATTGGCAGGGTTCAAGATATGGGACATGCAGATGAATCCCAGTACGGCCGTGAACAAGTTGACGATAGCAGCATCTTTGGCATCCACCAGCCTGCCAGCATGATGACCTTCAGAGTAAAAGAGACGAACACCATTAACGAACAGGCACAGGCCTGCAAACGCCAGAAAAGCGGCAACTAGCATTTTGAAGATATCCTAAGTAATAGAAGGCGGACACAGAACATGCCCGCAACATGATGTTGCACTCAAGGCTGAGGCGGAGCAGATCATAGAGCTTGGCTACACAATTGCCATGTGATTTTTTTTATAAGCTCTATAAGAAAAAAACGCGCAATTTTGCGGCGGTTTTCCAGTGAAAATTCTTGCTGAAAAGCGAGCGGTTTGCACAGGCATTAGCAGACAAACGCCCCCTTCTCCATTTTGGAAGCAGACTCAGCCCAGGACCAAACAAAGTCCCTTTTAATCAATGAGTTAAAAAACTATCGAAGCCTGGGCAAGGCCGCTACAAATGAGGTCTGGCAACTGACCAAACCATAAACAGCGTGCCTGCTCAAGAACCCGCTCAAGCCTCTTCGTTTTGGCCCCAGCGAGCCAGCACACGCACATAGGCCAACTGTGCCAGTAGTTCCACCAAAGTCTGCGTCAAAATGATGGCTGGCAACAACGGCAAAGCCCCCGGAATCGCCAAAGCCAGAGGCAGCACCACCAAAGAATTGCGAGTTGCACTGCTGAAAGCCACCGCACGTCGCAACGGGACGGCCAGCCGCGCTTGCCGTGCCAGCGCCCAGCCGATGACAGGAGCCAGAATGGCAAACAGCGCATACACCGGCAACACTCGCCACAAGACATCCAGTGCAGGCTCCAGTTGTCGCAGAACAGCCGCCACGACGATGAACAAGACCAAAGCAGTGGCTGGAACGGGGGCCAAGCCCAAACCCGTTTTTATCTGCGCCCAGCTATGACTTTTACCCGCGAGATACTGGGTGGCCCCCGCCAGCAGCAGCGGAATCAGAATCAGGTAAAAGAAAGCATTCAGAAACGGCCCGGCTTTGATGTACAAACCGAACTGTTCCCCCAAGGCCAATTTCAAAAACAAGGGCAGGAGCAGCATTTGCACAAGCAGCAGTACCGGCGTAGCGGCTAGAAGTGCGCGGGCGTCGGCACGACCTAATTGAGCAAAGGTCACGACGTAATCAATGCAAGGAGCCAGCAAGACCAACAGCACGCCCAGGCGCAACATGGTGTGGTCTGGCAGCAAGGGCACCAGCGCAAAGACCAATAGAGGTATCAGGAGAAAATTGGCCAGAAGCAAAACGGCCAGAAAGCGCAGCTGGGTCAGCGCTTTGCCTAACTGGGCAATAGGCACCTGCACAAAGGTGACATACAACATGAAAGCCAGCGCTGGATTGATCCAGTCGACCAGACTAGCTGGCATCACCCAGACACTGGCCATCCAGGCGGCCAGCAACATCGCCACACAATAAATAGCGGTTTGCCGGCGCTCTAACACATCACGAATCACGGCCAGCACCTCGTTTGGCTGAACAACTCCGGCACTGCCGTGAGAACTCCCTTTTACAGACCGCTACGGCGCAAACGTGCGGCGGACTGACGGTTCAAATCTCGAGCCTCACGCTCGGCATACTCGCTTTCTCCGGCTTCGTAACGGCCCTCGTGCATGCAGGATTCACGGTCCCAGGTGCATTCATTAAAGAGTTTTGACACGGGGCCACCACCGGGCTTCGCGGAGGAACAAGCTGCCATCAAAGCGGCCAGACCGAGCACCGCGCAACTTTGAATCAGACGTCGAACCATCATTGTGTTTTCCCTACAAAAAATCTTTATTGCAATTACCGCGAATCGAAATCAGAACCGATCGCGGACAATAGGAACACTGTACCCTGAGCCTCCAAAGCCCGTCGATTCCCTTTCCTGATAATTTGCAATTTATGACTCACGAACAATTTTTGCTATTGGCCCAAATCTTGAATCTGACGCCCAATCCCAAACTGGAGCAGGAAGTCCGACATCCGGGCGCGCAAATCAGCACACAAGCACAACAGATCCTGACTCTACATCTCCAGCTGAAGGAAGCCTATGTCATTCACAGGCCCACTGCATTCCGAGTTGTAGTCAGCCATGACGATCTGGACCGTTTCCCAGGCGCCCTGGATTTGAAGCAAGGTATGCATGTACAGCTGGTTTCTTACACCAGCGAGCGCTACATCAGTGTTCGTATCACCCAACTGCCAGCCACCCCCAAGGCGTATTTCAGGGGCGTCGTCAGCGAGCAGAACATCAGTTACCACGTTTTCGAGGTCGGGGACAGCGTGTCTTTTTCTGAAGATCAAGTCCACGCCATACTCAATAAATAAAACGGGCTAGTGCCCACACGCCAAGGTGTCTGCTTCAACCCGATCTTTTAAGACTGGTGTCAGGCAGCAAGTGCAAGCCTGTCCGTCTTACAAACTCCTCGTAGCTGATGGGTGGTCCAACACGAGTGGAAGCCTGGTTAGCCTGCCAATGTACCCAGGAGCGTCCTGTGGTGGCGTCATACACCAGCTTGAACAAATGACTGGGAACGGCAACCTGGCTGGAACCTATCGTCGCGGCATTGCGCTCGTACACTGGTCCGGTGAACACATACACATTGCCTGCGGCACGCGCCACATATTTACGGGTATCGGCTTCGATCTTGTTCCAGGGGCCGGCGTTGTGGACCTGATTTTGCGGCACCATATTAGCCAGAGAAAAGCTCTGGGCCATGCTCTGCTCCGACGCCATATCCCCTGCCGGAGCCATATGCCCGCGCGAAAAGCCCGAGCCTCGATAGTCATTCAGCTCGGCTCGCTCTGCCTGCGGCAAACGGCCTTCAGCATAAAAACGATCCGTGCGCTTCAAGCCTTTGGCGGACTGAATCTGCTGACGACTCAGACGCTGGACGACAAACACCGGCGTCTTGGTTTGGCCGCTATGCAAAATCGCAAAAGAGCTGAAGCACAACTCTCTTTGCGTGTAAGCCATGGGCACGACAGGTCGCGAGCCGGGAAAGAACTGGGGGCAATGTGCAAAAGAGGTTTGAACATACCCCTCGACCGAGGCCGGAACAGGCACACTATCCTGCTGCGTCGCACCTGGCCAACCCAAGGCCACCAGAAACGGTTCAAGACTTTGCCAGTTCAGCCCTTGGGGATGAAGCCAGGCGGTTGCAATCCCGAAACTGGTCAGGGCCGCGGCAAGGACGGACTTCAGAAATCGGGACGGGTTTGCCTGCCCTGTCTTTTTTCTACTACTGGTTTTTTTAACGCTACGACCTGTACTTTTTCTGCTCATACCACTCTTGTTTTATGCTTGGTCGGCTTACATCATTGCGCCGACTGCACCTGTGATTATAAGCAGTCCTTTCAGATTCAAAAGAACGTGCCCCCAGTGGGAGCACGTATTTATTTCTGACTCCGGCTTTTTTAACGCGATCAATCGCCAGAACAGGAACAGACTCAGGACTTGCGGTGACGCTTTTTACTGAGCACCCAGAGCCTGCAATTCTTTCAATTCATCTTGCAGTTGTTCCAATTTGGCACGATCACGTTCCAGTTTTTTCTCCAGCTTTTCCACCTTGTCTTGTCGCCCTTCAGCCCGTTTCTCGGCGATTTCATCCAGGCGTTCCTGGATGTCCTCTTCCTGCTCGCGGATATCTTCCTGTACATCACGCAGCAAATCCGCGTCCCGGCAATGCATCTGCACATTGGCCAAGGCGCGCTCCAGGCCACGCTCTCGATGAACATTGCCATGCTGGCGAGCATAGTTGATCTGGTTCTGAATTTCGGCAGCCCGATACTGGCAAGCCGGGTTATCAGCCCAGGCGGGCAAGGCCATCACACTTAATACAGCACTCAAGCACCATACGGAACGTTTCATCCTTGTTACTCCTGCAGTGTTCATCCAGATAGCCATCATACAATCCAGACTCCAATTTACCTCAGGTGGACGATTGGAATAGACTTCGTCAATTTGTCACGAAAACGTGATTAAATTCGAAAATTCTTCTGTTTATGTCATATTCAAGTAACAAAATTGTCGCAAATTGTGCCGATAAATTTACACAACTTGTCTTTAAGCATAAAACAGTTCAGTTACACTCGAAATCCTCATAAAGCAAACTTTTACTTTTAATCGTGTTCAACATCACCACCAGGAAACTGATTTTTTTCCTGTGCGCTGCTTTGATTGTGTTGTGGCTCTTTCCCTTTGCGCACGTCAACGAAAGTTTGCTCAACTCCTCCCAGGCGTATTCAGCCTGGCATACCAGTGTGCTCAACTCCTTGATGCCCTTGTCCATTCTGGCCGTTGCCAGTCTGATCTGGGCAGAACGGGCGGTGTCCGCTTGTCTGGCCATGGCGGTCAACACCGTCTTGTTTGTACTGGCGATCAAGAATATCTGCGATACCGCGGACCGCTTCTCGCGGGTCTGCGGTATTGATATTTCTGTTTCCTATGGAGCCATGTTGTACGGACTGGGCATGGCCACCCTGTGGGTGCTGCTGCTGAGCTATCGCTGGAAAGGTCCCAAGGAACAATCCGGCCCCTCGGGTGACGCAAGCCTGTAATCAAGCTCCTCTCGTCCCTGCATCATCCGGATGGTCTGCGGGGCGAGTGAGGCCATGAGCAGGGTCTCCTTTATTCTTGCCGTATAAATAGCGGCTTCAAGCCGGATTGAAGGGCCAGAAAACGGGGATCAACAACACGCCCAACACCCAGAAAATCAGATTCAAGGGCAAACCCACTTTCAGGAAATCCACAAATCGATAGCCGCCTGCGCCATAAACCATGGTGTTGGTCTGATAACCCACAGGCGTGGCAAAACTGGTGGAAGCCGCGAAGGTAACGGCAATCAGGAATGGAGTGGGATCGACGCCCATCATTTTCGCCGTGGACATTCCTATCGGTGTCAGCAAGACAGCAGCAGCGGCATTGCTCATGAACTCCGTCAGCATCAGGGCCATCAGGTAGACCACGGCCAACACGGTCAAAGGTCCAAAGGACTTCACCAGACCAACGGTATTTTCGACCAGAAACTGGGCCGCGCCGGTCTCGCTCATGGCCATACCCAAAGGCAGCAAACCCGCCATCAAGATGATGATGCGCCAGTCTATGGCGTCGTACACATCATCTGCTTTCAGACAACCGGCCAGTGTCATGGCCACGGCACCGAACAAGGAGGTGATGCTGATAGGCACCCAGCCCAAGGCAGGCAGCAAAATCACCAGGGCCATGGTGACCAGTGCAAACGGCGCACGCCAGCCCATTTCCTTTTCGGCCTCGCGCTCGGACAACACGATGATATTGCTGTCAGCCCGCAAATCGGCCGCCTCTGCGGCCGGAGTCAACATCAACAAGATATCGCCCACCTGCAAACGCACAGCACGCAATTGCTCACGCAAGACCTGACCACGGCGATGAATGCCCAGCACGGTGGCGCTCTTGTGCCAGCCCGCCCCCAAACTGCCCAAAGTACGACCACTGATACGCGAACGCGGCGCAATCATGACCTCGGTCAAGACCTGATCAACCTGCTCGAAAGACTGCTGTTCCAGCTTGAACTGGGGGTCTACTTCCAGACCCGCTTCTTTGCGCAGCTCGTCCAGCTTGGTCCAGTCTCCGCGCGCCAACAGCACGTCGTCCTGCTCGATCTTCTGCTCTCGCGGGCCCCACACTTTGGTATCGCCGCGCAACAGCTCCAACACAAACACCCCGTATTGCTCGCCCAGCTTGGCATCGCCCACCGATTGGCCAATCAGGGAAGAATCGGGCATCACCCGCAGCTCGGTAATGTATTTTCCCAGCTCATATTGCTCGACCAACTCGCCGCCACGGGCATCGGGCAGTAACCAGCGCCCTATCGTCAGCAAATAAAGACACCCCACAGCCATACAGATCACCCCCAAGGCGGTGAACTCGAACATGGTGAAACCGGGATGGCCCAGATCGCGGGCAATGGCATTGACCAGCAGGTTGGTAGAGGTCCCGACCAAGGTACAGACCCCGGCCATTTGCGAGACATAGGACAAGGGGATAAGCGCTTTGGAGGCCGACATGCCTATCCGTGCGCAGGCGGCCATGACGATGGGAATGAATACCGCTACCACCGCCGTGTTGTTCACGAAAGGAGCAATCACCGCCAGAACCAGAAACAACAGCAGCAGAAACTGCACAGGGGAGCGTGCCTTGCTCAGCAAATCCCCAATCCCGGACAGCGCCCCGCTATTTTGCAGCCCGGCAGCCAGCACAAACATGGCCGCGACGGTAACCGTGGCCGGATTGCTGAAACCACCCACGGCCTGCTCGGGAGTCACCAAACCCAGAACCGCCAAGGTGCTGAGCACCAGCAAGGCGATAGCATCTATTCGGAGTTTTTCTGTAGCAAACAAGACAATCGCGATTAAAGCCAGACCCAAGACCACTGCAATCTCTGTTGTCATGTTGCCCCACTCCTGTTTGTGCTGTGCTGCTCAGTATAGGGAAAAATGCAGCACAGCAAGCACTGCATGTCGCCGCACTCAACAAAAAACACACGTTTTCAAAACAGGAAAAGTGAAGCCTTCAAGCTTGGAAGGATCGGTGGCGCAAAGCGACCCCTGCAACGCTTAAACTAGCAGCATCACCAAAAACACCAGCCCCAACAAGGCGATATAGACTTTGGCATGAATGCTGTCCGGGATCTTGCCGATCCAGCGCGAGGTGAAGCGAATCCCCAGCCAAGAGCCAATCACCAGCACCAGACATGCCCGCAAGTCGATATAACCTGCATGCCAGGCCCCCAAGGAATCGGCATTCCAGGCCAGCATGGCGTAGGTCAGGCTCCCCACCACCGCCATCGGCAAGGACAAGGGATTGGCTGCGGCCGTGGCAGCGGTCATGCTGGCACCGCGTCGACGCATCAGGGGGACGGTGATCACGCTACCACCGACGCCCAAAAAGGCGGCAATCGCACCAATAATTACCCCGGCCCCAGCGCTACTGGCCTTGCTTAAAGGGCGCATGGTATTGCTGGACTCTTGGGTGAAGCCGGAACGAAACAGGCTATCCAGAATCGTCAGGCCCAGATACACCACAAAAACCCAACGTACCCAGGACCCGCTCAAGGCCATGGCTGCTGCCGCACCGGGAATCGCCCCCAAGGCGATGAACAGGAGCAAAGGACGCACTTGCCCCCAAGGCACAGTGCCCGCCTTGTGGTGACGCCAGGTAGACAGGCCAGCACCAAAAATCATGACGCAGGTGGAAGTGGCCACCGCAATATGCATGGCGGCCTGCCCCATCTGACTATCCACGCCATACATGCCAATCAGCACCGAATACAGCACGGGAACCACCACAAAACCACCACCGAAGCCAAACAGCACGGTGGTCACGCCAGCCAGCAAACCAAAAAACAGCAATAGAAAATACATAGCCGCCCATCAACACAGATGACAAAACCCAAGAATAGGTCGCCCTGTTTTGGCTGGCATGCTAAAACCGGTCAACAATACTTTCGTTTCGGCCAGAGGCTTGCTTATGCACAATGTACGACTGGATAGCGTAGATGCCACCCCTCGCCCCTTGCTGGCGATTGGCACGGACTACGCGCCGGGCACGCTGCTGGACTTTCATGTGCACCGACGGGCGCAAATGCTCTATGCCATGACCGGGCTGATGGAAGTCGAAACCGACGATGGCGCCTGGGTAATTCCACCTTATAGCGGCGTGTGGATTCCAGCTGGCAAACGCCATCGCGTTCGCATGCAAAGCGCCAGCACCCGAAGCTTATATATAGAGCCGGAAGCAGCACCTCACAGCAGCACACACTGCGAAGTGCTGGTCATTACGCCCTTGCTGCATCACTTGTTGCTGGCCTCCCTGGCCTTGCCCGCTCTGTACGAGGAAGATGGCCGCGACGGCGCCTTGGCTCAACTGCTTCTGCATGAAGTCGGTTTGGCGCAAACCATGCCGCTCTTTGCCCCCATCCCTCAAGACCCATCCCTGGCCCAGCTCTGCAAAGACTTTTTAAGTCAGCCCAATATTCAAAGCACGCCAGAACAGTGGGCCGGGCAAATCAATAAAAGCCTGCGCAGTTTTACGCGCCTGTTCCGGCAACAAACTGGCATGAGTTTTAGTGAATGGCGTCAACAAGCCTGTCTGCTGGCGGCTCTGGCCAAGCTGTCTGCAGGCCAATCCGTCACACAGATTGCACTGGATCTGGGTTACGACAGCTCCAGTGCCTTTTCCACCATGTTTCGGCGCCGCTTGGGGCAAGCACCCAGCAACTTTATTCGTGTTCCTTGAAGGAACTGACCAGACAGCAACTTGATGGAAGCAGAAACAAAAAGGCCCCCGGAGCTCTGACATCCAGGGGCCTGCACTGCCCGCCTCAACTTATAAGCGGCCTGGCATTATGACTGGGGCTTAACGCGTGATACGCGCCCGTCCACCAATCGTTGCAGCCAGACTTGCCACGAAGGCACCTACCAGCAAGGACGCAAATGCCCACAGCGCGAAAGCAGCGGCTGCCTTGCGAGCGGTGTCAGCCGCTTCACGAGCTTGCTGCTCCAGCTTGTCGGCTGTTTCCTTGGCTTGCTTTTGCACGGAGTCCAGGCGCTCCTTGGCTTGCTCGGGCGTCAAGCCGGTACGGTTGGCCACCAAACGCAGCAAGTAATCCTGATCCTGCTGGGACACCTCCCCTTCTTTGAGGCTGCGAGCCAGAATCCGGCTGACCTCACGTTCCGGGTTGCCAGTCTGAGCAGGTGCATTGGCAGGATCTGCCGGACGTAACAAGGTGTCGGTGAAATAGCCCAAACCAGGGCCTTGCGCCTGATCCTTGCCTGCCTGGCCTACGATGGCCGATGCCGCTCCCACTCCAGCCCCGGCCAGATTCGCCCCCGCCTGAGCCGTACCCGAGACCAGCGAGGCGACACCCGAGCCCAGCAAGAAGACGCTGACAACCGCACTCACGGCCCAGACCAGAAAACCATGTGCCGTATCGCGGAAATGAACTTCGTCACCGTGAACACCTGTCCAATTGGTACGCAGACGTCCAGTGACATAGCCCGCAATACCGTAGGCAATGATCTGCGTGACAAAAAGCCAGATAATCGTCCCGATAGCCATCGTGGTGCCTGAGGCCCCGTCATTACTCCACGGGGAGATTGCCATGAAACCCAGGCCGGTCCCACCTACCAGCAAGGTCACCGTCATGGCAGCGGCAATAACCGCGCCCCCGATGACAGCGCCCCAAGACACAGCGGAGTGCGAAGACTCCGCCACGGCTTGCGTCCCCAAACCTGCATCCGAACCAAATTGCGTTGTAGCCATGATGATTCCTTATTTCAGATTGTGATCGCACGCACCTTAGTGCCAAAACAGAGCCAGCAAAATGATGATAGGGATAGGAACACCCAGAAGCCATAAAAGGATCGATCGCATAAGCCCTCCGTTTGAATGAAAAACAAGAACTGAATGCAGCAAAAAAACACTTCACGATCATTCTAGGCAGATAAAAAATCGATAAATTTTATAAAATGTAAAAAGAGAAACCGAATCAAAGCGCATGGCTGCAGGCCACCTCATTCTCAACATGGATAGACTCATGACCCTGGACGAAAAAGGGTTAAACCCTTTTTACATAAGCCCTACAGAGACAAGCGAGAAAGAAGCAGGCTATACGATCAGGCAGCACACACCCGCAAATCAGGCCTCGCCCAAGAATTTCACACAAAGCTTGTATGGCAATACATGCTTATTTTTTATTATCTTGAAATGCTTGATTACGTAGCTGATTGAATTGAGCAGCAGCAATAATAAATAAACAAAATAGCTGCGATAAGAAAAACAAGGGTAAGTAGAAAAATAATTATCGAACCACAAGAAAAAAGAAAAAAACTTCAGAAATAAAGTAAACAGAAAAATCCAATACAGATATTGCAGACCTCCGCATTCACATCTGCACATGAAGTTCACTTGGCCAACACACCACCTTCCTGGCCTTGCTGACAGACTGCATCCCACACGCATCTGTCCTCAAAAGCGACAAAGAAAGCCACAAAACCGTGCATGGAAGGGGCAGACTCGGTTATCCTGTTGCCTCCATTCAAGCTCGGCCGCTGCGGTGGTAAACCGCGCATCATGCGCCTTCTGTATCCCGATACTGCCAAAGACGGCCTGCATTCACAGAGCCTAGCCTATGAGCGACCTCCAAAGTCTGATCGAATCGGCGTGGGAACAGCGAGCTTCCCTCTCCCCCCAAGAACACAGCATTGAACTGCGCACGGCCATCCATACCGTGATCGAAAAGCTGGATTACGGTTCCCTGCGTGTGGCGGAAAAAATCGACGGACAGTGGCAGGTCAACGACTGGGTCAAGAAAGCGATTCTTCTGTCCTTCAGGATCAACGAAAACCGCGTCATGGCCAGCGAGCCCGCTCCCTTCTATGACAAGGTGCCTCTGAAATTCGAGCAGCACGACCAGGCTGCGTTTGCCCAGGCAGGCTTTCGCGCCGTTCCCGGTGCTGTGGTACGCCAAGGCGCCTATGTAGCACCCGATGTCGTGCTGATGCCCTCGTTTGTGAACATCGGCGCTTATGTCGGTGAAGGCACCATGGTGGATACCTGGGCCACCGTTGGTTCCTGCGCCCAGATCGGCAAGCATGTTCACCTGTCGGGTGGCGTCGGTATTGGCGGGGTATTGGAGCCTCTGCAGGCCAACCCCACTATCATTGAGGACAACTGTTTCATCGGTGCCCGTTCCGAAGTGGTGGAAGGGGTCATCGTAGAAGAGAACTCGGTGCTGGCCATGGGCGTCTTCCTGTCGCAAAGCACCAAAATTTACGAGCGCGAAACAGGCAAGATTTACCAGGGCCGTGTCCCTGCCGGTTCGGTAGTGGTCCCTGGTTCCCTGCCTTCGGCCGATGGGCTGTACAGCCTGGCCTGCGCCATCATCGTCAAACGTGTGGATGCCCGTACCCGCGCCAAGACCAGTATTAATGATTTACTTCGCGCCTGAACATGAGCACTGACAATTCTGTACTAGACACCCTCAAAGCCCTGATTGCCCGCCCCTCGGTCACCCCTGAGGACGCCCACTGCCAGCAATGGCTGGGCGCAAGGCTGGAGCAAGCGGGCTTTAGCCTGGAACATCTGCCCAGCGGCCCGGTGTCCAATCTGTGGGCCCGCCGTGGCACCCAGGCGCCCTTGTTTGTTTTTGCCGGTCACACAGACGTGGTTCCTACCGGGCCGGAAGCGGCCTGGGACTCGCCCCCGTTTGAACCCACCGTGCGCGACGGTCAGCTGTATGGCCGTGGTGCGGCGGATATGAAAGCCTCAATTGCGGCCTTCATCCACGCAGTTGAGGAATTTACCCAGGCCCATCCTGAACACAAAGGCTCGATTGCCCTGCTGCTGACGTCGGATGAAGAAGGCCCGGCCACCGACGGCACGGTGCATGTTTGCCGAGTGCTGAAAGAACGTGGCGAACAGCTGGACTACTGCATCGTGGGCGAACCTACCTGCTCGCGCCAATTAGGTGACACCATTAAAAATGGCCGTCGCGGCTCCCTGTCCGGCCACTTGATCGTAAAGGGTCGCCAAGGCCATGTGGCGTACCCGCAATTGGCCATCAACCCGCTGCATGTATTCGCCCCTGCGCTGCACGAACTGACAGACCGCATGTGGGACGCCGGCAATATCGATTTCCCGCCCACCAGCTTTCAGATTTCCAATATTCATGCCGGCACCGGCGCGGGTAATGTGATCCCCGGTCAGCTGGATGTGCATTTCAACTTCCGCTTCTCCACCGAGCAGACACCTGCCGGTCTGCAAGCCGAAGTGGAGTCCATCCTGCGCCGCCATGGTGTGGATTTCCAACTGGAATGGACACTGGGTGGCGAACCCTTCCTGACTGAGGCCGGACCCCTAAGCCAGGCTCTTGCCAAGGCCATTGAAACCGAAACCGGCGTGGAAACCGATCTGTCCACGACAGGCGGCACCTCGGATGGCCGCTTTATCGCTAAAATCTGCCCTCAAGTGGTCGAATTTGGCCCGCTCAACGCCAGCATCCATCAAATCAATGAACACGTTGCTGTGGCTGATCTTGAGCCTCTTAAAAACATTTATCGCCGTACATTGGAATCCCTGCTTTGTTAAGCCCTTGCATCGATCATTCCTCCCTGCTGGAAGCCCAGCAGGAACTGCGCACCGTGCGCGACTTGTTGCGCTGGTCTGTCAGCCAGTTCAACCGCTGTCAGCTGGCCTTTGGCCATGGCAGTGACAATGCCTGGGACGAGGCCGCCTATCTGCTGCTGCACACCCTGCATTTGCCCCTGGACACGCTGGACCCGTATCTGGATGCCACCGTGCTGGAGTCCGAGCGCGCTGCCTATCTGGCCCTGGTCGCACGACGCTGCAACGAGCGCGTGCCCGCCGCCTACCTGACTGGCGAAGCCTGGCTGCAAGGCCATCGCTTCCGCGTCACCGCCGACACCATCGTGCCGCGCTCTCCCATTGCTGAATTGCTGGCAGAGCAGTTGCAACCCTGGATTGCGGACCCCGATGCCATCTACAACGCCCTGGATTTGTGCACTGGCTCGGGCTGTCTGGCTATTTTGACGGCACTGGCCTTCCCGCAAGCCCAGGTCGATGCCGTGGATCTGTCCGACGCCGCGCTGGAAGTGGCCCAGTCAAACATCGATGCCTTCGAGCTGAACGATCGCATGAGCTTGTACAAGAGCGATCTGCTGGATCAATTGCCGCCAACCGCTTACGACCTGATCATTTGCAACCCACCGTATGTGAATGAGCAGTCCATGCAAAACCTGCCCAAGGAATACCAGCACGAGCCACAACTGGCCCTGGCTGGCGGCGACGATGGTATGGATCTGGTGCGTCGCATTCTGGAAGCGGCCCCCAACTTCCTGGCACCCGAAGGTGTGCTGGTATTGGAAATCGGCAATGAGTACGACAATTTCATCGCCGCTTTCCCGGAGCTGGAGCCGATCTGGCTGAGCACGGAAACCGCTGAAGACCAGATTCTCTTGTTAAGCCGGGAGCAACTGGCTCTGTGATACGCGCAACTGGAATTACGCTGCGTCGCGGCGTCAAAGTCCTGCTGGACAATACTGATTTCATCGTCAACCCGGGCGAGCGCCTGGGCATTGTGGGCAAGAACGGTGCGGGTAAATCCTCGCTGTTTGCCTTGCTGCAAGGCGAGCTGGATCTGGACGGGGGTGACCTGAGCATCCCCGAAGTCTGGGAAGTGGCCAGTGTGCGCCAAACCATTCCAGACCGTGACCGCCCTGCCCGCGAATTTGTTATCGATGGCGACGAGCGCTTGCGTGCCTTGCAGGAAAAACGTGCTAATACGCCCGACAGCGATGGCCAAGCCATTGCCGAACTGGAAAACGCCCTGATCGAAGCCGATGCCTGGTCCGCCCCCTCGCGTGCCGAGCAACTGCTGGCCGGTCTGGGTTTCCGCCCCGATCAGTGGATGCTGCCCGTGCGCGAGTTCTCCGGTGGCTGGCAAATGCGCCTGTCCCTGGCCCGCGCCCTGATGGCACCTTCTGACCTGCTCTTGCTGGACGAACCCACCAACCACCTGGACTTGGACGCCATGCTCTGGCTGGAACGCTGGTTGGGCTCCTACCCCGGCACGGTCCTGCTGATTTCGCACGACACCGAGTTTCTGGATGCGGTGGCCCGTTCGATTCTGCACGTGGATCAAGGCAAACTGGTTCGCTACAAAGGCGGCTACAACGACTTTCTGGTGCAGCGTGCCGAGCGCGTGCAACAAAGCCAGATCGCCTACGAGCGTCAAACCCGTGAAGCCGCGCGTCTGCAAAGTTTTATTGACCGCTTCAAGGCCCAGGCCACCAAGGCCAAGCAGGCACAGAGCCGCGTCAAGGCTTTAGCCCGCATGCAGACCGTGACGCTCTTGCGCGACGACTCAAGCGTTTCCATTCGCCTGCCCTCGCCCGAATACACACCCGATCCCTTGCTGACATTGGATCAAGCCGATCTGGGTTACCCCGGTCAGGACAAGGCGATTTTGAGCCAGGTCCGTCTGATGGTACGCGGCGGTGCCCGTGTGGGTATTTTGGGGATGAACGGTGCGGGTAAATCCACACTGGTCAAAACCCTGGCTGGCAAGCTGGAACCTATCAGGGGCGAGCGCCTGGAATCCAAAGGTCTGGTGATCGGCTACTTTGCCCAGCACCAGCTGGACTCCATTGACCCGGACTCCACACCCCTGCAACATCTGGCCCGTCTGGCTCCGGATGTGCGCGAGCAGGAACTGCGCAATTACCTCGGCTCTTTCGGTTTTAGCGGTGATATGGTCACCAGCCTGACCGCTCCCTTCTCCGGTGGCGAAAAGGCACGTCTGGCCCTGTCCCTGATTGTCTGGCAAAAGCCCAACCTGCTCCTGCTGGACGAGCCAACCAACCACTTGGACGTGGATACCCGTGAGGCCCTGGCGACAGCCTTGGCTGATTACGGTGGCAGCGTGCTGCTGGTATCGCACGATCGCCATTTGTTGCGTTCTACCGTTGATTCTTTCTGGATTGTGGCCGATGGACAGGTTCAGGAGTTTGACGGCGACCTGGAAGACTACCGCGACTGGCTACTGGCCCGCAGCGCGCAATCGCGCTCGGAAGCTCGCCAGGAAGCGCGTGCGGATACAGGTGCTGAAGGCACAGACCGAAAGACTCAACGCCGTCAGGAAGCCGAGCTGCGTCAACGGCAGGCCCAACAACGCAAGCCACTGGAAAGCCGCTTGAAGAAAGTGGAGTCAGCCATGGAGAAAGCTCAGCTGCGTTTGCAGGAGCTGGATACCTTGATGCAGGACCCAGACTTTTACTCGGACAGCTACAAGGACCAACGTCCTGCCTTGATGACCGAACATGGTGAGCTCACCAAAACGCATCAAACGCTGGAAGAAGAATGGTTGGAAATTCAGGAAGCGATGGAAGAGATTGGGCGACAGGTCTAGGCCTATCGACTCCGTTCTGCTCGTGAACTCCTGAGAAAAAAGGCGCCATATCTACAAAGATTGGCGCCTTTTTGTTGGAAGCTCTTGATGGTCTGTAAAACGCACATCGAAGCCTTACGAGTTTGCTGACTCCTGGGTATCTGAGCCAGGACTATGAGCAGAGGATCTATACACTCGTAAACTTGGCTATGTCATCTCGTTCTTCGTTTTGCTGTATGCCATTCAGCACATACGTTTAGCCAAGGTGAGTCCGGCCAGCAAACAACAACAACAACAACAACAACAACAACAACAACAACAAACTCATGTGAGCCAAAACTCACTCGAGAACCGGCTCGACAACTCAGCTCCCTTCACCCCCATTCCCACAGCCCGCACAGCCCAAATATCCACACAGCAAATCCACAATGGCCTCTTCCACCTGCTCCGGTGGATACGGCACACCGGGCGGAATGATCGCACCATGGATCAGGGACTCCAGACTTTGCATTACTACCCAGGTGGCTAAATCCAGATCCTGCGGGGCAACCTCGCTACGGTGCTCTTCCAGCAGTTGACGAATGCGGTCACGAATACTTTGATCAGCCTGGCTCTCGCTGGCTGGCGCATCAAAGAAAGGAAAATCCTTTTCCAGTACCCGATGCAGTTCCGGGTCCACCCGATGCGCGGCCAACCAGGCTTTAACCAGATCACTCAAACGCCCCCGCAACCCCAGGGACTGCGTATCGGCCAGACTGCTTTCCATAGCCTGGTTCATTTGCAAAGCATGGCGTTCATGCAAGGCGGCAATCAGTGAGTCCTTATTCGGGAAGTACTGATACACCGACCCCACGCTGACTCCAGCCACCTCCGCGACCACATTGGTATTGGTACCGGCATAGCCACGCTCGGACAAAACGCGAGCCGTTGCCTCCAAAATCGCCTCCACCAAAGCCCGGGAACGGCTTTGACGCGGGATACGACGGGCTTGAGGGAGCGTTTGCATAAGGACTCCGAATGCGAGTTTTCGATGTGAGCAATTATTCATATTATCTCAAATATCGAGCAATTACTCATGTTTGGAGTGTTTCATGTCTGTACCCAATTCGGCGCAAGCCACCTCGAAGGCGCAGTCGCCACCTGCCGCCCATGTTTTTCTAACGCTACTCCCTATCACGCTGGCCGTGTTCGTCAGTTTTCTAAGTATCGGGCTGCCCCTGCCCGTACTGCCCTTGCATGTACACAATGTGCTGGCGATGAGTACGCTGGTCGTGGGCCTGGTTATCGGTGTTCAATTCGCAGCCGCTTTGCTCTCCCGTGCCTGGGCCGGGAATCTGGCTGATACACAAGGCTCCAAGCACGCCGTCATGCTGGGTTTGATGGTGATGTGCTTGTCCGGCCTGGCCTATCTGGCTTCGTTGAGCTTTGTCAGCACACCAACCCTATCGGTCTGGGTGCTGGTGATTGGCCGTATCTTGCTGGGTTGCGGTGAAAGCCTGATTGTGACGGGTGCCTTGAGCTGGGGCATCGGCCTGGTTGGCCCGCAAAATGCAGGCAAAGTCATGGCCTGGGTGGGTGTGGCCATGTACGGCGCCTACGCCGTCGGCGCCCCTCTGGGTGTTGTGGTGAACCAGGAGTACGGTTTTAACGGTATCGCCGTCGCCGTCACGCTGTTGCCTTTGATTTCCCTGGTGATGCTGCTTAAGACCCGCGCCACCGCCCCCACTGCGCTGCGTCGTACCCCTTTCTACCAAGTCCTGGGATTGGTCTGGGGCGCCGGTATGGGCTTGTTGCTGTGCAGTGTTGGTTTTGGCAGTCTGACCGCCTTTATTGCCCTGCTCTTTGCTGATCGCAACTGGGGCAATGCTTCGCTGGCATTCACTGCCTTTGGGCTTGCCTTCATTGCTGCGCGCATGTTCTTTGGTCATCTGCCTGACAAGCTGGGCGGGGCACGCGTCGCTTTGCTGTGCGTGCTGGTGGAAGCAGTGGGTCTCTTGCTGATCTGGGGTGCCCACAGCCCTGCGATTGCGTACCTGGGAGCAGCCTTGACCGGATGGGGCTATTCCCTGGCCTTTCCTGGTTTTGGTGTCGAGGCCGTACGCCGCGCACCACCCGAAAGCCGAGGTGTCGCCATGGGCGCCTATGTCGCCTTTCTGGACATTTCTTTGGGCATCACCGGCCCTGCCCTGGGCGCAGTCGCAGGAACCTGGGGGCTGGAAGCGATTTATCTGTTCAGTGCAGTGGTCGTTAGCTTGTCTGTACTGGTGGCGCTGCGTTTGATGCGTCATCCTATAGCCCAGGTTTGAAACCCGTTCCCGCAAAAGCAATTTCATAAAAGCAAAAGGGACTGAGCTTGCCGTTAGGCAGTCTCAGTCCCTTTTTAAACCTTAAACAAAATACCGCAAAGGCAGCTCAAGACAGCCTTATGGGGCTACATACAAAAGGCGGCCCTGTTTTCTGGCTTGTTCCAGCTCCTGCACAACCTGCTGACGCGTCTTATGAACACTGCCCGCAGGCAGGACTGGATATTCATCGTCTGCAAAATCCAGCAAACCGGCTTGTTGGGCCTCTTGCAACTCCTGAACCACCTGAGCGCGCGTTTTAGCCGGGCCTTGTGGAACTTTGGGGTAACCATGCGCAGCCACGCTGATCAGCCCCTGTTCCCGAGCTTGCTCCAGTTCCTGCACAACCTGGGCGCGACTTTTGCTGTAGCTCTGACCCTGCACCTGTGCAGTTCCGTCAGCCGCCCAAGCAGAGTTTGAAGCGATCAAAACCGTGCAAGCCACTGTCCATAAACCTAATTTCATAATGAATCTCCTTGATTAAAAAAACCGCCTCTCCGCCAGGACCTAAACAGGTCGAGCAAAGGGAGGCGCAATGGGATTGGGGGGTGAAGAACGCAGCAGCACGGCCAGACACAAGGCCAGCAAGCTGCACCAAAACACCAGGTTGTAGGCGCTGATCTGTGCAGCGACCTGTGATTCACGAGCCAGAACGCGAGCCAAGGCGGCCACGCCGTCCGAAGCCCGCTCCATAACCAGAGGGTCACCCTCTACAAGATGGCTACTCAGACTGCTGCGGCTGATATCGCCTGCCATGCGCAGCCAGGTAGACACCAGCGTGGCGGCGGCAACAGGCGTAAAGACACGAGCAATGGGGACATACACACCCAAAGCCACTCCATGTTGAGGATTCAGATTGGTCACAAAAGCAGCAATCAACCCGATCAACATGGTGCTCTCGCCCACAGACTGCAAAATCAGGATCGAAACAAACTGCTCCACACGCCAGTCGTGGCTAATATGAGTTCCCAGCCAGGCGGTGAAGGCGATGATGCTTAGGCCGAGAATCATCATCAGGCGTGGCTCAAGACGTCGAGCCAGATAGATCGCCAGCGGAGTCGAGGCCAGGTAAGCCCCAAACGCAATCCAGGTGGCAGCACCCGCTTGCAGGGGCTTCAAGTCCCCCATCTGGGTCAGAAAGCTGGGGATCAGCAAAGACGTCGGTGTCATCAGCACGCCGAACAGGCAGGCAATAATCAGGCACACACGGATATTTCGATTGCTCAAAGCCATCAGGCTGGCAAAGGAGTTCTGCCTGCGCATGCCACGTCCTATGGCGGCCGCCACAAGCACCACGCCACCGAGCAGAGCAGAAACAACCAGACCGGAATCAGTCCAGCCCAGCCGTTCCGCGGACTCTATCCCGACAAAGGCCAGCACCAAACCCGTACAAAACAAGGCCATCCCGCCCCAATCGGCGTTTTGCAATTGGTCGCGATCTATAGGCGTCAACGGCATGGCTTTCCAGGCCAGAAACGCAATCACTGGCCCCACAAAAGCAGTGGGCCAATACACCCAATGCCAACTGAACTCCTCCAGTAAAAAACCGGACGTGCCATAGCCCGCATCCATGCCGGTTGAAACACGCAAGCTGTACGCTGCCATGACAGCCAGCCAAAGCCGAGGGTGCACGCTGCGCAAAGCCAGGGACATCGTCAGTGGCAGGTAAATCCCCAGACAAAGTCCGGCCAGTCCGTGCAGGCTCAACAAGACGGGGTAATGATGGGCAAAGAAAGGGATCAAAAAGGCGGCCAAGCCCAACAGCAGGCTGGGCACCAGCAGTACCCGGGTCGGCCCGATTACGGTTGCCAGCCACGGCGCAATCGGCATGGAGATCAACTGCGCCGCATTCAAGGCCGTTCCCAACCAGGCCGCCTCCAGCACATCCAAGCCAAACTGGCCGCGCAAGTCCGGCAAGGCAGCGGAAAACAGACGCCCTTGCACGGTGGTCAAGACCGCGCCCAGGAAGATCGCCATCACGGTCAGGATGGGGCGTGCGGTTTGCGTATTAGCCATCAGCCTGGAGAACGTCATGGTCAGCCCTCCTGAGCCCGAACGACGGCCAGTTGACGAGTCTGTTTCAAACCCGGCATGTCATAAGCCGCAACGTGGGAACCCGCCGTGTCGATTCTGGCCTGTGCCGACATACCGGGGCGCAGACGCTCCAACTGTGCCTGGCCCGGCTCCAACTCAATACGCACCGGTATGCGCTGCACCACTTTGGTGAAATTCCCGGAGGCGTTATCGGCAGGCAATAAGGAAGACTCAGCCCCGCTCATGGGTGCAATCTCTACTACGCGCCCCCGCCAGCTGCCACCGGGCAAGCCATCCACGGTCAACTCCACAGGCTGCCCAGGCTGCACATGCGCAAGCTGCGTTTCCTTGTAGTTTGCAATGACGTAGGCCTGCTCCAGGGGGACGATGGAAACAATCTGCGTGCCCTGGTTCAACAAGCTGCCTACTTGCACATGACGCTTGTTCAAGACCCCGTCAAAAGGGGCCACAATCCGCGTATAGCCCAAATTGCGACGAGCAGACTCCAAGGCAGCTTCAGCCGATTTCAAATCAGCGGTACGAATCGCACGCTGCCCCTGCAGAACCTTCAGGGAGTTTTTCGCCAGCTCCACTTGCGCGGTAGCGGCCTCCCCTTGGCTGATTGCCTCATCCAGATCGGCCTGGGCGTTTTCATAGCCTTGCCGTGACAAGGCACCTTCCTTGACCAGCCTTGCCTGACGAGAAGGATTATTACGATATTGCCGCACGCGCACCTGCACGGAGCGCAGCTTGGCTTGCGCCTCTTTAATACGCGCCTGTTGCTGTGCAATTTCACCGTCCAGATTGTCCAGATGGGCCTGCGCCTTGGACTGTTCCGCCCGCGCTGCCGCCACGGCCAGCTCGTAATCGGCCGGATCAATCTGCGCAATCAGATCCCCCGCCTTGACCTGCTCATAATCCCCCAAGGGCAAGGCTTTCACGTAGCCCGAAACCTTGGCACTGAGCACCGCAAAGTCGGATTTCACGTAAGCATTCTGAGTGCTCTGTATACGGCGGCTACTGGTCCACTCGTTCCACTGCGTGGTCGCCAGAATCAGCAGCCCAATCATGGCCAGGCAGCCCAGCCAAGGAGCCAGCCGCAGGCCCAGCGCTTTGCGTTCCGTTGAAGTTGTTGAGGTGCTCATAACCGTATCCCTGCTCAATCAAAAATCACAACCTAACACCGTTAGTCTATGAGCGAATGATACACTAACAGCGTTAGGTTGCAAATATCGGAGAGAACATGGCAACAAAAGCGCCCCGTATTCAACGTGAACACATCATCCAGACAGCGCTGGACTTGCTGGACCAGGAGGGGCTGGAAGGCCTGACTTTGCGCAAACTGGCTCAGGCCCTGAATATCCAGGCCCCCTCGCTGTATTGGCATTTCAATGCCAAGCAAGCCTTGATTGATGGCATGGCTGACGCGTTGGTAGAAAACATGGCGCGACACAGCCCAAGCAACCAAGCCTGGGATGAACAAGTTCGGCATCTGGGTCTGGAGTTCCGGCAGGCCCTGTTGCAAAGACGAGACGGCGCTCGAGTCTTTGCGGGTACCTATGTAGTCACCGACAATGTGCTGCGCACCAGCGAAGCCTTTTTGTCCGCTTTCATGCAGGCAGGCGCAGACAGCCAATTTGCTGCCGAGGCCAGCTTTAGCCTGATTTACTACATTCTGGGTTTTGTCATGGAAGAACAGGCTCTGGGGCCTGGCAGCACATTGGACCTGTCTTTACGCAAACAGGCTTTTTTAGAATTGGCTCAAGAAAAGTACCCCAGCAACTGGCAGGCACGTGAGGCGATTTTTTCCGATGACTTTACGGGCCGTTTTATCACTGGCCTGAACCTGTTGATTGATGGTACAAAGCAGCGCATTCAAAACAAATCATAAACAGACATTCTCAGGACCCGCACATGCACGTTGCTACACAGGAATTCCCCCTTATCTGGATCTCGAACAGCGCCCCATCCAATTGGAAAGCGGAACTGGAAGCCTTGCTGGAGCAAGGACAACGCTTTGTCTTGCTGACCCGCGAGCTGCCTGGTGCAGAGGAAGGCACGGACAAGGAGGAATTCTCGCAATGGATCAAGGCCAACCGCAGCCGTCTGAGCGTGTCCTGTGCCGCCAGCCTGGTAGTTGTCAGCAATGCCTTGATGGCCTTTTCCTTGAATGCCTTTGTCGCCCCTTTGAGCGAAAAATTCGGCTTTCCAGTCCGCGTAGTGCATGAGGACGATCTGGACGCGCAAGTTACCGCTTTTCTGGCTGCCAGCCCGGAAGTCGCAGACAGCTAAGCAGTACGAGTTGCAACTTTATAGGCCCTACACTGTCCATTATCTTTTCTGATTTTGGCTGTCACCCGTTTGAGTCTCTCCCCACATCTCCCCACACTGCCGCCTGTACTGGCAGGCCCTATTTTGCGTCGCCTCGATTCCCGGCGCCTGGTGCTATGGCTGGTTGGCAGCTCGGTCTTGACCCTGGACCTGCTTCTGGAAGCAGAGGGTGCCGCTCCCCAGCGTATTCCACTCAGTAGTGAGCACTGCCGCATCGTACAACTGGGCAAGCATGCCTTTATCCATTTCCTGGATGTACAGCTGACCACAGCCCTACCCCAAGACACGCTTGTTCACTACGATTTGCTCGCCTCAATCGAAGGTGGACCGGAGCAAGGGATTGCTGATTGGGCTCCCCATCTGCTGCACCAGGGTCAAACCCGGCCCAGCTTTGTGCTGGCCAGCCGCGCTGACAATCTGATGTTTGGTTCCTGCCGCAAGCCTCATCACGCCGCACGCGATGGTTTGGCTCAGGCAGACACAGTCTTGAGCGAGCACATTACCCAGGCCCATGCCCGGCCTGCCTTGCTGATGCTGTCCGGAGATCAGGTTTACGCCGACGATGTGGCCGGTCCCATGCTGGCGGCCATTCATGCCTTGATTGAGCGGCTAGGCTTGTATGGGGAATATCTGGAAGGCGCCGTCGTCTCGGATAGCGAATCGCTTTACCGGCACCCCGCCAGCTACTACCGACGTGCGGATTTGCTGCCTGCCTTCAAATCCAACGAAGATCTGCGCGAGCGCTTTTTTGGTGGTGTGGAAAAACCGATTTTCACCACTGCCAACGCACACAATCACTTGGTCACGCTGGCCGAAGTCATGGCCATGTATTTGCTGGTTTGGTCCCCCATCCCATGGCAAATCATTCCAGAGCCTGATCCTCCCCAATTGGAGCCCAAGCATCAGCAACGCTGGCAACGCGAGGCACTGGCATTGGAAGGTTTCCGTCAGGACCTGCCCCAAGCAGCACGCCTTCTGGCCCACGTGCAAACCTTGATGATTTTTGACGACCACGACATCACCGATGACTGGAATTTGTCCGCCAAATGGGAAAGCGTCGCCTATGGCCATCCTTTTTCACGGCAGATCGTAGGCAATGCCCTGATCGCCTATATGTTGTGTCAGGGTTGGGGCAACCGGCCCGAGGTGTTTGAGTCGGTGCTGAATACGGTGACCGCCTGGACCAGCCAGCCGGATGAACATCAGCGTCTTGAACATGAAGCTCAAGATGCGCTGATCAAGGAACTGCTGGAGTTTCGCCAATGGGACTATGTGCTGCGCACCCAGCCTACGCTGATCGTGCTGGATACACGCACGCGCCGCTGGCATAAACGCCGTTTGCCCAGTCGCCCGTCCGGACTGATGGATTGGGAATCCTTGACCGAGCTTCAACACGAATTGCTGGATGAGCGCGCCGCCATCATTGTGTCGCCCACGCCCATGTTTGGCGTCAAGCTGATCGAAGTCATACAAAGCATTTGCACGTACGCGGGTTTTGCCCTGACGGTGGACGCCGAGAACTGGATGGCCCACAGAGGGGCTGCCAACACCATGCTGAACATCTTCAGGCACTCACGCACACCCGGAAACTACGTGATTCTGTCCGGCGATGTGCACTATTCCTTTGTCTACGATGTACAGGTGCGCCATAGCGGGCACATTCCACATATCTGGCAAGTCACCAGCAGCGGCATCAAGAACGAATTTCCGGAAGCTTTATTGAACTGGCTGGATCGGCTGAACCGCTGGCTCTACTCGCCGCGATCCCCTCTGAACTGGTTTACGCAACGCCGTGACCTGAGCATCAGCCCGCATCTGCCGGATCAGCGCAAACAGGGGGAACGGGTATGGAATGGTTCCGGAATCGGCCAGATCTGGCTGGATGAGGAAGGTCGCCCCGCCCGCATCCTGCATCACAATGCCAACAAAAAGCCGCCTACCGAATTTCTGCCTCCGGATCAGGAGAAGAAAGGGGAAGGCGGCTAGCGTCTGGCTACAGCAGGTAGAACTTACTGACCTGCTACAGAGCTGACATAAGTGGCGACAGCATCACGCTCTTCGTCACTCATGGTTTGTGCAAAAGAAGGCATGGCGCCCATGCCTTCTTTCATGACCTTCAGGATCTGTTCCTTGCCTGGCTTGAGTTCATCCAGATCCGGACCAATGGCCCCGGCTGAACCAGCATCAGCCAAGGTATGACAGACCGCACAGGCAATGGGTTTGGCACCTGTCAGAAACAGTTCCTTGCCTTGCTCCTGAGCGTAGGCTTGAGTACTAAAAACAAATACAGATACTGCAGCAACTAGATATTTCTTCATGATTCCCTTCCATAGCCGCCCCGAGCTGACGGGGCGGGTACAACATTCAAGACTTAAACGACCGTGACAGCCAGCATGTGGTCGCGCCAGCTATTGTTCAGATAGCCACGGTTATTAGGTACGCGCTCTTCAGGCTGTACCGTGCCTGCTTCGCTGGTCGCGCGACTGGCAATCTCATACTTGCCTGGTTTCAAATCCACGCCTGCAACGAACTGACGCCACGCATACTTGCCCAGATCAGGGCCTACAAACGTCGCTTTCACCCAGTTCTTGCCACCATCCACGGACACTTCCACTTCTTTGGCTGCCGACATGCCTCCAAAAGCCAAGCCCTGGATCTGTACCTTGCCGGCCTTGAGTTCTTCGCCAGGCTCACCACTAGGGCTGGTCACCCAGGACTTGACAGGCATTTCCCAAACCGACTCCTGATTGGGGTTGGACTTCTCACCCACAGGCGCCAAACGGTAGCTGTTTTGCTGAATGTTGGCAGCAGACTGCTCTTTGGTAAACGCCAGTTGCTTGATGTACTTGACGTTATTGACCCCGGTGTAACCCGGCACGATCAAGCGCAAGGGGCCGCCGTGAGCCAAGGGGATGGGCTGACCATTGATCTCCCAGGCCAGGATAGCGTCATCAATGGCTTCCAGGGGAATCGAACGCTCTACCATAATGGTGTTCGGGTCCAGCCCTTGAGGAATTTCCTCGCCGCCCTGACCGGTCATGTACTTGGCGCCCTCCTCCATGCCGCCCACAGCCTCCAGCACGGCCTTGATCGGCACGCCGGTAAAGACCACACAGCCAGCGGCACCTACCGTCCACTGAGTACCACTGGGTTTTTCAGGGAAAAAAGCACGACCATTACCCGAACACTGCAGCACCATGGGCACAGCCACCAGACCCAGGCGTTTCAGCTCGGCGACGCTCATGTCTTTCGGGTTCTTCACGCCCTTGATCGACAGCACCCAGGCGTCCGGATCAGCCACGATCTGCTCGGATGGGGGGGCCACGTTATTACGCACGAACAAGCGATCCAGCGGCGTGATCAAACCCGAGCCAAAAGCGCTGCGTTTGGTTTCAATAGTGTTGGCACTGTGCACGATCAAGCTGTCGGCATGTTTCCAGGATGCATAGGCTGGCAAGGCCTTGGCCTGCGTTTTTGCCTTTTCCTGAGCCAGTGCCGCTGACAAAGGAGTCAAGCTTGCTGTACCGGCCAGGGCCATCACCCCGCCCGTCGACAAAAGCATACGCCGGCGTGAGAGATTGCTAGGTTCCATGATCGCCTCCATGTGTGTTTGTTATCTGTAATTAATTTAGGCTTCGATTTTATGGGGGCACCAGCTTTATAACTAGAATCTATAACCCTTATATATAACGATCATATAGAGCTTTAAAGAAGGAAAACAAAAACGGGAAAGTCGCTTGAAACAAGGGTTTCCCTGCAATCTCTGTGTTTATCCAAAACGTGAAATAAGGTGAGAAATTTTTCCTGGGAGGCATCCGCGTCGAGCACGATGAAGAGTAAAAATGAAGGGCTTGAAATAAAACGGCTGTAAAAACTGCGGCTGTTTGAAAATTTCCATGACATAGGGCAGGCCATAAAAAAGCCCCCGGAGTTTCCGGGGGCATTCAAACTGCGATTGACTGATTCAGTCGTTGCTTCGCTTTTTAGCTAACAGGATCCAGTTTGGCAATGGCCAAGGCCAGAGTCTTGCTGCCGACTTCACGAAACTGAATCAAGGCCTGGGCATCGTCACCCTGACCCGTCAGATTAATAATGGTGCCTTCACCAAAGCGGTTGTGATGCACCCCCTGCCCCACCCGGAAAGTCTGGCCATTCACTTCCAGCACGCTGGTGTGACTGCGACCGCCGTAAGGCTGGGCTGAATAGCTCTTGTCCTTGGACTCCCAGCTTTGACCACGACGGAAGGCCCCCGAACTGGCCTCTGACTGCACGGGTGTACTGGTATAGCGGGCCGACAACCATTTGATGTGTTGCTCCGGCAGCTCTTCCAGAAAGCGCGAACGCATGGCGTAACGCGTCTGGCCATGCAACATGCGGCTTTGCGCCAGAGTGATGTACAAACGCTGACGCGCCCGCGTAATCGCCACGTACATCAAACGACGCTCTTCCTCGATCCCACCGGGGTCGAACAAGCTGTTCTCATGCGGGAACAAGCCCTCTTCCAGACCGGTAATGAAGACGGCATCGAACTCCAGGCCTTTGGCTGCGTGGATCGTCATCAACTGAATGGCGTCCTGGCCAGCCTGGGCCTGATTGTCCCCTGCTTCCAGAGAAGCATGAGTCAGGAAAGAGCCCAAAGGCGACATGGGGGCCAGCACAGAGGCAGCCGGTTGATCCGGGTTCTGCATGGCCTGCTCGGACTCGCCCGCCACTGCTTCGGGGACTCGACCTGCGGGCAGCTCGGCAAAGCCTTCTTCACCCACAAAAACCGTGGCCGCGTTGACCAACTCCTGCAAGTTTTCCAGCCGTTCGGCACCTTCGCGGTCGGCCTGGTAATGGGCCAGCAAGGTACTGTCGTGGACAACGTGCTCAATCAGCTCGGGCAAGGACAGGATCTGCGCCTGGCTGGCCATATCCTGAATCAGGTTCGAGAAACGCATCAGGCTGGCAGCCGCACGTCCTTGCAGGTAAGGAATGGCACGCAGCAAGCTGGTACCACGCTCACGCGCCAGATCAGCCAGCTGCTCCACAGAGCGAGCACCAATCCCACGAGTCGGGAAGTTCACGACGCGCAAGAAAGCGGTGTCATCATCCGCGTTATCCATCAACCGCAAGTAAGCCAGTACGTGCTTGATTTCCTGACGCTCGAAAAAGCGGTGGCCGCCATACACTTTGTAGGGCAAGCCTTGGGAAAACAGTCTGTGCTCGATCACTCGGGACTGGGCGTTGCTGCGATACAGGATGGCAATTTCACGGCGTGGCTTGCCTTCGGCGATCAGGGCGCGGACTTCGTCCACAATCCACTGCGCTTCCAGGGCATCCGAGGCCAGTTCGCTGATGCGTACCAGCTCGCCTTCGCCACTATCGGTCCATAAATTCTTGCCCAGACGGCCGCTATTGTTTTCGATCAGCGCGTTGGCCGAATCCAGAATATGGCCGCAGGAACGGTAGTTCTGCTCCAGGCGTATCACATTGCCACGGGCATAGTCGCGCTCGAAGTCGGCCATATTGCCCACGTTCGCGCCACGGAATGCGTAGATGGACTGGTCATCGTCGCCCACGGCAAACATGCAGGCCTGATCGCCGGCCAAAAGACGCAACCAGCGATACTGCAGCACGTTGGTGTCCTGGAACTCGTCGACCAGAATGTGTTTGAAACGGCGCTGATAATGCTCGCGAATCGGGGCATTGCGGGACAACAGCTCGTAGGCACGCAGCAGCAGCTCGCCAAAGTCCACTACTCCTTCACGTTCGCACTGCTCTTGATAAAGCTGATAAAGCTCGATCAGGCGGCGGCGGTGAGGGTCGTGCGCTTCCAGGTCGCCAGGACGTTGGCCATCTTCTTTACAGGCGTTGATGAACTTCTGAATTTCCTTGGGCGGAAATTTCTCGTCATCCACATTATTGGCCTTGACCATACGCTTGATGGAGGCCAACTGATCTGCCGTATCCAGAATCTGGAACGTCTGCACCAGACCGGCATCACGGTAATGCATGCGCAACAGGCGATTGCACAGGCCGTGAAAGGTCCCGACCCACATTCCGCGGGTATCGATAGGCAATAAAGAAGTAAGCCGCGTCAGCATTTCGCGCGCGGCTTTATTGGTGAAGGTAACAGCAGCAAGGCCATGTGGGCTGACCTGCCCGGTCTGGATTAACCAGGCCATTCGGGAGGTCAGTACACTAGTTTTTCCGCTACCCGCTCCGGCCAGCACCAGGGCATGGCCAGAGGGTAAAGTAACGGCGGCTCGCTGTTCCGGGTTTAAGCGATCCATCATGCCGCGTAGCGGCGCAGACGCAAGGCGAACTGCTCAAGACTTTCAATACCACTTTGCTGAGCGCGCTGGCACCAAGTGCGCAGGTCGGACAGCAACTGCTCGCTGGAGGCACTGGAGCTTTCCCAGATACCAGCCAGTTCACGCTGCATGCGAACCAGGATGGACAGGCGGGAATCGCCAGCCGCTACGGTTTCCAGTTCAGCGCGCTGCTCGGGAGCCAGAACGTCGTCGCCGCGACCAATCCAGTCGTTGCAGCTTTCCAGCAGGGACCAGGAGCAATTCGGGTTGTCCTTGTTCACTTGTGGCTTCAGACGAGCGATTTCTTCCGAGGCCGTGGTTTTGATGATGTCAGCATAGCGGGCCAGAATTTCGTAGCGGTGAGTAATCACGCCCTGCAAGGTGGCCAGGCTGATGCCTTCCAGCGGAGCATTCGAAGGCACGCTAGGCTCCAGACGCAGCTTGGGAGCGACCTTCTTGACCTTGGCCAGACCCAGTGCCTTGAACACCGAGATGTAGCACCAGCCCAAGTCAAATTCGTACCATTTGCTGGAGAACTTGGCGGACGTACCGTAAGCGTGGTGATTGTTGTGCAGCTCTTCACCACCAATGATGATGCCCCAAGGGAACACGTTGGTGCTGGTATCAGGGCTGGCAAAGTTGCGGTAACCGATAGCGTGACCCAGACCGTTCACCACACCGGCTGCCCAGAAAGGAATCCAGGCCATCTGGATAGCCCAGACAGTCAGACCCAGCAGACCGAACAGGAACAGATCAATACCCAACATGATGGTAATACCTAACATGCTGTATTTGCTGTACAGGTTGCGCTCGAGCCAGTCATCGGGCGTGCCGTGACCGAAACGCTTCAAGGTTTCAGGGTTGGTGGCTTCCTGACGGTACAGTTCTGCACCACGGAAGAACACCTGGCCCAGACCAAAGACCACAGGGGAATGGGGATCGCCTTCACGTTCGCATTTGGCGTGGTGCTTGCGGTGAATCGCAACCCATTCTTTTGTGACCATACCGGTGGTCATCCAGAGCCAGAAACGGAAGAAATGCATCAGCGCAGGGTGCAGGTCCAGCCCGCGGTGCGCCTGACTGCGGTGGAGAAATACGGTAACTGACACAATAGTGACATGCGTCACCGCCAGAATGACAAGAGTGAGCTGCCACCAAGACAGTTGCAGCCATCCGTCAGCAAGAAAAGAAAGAAACGATTGCATAGACCCTTTTAGACCTGATCTTTGTGTTAAGGGAAACCGGAAAAGTGTAGCCCACCTAACCAGTTAACAATAACACTATTTAAGGACGAACTTGCTTTAAATCAAGCACTTTCCGTGATTCGTTCAAGTGCCGCACCAAAGAAACAGTCGGTTTGGTGACGGTCCGTGCGCAGATTCAAATAAGGCCCCTCTAGCGCGAGGGCCGGACATTTGTCCTTCAAGATTTCCCGGGCGTCCAGCAGTTTGAATTCGGGATGTTTGTCCAAGAATGCCTGCACTTGCTGCTCGTTTTCTTCAGGCAAGAAACTACATGTTGCATAAACCAAACGACCTCCTGGTGCGACACAAGCCGCGGCTTGCTCCAGAATGTCGGCCTGCATCTGAGTGTACTGCTCCAGAGCTTGGGGGTGTTGACGCCACTTAAGATCAGGATTCCGACGCAAAGTTCCCAATCCACTGCACGGAGCGTCTACCAATACACGCTGTGCCTTGCCATGCAGGCGGCGAACTCGCTGGTCGCCCGCTTCCTGAATCACGACAGGCACCACATTGGACAGACCAGCACGGGCAAAGCGCGGTTTGGCCTTGTTCAAGCGGGTGGCCGACACGTCAAAGGCGTACAAACGGCCTGTGGAGCGCATCAAGGCGCCCAGCAGCAGGGATTTGCCACCGGCACCGGCGCAGTAGTCAATAACCATCTCGCCACGGCGAGGCTCCAGCAAGGCGGTCAGCAACTGGCTGCCCTCTTCCTGAATTTCCAGCTCGCCCTTCTCATACTGTGGCCATACTGCGACAGATGGGCGGCCTTCAATACGGATACCCCAGGGCGAAAACGGCATGGCAACCGGCTTGAAACGAGCCATGGGGCCGTTTTGCAGCTGACGCAACACAGTATCGCGCTCGGCTTTCATGGGGTTGACGCGCAGATCCAGCAAGGCCTGCTCGTTCATGGCGGCCATCAACTTGTAGGAATCGGGAATCTCTTTCAGACGCTCTTCCAGCCACTCGGGCAGGCTCAGACGCACGCCAACCGGCAGACCGTCCACATTCAGGGCGCGGATATGGCCCAGCCACTGGCGCTCTTCTTCCGTCAGCCCCAAAGACAGGGATTCCTGACCGATAGCCGTAGAAAGGCCCAGAATGGCCAGACGACGGGTAGATGGGCCTACGCCGCTTTCCGCCCAGTTACGGTACTGACGCAGGTGGCGCAGCACATCAAACACGGCCTCACGGATCTCGGCACGGTCACGCGAGCCCATTTTGGGGCGTGTACGCGCCCAGCGTGTCAAGGCCAGGTCGGCGGGGTGCTTCCACTGCAAAACTTCACCCAGGGCGCTGGAGACCTGCTCCAGACGGCGCTGTGCCATCGCGCCCGGCTCGGGTGGACCCGAGGGTTTGTCGCGGCGTGCTGCATAAGGGCGACCACGCGCTCCGGACTCGTTACGTTGGGCAGACGAGGACGGGCGCTTGCGGTCCGAGCGGCCGCGGGATTGTTGGTGATCAGACATGAATATTCAAAAATTCCAAATAGCCCGCTCAATCAGGCGGGGAAATAAAAGCCGCGATGCGCAAGTCCGGCAACCTCGACACGGCCATCAGCCTGCAAACGCACCCGTCCCTCGATCAGCCAGCGTACGGCCTCGGTATAGACGTGGTGTTCGGTTGCCAAAACGCGCTCTGCCAGAGTCTGTGCATCATCGTCGTGCAGGACGGGCACGATACTTTGGGCAATGATGGGACCATCATCGAGCACAGGGGTCACAAAGTGCACCGAGCAGCCGTGAAACTGCACGCCCGCGTCAAGTGCCTGTTGATGGGTATTCAAACCGGGAAAGCTAGGAAGCAAGGATGGGTGTATATTGATGAGCTTGCCTGCATAGTGCTGAACAAAATCGGTGCTCAGGATGCGCATGAATCCCGCAAGTAGAACATAATCTGGCTGGTAGCGGTCAATCACGCGTGCCAAAGCCTGGTCAAAGGCTTCACGTGTTGCAAATTCGCGATGCGAAACCGTCTCGGTAGGCAGCCCTTGACGCTGCGCCCATTCCAGTCCGGGCGCATCGCCCTTGTTAGAGATGACCGCCTCGATACGGCCATTTAAGCCCGCTGTCTTGATCAGTTCGCCTATGGCCTGCAAGTTGGAGCCCCGGCCTGAAATAAGCACAACAAGGCGACAAGGTAGGGTGGAATCGGTCAAAATCCTGTTTCCCGAGAAATAACGAATCCAAAATTGTAAACTCTCGCTTGTGAAATCTGATCTAAAACTCTATCGCTCTCTGCCGCGGCGCAACAGCACGGCCCGCAGCGCTGTCACCATTGGCAATTTTGACGGGGTCCATCTGGGCCATCAGGCCATCTTGCATCGCGTCAATGAAATGGCGCGTCAGCAGGACCTGAGCTCCTGTGTAATGACCTTTACGCCCCACCCGCGCGCCTTTTTTGCGCAGCGCGGCCAACGGCCCGAACTGATCCCCACGCAGATCAGCGGCCTGCGTGACAAGGTCGAAGCCCTGCATCAATGCGGCATTGAACAAATTTATCTGGCCCGCTTCAATCAGGCCATGGCCGATATGTCTGCCGCTACCTTTATTGACGAGATTCTGGTCCAGGGTCTGAACACTGGCTGGCTGCTGGTGGGCGAGGATTTCCGCTACGGTCACAAACGCGCCGGCGACATTGAAATGTTGCGCGAAGCGGGCCAGCGCCATGGCTTTAGCGTCGAAACCCTGCACGATGTGGCCGATGCCGATGGCCGCCGCATCTCCAGCTCGGAAGTGCGCACCGCCCTGGCCGTGGGCCAGCTGGACCGCGCCCGTGCCCTGCTGGGCAAGCCCTTTCATATTAGTGGTCATGTCATTCATGGCCAGAAACTGGGCCGGGACATTGGCTACCCGACCCTGAACGTGCGTGTTCCTGAACACTGTGCCGCCCGCTCCGGTGTGTACGTGGTCCGGGTGCACGGACTGACCGGACAGGCTCTGCCCGGCATTGCCTCCTTGGGGGTACGCCCAACCGTCATAGACCAGGGACGGCTGCTGTTAGAGGTGCATTTACTGGACCAACGCCTGGATGCTTACGGTAAACTTGCCCGTATAGAATTTCTGGAATTTGTCAGGGACGAGGAAAAATTCCCGGACCTCATCACAATGATCGCCGCCATCGACAACGATGCACAACGCGCTCGCGACTACTTTGCTTCAAATGGACTATAAAAACTCTCTCAATTTGCCCGACACTCCCTTTCCCATGCGTGGTGACCTCGCCAAACGTGAGCCGGGCTGGATTAGCCAGTGGGAAGAAAACAAAGTCTATGCAGCAATTCGGCAAGCCAGTGCCGGTCGTCCCAAATTTATTTTGCACGACGGCCCTCCCTATGCGAACGGCGACATTCACATTGGCCACGCGGTCAACAAAGTTCTGAAAGACATCATCGTCAAAAGCCGCAATATGGCTGGCTTTGACGCGCAATACGTGCCCGGCTGGGACTGCCACGGCATGCCCATTGAAGTTCAGATCGAAAAGAAATACGGCAAGAACCTGCCTGTGGCTGAAGTTCAGGCCAAGGCGCGCGCCTACGCGCTGGAACAGATCGACAGCCAGCGCAAGGACTTCAAACGCCTGGGCGTGCTGGCCGACTGGGAGAACCCTTACCTGACCATGAATTTCAGTAACGAAGCCGACGAGCTGCGCGTACTGTCCAAGATCATGCAAAAGGGTTTCGTGTTCCGTGGCCTGAAGCCCGTGAACTGGTGTTTTGACTGTGGTTCCGCCCTGGCAGAAGCCGAGGTTGAGTACGCCGATCGCACCGACCCGTCCGTGCACGTGGCCTTCCCCTTCGCGCAAAAAGACAAGCTGGCCGCCGCCTTTGGCGTGGACAGCGTGGACGATGGCGCCATCGTTATCTGGACCACCACCCCCTGGACCATCCCTGCCAACCAGGCACTGAACGTACACCCTGAAATCAGCTACGCCCTGGTCAAGCTGGACAGCCCACGCGCCACCGGCTCCATGCTGATCGTGGCCGAAGAGCTGGTGAAGTCCTGCCTGGAGCAATGGGGTCTGAGCGGCCAGGTCGTGGCCACCGCTACCGGCGAAGCCCTGAACCTGATCGAATTCAACCACCCTCTGGCTCACGTGGACGCAGGCTACCAACGCCGCTCCCCCGTGTACCTGGGCGACTATGTCACCCTGGACAGCGGTACGGGCGTGGTGCACTCGGCCCCGGCCTACGGTATTGAAGACTTTATCTCCTGCAAAGCCCACGGCATGAAGGACGACGATATGCTCACGCCCGTGATGGGCAATGGGCATTACGCCGAAAATCTGCCTCTGTTTGGCGGCCAGATGATCTGGAAAGCCAACCCGCAAATCGTGGAAGCCTTGCAGAACGCCGGCACCTTGCTGAAAACCGAACAGCACCCGCACAGCTACATGCACTGCTGGCGTCACAAGACGCCCATCATCTACCGTGCCACCAGCCAATGGTTTGCCGGTATGGACAAGGAAAACAGCAGCGGCCGTAGCTTGCGTGAAATGGCGCTGGAAGCCATTGATAACACCGAGTTCTACCCCTCCTGGGGTCGTGCCCGCCTGCACGCCATGATCGCCAACCGCCCGGACTGGACTTTGTCGCGTCAGCGCCAATGGGGTGTGCCCATGGCTTTCTTTGTGCACAAGGAAACGGGTGAACTGCACCCCCGCACGCCCGAGCTGATGGAACAAGTAGCCGAGCGTATCGAAAAGAGCGGTATCGAAGCCTGGCAAAACCTGGACCCACGCGACCTGCTGGGTGACGAGGCCGATCTGTACGAGAAAAACCGTGACACGCTGGACGTGTGGTTTGACTCGGGCACCACACACGCCACCGTGCTGGGCGGCAAGGACCACACGACTCACGGCTCGCACGCTGACAAGCTGCAATGGCCTGCCGACCTGTACCTGGAAGGCTCGGACCAACACCGTGGCTGGTTCCACTCGTCCTTGCTGACGGGCTGCATGCTGTACGGCCGCGCACCCTACAAAGCCCTGCTGACCCACGGTTTCGTGGTGGACGGCAATGGCCGCAAGATGAGCAAATCGCTGGGCAACATCATCAAGCCGCAAGAAATTGCCGACAAGATGGGTGCCGAGATCATGCGCCTGTGGGCCGCCTCTACCGATTACTCGGGCGAGCTGTCCATCTCCGACGAAATTCTGAAGCGTGTTGTGGAAGGCTACCGCCGTATCCGCAATACCTTGAAGTTCCTGCTGGGTAACCTGGCCGACTTCGATGTCACCCAACATGCTGTGCCTGTTGATCAACTGACCGAAATCGACCGCTACGCCCTGCAAATGACCGCCGACATGCAGGCCGAGTTGCTGGAGAACTACAAGCGCTACGAGTTCCACCCCATCGTGGCTCGCTTGCAGACCTTCTGCTCCGAAGACCTGGGCGCGTTCTACCTGGATATTCTGAAAGACCGTCTGTACACCACGGCTAAAGATGGCCAGCCACGCCGCTCGGCTCAAACCGCGCTGTATCACCTGACACAGACCCTGCTCAAGCTGATGGCTCCTATCCTGTCTTTCACGGCAGAAGAAGCCTGGCGCGACATGCACGGCGGCTCAGTTCCTAGCGGCACCATCTTCACCGAGCTGTTCCATGCCCTGCCGGAGCAAGGCGAACAAGCTGCACTGAGCACCAAATGGCAACGCCTGCGCGCCATCCGTGCCGACGTGATGCGCCGTATTGAAGATGTACGTAGCACCGGTGCCATCGGTTCCTCGCTGGCGGCCGAAATCGACATCTACGCTACCGGGCAGGATCTGGAATTCCTGCAATCCTTGGGACAGGACTTGCGCTTCATGCTGATCGTCTCGCGTGCTGACGTGCACGCTGGCGAAGGCGACTTGCGCATCGACGTTACCCCTACCGAGCAGGCTAAGTGCGAGCGTTGCTGGCACCACCGCCCAGACGTAGGCCAGAGCGCCGAGCACCCCACCTTGTGTGGTCGTTGCGAGGACAATCTGTTTGGCGAAGGCGAAGTACGTCACCATGCCTGATAAGGACATGGCCCCTTCTCCCGGCCAGGCCCGACTGCCCTCGCGGCAGTTCTGGGCCTGGATTGGTCTGGCCGCCTTTATTGTCGGCCTGGACCAATGGACCAAACAGTATTTCGACAGCAACCTGTTCTATCAGGAACGTTGGAATATCCTGCCCTTTTTTGATTTCACCCTGCTCTACAACCCCGGCGCGGCGTTCAGCTTTCTGGCCGGTGGTCAGGGTTGGCAGCGCTGGTTCTTTGTCGGCATTGCAGCCGTTGCCACGGTCTTTATCGTGACCATGCTGCGCCGCTCGGCCAAGCAACCCTTGTTTTGCCTGTCGCTCAGCCTGATTCTGGGCGGTGCCATCGGCAATGTGGTGGATCGCCTGATGCACGGGCACGTGGTAGATTTTCTGCTGTTCTACTGGAATCAATCCTACTTTCCGGCCTTCAATATTGCCGACGTCGCCATCAGCTGCGGCGCTGCCCTGTTGGTGCTGGACGAGTTCATGCGCATGCGCCGCAACAAACGACAGCGCTCCTGAGTCTGTAAGGATCATGTCCTATGCTTAGCAATAAAAAACTGGTGTTTGGCATCACCGGCGGCATCGCTGCTTATAAAACCGCCGAACTCTTGCGTCGCAGCCAGGACCAGGGTGCCCGGATTGATGTGGTCATGACTGAATCGGCCACGCGCTTCATCAGCCCGGTCACCTTCCAGGCCTTATCTGGCCGTACCGTCTACACCGACCTGTGGGATGCGCGTGTTCCCAACAATATGGCCCACATCCAGCTGAGCCGGGATGCGGACGCCATCTTGATCGCCCCCGCCAGCACCAACTTCATGGCCAAGCTGGCCAATGGTCTGGCCGACGACCTGCTCAGCACCTTGTGTATTGCTCGGGGCCATTGCCCCCTGTTGATCGCCCCAGCCATGAACCGGGAAATGTGGCTGCACCCGGCCACCCAACGCAATGTCGAACAACTGCGCCGCGATGGTGTACACATTCTTGGCCCCGGCAGTGGCGACCAAGCCTGTGGTGAAACCGGCGATGGCCGCATGCTGGAGCCTGCCCAATTGCTGGCAGAACTGACGTCATTCTTTCAGCCCAAACTGCTGGCAGGCAAACGCGTCCTGATCACCGCTGGCCCGACCAGCGAGCCGATTGACCCAGTGCGCGTCATCAGCAACCGCTCCTCCGGCAAGATGGGTTATGCCATTGCCCGTGCGGCTCAAGAAGCGGGTGCACAAGTGACTCTTGTCTCCGGCCCCGTTGCACTGGAAACGCCCTATCAGGTGCGTCGCATCAATGTAGAAACCGCCCGTCAGATGCACGCCACTGTCATGTCCCAAGTGGATGATGCCGATATTTTTATCAGCGTTGCAGCGGTAGCGGACTGGTACGTCAGCAATGCCAGCGACATCAAGATCAAGAAGACGTCCGAACAAGCCACGCCGGACCTGCAATTCAGCCCCAACCCCGACATTCTGGCCGAGGTTGCCGCACTGACGAACGGTCCTTTCTGTGTAGGCTTTGCCGCCGAGACAGACAACTTGATCGAGCACGCCCAAGCCAAACGTCAACGCAAGAACGTACCCTTGCTGGTCGCCAACCTGGCCCAGCGCGCCATGAACGCCGACGATACCGAGCTGGTGCTGTTCGACGAGCAAGGCCATATGCAATGGCCCGCTCAGGACAAACTGCTGGCCGCACGCCAGCTGGTGCAAAACATCGCCCAGCGGCTTTAATCCCTTTTCTCTTTTATGATGACGGGCAGCGCTAAAGCAGGTGCGCTGCCTCTTTTTTTTCAGGATACCGTCTATGCACCGCCGTATTGAAGCTCGCATCGTCAATGACTTGTTGGGCAGCACTATTGAAGCCCCCAGCTATGCCACGGACGGCTCCGCCGCCATGGACCTGCGCGCTTGCCTGAGCGAAGCCGTTACCCTGCCTGCAGGCGGCCGTACGCTGGTTAAAACAGGCCTGGCCATCAATATGATGGACCCTGGCCTGGTCGCCATCGTCGCCTCGCGTTCGGGCCTGTCCCTGAAGCACGGCCTGCGTGTAGCACAAGGCATTGGCGTCATTGATGCCGACTACCACGGCGAAATTGGCGTGATTTTGGCCAACGACAGCGATCAGGACTACGTGATCCAGCCCGGCGAGCGTATTGCTCAGCTGATGTTCCAACCTGTGGTGCAAGTGGCGCTGCAGTTTGTGAACGAGTTCTCTACCGAGACCAAGCGCGGTACCGGTGGCTTTGGTAGCACGGGCAAGAACTAAGTCTAAAGCTAGGAAAGGATGCGATGCTGGGTGTCTTGGTACAGTAAGCATCGCTCCTCTTTAATCCTAATGCTTTGCTTTAAAAACGTCCCAGCACCACGATTCAGACTTACCCAAGCCAATTTCGGATTTCAATGCCCTCTCCCAAAAAAGGTAATTCCAACGCTGAATTACCCACTTCAAACAAAACGGCGGCTCAACTCCATCCGCGTAACCGCCATCAGGGCCGTTACGACTTTGATACCCTCATCAAAGACACGCCCGAGCTGGCTGCTTTCGTTTTTGTGAATCCCTACGGTGATCAAAGCATCAACTTCGCCGATCCGAATGCCGTCAAAACCCTGAATCGTGCTCTTCTGAAGAGCTTTTACGGCATAGCGCATTGGGATATTCCTGCCGATTACCTCTGCCCTCCTATTCCGGGCCGGGCCGACTACGTGCACTACCTGGCCGATTTGCTGGCCAACAGCAATAAGGGGACCATTCCCCGTGGTGAGGCAGTGCGTGTCCTGGATATTGGTGTAGGCGCAAATGCGATCTACCCATTGATTGGCCATACCGAATATGGGTGGCAGTTTCTAGGGTCAGACATAGACGCCGATGCGCTGACTTCTGCACGAACTATTATTCACGCGAACCCGGGCTTGTCGGCTGCAATCAAATTGCGCCAGCAGAAATCACCCAGGCATATTTTCAAGGGCCTGCTGGGCGCAAACGATTACTTTGACCTGACGCTGTGCAACCCGCCCTTCCATTCGTCGCAGGAAGAGGCTGAAAGCGGCAGTCAACGTAAATGGCGTGGTTTGGGTAAGGCCGCGCCCAAGCAGAATGCTCCCGTGCTGAACTTTGGTGGACAGAATACGGAACTCTGGTGCGAAGGCGGCGAGGCGCTTTTCATCCGCCGCATGATCGAAGAAAGCATAACTGTAGGTGGGCAAGTGCTTTGGTTCAGCACCTTGGTGTCCAAAGCGTCGAATGTAGCCGGTGTGTTGAATGCCTTAAAGAAGGCCAAGGCGGTTAAGGTCAAAACCGTAGAAATGACGCAGGGACAAAAGCAAAGCCGCTTCGTCGCCTGGACTTTTCTGGACGCTGCGGCACAAGAGGCTTGGCGCAAGGAGCGCTGGAAATAGGCTCGTATCAAGTCGGGATGCTCGATACGCTGATGGCACTAGCTGCAATCAGCTACATACTCCAAGCCCCCGACTCCTAAAAGCTTTCACCCAACAACTACGCCCAGTGAACACCAGCCTTAGCGCGCAAACGGATCAATCGTCGGATCACTGTTCCAGACATACTCGGTCCAATGCGCGATGCTTTCAGCTTGCTCACGGTTGTAAAGCTTCTCGACCAGGGCCAAAGCCATATCCGTCCCCGCCGATACCCCCGAGGATGTGACGTACTTGCCATCAAACACCCAGCGGGCCTGCTTTTGCCAAAGCACATCCCCATCCTGAGCCACCGCAAAATCAAACGCCAGCTTGTTGGACGTAGCCCGCCGCTGCTTCAGAACACCCGCCTTGGCCAATAAAGCCGCCCCCGTACACACAGAAACCGTCCACTGCGTTGCCTTGTCCTGCTTCCGAATGAAAGCCAGCATGGCAGGGTTATTAATTTCACTACGCGTTCCCATACCGCCGGGAACCATCAGAATGTCGAACTGCGGAGCCGTCTCGAAACTATAAGCGGCCTGTGTCTCTATCCCCTGCGACGAGCGAACCAGCCCACCCTGCTGAGACACCATGACCATCTCGTAATCCGGCATCCCACCCCACATTTCGACAGGCCCGAATACATCGAGAGTTTCAAACTGATCAAACAGCACAATGCCGATTTGTTTTTTTGCTGTGTTCCCTGCTGTGCTGGTGGATGTAGCCGATACAGCCTTACCGCTCATGGTGTGCCCCTTCATGGTTGAAACTTAATAACTTAGATCGTAGCTCGTACCAAACCACCATCAATAGATAAATTCTGACCCACGATAAAACCTGCGGCCTCGCTACACAAGAAGGCACACGCAGCACCAAATTCGCTCGGCGTTCCAGCTCACCCGGCTGGTACTGAGGCAATCAACGTCTCTGCCACAGCCCCCAACTCCAGGTTTAGCACAGGCGAAGCGGAGAGAAACCGAAGTGATATTGACGATACGACCAAAGCGACGGTTCACCATGCCAGGCAGCACAACCTGAATTAACTCCACCTCTGCTAGGAAATTTTGCTCCAATGCGGGTTGCCAGTGAGAGGTTTCCAACTAGGCATAGACGGAGGCCCCCCTGCGTTAGTCACCAGAATGTCGATATCTGAGCACGCGGTTATCTGTCTATTGCCTGAGAAAGATCGGCAGCAATCCATTTAACTACAATGCCGGTAGATGCTTCAATCTGCCTAGCGGCTTCTTGTAGCTTGTGTTTGCTGCGGGGTACAAGGGTGACTTGTACGCCTTCTGCGGCGAGAGTATCAGCGCACGCCAAACCTAAACTACTCGACGCTCCACAGATCAACGCATGTCGCCCGGTATTCCTAGATTCATTTTTTGTTCTCCTTGGCAGGTCTGTACAACGGGGGCGTCCGTCTGTGAATACATTCTCGACCCAATATCTTTTTGGATGACAGAAGCCAGCTAAAACCACCTCGCAAACTGTCGGCTAGACCCTGTAGTTGCTATGGTAGAGATTTCCATTCACCCAGAGTGTGTTCAAAACCCGTAACTATTATTGGCATCACATATACCTACCAGCTTGCAAGCCACCATAACTTTCTCCACAAGAAAATAAAACATTATTTATGCGTTACCGGTTTATTAAAATCATCTGTATTATTTTCTTTAAATATTTTTAATTTTTTTCTGCAGTTAATAACCTATTAAATATAAAAAATCACTAAATTACCCTTTCTACTATTTCATTTATCAGATGTAGAGACACATTTATTTTTGTACGCTACCATGCTGTCTGCTACCAGCCAAAAACAAACATTGGTAATAGGTAAATTAATCACAGACATCCTCTTGCTTAGACCGGCTATTAGGAATTGACTATTGAGCCACTGTGGTAATTTCCATTTTTCGCCAGAAGTAGCGGAACGGTTAACTAGGGTCTGCACTAACCACAATTCGTTTACAGGAGATAGACGATATGAGCTCGGCTCGGCATGATTACCAACAATTTCTAGCTTGGCTTCATCGTCCAGCACTCGGTGCCGCCGAAGACACTAAGCGATTTGCGAATCTTGTCAATCAGAACTTCGACGCTGTTGCCGCACAATCGCGCGCTATGAGCCGCCGATCGGTACTATTGGCTGCCAAGGCTAAGGACTCTCTGCTTCTGACAGCCCCCACCCCGCCTGCGGTTGCGGGGGCAGTTAGTGTTGGGGAGTGGTCATGGAACGCACTACATAGTCTCAATGTCGGACCTTTCCGTGGCTTCCGAACGACTGAAACGTTCAATTTCCCTCAACGAATTACCATGTTCTACGGCCCTAACGGCAGCGGCAAAACAAGCCTCTGCGAAGCATTAGAACTGGCTTTGTTAGGTTCCGTTGACGAGGCCTCGGCTAAGCGAATACCTCCTCAGCGCTACTTTGCGAACCTTCACGAAAATAGGTATGTCCCTCCCACCCTTGCTGTTCGAGGAGCGGAAGGCCTGGTGTCAGTAGTACAAACGGACCCAGAGGCCTATCGCTTCTGCTTCATTGAGAAAAACCGCATAGATAACTTTTCACGGATAGCGGCTAAGAGCGCAGGCGAAAAGAAGGACCTGATAGCGTCCCTATTTGGTATGGAGCAGTTTCATGACTTCGTCACTAACTTCAACGAATCGATGGATCCACAGCTCGACCTAGTTGCAATCCAACAGCAACAGTTGGAAACGCAGCGTGCAGCGTTGCAGCGCGACCAAGCAACAATAAATGACGAGCGCCAAGCATTGCAGGCAATCGAGCAGGAGGAGGAAGCTTATGCTAGGGCTTATGCTGTCGACCTCTCGTATCAACAGCTTCTTGAACTCATCGGTAGCGATGCTGCTCCAGGTCGACTGCATTATCTAAATACGCAACTCGATGGGCCAACACCAGGGCTTTATGGCGTCAGCAGCAGCGCGTTAATCACGGCATATCAGGTTGCGGATCGCGCACAGGAGCGGCTCGAGGATGTGGACAAAAGGCTCACAGCAAAGACTGGTGAGACTTCCTTCCAAAATCTGTACAACGCCGTTCTCGGTTTACAAGCCCTGTCCCCCGACAACTGCCCTGCTTGCGGGACGCCGATCAGTGGTGAACTTCACGTTGCACGTGACCCATACATGCAAGCGCGTGACGGTCTGGCTCAACTTCAAGAACTTGCTAACCTACAGACTGAGAAAAAAGCTGTTCAAGGCGAATGGGAGCGTGCTTCCCGAGGTTTGGAAAGCCTTTTAACAGCCTTCGGCCAGCGGGTTAGCGCTCAGCCTGATCATATCGATGAGAGGGTGCGATATCTTGCCACTCCCAATGTAGACCACTCTACCGCCTGGTGGAAAGCGAGCTACGCTATACAAGGCGATACGCCTTCGTTGGCTCGGGGGATCGTCGACCTCGCAGTTGAGTGCGAAAGACTTGATATTCAGACAAACCAAGCACTGTCAGATCGCGCAGCACTGGCACAAGAACGAACTCGGCTCGTTCAGGCAGCGCAAGTCGTAGCTGGTTTCCAAACACGTAGAGCGGAGGTGGCCCGACTCGTCGGTATAGCGAAACAGGCAATTGCCAATTTTGACCAAGAAAATGCGGTGCTCATCAATGCTGTTAAGCAAGAGACTGTGCAATTAGATCTCAGTCGACGCATTAAAGCGGCCTATGACGAATTCTTGAGGCTACTTAGACATTTCAGAGCGGAGCTACCTGGCACGCTTATAGCAGGGCTCAACACTGTTGCTCTGGATATCTACAATGAATTCAATAGGCGTGACCATGACGGCGACAAGCTAGCAGCGCTTTATCTGCCTACCAGCGAAGACGAGCGTATCGAGCTAGCATTTCGCTCTGCTCCAGGCACTAGGGTGGATGCGTTGCATGTCCTCAGCGAAGGGCATGTTCGTTGTCTAGGCGTTGCCATCCTTCTCGCAAAGGCACTCCATATTCAGGCACCGACGATCATCTTTGACGACGCTATCAACGCGATTGATACAGAGCACCGTGAAGGCATCAGAGAGGCGATATTCCAGAGTGATCGCTTCGCAGCAACTCAAATCATTGTCACATGCCACAGTAGCGAATTTATCAAGGATCTGCAGAATCACGTAGAGAGAAGTCAATGGACTGCTTACTACTTGATGCCTCATATAGGGGACCACCGGCCTAGGGTAAAAGGCAACGAAGTCACGTTCAACTACCTGGAGCAGGCCCGTACCGCCTTGGACATTGGTGACTGGCGCAATGCTTTAGCTGCCTCGAGGCAGGCTCTGGAGATGCTCACGGATAAGATCTGGAAGTGGCTCGGCAAACACGACCTCGGTGTAATAACACTGCCATTAGCCGGCCGCGGGGCAGAGCCAAATCTGAGAAATCTCTGCGAGGCTTTGAAAAAACGGCTGGATGATGTTAGAACATTCGTGCATCAGGACAAACCTGCCGTCATTCAGGGGCTTGGAAACGTCATAGGTGTTCCGGTTCAATCAAACGTATGGACATATCTAAACAAAGGTATCCATGAAGAGGCTGACAGAGACGACTACGATCCGAATCTTGTCCGCACTATTGTGGAGAACCTTGAAAGTATGAATCAGTTACGGCTTGGATCAATGCCTATTAGTCTCGCTGGAGCCGCACAAGCGGCTGTTACTCAAGCGGTCGCCGAATCAGCAAATCCCACTCGCCGGTAGCTGCGTACGGCTTACTAATATTGGTCAAATGTTGTTTGTAAAAAGCTGGTCGATTTAGTTAGTTTGGGATCGCTAGCCGCGAGAGCTCAACAAGTCGGTCAACTAGCGCACATTTGTGTTAGTAGTTTAGCTATCTGTGATGGGCCAAAGACAAACACCAATACGTTAATAATCTGCACTATTTAATCAGGCTTAACACGAAAAGCAAAAAAGCCAATCAGCCCAAAGCTGATTGGCTTTTCCTCCAAACCTGAACCTTACCTACGCCGCAAAATCCTCTTCTCCCAGATACGCCGCTCTCACCTTCGGGTCATGCAGCAACTGCGCAGCCGGGCCTTCCAGGATAATCCGCCCCGACTCCATCACATATCCCCGATCTCCCAGCTCTAAAGCCAGTCGCGCATTCTGCTCAATCAGCAAAATCGTCACACCTTCTTTAGCAATCGTCTGGATCAGCTCAAAAATCCGTTCGACCATAATGGGAGCCAAGCCCATTGAAGGCTCATCCAGCAGCAGCAATGAAGGCCGGGAAATCATCGCCCGTCCCATTGCCACCATCTGTTGTTCCCCACCGGACAAAGTCCCTGCCGATTGTTTTTTACGCTCAGCCAGACGCGGGAACAAGGTATAGATACGCTCGATATCCTGGCGCACTTCGTGGTGGTCCTTGCGGGTATACGCCCCCATGGCCAGATTTTCTTCAATCGTCAGTTGCGGAAAAATCCCCCGCCCTTCCGGCACCATGACCACGCCACGGCGCACCAGTTGGTGCGACGGCAGGCCGACGATGCTTTCGCCTTGATGTTCAATCTGCCCCGCAGCCGCAGGCACCAGACCTGTGATGGCTCTCAACGTCGTGCTTTTACCAGCGCCGTTAGCACCGATCAGGCAAACCAGCTCGCCCTTGCCCACTCGCAGGTCCAGACCGCGTACCGCCCGGATGCCGCCATAAGCTACATCCAGACCCCGAATATCCAGCATCAACGGTTCTGTGCTCATGCCTTTTCCTCTTCAACGGTAATGCCCAGCTCTTTGGCTGCACCTGCGCCCAGATAGGCTTCGATCACGCGTGGGTTATGTTGGACTTCGGCGGGTTTGCCTTCGGCCAGGACTTTGCCGTATTCCAGCACCAGAACTCGATCACACAGGCCCATGACCAGCTTCATGTCGTGTTCGATCAGCAGGACGGTAATGCCGTCGCCACGGATTTTTTCTATCAGCTGGCGCAGGACTACTGTCTCGGACGGGTTCATACCGGCAGCGGGTTCGTCCAGAGCCAAGAGCATAGGATCGGTTGCCAATGCACGGGCGATTTCCAGGCGACGCTGGTCACCGTAAGACAAGGACCGAGCAATCTCATTAGCGTGCTGGGCAATGCCTACGTAATCCAGCAGCTCGTAGGCGCGGGCCTCGATCTGTTCTTCTTCCTGACGGGTAGCGCGGTTACGCAGCACCGCCCCCAGCACGCCTGCACGGGTGCGGACGTGGCGGCCGATCATGACGTTTTCCAGGGCAGACAGGCTACCGAACAAGCGGATGTTCTGGAAGGTACGCGCGAAACCGGATTCAGCGATTTGATGGGGTTTGCAATCAGTCAGGTTGCGACCTGCAAAGGTGCAGCGGCCCGACTCGGGAATGTACAAGCCTGTCATCACGTTGAACAGCGTGGTTTTACCCGCGCCGTTCGGGCCGATCAGACCGTAGATATCGCCTTTTCGGATGCTGAAGCTGACTTCAGACAAGGCCTGCAAACCGCCGAAGCGTTTGGACAAGCCTTCTGCCTGCAACAGCACCTCGCCGTCTTTTACTTGTTGGTTCATGCTCAGACTCATGCTTGCACCTGCTTCATTTTGCGTTCACGACGGCGCACTGCCGAGGGCCACAGGCCTTCAGGGCGATAAATCATGACCAGTACCAGGGCAAAGCCGAACAACAGCATACGAATGCCATCCGGGTCCAGAATCACGTCACCAAACACGCTTTGCTGCAGAGGTACGACGACGGAGCGCAGCAGTTCGGGGAAGACAGATAGCAGCAAGGCACCCACGATCACACCGGGGATATGGCCCATGCCACCCAGCACCACCATGCACAGCACGGAGATGGATTCGGTCAGGCTGAAACTCTCCGGGCTGACGAAGCCTTGCATGGAAGCAAACAAGCCCCCAGCCACACCACCAAAAGTTGCACCCATGGCAAAGGCCAGCAGTTTGACATTACGGGTATTGATGCCCATGGCCTTGGCAGCGATTTCATCTTCGCGGATCGCTTCCCAGGCGCGCCCAATGCGGGAGTGCTGCAGACGCACGCAGATGAACACAATCAGCAGTGTGATAAGCAGGAGCAGGTAATAGTACTTTTCTGGCCCGGTTATTCGTATGCCAAAAAGAGTTTCCGCCTTGCCGAAGATGAAGTCGCCAATCTTGAAGGTATCGACCCGGTTGATCCCTTGCGGACCGTTGGTGATGTTGACCGGCGCATCCAGGTTGTTCATGAAGATGCGGATAATTTCACCGAAACCCAGGGTCACAATGGCCAGATAGTCGCCCCGCAAACGCAGGACCGGAAAGCCTAGCAGCACACCGAATACGGCAGCCAGAGCGATACCGGCTGGCAGCACCATCCAGAACGGCAGGTGCAGACCAAAATGCGGCGATGCCAACATAGCCCAGACATAAGCCCCTACGGCATAGAAAGCGATATAGCCCAAGTCCAGCAGACCGGCAAAACCCACCACGATGTTCAGGCCCAGGGCCAGCATCACGTACAGCAAGGCAAAGTTCAGGGTGCGGATCCAGCTTTGCCCCGCCATACCCAGCACGAAGGGCAGAATAGCCAGCACCACACCAATCAGCAGCGCACCGACCCAGACTTTGGCGGGCGTTGCGGGGCGCTGCTTGGAGCCAGCGCCACTTAATGTTTGATTCAGACTCATGCGCGATCTCCCACACGTTCACCCAACAGGCCCGAGGGACGGAAAATCAGCACCAAGATCAGCACGATAAAAGAGAACACATCCTGATAGTTACTGCCAAAAACCCCATTGGTCAGGTCGCCGATATAGCCTGCTCCCAGAGCTTCTATCAAGCCCAGCAACAAGCCACCCAGCATGGCACCACCCAAATTACCAATGCCCCCCAGAACGGCGGCGGTAAATGCTTTGAGACCCAGCATGAAGCCCATCGTGTATTGGGCAACGCCGTAGTAAGTCACGATCATCACGCCTGCGACGGCAGCCAGGGCCGAGCCAATGACAAAAGCGGCGGAAATCACGGTATTGATATTCACCCCCATCAAGCCAGCTACTTCGCGGTTCTGGGCGGTTGCACGCATGGCGGTGCCCAGACGGGTGCGGTGCACCAGTACCATCAGGCCAGACATGATCGCAGCGGCACCACCGATAATCAGAATTTGCAGCAAGCTGATGCGCGCGTCACCCAGCTGGAACACCATGGGTTCAATAATGTGCGGGAAGCTCAGGTAATTGCGCCCCCAGATCATCATGGCCAGGTTCTGCACAATAAAAGACACACCAATGGCGGTAATCAAGGCGGCCAGACGAGGCGCACGACGCAAGGGACGATACGCATAACGCTCGGCAGTCCAGCCTATGCCCATGCAGACGGGGATAGCGGCCAAAAGGGCCAGCCCCACCATCAACCAGGCGGACAGGCCTGCCGGGTCCGCGCCGACCAGCGATAACACCACTGTCGTGGCCAGCATCGCCCCAACCATGACTACATCACCATGCGCAAAATTAATCAGGCCAATAATTCCATACACCATGGTGTAGCCCAGCGCCACCAAGGCGTAGACACTGCCCACGGTCAGGCCATTTATTAGTTGTTGTATCAGGATTTCCATAGATTGGGACTCGTGGTCATTGCTCCCTGCCCCGGCGCACGGCGATAGAACAGGGAGCGTGGGCCTGCCAAACACAGGCCACGGTAAAGATGAGCCCCGAAGGGCTCAAACTGCAGGATCAGAGATGCTTAGTTAGCCTGGCTGACCATGGTTTTAACCATCGTCCACTTGCCATCTTTAACTTCGTAGATGGTGACGGCGATTTCTTTCAGATCGCCGTTCTGGTCGTAGGCAATGTTGCTGCTGGTGGCGCCGTTGCGTTTCAATGCGGCCAGTTTGGGCAGGTAGTCTTCTGCCTTGGAAGAACCGGCTTCCTTCATGGCGGTGATCATGTTCCAGGCGCCGTCGTAGGCATACGGAGCGTAAACACCGGGTTCCGCCTTGAAGCGTGCCTGGTAGTCTTTGGCGAATTTCTCGCCAGCCGCCATGGTGGACAGAGGAACACCTGCCAGGGAGGCGTAGGTGCCGTCAGCGGCTGCACCGGCCAGACGCAGGAAGGTGTCGCTGCGCGTCATTTCGCCCGAAACCAGCGGGGCCTTGATGTCCAGCGTCTGCATTTGACGCTTCATCGGGCCGGACTGCGCATCCAGACCACCAAAGAAGATGGCATCGGGTGCCTTGGACTTGATGTTGGTCAGAATGGAGGTGAAGTCATTGGCTTTGTCCGTGGTGTATTCACGGGCCACAATCTGACCACCTGCTTTTTCTACCGCACGGGCAACCTGGTCAGTCAGACCTTGGCCGTAAGCGGTACGATCGTCGATCAGGGCTACTTTCTTGGCTGCCAGATCCTTGACGATGAACTGACCCACAGCGGCACCTTGCTGGGTGTCGCTGGTCATCATGCGGAAGGTGTTGTCGTAACCTTGCTGGGTGTACTCAGGCGAGGTTGCCATGGCGATCTGGGGGATGCCCGCGTCGTTGTACACACGCGAAGCAGGAATCGTGGTGCCCGAGTTGAAGTGGCCCAATACGCCATCAACACCGTCGTCCACAATTTGCTGAGCCACCTGAACCGCCGTACGCGGGTCAGCCTGGTCATCCTTGGCCACCAGTTCAAAACGGGCGGTTGCGCCATCAATTTCAATTTTCTGGGCGTTGGCCTCTTCCAGAGCCAGCACCAGGCCATTGCGCATGTCTTCACCGTAGTGAGCCTGCGGGCCGGTCAAGGGGGCGGAAAAACCCAGCTTGATTACCTTGTCAGCGGCAAAAGCAGGACTGGCTGCCAATGCACCAAAAACCGCGGTCGAAACCAAGGCCAATTTAAAGCTCGTGATGGACTGCATATTGTTCTCCTTCGTTTTTTAATATAGCCGCGCTACATGTCGGCCCGTGCCGTGAGAATGAACGCAGGGCCGCCGCTCCAGGTGAAATGTGCGACCAAACGTGTGCATAGAAATGGGTGCCATCTGATGTCAACCGACCATCATCAAACTGGCATTGCCCCCAGCTGCCGCTGTATTGGTACTGACCGAGACTTCGCGCAACAAACGCTCGATGAGGTAAGTCGCGCCCCCCTCCAATTCCTGCGTCAACAGCCCTTGAACCCCAACAATGGGTCCGCGGCGTTCAGCCACTTGTCCCAGTACGTGCCGGAGTTCGTCGCTGTCGCCTTCAAACAAAACAGCATCATAATCTGCCTCACCCAAATCGGACATGGCAATTTGCTCGGCAGGCGCGTCCTGCCAGCCTCCCAGACCCAAACGGTCCAGTAGGATGGCCTGATTGCCGCTGCGTGCGCAGGCCTCGCGCTGAGCTTGCCAGCCGTGCACGCTGACAGGCATGCACAGAACGCGACCTCGTGGGTGCAACTGATAAATATTGGACTCGCCCGTCGGACCAGGCAAGACCGCGCCCTGCTCCTGCCAAGCTTGCAAAGGCAGGTTCTGCGGGCAACGGCTAAGCAGTCGGCGCAAGTACAAGGGGCCGCCTGCTTTGGGGCCTGTACCCGACAAGCCCTCACCACCGAAAGGCTGTACACCCACCACCGCGCCCACCATATTGCGATTCACATAGACGTTGCCGGCGTGAATGCGGGAAACGACACGCTCCACGGTTTCATCCAGACGGGTGTGAACGCCAAAGGTCAGTCCGTAACCACGTTCGTTGATCTGATTGATCAGGCTATCCAGCTCGCTACGCTTGAAACGCATCACGTGCAGAACGGGGCCGAAAATTTCGCGTTCCAGGTCCTTGACCTGCTCGATCTCGATAATGGTCGGCAAGACAAAGGTACCTGTCAGGCTGCGGCTTTGTTCACTTTGCGTGATACGGAAACCAGCCTCGCGCATGGCGCTGATGTGCTCTTCGATACCGGAGCGGGCTTCTTCATCAATCACCGGACCTACATCCGTGCTGAGCAGGTCGGGATTGCCCACGCTCAGCTCCTGCATGGCACCGTTGAGCATGTTCAGCACACGCTCGGCCACATCTTCCTGAATGCACAGCAGCCGCAAGGCGGAACAACGCTGACCGGCCGAGTCGAAAGCAGAATTCAGCACATCAAACACCACCTGCTCAGGCAAGGCCGAGCTGTCGACCACCATGGCATTCAAGCCACCAGTTTCTGCAATCAGCGGGACGGCCTGACCGTCTGCCGTCAGGCGTTTAGCCAATTGACGATTCAAGCCCATGGCAACGGCGGTCGAGCCGGTAAACATCACAGCATTAACCTTCTCACTGGCCGCCAAAGGCGCGCCCACGGATGGGCCATCACCAGGCAGGAGCTGCAAGGCACCGGGAGCAATCCCTGCCTTGTGCAGCAGCTCGACGGCGGCCGCCGCAATCAGGCAGGTTTGTTCAGCAGGCTTGGCCAGGACGACGTTGCCTGCAGCCAGAGCCGCCGAGACCTGACCCAGGAAAATAGCCAAGGGGAAGTTCCAGGGGCTGATACACAGCACCACACCGACGGGACGATATTCGTCATTATCAAAGTCGCGCAGAACCTGTCCGGCGTAATAACGCAGGAAGTCCACGGCTTCACGCACTTCGGCAATCGCATTCGCATAGGACTTGCCAGCTTCACGCACCAGCAGGCCCATCAAGTCCTGCATATTATCTTCAAGCAGTTGGGCGGCTTGCTGCAGGGCAGCGGCACGCTCTTCTACCGGCGTAGCCTGCCAGATCGGTGCATAGTGGCTGGCGGCGTCCAAAGCCTGCTCCACATCCTGTGCAGTGGCAAACATGACCTGCCCCACTACGTCCTGATGATTGGCTGGATTACGCACAATCGTTGCCTTGGACTCGTCCCAGACCGGATTGCCCTGCCCCAGGATAGGCTGAGCCTGACGTGGCAAGGCAGCGGTTTGCATCAAGGTGGCGGCCAAAGAACCCAGGCGGTGCTCGTTGCTTAAATCCAGGCCAGCCGAGTTCAAGCGCTGCTCCGCCTCCCAGTACAACTGGCGCGGCAACGGAATCTTGTCATGTGGTCGACCCAAGGGTTGCAGGCTCAGGGCCTGAGCCACGGGGTCGGCAATCAGCTGCTCCATGTTCACATCGGCATCGCCAATTTGATTCACGAAAGAGGTGTTGGCACCGTTTTCCAGGAGACGACGCACCAGATACGCCAGCAAGGTTTCGTGAGAACCAACGGGTGCATAGATACGGCAAGGACGGTTCAGCTTGCCGTCCTTGATCGGGCCGACTACCTCGTCGTACAGGTCCTCGCCCATGCCGTGCAGGCACTGGAACTCATATTGGCCGGTGTAGTAGTTCTGGCCAGCCATCACATAAATAGCAGCCAGGGTTTGCGCATTGTGTGTCGCAAACTGCGGGTAGACGGCTTCTGGGGCCTGCAAAAGCTTGCGAGCGCAAGCCAGGTAAGACACGTCCGTGTGTACTTTGCGCGTGTAGACGGGATAGTCTTCCAGACCATCAACCTGAGCACGTTTGATTTCCGAATCCCAGTACGCGCCTTTCACCAGGCGCAGCATCAAGCGGTGACCGCTGCGACGGGCCAGATCAATCAGATAATCAATGACAAAAGGCGCGCGCTTTTGATAGGCCTGCACCACAAAACCAATGCCGTTCCAACCTGCCAAAGACGGATCAAAGCACAGCTTGTCCAGCAGATCCAGGGACACTTCCAGGCGGTCTGCTTCTTCGGCGTCAATATTCAGGCCCACATCGTAGTGATGCGCTAATTGTGCCAAGGACAACAAGCGCGGGAACAACTCCCGCATGACGCGATCACGCTGGGAACGGCTGTAGCGTGGGTGCAGCGCGGACAGCTTGATGGAAATGCCGGGGCCTTCGTAAATCCCACGCCCCTGGCTGGCACGACCAATCGCGTGGATGGCCTGCTCGTAAGCCTGGTAGTAACGTTGCGCGTCTTCCGCTGTCGTCGCGGCCTCGCCTAACATGTCGTAGGAATAACGGAAGCCCTGCTCTTCAAACTTGCGGCTATTGGCCAGTGCCGAGGCAATGGTTTGGCCAGTCACGAACTGTTCGCCCATCATGCGCATGGCAACGTCCACGCCTTTGCGGATCAAGGGCTCGCCGCCCTTGCCGATCATGCGGGTCAAGGCGGAGGACAAATTCTTTTCACTATTTACACTGACCAGGCGCCCCGTCAGCATCAGGCCCCAGGTGGCGGCATTCACAAATAGCGAGGGGGACTCACCCATGTGTGCACGCCAGTCGCCGTGGCTGATTTTGTCGCGAATCAAGGCATCGCGTGTCGCGCGGTCAGGGATACGCAACAAGGCTTCGGCCAGACACATCAGGGCAACGCCTTCCTGGCTGGACAAGGAGAATTCCTGGATCAAGCCTTCTACGCCGCCACCACGGCGCTTGGCGCGCAAGGCTTTAACCAGACGAGCGGCCAACTCCTGGGCACGCGCACTTTGAGAAGAACGCGCTGCACTTAACAGCAAGGGCAGACAGTCGGTTTCTGGACGGCGGTAGGCGGCGGTAATGGCAGCGCGCAACACACTTTGCGGTTGCACATCCTGCGCAAAGCCGTAAAACGGGATGGAAGGCATGAGTACACCTTCTTCGGCGGCTTCGGAATCTCCCCCGCTTAGCAGCGCCAATTCGCTGGGCAACACACCGCGCTCGATTCCTTCGATATAGGACAGCAAGGCCTGCTTATGCAGCCAATGCGGGGTGCACTGCAACTGATCCGCCGCACGCCGCAGGCGCTCGCGCAGTTCTATATCGACTTTAATCCCTAAGGTTGTGCTCGCCATGCTTCTTATCCCGGTTACGCTTTGTTGACTGCGATAAGCCGAAATAATACTGACGGTTAACCCAAATTCGTATTCAGGTTAACCCGCACAGAAAAAAGTTAACCAACAAGGTTAACTAACGCAGAGCATGGCTTTGCTCAGGTTAACCGGGACAGGTTTACCTTGCATTTGTGCGGCCAGTGCATCCGCCCAGCGCTGCTGCAATTGGCGATGCGCCTGCACCAGTTCTGGCACAGAGGACGCAGGCTCGGAGTCCAGCCAGCGGCATTGCTGGGCCTCCCCCTCAAAGCCAACTGGCGTCAGTGTCCAGCTCAACTCCAGGGTAGCGCGTTCGCCATAGACAGATTCGAAGCGCTGTACCAGCACATCGATCTGCCACAGCGGTGTTTTCGGAGCGGCGCTGGCCAACTGGGGAACGCCCAGGCGATCCTGCAAACCAGACGCCAAAGCCAGGGACATTTCATCAGGTAAAGGTGAGGCCCACTGGCTATCGTTGAGCAGGTTGACCTGCCCGCCCGCAGTCTGCGTCAGTACAAAGGAGCGGCGATCCAATTGAGCAGGCACATCCATGCGTCGCAGCTGAAAGCCCTTCCACACTTGCGTGGAAGGAGCCGCAGCCGCCGGAGCGGCATTGGACGCTTGCAAGGTGTAGTAAGTGGGCGTGGTCGAAGTGCAAGCCGTCAGCAAACCGGCGAACGCCACGGGAATCAGAAAACGAGACATCATGGCGCAGGCTCCGGCAGCACGTCAGGGGAACGACCTCGCAGGACCGCCGAGGGCTGGCTTTGCAAGGTATCGCTTAAATCACGCAGGGATCGCAAGGAGCGTTTCAGTTCGCTCAGGGTTTGATCCACAGAGGTATTGAAGGAAGAATCCGAATCCAGCATGGCACCCAGTTTCTGAACAGCGGCATCCATGGACTTGAGCGCACCATTCAGTTGAGGCACCGTCGTCTTGTCCAATTGCTTGAGCACCTGACCCAGCTCCGTCAGCCCGCTTTGCAGATTCTTGCCGATCTGATCGAACGGGATAGCAGCAATCTTGGTAACGATATCGCTGACCTGCTCCTGCAAACGATCAAAATCCCCGGCGATCACAGGCACCACCAAAGGTTTGGCGGTCTCGTCGAACTCGGCTTCAGGGGCCTTGTCGAAGAATTCCAAAGCAATGTACTGCTGGCCCGTAATCAGGCTGGCAGGACGCAATTGACCACGCAGACCACGCTCAACCATCGGTTTGAACAAGGCGCTCATTGGATCTTTCTCGTCCGGTCTAGCCTCCACCACCCGCTCGTACAGGCGACCAAAACGCTGCGGGTAGATACGTGCCTTCACCAGGGCAAAGAAGCGCTTGCGCTCAAAATCAAACTCCAGATCCACATCGTAGACCTGCCCCAGCTCCAGGCCCCGGAACTCCACCTTGGAGCCTGGCACCAGGCCACGCACGGATTGATGGAAATGGAAGCGCAATTCAACCGCGGGACCATCCGGCTCAGCCATCGCGCGCTCTTGTGTGGGGAACAGTTCGTATTGCGAATCGGCCTGAGCAACATCCGTAGGCTCGCCTTCCATCTGATCAAAGGCCAGACCTCCTGCCAAGGCAGAGACCAAGGAATGCGTACGCACATTAAATCCGGTGGAATCCAGCGACATATTGACGCCGCTGACGTTCCAGAAGCGCGAGCCCTGCGTCACGAATTTGTCGTTAGGAGCATCGACAAACACCTGCACACGCACGCCATTACCTTCTTCGTTCAGCTCATAACTGCTGACTTGCCCAACCTGTATGCCCTTGTAGTACAAGGGCGAACCCAGATCCAGCGAGCCCAATTCGGGCGCAGTCAACACGTAACGCTTACCAGCACGGCCACTGGTTACTTCCGGCGGACTTTCCAGGCCCACAAAGTCCAGCTGCTCACCTTTTTTATTCACTTCAAAAGGCGCGTCCACACCGATATAAACACCCGACAACAAGGTGCCCAGACCGGATACCCCACTTAAACCCAAACGCGGGCGCACCACCCAGAACCGCGTGTCTTTTTGAGTAATGAACTCGGAGCCATCACGCTCGAGCTGCGCCGTAACCAAAACCCCTTTTCGATCCGGAGACACCTGAATGTCCGAAATCGTACCCACATCCACTTCGCGATAACGTAGCTTGGTTTGGTCCACAGCCAAGCCCTCGGCTGAATCAAAGCTGATCGTGATACGCGGTCCGGTCAACATCCAGTTTCGCAGCACCAAAGACGCCCCCACCACGGCGGCGGCTATGGGCAAAATCCAGATCCAGGAGAATCGGGATCGCTTGGCAGGAATCAGTCTAGGCTGCGCGGGCTCGGTCTGACCGTCAGGCTGATTAGTTGTAGGATCGTGCACCTTGTTTCCTTCAGGAAGTCGCCTGTGAGGCAGGCGGAGACGGCGTAGTTTGCGGTTCTATTATTGGTTCTTCGTGGGTATCCTGATCCCAGCCTTGGCGAGGGTCGTAGCTAAGCGCGGCCAGCATGGTCAAAACCACCACCATGCCAAAGCTCAAGGCCCCCGCTCCAGGAATAATCTGCGACAAGCCGGGGAAGTTGGCCAGTGCTGCCATCAGGACCACCACGAATACGTCCAGCATGGACCATTGCCCAATCAGCTCGACCATGTCGTAAATGCGATTGCGTTGACGCTGTACAGCATTGCCACGCCAACGACGCCCCAACAAAAGAATCATCAAAGCCAGAAGTTTGGTGATGGGGACCACAATACTGGCAATGAACACAATCAATGCCAAGTCCCAGGAACCCAGTTGCCAGAGTTCAATGACCCCACCCAGAATCGTATGCGCGCTACTGCCTAAAATGCTGCGCAGCTCCATGACAGGCAGGACATTGGCGGGAATATAGAACACGCAGGCCGTCAACACCAGAGCGGCCACTCGTGTGCGGCTATTGGGCTTGCGTTTATGCACAGTTGCACCACAACGATCACAGTCCGGTTTCTGACTGGACTGCACGAAGCCACAGTGGGTACAGGCACTCCAGGTTGGATACTCTTTCAAGACCTGCCGGGTCGAAACCGGCACCAGATCACGATCCTCTGCCCAGCGCCACAAGCGCCCCGCCGTAATACGGCTCAAGCCGGTCAGCAGGAAGGTCAGAGCAAAAAAGGCGTACAGACCTGGCGCAATCGTCAAATGCCCGATCCCGGCAAATTTCACCATGGCCACAATCAAGCCCAGGAACAGCACAGCCGTCATGGACCAATGCTCCAGATGGCTCAAGGCCCGCAGCCCAATACCGAAATCGCCCGGCAAGGGTTTCTCTCGGGCAATCAGGCCCAAGGCCCAGAACTGGAAAATCAGTTGAAACAGCGGCAGCCAGAATCCCACCAACCCCGCCATGACGGACAAGCCCCAATACCCCTGCTGCCAGATCAGCAACAGGGCTTTGGGAAACGTGGGCGACACTGTTTTACCCGCCATGCTCAGATAGACGACGGGAAACAGATTGGCAATCAGAAAAAGGATAAAAACCGCCAAGACCAGCGCTTGCCATTCACGTGGTGAAAAGCGGCTGTGGCGGTAAAGTTCAGTATCGCAACGCACACAACGAGCGAGCCCCGCTCCTTGAACGGGGACTCGCTCGTGTACGGTGTCACAGTGCGTACAGACGATTAAGGGGCGCGATGCCCTCACGGCTTAGTCGACTAATTCCGGCTCGGGACGCGAAGAGGCCTTGCTACCGGGCTCATCAGGTCCTGAAGAAGGATATTCCAGTACCACCTCGCCGTTCTCGTCCAGATCCACCTCGACCTGACCACCATCGACCAGACGACCAAACAGCAGCTCGTCGGCCAGGGCACGGCGAATGGTGTCCTGAATAAGCCTGTGCATGGGGCGGGCACCCATGGCTGGGTCGAAGCCCTTGGCAGCCAGATGTTCGCGCAAGGCGTCCGAGAAGGACACTTCGACGCGTTTCTCGTGCAGCTGGTTTTCCAGCTGCATCAGGAACTTGTCCACCACGCGCAGGATAATGTCGCGCGACAAAGGCTTGAAGCCAATGATCGCATCCAGGCGGTTACGGAACTCTGGCGAGAAGTGACGCTTGATATCCTGCATTTCATCACCCGAGCGCTGGGGCTGGGTAAAGCCAATGCTGGTCTTGTTCAGCGCTTCGGCTCCTGCGTTCGTGGTCATGATCAGGATAACGTTGCGGAAGTCAGCCTTGCGACCGTTGTTATCCGTCAGCGTGCCGTGATCCATCACCTGCAGCAGGATGTTGTAGACGTCCGGGTGCGCTTTCTCGATTTCGTCCAGCAGCAGCACGCAGTGCGGCTGTTTGGTAACGGCTTCGGTCAGCAAACCACCCTGATCGAAACCGACGTAACCAGGAGGAGCACCGATCAGGCGCGACACGGTGTGACGCTCCATGTATTCGGACATGTCAAAGCGCAGCAGCTCTACGCCCAGCACAAAGGCCAACTGACGCGCCACTTCGGTTTTACCCACGCCGGTCGGACCGGAGAACAGGAAGGAACCAATAGGCTTGTCAGGCAGACCCAGGCCAGAGCGCGCCATCTTGATGGCAGCTGCCAAGGCGTCAATGGCTACATCCTGACCAAACACCACCGATTTCAGATCGCGGGCCAGGGTTGCCAGCTTGTTGCGATCATCGCTGGAGACCGTCTGGGGCGGAATGCGTGCAATACGCGAAACCGTTGCCTGGATGTCGGCCTTGCCGATAACCTTTTTCTGTTTGGAACGTGGCAGCAAGCGCTGCGCTGCACCAGCCTCGTCGATCACGTCGATGGCCTTGTCCGGCAAAAAGCGGTCGTTGATATAACGGGCGGACAACTCCGCTGCCGCCGTCAGGGCCGCCGCCGAGTAACGTACACCGTGGTGCTCTTCAAAATTGGACTTCAAACCACGCAGAATCTGGATGGTTTGCTCCACCGTCGGCTCTGCCACATCGATTTTCTGAAAGCGACGCGACAAGGCGTGGTCTTTTTCGAAAATTCCGCGGTATTCCGAGTAGGTGGTCGCACCCAGACACTTGAGCTGACCGGAGGACAGCGCAGGTTTGAGCAGGTTGGACGCATCCAGCGTACCGCCCGAAGCCGAGCCGGCTCCGATCAGTGTGTGAATTTCGTCAATAAACAAAATGGACTGTGCCGTTTCCTTGAGCTGCTTGAGCACCGCCTTCAGACGTTGTTCGAAGTCGCCCCGATACTTGGTACCGGCCAGCAAGGCACCCATATCCAGCGCGTAAACACGCGCTTCGCTAAGAATATCCGGGACGTCACCACGCTGAATGCGCAGCGCCAAGCCTTCGGCAATCGCGGTTTTACCCACGCCAGCCTCCCCGACCAGCAAGGGGTTGTTCTTGCGGCGGCGGCACAGCACCTGGATGACACGCTCCACTTCCTTTTCACGGCCAATCAAGGGATCAATGCGACCCAGGCTGGCTTCGGTATTCAGGTCTGTAGCGTACAGATCCAGAGGGGACTTCTGGGCGTCCGAGCGCGTGTCGGCTTCCGCAGCAGCGGCGGCCTTGGGTGGCTCGGGGGCAGCAGGTTCCGGATTGGCCTTGGTGATACCGTGCGAGAGGAAATTGACAACATCCAGACGCGAGACACCTTGTTGCTGCAGGTAATACACCGCATGCGAGTCTTTTTCCCCGTACATCGCCACCAGCACATTGGCACCGGAAACCACATTTTTACCGGAGTTGCTGGACGATACGTGCATGATGGCACGCTGTATCACACGCTGAAAGCCCAGCGTGGGTTGGGTATCGACCTCGCCTTCACCAGGAAAAGTGGGCGTATTTTCATTAATGAATTTACGCAGATTCTGGCGCAGTGCATCAATATCGGCAGCACATGCTTTCAACACTTCCAGCGTGGAGGCGTTATCGAGCAGGGACAACAGCAGATGCTCTACCGTGATGAATTCATGGCGCGCGGCACGAGCCTCGACAAAGGCCATGTGTAGACTGACTTCAAGTTCTTCGGAGATCATGCTTCCTCCTACACGGCAAGAGTAAAACTAGGGGTTAAAGCTATTCTATGACTAATTTGCCTGATCTGAACAATACGGTAAACCATTAAATGGTCAAGCATCAGGCACCGGCTCCATCACACACTGCAAAGGGTGCTGTCGCGACTGCGCCAGTTGTCGCACAATTTCCACCTTGGTGGCGGCAATGTCGCGTGGATACACACCACAGACCGCCCGACCCTCGTAATGTACTTTAAGCATAAGCTGTTCGGCCTGCTCCGGGGTCTTGGCAAATACCCGCTCCAGTATATTCACCACGAACTCCATGGGTGTGTAGTCATCATTGAGCAAGATGACCTGATACATGGGTGGTGGGGCAAGCCGCGCGGATTGGCGCTCTACCGTTGTGGCGCCTTGCTTATCGATCTCAATGGCCATAATACAGAACTAGGTGCTTTCCATAGGTTGACTGGGGGGAACAAAATTCAGCATCATCCGACTGATCGTGTCAACTTCACAATAAAAAAGTGAGGTGCCGCGATCACAGGCCCAGGGAGGGGCCGAAAAAAGTATCAACCATACACTAAGTTGAGAGGCAGCAAGCATGTCGGAAACTACCACCACCGCAGGCACTGGAGACAATCAAAAACTATCCGGGACCGTTAAGTGGTTCAATGATGCCAAAGGCTTTGGGTTTATTACACCCGATAACGGCGGCGAAGATCTCTTCGCTCATTTTTCATCCATTCAGATGAACGGGTTCAAGACTTTGAAAGAAGGCCAGAAAGTTCTGTATGAAGTCGCCCAAGGCCCCAAAGGCAAGCAGGCACTTAATATTACTTCGCCTTAAGATCTCTTGCGCTCTCGATTCTAACAAAAGCAGGTTCGCAACACACATGCAGTATCGCACTACGACTACGGGGCCTGCGCGCCCTGTTTTTTTTGCCTGTCTTCTGGCAGCGCTTTGTATTAGCGCCCCGGTCCAGGCGGATGAGACTCTTCCCACCCTGACACTATCCCTGGGTTCCAAACAAATCCAGGCGGAAGTGGCCGATCGCGACGAGACTCGTGCACAAGGTTTGATGCATCGAGAAAGCCTGGCCCCCGATCACGGCATGTTATTCGTATTCGAGCAAAGCGGAATGCCTTGCTTCTGGATGAAGAATACGCCTCTGCCGCTGGATATTGCCTTTATTACCGAAGAAGGCACGATTACCAATATCGAGGCCATGCAACCCTTTGATCTTCAATCCCACTGCCCGGTGCGACCTGTGCGCTATGCCTTGGAGATGGAACAAGGCTGGTTCAAGCAAGCAGACAAAAAGGCCGGTGAGACAATCACCGGCCTGCCTGCCCTGCAACCTTAGTTAGACGCGCTCAAGAATCAAAGCCACGCCCTGGCCGACACCAATACACATGGTGCACAGGGCGTAGCGTCCGCCTGTGCGATGCAATTGGTTGATAGCCGCAATCGCCAGACGCGCACCACTGGCACCCAGAGGGTGACCCAGCGCAATCGCGCCCCCGTTCGGGTTCACGCGAGGATCGTTATCAGCCAGACCCAGCATGCGAGTCACCGCCAGACCTTGAGCGGCAAAGGCCTCGTTCAGCTCGATCACATCCATTTGATCCAGAGTCAGACCCGCCAAAGCCAGCACCTTCTGGCTGGCAGGTGCCGGGCCAATACCCATGATGCGTGGCTCCACACCAGCAAACGCCATGGCCACCACACGAGCGCGCGGAGTCAGGCCTTGGGCTTCGACGGTTGCTTTGTTGGCAACCAGCAGCGCGCAAGCACCATCGTTCACACCCGAGGCATTGCCCGCGGTCACGGTGCCATCGGCACGCACGACAGGCTTCAAGCGAGTCAGGGACTCCAGAGTCGTGGCACGTGGGTGTTCGTCCTTATCCACCACAATGGGGTCGCCCTTGCGCTGGGGAATGATCACAGGGGTAATTTCTTCAGCCAGAATGCCGGCTTCCTGGGCAGCGGCCGCACGCAGCTGGCTATTCAGGGCAAACACGTCCTGGTCTTCACGGGACACATTGAACTGCTGAGCCACGTTTTCAGCCGTTTCGGGCATGGAATCCACACCGTACTGCTCTTTCATGGCTTTGTTGATGAAGCGCCAGCCAATCGTGGTGTCATAAATACCTGCGCTGCGGGAGAACGCCGTTTCAGCCTTGCCCATGACGAAGGGAGCGCGGCTCATGCTTTCCACACCACCGGCCAGGATGAAAGAGGCATCGCCAGCGCGAATGGCACGAGCAGCCGAACCAATCGCGTCCAGGCCCGAACCGCACAGACGGTTCAAGGTCACGCCAGGCACGTCCACGGGCAAACCGGCCAGCAGAGCGGACATCCGCGCCACGTTGCGGTTGTCTTCACCCGCCTGGTTGGCGCAGCCGTACATCACATCATCCAGCTTGCTCCAATCGACTTGGGGGTTGCGCTTCATCAGCGCGGCAATAGGCACCGCACCCAGGTCATCCGCCCTCACAGCGGACAGCGAACCGCCATAACGTCCGAAAGGCGTACGAATTGCGTCACAAATAAAGGCGTCCTGACTCATGAAATTCACCCTGATATCTTGAATAAAATCACGCGAGAGCACTATGAAGAGCGCTCGAAATCTACTGTTTTGATAGTAGCGCTTGAGTACAGCCGGGTTTTTTCTGGTGATTCAGCATGTCCGCAGTGCGGTCAGTTTAGCGCATCCAGTCCCGAACGATCCGGCGGTCTATGCGCCAAAGCGCCTGGCACAGTGACAAGCCGAATCCGCAGCAGGAAAAGCTTATTCAACTCTCATACCCGCAACGCCAGGTAATCACGGCATTAAGAAAACAAGACGCGCTCGCACAGGAAAGCAGACGGAAGCCCTCTTTCCTGCACTCAAACCAATATGAGGACGCTCGTTTTTACAATCGCCAGCCGAACGACCCACTCAAAGCAGCGCTAGAACGGTTCGGCGCAATTAAGCGCTTGACCACTTGAAGCAACTTTCGCTTGTGCCAATTCTAGTCGGGCGGCCAGGATGTCAGCCTGGAAGGCCTCCTCACTCTGCACACGAGCCACCGCGGCGGCGCCTATCACACGCCCCGCCTCCACATCACTTTGCCAATGTACATTGCAAATGACACGGCTTTGACCGAAAGACAGGCCACGAGCCAGCAACTCATTACTTCGTTCGGGGCTGATCTGCGCCAACACTAGTGCCCATGCCCAGCCAGCAGCCGCATGGCCCGAGGGATAGGAACCATCATTGCGCAAAAACTCCTCATCCGCTGGCGTGCGTGTATCTTCATTATGAAGATCGAAAGGACGCACCCGCTGATACTTGTTTTTGGCTCCGTAAGTGGATAGACCCGCATCAGGCAACAAGCGACGCATCATCTGATAAATAACCGGCGTGCTCTCTTGGTCGATTTGAACTCCCAATGCGCACGAATAATTCTGAGCGGGCCGTGGAAATACCAAGTCTGCATCTTGTTTAGCCAGTGCCCAGCGAGCTGACCCTTTTAGCTGCCCGGCAGCCCGACGCGCTTCTTCATCCCGGGCAAAGGCCGCACTATCTGCAGCCGGCGGCGGATCGAGGAGCATCACACTATCCGGCAGTTCAGTTTGGTCCAAGTAACCAGCCACCCGCTTGACGGAAGAGTGACTTTCCTTGACTTCCAAATGTGTAGAAGGCTGAGCGCTCAACTGACCCGCCGACAAAACCAAGACACTGCCCACCAGGCCCAACAAGGCAGGACGAACACGCAAAGCAGCAGACATAGCAGACCTCGACTAAAGGAGCAAAAAGCCCCGGTTTCGGAAAACGCCAACGGCCGCGTGTGGAGCTCTTGACCCGGCTAAGATCGGTAAACACTGAAGCTGCACCCCGGCACGATTGGAAGGCAATCCGCGATCTTGCCATTGCAGCCGCCAAACTGAATAGCGTGCTTGCCATTTGGTGCCACAGATCAAGCACCCTCATGGCCTGCTCATGGCATACTTCCCCCGTTGACATCCTCTACAGGCTCATCACCATGCAAGGCAACCCCGAAGTCCTCGACTATCTAAATCAACTGCTGCGCGGCGAACTCGCAGCGCGCGACCAGTACTTTATCCATTCCCGCTTTTACGAGCATCTGGGTTTCACGCAGCTTTACGAGCGTATGAACCACGAAATGGAAGAAGAAACACAGCACGCTGACGCCCTGATACGCCGCATCCTGATGCTCGACGGCATTCCCGACATGCGCCCCAATGCGTTTGAACCCGGCAAGGACGTGGTCGGCATGTTGCGCAAGGATCTGGAACTGGAATATGAAGTTCGCGCGGCTCTGCAAAAAGGCATAGCACTGGCAGAATCCGCCAGCGATTTCGTGACACGCGACATCATTCTGGCCCAGTTGCGCGACACGGAAGAAGACCACACCTACTGGCTGGAGAAGCAATTGGGCCTGATCGAAAAAGTGGGCCTGGAAAACTACCAGCAATCCCAGATGTAAGGTCTTCAAAAACAAGGCACGGCAGCACACGCCCTATGACTTGTTTTCATTGAAGCCAAAAAAAACCGCCAGCATGCGCATGGCGGTTTTTTTATTGCCGGGTAGCCCTCCGATGAGCGCTACCCTCAACCAGGATGATTAACCCAGGTTCTTGGCGGCAAAGTCCCAGTTCACCAGGTTCCAGAAAATTTCCAGGTACTTGGGACGGGCATTGCGGTAGTCGATGTAGTAGGCGTGTTCCCACACATCACAGGTGATCAGGGCGACGTCGTCGGAAGTCAGCGTCGTGCCAGCGTTGCTGGTGTTGACGATGTCCAGGGAACCGTCGGCCTTTTTGACCAACCAGGTCCAGCCCGAACCGAAGTTGCCAACGGCAGACTTGGTGAAGGCTTCTTTGAAGGCGTCAAAGCTGCCCCATTTGGCGTTGATGGCATCAGCCACTTTGCCGGTAGGAGCGCCGCCGCCGTTAGGGGACAGGCTGTTCCAGTAGAAAGTGTGGTTCCAAACCTGAGCAGCGTTGTTGAACACGCCACCGGAGGATTTCTTGACCACATCTTCCAGGGAAGCGTTTTCAAATTCGGTGCCAGCAACCAGATTGTTCAGGTTGGTGACGTAAGCCTGGTGATGCTTACCGTAGTGAAACTCCAAAGTTTCCTTGGAGATATGTGGCTCAAGGGCGTTGAGTTCGTATGGAAGAGCTGGAAGAGTGAATGCCATTTCAATTCCTTCTAAAAAAAAACCGTGTTTGGTATCCAACAAGGACGACGCAGCCTAGAGCAGATCGTGCGTGCGCACCACATCCACCGACACATGACCGCGACTCAACTCGACATCGAGTCGTTCACCAATCTTTAAGTCTAACGCATTTTTTACAACTTTCCCCTCGCTATCCCTGACTATGGCATATCCACGATTGATGATAAGGCGCGGGGACAAGGCTTGCAGCGTTTGCTGGGCCGCGGCCAGGCGCTGGCGACGCAAAACCAGCGCATGATCCAGACCTTTTTCCAGCCGTTGGAAAAGCATATTCAGATTTTGCTGTCTTGACGTCAGCTGAGGAATGCTGCGCTCCAAACGCGCCCTCAAGGTAGTCAGGCGCAACGCAGCAGTATCGGGGACGCTGCGAGCCACACGTTGCAGTCTTTGGGTGAGATGATCCAGACGTTGCTGCTGCTGGGCCAGGCGTTGATGCGGAGAGACCAATTTGGCTACCGCCCGATCCAGACGCAGAGAGGCCCGATCCAGATGACGCTGCACACCGTGGCTCAACGCGCCCATGCGCGCAAACACCTGTTCCAGTAACTGATCGCGCCCCAGACAGGCCAGTTCGGCGGCGGCGGTTGGCGTGGGTGCGCGCAAGTCAGCTACAAAATCAGCAATGGTGAAGTCTGTCTCGTGCCCCACCCCACTAATAATAGGGATAGGACTGGACGCGATCAGACGCGCCAGACCTTCGTCGTTAAAAGCCCAGAGATCTTCCAGACTTCCGCCCCCACGCACCAGCAAGAGCGTATCAACCTCGGCCCGCTCAATCGCGGTTTCCAAGGCTTGCCGCAGTCGCGGCGGTGCCTCAGCACCCTGAACCGGAGCCGGGTAAATAATAAGGCGAACATGGGGGGCGCGCCGTTCCATGGCAGTGAGCACATCACGCAATGCAGCGGCGGCCAGAGACGTGATAATGCCGATGCTGCGCGGCAAGGTGGCAATAGGACGCTTGCGTTCCGGCTCGAACAGGCCTTCGCTTTGCAACTGCCCCTTCAGACGCAGAAACGCTTCGTGCAAATCCCCCAGGCCAGCGCGGCGCATGCCTTCGACCTGAACCTGAAAGTCGCCACGTGCCTCGTACAAGGTGACCGAGCAGCGAAACTCGAAGCGCTCGCCCGCACGCGGCACAAAGCCGACGGCCTGGGCACGCCCCCGAAACATGACGGCACGAACCGCGGCCTTATCGTCCTTGATGGAAAAGTACCAATGCCCGGAAGCGGCCTGGGTAAAGTTGGACACTTCACCGCTAACCCAAACGACGGGCATGTGCTCGTCCAGCAACTGGCTGACACGGCGATTCAACTGTGCCACGGTCCATACCGCAGGTGCTCTAGATTCTTGATAATGCATCATATTCTTTGTTTTTGACTCGCCCCGAACGAGTTTTCCACCGCTCCGTATCCACAACTGTCATGCTTTTGTCAAATAGACGCCAAGACAATGGCTTCCGTTGAACACCTGATGCAGCACTTTATCGAAACCGGATAAGCCATTGAAATTAAAGACTATTTATAAAAACACCAAGATGGTCGAAAATTAGCCAGAGAACCTCTAAACCACCGCCCGAGCCACTATGGGATGTTTTATACACAGAATTATCCACAGTTTTTGTGGATAGTTTTAGCACTACACCTATTACTTCAAATACATCAGGGGTTTGGCCGTGCTTTGTGGGAAAAGACCGTAAAGTGTACCGCGCTCGCGCCGGAACATTCCCGCAATGCGGACAGGGGCTCTACAATAAGCGCTGATTTATTTCGTGACCGGATAATAGACTCGTGCTTACTTTGATCCATGCCGCTGGCTGGCCTGTCTGGTTCCTGCTGGCCTGCTCCATTCTTGCTCTGGGTTTGATCCTGGAGCGTCTTTTAGCCCTGCGCAGCAAACGAATTCTACCGGCCGGACTGGCACGCCAGATCAGCGAGCTGACGGCCCAGAACCGGATTCAGGACGAGTCCCTGCCCCGCCTGTACGATAACTCCCCTCTGGGTCGAGTATTAGCCACCGTACTGAAAAACCGCCACCAAACTTCCGCCGTGCGTGAGTCTGCGGTCGAGGCAGAAGGCAAAGACATCAGCTACCAATTGAACAAGTACATTCCGGCACTGGGCACCATTGCCGTGATCGCCCCTTTGCTGGGCCTGTTTGGTACGGTTATTGGCATGATCGACATTTTTGCCGTCTACGACCCCGCCGGTGGCGACCCCAGCCTGATTGCCCGTGGCATTTCCGTGGCCCTGTACAACACCGCCCTGGGGATTCTGATTGCCGTCCCGGCCATGATCTTTCACCGCTACTTTCGCAGCCGTGCCGACTACCTGCTGCACTGCCTGGAAACGGAAGCGGGTGCGCTGGATCGTCTGTTGGCTCAGAGGGCCGTCTGATGCGCTTTCGCCGAGCCCAAGACCAGGACACGCTGGAACTGAATCTGGTGCCCTTGATAGATGTTTTGCTGGTGGTGCTGATTTTTCTGGCTGCCAGCAGCACCTTCGTGCGCTATCGCCAGTTGGATGTTTCCTTGCCCCAGGCTCAGGCCCAGGCCGCCCAGACCACTGAACTGTTACTGGCTATCAGCCAGGACGGGCGCTACGCCTTGAACGGCATGTGGCTGGATGCCAGCAGTGGCTCTCCCCTTAGCCAAGCCTTGTCGAGCGAAAAGACTGACGAAAACAGCAGCCTGCTGATTCTGGCCGATGCCCAAGCCCCCCACTTCGCGGTGGTACAGGCTATGGAGGCCGCCCGTCAGGTTGGCATTCATCGCATTCACTTTGCAACCCAGGCCCCATGAGCGTGCGCGTCCGCCTGACTCATTGGCTTCACCAGCAGTGGCAGAAAAAAGGCTGGTTCAGCCTTGTGATGCGCCCGCTTTCAGCGCTGGCTGCGCTCTTCGTACAGCGCAAGCAGCAACGCTACGAGCAAGATCCCGCCGCATCCTACCGCAGCCCGGTGCCGGTGATCGTGGTGGGCAATATCATCGTGGGTGGCGCAGGCAAAACCCCCGTCGTCCTGGCTCTGACCGAGCAATTGCGCGCCCTGGGATGGACACCCGGCATTGTCAGCCGAGGTTACGGGGTAGAGATCGGCCCCAGCCCGCGCGTAGGCCAGGGCCAATTAGCCGCCGAACAATTTGGCGATGAACCCGCCCTGATTGCCGCCCAAACCCGGGCCCCCATCGCCGTTCACCCTCGCCGTGCACTGGCGGCCCAGGCTTTGCTCGAGAAATATCCGGCAGTCGACCTGATTATTTCGGATGACGGCCTTCAACATCTGGCCCTGCAACGCGATATGGAAGTCGTGGTACAGGATGCTCGCGGTGTAGGAAATGGCTTGCTGCTGCCAGCGGGACCATTGCGTGAAAGCCCCGAACGCCTGCGTCGCGTGGACTGGCTGATCAGCCAGATTGTGGCCGACCAAACGCCGCCTTCCACCCCTCAACCCACCGAGCCTGGCCGCGCCCTGAGCATGAGCCTGCGTCCTTATCAGCTGGAACACCTGAGTTCGGGCCGTCGCCTGAGCTGGTCGGACTGGTATCAGGAATACGGCCAGCAAGAACTGCAGGCGCTGGCCGCCATTGGCCAGCCCACCCGTTTTTTCACGATGCTGCGCGCTTGTGGTCTGCATCTGAGCCAGACTTTCCCCCTGCCCGACCATGCCGCCTTGCAAGCTCAGGACTTTCAGGCCCTGCATGAGGGGCCGGTACTCATTACCCGTAAAGACGCCGTAAAATGCCAGCACCTGAACGACCCACGTCTGTGGGTTGTGGATGTCCAGCCCGTGTTTTCACGCCCGGACTGGATTGCTGAACTGGATAGCCTGCTGCGCGAACGGCGCTCAACCTTACCCACATTACCCGGAGTTCAATAATGGAAGCTCGCCTACTCGAAGTGCTGGTCTGCCCCTTGTGCAAAGGCCCGCTGCGCCACGACCGCGAACAGCAAGAATTGGTCTGCAAGGCCGACAAACTGGCCTTCCCCATTGTGGACGGCATCCCTACCATGCTGATCAACGAAGCACGTCAACTGGACGCGCAGGAACCTTCCAGCAACTGATATGACTTTTTCCGTCATCATCCCTGCCCGCCTGGGTTCCACCCGTCTGCCCAACAAACCGCTGGCCGACATTGCAGGCCAACCCATGATCGTGCGTTGCGCTCAACAAGCCGCGCAAAGCGGGGCGCGTCAGGTCTGGGTGGCGACGGACTCACCGCAAGTGCTGGAGGCTGTCCAGGCGCATGGTTTCAATGCCTTGCTGACCGATGCAGAACACCCGACCGGCACTGACCGTCTGGCCCAGGCCGCTCGCCTGCTGGAGCTACCCGAGGACGAGATCGTGGTCAATGTGCAAGGTGACGAACCCCTGATTCAGCCCGAGCACATCAATGCTGCTGCCGAACTATTGGCCCGCAGCGAACAAGCCGACATTGCCACGCTGGCCGCGCCCATCAAGAACGCCGAGACACTCTTTAACCCCAATGCCGTCAAAGTGGTTTGCGACCTGCAAGGTCGCGCCCTGTACTTTTCCCGCGCCCCCATGCCCTGGGCCCGCGACGCGCTGGCCGGTGGCGAACAGGTACTGGCCGACGGGCTTCCCGCATTGCACCATATTGGCCTTTATGCCTACCGAAATCGCTTCCTGCAGCGGTACGCCCAGCTACCGCGTGGGCCACTGGAGCACTTCGAGTCTTTGGAGCAGCTGCGAGCCATGGAAAACGGCTTCCAGATTATGGTTCACCGCCTCCAGGAGATTCCTGCAGCCGGGGTAGACACCGAACAAGACCTGGAAAGAGTACGCGCTCACTTCGCAAATCGGTTATAAAAGATCTTTTTTCTGCTCTATCCGAATAAAAAATGCGCTAAATATGCTGCAACGCATCATACTGAAGCGAGAATCGGATCGACGCATTTCCTGGAGGAATTCATGCGACTCATACTGCTCGGGCCCCCTGGTGCCGGCAAAGGCACTCAAGCTGCTTTCATCACCGAGAAATTTGGTATTCCACAAATTTCCACGGGCGATATGCTGCGTGCCGCTGTCAAAGCCCAAACCCCGCTGGGTGTAGAAGCCAAAAAAATCATGGACGCCGGCGGCCTGGTTTCGGATGACCTGATCATCGGCCTGGTACGCGATCGCCTGCAAGCAGCCGACTGTGAGCCCGGCTACCTGTTCGACGGTTTCCCACGCACGATTCCCCAGGCCGATGCCTTGAAGGATGCCCAGGTCAAACTGGACTTCGTGATCGAGATCGACGTTCCTGAAGAAAGCATTATCGAACGCATGAGCGGCCGCCGTATCCACGCAGCCAGCGGTCGTAGCTACCACGTCACCTTCAATCCACCCAAAACCCCCGGTGTGGACGACGTAACAGGCGAACCCTTGCTCCAGCGCGACGATGACCGCGAGGAAACCGTACGCCACCGCTTGTCTGTCTATCGCGAGCAGACCCGCCCTCTGGTCGATTACTACTCGCAATGGTCAGCCACCGGCGACCCACAAGCTCCGGCCTATCGCAAGATTTCCGGCGTGGGCAGCGTCGATGAGATCCGCCAGCGCATTGTGGACGCCCTGGCAAGCTAAGTAAGTCAAGATTCAGCCGGCCCCAAAAGGGCCGGTTGTTTATTATCCAAGGGAGACAAGCTCATGCAAATCAATAACAAGACTTTTATTGTCACCGGCGGCGCATCGGGTCTGGGCGCAGGCACCGTACGTATGCTGGTTGAAAACGGCGCCCGCGTGGTGATCGCCGATATTCAGGACGAGGCCGGTGAGGCTCTGGCCAAAGAGCTGGGCCAACTTTATCAGCGCTGTGATGTTACTTCCGAGCAAGATGCCCAGGCCGTCGTGGATCTGGCTTGCCAGGACAGCGCCCGCCCCCTGTTCGGACTGATCAACTGTGCCGGCGTGGCTCCCGCCTCGCGCACGGTAGGACGCAATGGCCCGCACACGCTGGACCTGTTCCAGAAAACCGTCATGATCAACCTGGTCGGCACCTTCAATATGTGTCGTCTGGCCGCTGCGGCCATGGGCAGCAACACCCCCGAAGCCTCGGGCGAGCGTGGCGTGCTGATCAACACCGCTTCGGTAGCCGCCTATGATGGCCAGATTGGCCAAGCCGCTTACGGTGCTTCCAAAGCCGGTGTAGTCGGTTTGACCCTGCCTCTGGCCCGCGACCTGGCCCAGACCGGCATCCGTGTCATGACGATCGCTCCCGGCATCTTCGGCACCCCCATGATGTTTGCCATGCCTCAGGAAGTTCAGGACTCCCTGGCGGCCAGCATTCCTTTCCCATCGCGCCTGGGTCGCCCTGAAGATTTCTCCCAACTGGTGCAGAGCATCATCAATAATGAAATGCTCAATGGCGAAACCATCCGTCTGGATGGCGCTATTCGTATGGCACCAAAATAACTTTCTGTATCGGCTCCAATGGGTTTGTTTCGCTCGGCGGCCACAATTAGTGGCCTGACGCTGCTGTCTCGTATCACCGGACTGGCACGCGATATTCTGATTGCCCGTGCCTTTGGGGCGGGCCCGCTCACCGACGCTTTCTGGGTGGCATTTCGCATTCCCAATCTGCTGCGACGCCTGTTTGCAGAAGGAGCGTTTTCACAAGCCTTTGTGCCTATCCTGGGGCAGGTGCGCAAGGAACACGAGCAGGACAAGGTTCAGCAATTGCTGGACCGCGTCGCCCTGCTGCTGACCTTTGCTGTCATGCTGGTCACCGCCATCGGTATTCTGGCAGCCCCCTGGGTCGTCAGTGCCATGGCCAGTGGCCTGACCGCCCCCGAACGACAAACCGAATTTGGTGCCGCCATCACCATGACGCGCATGATGTTCCCCTACATCATCTGCATGTCGCTGGTGGCTTTTGCCTCTGCGGTACTGAACACCTGGAGCCGCTTTGCGGTTCCGGCTTTCACTCCCATCCTGCTGAATCTGTCCATGATTGGCGCCAGCCTGTTTCTGGCCCAGCATATGGAAACACCCATTTACGCCCTGGCCGTTGGGGTGATGGTGGGCGGTCTGGCCCAATTGCTGGTGCAATGGAGCGCATTGGCCCGTCTGGGCCTGTTGCCACGATTCTCGCTACGACTGGGTGAAGCGCGCCGCGACCCTATCGTGCAGCGCATTCTTAAACAGATGCTGCCCGCCATTCTGGGCGTTTCTGTTGCGCAGATTTCCCTGCTGATCAATACCAATATCGCCACCTGGTTGCAGTCCGGCAGCGTGACCTGGCTGTCCTTTGCCGACCGTCTTATGGAGTTCCCCACTGCCCTGCTAGGTGTGGCACTGGGCACGGTCTTGCTGCCCAAGCTGTCGGCCGCCCATGCCGGCAAGGACGACAAGAATTACAGCGGCTTGCTGGACTGGGGCCTGCGCCTGGTCCTGCTGCTGGGCCTGCCTGCCGCCCTGGGCATGGCCTTGCTGTCCGACGGCCTGGTCGCCACCCTGTTTCACTACGGTGCGTTTGCTGCCGCTGATGTTGCCCAGACCAAATTGGCAGTCGGTGCCTATTCGGTTGGCCTGGTGGGCCTGCTGGCCATCAAGATTCTGGCCCCCGGCTTTTACGCCCGCCAGGATATTCGTACACCGGTGCGCATTGCCATTGCCGTCCTGATCATTACCCAGCTCTTTAACCTGGTACTGGTGCCCACGTTTGCCCATGCCGGGCTGGCCTTGTCGATTGGCCTGGGTGCCACCGTCAATGCGCTGACCTTGCTGGTCATGCTGCGAAAGCGCGGCATTTACCAGCCCAATCATGACTGGTTACGTTTTTTCCTGAAGATTATTCCTGCCCTGGCTGCTCTGGCCGCCGTCCTCTTGCTGGCTGACCGTTATATCGACTGGATCAGCCTGGGAGCCACGCCCCTGCTGCGTGTGCTGTATCTGGGCGGCGTGTTGCTTGCCAGCGGCATTTCCTATTTCGGCATGTTGTTTATCGTAGGCATTCGCCCCTCTTACTTTACAAAGCGGGCTTAGTATCCTAGAATAATTGTCTTTGCCGATTAAACTTTAAAACTTAGGCTTTATTAAAAATGGCTAATTCCGCACAAGCACGCAAGCGCGCCCGCCAAGCAGTGGCTCGCAACAAACACAACGCCAGCATCCGTTCCATGCTGCGTACCGCTATCAAGCGCGTTCGCCAGGCTATCGAAGCCGGTGACAAAACCGCTGCTAACGAAGTATTCCGCAAAGCGACCAGCATCATTGATCGCGTTGCCGACAAGAACATCATTCACAAGAACAAGGCTGCCCGCCACAAGAGCCGCCTGTCTGCTGCTATCAAGGCCCTGGCCTGATTGCTGAAGATTTTTAATGGTTTAATCGGCTCTGGCCTAAAAACCAGTTAGAAAGGGGGTGCTTAGCACCCCTTTTTTATTAGCCACAAAACCATTGCCTGAACATGCAGGCCAATCATGCTAAGTTATGGATTTGCTTTTTCATTAGCGAGTCCCCATGACACGTCCCATCGTGCTGCAACTGGCATCTTTGGCCCAGCACCCTTCTTTTGACGAAATCGACCGTCATTTCGAGCGCATTGTCCTCCAGGACCTGAACCAGCTCTCTGCCCAGCAGATCGAACGCGTACAGGTACTCCTGACCAGCGCTGTCACTGCTACCCCCGCCTCCTTGATGGACCGCCTGCCCGCTTTGAAAGCGATTTGCAGCGTAGGGGTAGGCTACGACTCCATCGACGTACAGGCCGCCAAACAGCGCGGTATTCAGGTCAGTACCACTCCTGATGTTCTGAACGATTGCGTGGCCGATATGGCCTGGGCCTTGATGCTGGATGCGGCTCGCCGTGTGACGGAATCGGATCGCTACGTGCGTGCTGGTCTGTGGGACAGACCCAATGGTTTCGGGCTTGGGACACGGGTCAGCGGCAAGAGGCTGGGCATTGTGGGCCTGGGACGCATTGGCCAGACCATTGCCCGCCGCGCCAGTGGCTTTGATATGGAACTGCGCTATCACAACCGCCGTCCACGTCACGATGTGCCCTGGCACTACGAGCCTTCCCTGATCGAACTGGCCCATTGGGCAGACATCATGGTGATTGCTGCCGTCGGTGGCGATGAGACACGGGGGCTGATCAATATAGACGTGCTGAACGCCTTGGGTCCCAAAGGGATTCTGGTCAATATTGCCCGCGGCAGCGTGGTCGATGAAAGCGCACTGATTGCCGCCCTGCAGGAAGGACGACTGGGCTCTGCCGGGCTGGATGTGTTCGAGAATGAACCCCAGGTGCCCCAGGCCTTGCGCGATCTGAACCAGGTCGTTCTGGCACCGCACACGGCCAGTGCAACGCACGAGACACGCGAAGCCATGCTCTCGCTGACGCTGGAAAATGTATTGCAGTATCAAAAAACCGGCAAAGTACTGACACCACTTGCCGTGTAAAAAACAAGTCGCCTACCGTTTTAGCGGTGGCGACTTATTGAATGAGCTGTCTGAATCAGGAATCGACAGGGTCCATATTGTCGGGATCAATGCCGCTGGTTTTTAAATTATTATCATCGGCAAAGCCACAGACGAATTTCCAGGCCAAAGGTTCAAGCTCTCGCAGGCGCGCATCCACCACCACACATCGCACGCCGTCAATCAATCGCGGCACCACATAGGGCGAATAAGTCAGATGACCACCCATCGCCCCAGCGGGACGAAACTGGGACATTACACCGGCCAAGCGTTCTGCCCAATCACTGGGACGAAAGCGCTGATCCTGCCGGGTCACACCATGGATTACAAGTTGCTTCACTGGCTCTGTCATAACAATTAATCGCTCATCGTGCAGTTCAGGTATGCTGCACCTTTTCCTTTCTCGCCACGCATTGTATCCGATCGCGGCCACGCAAAGCCCGGGATTCAATAAATTAGCCGCTTGACAATTTATTGCTAATCATTACTTTGCCCTCTCGCTTTATTCCAAAACCAAACGGTTTCCCCTTCCCCGCCACAGACCGGCTTTGCTCTTAATAGCCGGACAGGTTAAGATGGCTTTCTTTATCCGCAGGATTTTTTTATGGATGCCATCGTGCAAGCAGGACCGCTTCGGCACTTTCTGCAATTTCGCGACTTTTCTCACGACGAAATTTTATATGTGCTGGAACGCGCACGCCTGATCAAAGACAAGTTCAAACGCTATCAGCCGCACCACACATTGCACGACCGCACCTTGGCGATGGTTTTTGAAAAAGCCAGCACCCGTACCCGTGTTTCGTTTGAAGCCGGTATGTATCAGTTGGGCGGTTCGGTCATTCACCTGACCACCACCGACTCGCAGCTGGGCCGCTCCGAACCTATCGAAGATACCGCCCGCGTGGTTTCACGCATGGTCGATATCGTCATGATTCGTACCTTCGAGCAAACCCGTCTGGAGCGCTTTGCCTCCCACTCGCGTGTGCCGGTCATCAATGGCCTGACCAACGAATTTCATCCTTGCCAGATTCTGGCCGACATCTTCACCTTTATCGAACACCGTGGCGATATCAAGGGCAAGACCGTGGCCTGGATTGGTGACGCCAACAATATGGCCTACACCTGGCTGCAAGCGGCGGAAATCCTGGGCTTCACCCTGCATGTGTCGGCCCCTAACGGCTACCACCTGGAATCCGATCGCACCGGCAACCCGGATTCCAGCATTCTGCGTGAATTCGACGATCCACTGGAAGCCTGCAAGGGCGCGCACCTGGTCACCACCGACGTGTGGACCAGCATGGGTTACGAAGACGAAAACGAAGAGCGTCGCAAAGCCTTTGCTGACTGGTGTGTGGATCAGGAAATGATGGATGTGGCCGACCCAGAAGCCATCTTCATGCACTGCCTGCCCGCTCACCGTGGCGAAGAAGTAACCGGCGAAGTCATTGACGGCCCACAAAGCGTGGTCTGGGACGAAGCCGAGAACCGCTTGCACGTACAGAAAGCGTTGATGGAGTTCCTGATTCTGGGTCGTCTGGAAGCCTGAGTGCTTCTACCCGGAGCAGACTTTGCTCAATGACATAAAAAGGGGATACGTCGTATCCCCTTTTTAATACCGGATCGCTTCACACGCCTATTCAAACGGGATTCAAATAATCCCTTTGAATATACGTTCTAAACTGGCGTACTGCTGATCCTTTAACCGCCAAACTCAAGTCCTGAAAGCGTCAGGCAATGCGATAAGCGATCTCAAGCAACACCGCCCACATCAACACCAGATTCGCTTTACTCCTGGATTTCCAAACCCGCCAAACGATAGCCAACCTGCAACTCCGTCAGCAGATATTTGGGTTGTGCCGCATCCTCTTCCAGCTTTTGGCGCAGCTGCATCATGTACACCCGCAGGTAATGAGGCCGATCGGAATACGCCGCTCCCCAGGTTTCATGTAGTAAGTGTTGATGGGTCAGCACCTTGCCATGTCCCCGGATCAAGGCCGTCAGCAAGCGAAACTCGATCGGTGTCAAATGCACCGCCTCCCCGTCCCGCGTGACCTCATGGGAGGCCAGATCCACCTGCACGCTCCCAAAGCGAACCCGCGAAGACGCCGTCTGAACATTCGGAACCAGCTGAGAGCGCCGTAACAAGGCCCGGATCCGGGCCAGCAGCTCCGGTACGCCAAAGGGTTTCACCAGATAATCGTCCGCCCCGGCATTCAAGGCCGCTACTTTTTCTTCCTCTCGTTCACGCGCCGACAGCACCAGAATGGGCGAATACACCCAGCTGCGCAGATCACGAATCAAGTCCTTGCCATCCCCATCGGGCAGGCCCAAATCCACAATCATCAAATCAGGGCGACGGGTTGCCGCATCCATGCGCGCCTGCGCCAGCGTGCTGGCCTCAATCACGGACATGCCTTCCTGCTCCAAGGCAATTCGCACGAAACGACGAATATTGGATTCGTCCTCCACGATCAGTATCTGGGCTTTGTTCATGTCAGTAGCTCATCACCATCCATACGGGGAGCCGCTTTCCAGGGCAGGCGAATCTCGAAGATCACGCCATGGGGCATACGCGGCTTGGCGCTGATCGTACCACCATGTGCGGCAATAATCGTGCGGCACAGGCCCAGACCCAAGCCCACACCTGCCACAGAGGACTCTTTCTGCCCCCGGGTAAACGTATCGAACAAGCGCTCGGGATCACCGGGCGGCAGGCCTGGCCCGTCATCACTGATCATTAAATACATGGACTGACCAGAACACAGGCCGCGCAGGGAAATCGTACTGGTGACGGGCGTATATTTGGCGGCATTATCCAGCAGATTCGTCACCACTCGCTCCAGCAAAACACCATCCACCTCGATCAAAGGCAGGTCGGCCGCAAACTCGGTCACCACCTTGCGAGGCTGCAAAGCCGCTGAGCAACGGGCAACGGCAATCCCCACAATCTCGCCCAGGGCATGCCATTCCTTATGCAACTTCACCCCTTCGCTTTGCATACGCGCCAGATCCAGCAGGTTGGATACCTGGCGGCGCAATTCGTCCGATTCAATGCGGATCGATCGGGCAATATCCGTGCGCTCGGTTTCGCTCAAGCCTTTGGGCTGCTCCAGCGTTTCTGCCAGGCCTCGAATCACGGTCAAGGGCGTGCGTAAATCGTGCGAGACAGCAGATAGCAAGGTATTGCGCATTTTCTCCCCCTCCATGCGCAGCACCGTATCCTGGGCGATTTCCACATAATGAATTCGCTCCAGAGCCTGGGCCAAGATAAAGCAACAAGCATCCAGCAAGCGCCGTCCATCTGGAGTCCTCAAGGAAGCGGCTCCGCCGGACTGCACCACCAAAACCCCACGCGGGGCCATGGGGCCTTTCAAGGGCAGATACAGGGCACTGGCACCGCTCAGGGTTTCAGTGCCATTACCGGCGGCTTCCATATGATCAAACACCCACTGCGCCACCGATAGCTCTACAAAGCCTGTATGACGAGTCGCTACCAACTGGTTTTGCTGATCCGGCACCACCAGTACCACCTGCATCTCGAACAAAGGTTCCAGCGTATCGCGGCAGACCGCCAGGACTTGTTCCAGGGCCAAGGCTCCGGCCAAGTCCCGGCTGACACGAGTCAATGCCGCTGCACGGCGTTCACCATCACGGGCAGCCCTGGCTTCGGCCTGCAGCTTGGCAGCCAGTTGGCCAATAATCAGCGCCACTCCCAGCATGACGCCGAAGGTAAAGACATATTGGGTATCCGTTACCGAAAAGGAATAACGCGGCTCGACAAAAAAGAAGTCGAAAAACGCCACTGACAGCAAAGAAGCCCATACCCCCGCCAGTCGTCCCAAACGCAGGGCAATAAAGACCACAGTGATCAGGAACAGCATGATCACGTTGGAGAGCTCGAAAAAGGGCAAGAGCTTCTCGGCCAGCAAGGTGGTCACAACACAAATAATGGACGCAATCGACAAGGCCTTGCCTTGTGCCATGGGTTGTTCCAGCTCCAGGGGCCGTATGGGCCGCTGTACCGTATCCATACGCAGCAGCAGCAAACCAATTTCAGGGTTGCTGCGCGCCAGGCGCTCGGACAGGCGAGTGCGCCAGGGCCAGATAGATCGCGCTGACGAGTTTCCCAAAATCAGCTTGGTCGCATTGCGCTGACGGGCATAGGCCAAAATCGTGTGCGCCACATCCTGCCCGGCAATATTGGCAAACTCGGCTCCGGCATGCTGAGCACTGGCCGCCAAGCGCACCAGTGCTTCCTGCGCCTTGATCTGCCCGCTTTCCTGCGGCGTATCCACATGCAGCACAATCCAGGGCGTCTGCAATTGCTGGGCCAAGCGCGCCCCCTCCCGAATCAGAGCTTCCTGGGCGCTATCGGCACTGACGCATACCATCAGTAACTCACGTGTCGGCCAAACTGTCCGGATCGCATGGGAGATCCGATACACATGCACGTCCGCATTGACCCGATCCGCCACCCGGCGCAAAGCCAACTCACGCAGAGCAATCAGATTGCCGCGACGAAAGAAGTTCTGACGCGCGTGGGCCACCGAGTCGGCCAGATACACTTTGCCCGCACTCAGACGAGACAAGAGATCATCCGGCGGCAGATCCACCAGCAAGACATCGGCCGCCCGATCAAAAATCCGGTCTGGCACCGTCTCCCGAACCCGTACCCCGACAATGCCGCCCACCACCTCATTCAGGCTGTCCAGATGCTGCACATTGAGCGCGGTATACACATCAATGCCCGCATCCAGCAATTCCTCCACATCCTGCCAGCGCTTGGCGTGTCGACTGCCTTCAATATTGGAGTGCGCCAGCTCGTCCACCAGCACCAGCTGATAACCCGAGGCCAAGGCGGCATCCAGATCGAACTCCGTCACCGCCCGCCCCTGACGTTGATACTCCTTGCGGGGCAGCACGGGCAAACCGTCAATCAGAGCCTGGGTTTCCTGGCGGCCATGGGTTTCCACAATCCCGATAGCCACGGACACGCCCTCGGACTGGCGTTGATGCGCCTCCTTGAGCATGGCGTAGGTTTTCCCTACGCCCGCACAAGCGCCGAAGAAAATCTTGAGCTGCCCGCGACGAGGCTGGTGCGGATCTTCGCCAATCACCTGCAGCAGCTCATCCGGGTCCGGCCTATCCTCAAGTGACATGAATCTGCGCACTCCATCCAGAAAATTGCTATTGATCTTACGCTCTTATCCAAAAAACGGCGTCAGCAGCAAATCAATCAGCTTGATGCCTATGAAAGGTGCGATCAGCCCTCCCAAGCCGTAAATCAGCAAGTTGCGTTTCAGCAAACGGCTGGCCGGTTCGGCCCGATACTTCACACCCCGCAAGGCCAAAGGAATCAAGGCGATGATGATCAAGGCATTGAAAATGACTGCCGACAGGATGGCGCTAGCCGGACTATGCAGTTGCATCACATTCAAGGCACCCAAAGCAGGATACGTGACCACAAAAGCCGCAGGAATAATCGCAAAGTACTTGGCCAGATCATTGGCAATGCTGAAGGTGGTCAGGGCTCCGCGCGTCATGATCATCTGCTTGCCCACTTCCACCACACGCAGGAGCTTGGTGGGGTTACTGTCCAGATCCACCATATTGCCGGCCTCTTTAGCCGCCTGGGTGCCGCTGTTCATGGCCACGGCCACATCGGCCTGCGCCAGAGCAGGCGCATCATTCGTGCCGTCGCCAGTCATGGCAACCAGGCGACCTTCATCCTGATAGCGCCGAATCAATTGCAGCTTGTCCTCGGGCGTGGCCTCGGCCAGATAATCATCCACCCCGGCTTCGGCCGCAATGGCAGCGGCGGTCAGCTTGTTGTCCCCGGTAATCATGACAGTCTTGATGCCCATGGCGCGCAACTCGGCAAAGCGCTCCTTGATACCGCCTTTGACGATATCCTTGAGCTCCACCACACCCAGCACCTTATTACCTTCAGTGACGACCAGCGGTGTGCTGCCCCGGCGAGCGACCTCATTGACCAAGGTGTCCAGTTCGCGAGGAAACACGCCGCCCAGGGACTCGATATGGGAGCGCATGGTATTTGCCGCCCCTTTTCGAATCTGACGACCATCGATATCAATACCGCTCATGCGTGTATGGGCGCTAAAGGCAATGGTCTGCGCACCTTGCAATTCACGACCACGCAAATTGAAAAGCTGCTTGGCCAGCACCACAATGGAGCGTCCTTCGGGGGTCTCGTCCGCCAACGATGCCAATTGAGCCGCGTCTGCCAAGGCCTGTTCCGATACCTGCGGCGCGGGCAAAAAGGCCGAGGCCTCCCGATTACCCAGCGTAATGGTGCCTGTCTTGTCCAGCAGCAGAACATCCACGTCTCCCGCCGCCTCGATAGCGCGGCCCGAGCTGGCCAGCACATTGGCTTTCATCATGCGACTCATCCCGGCGACACCTACCGCCGACAGCAAGGCACCGATGGTAGTCGGAATCAGACACACCAACAGAGCAATCAAGGCGGTAATCGTAACGGGCGAACCTTGGCCGGTCAGCACCGTTGCAAAGCTGGAGAAAGGCAGCAAGGTCACGCACACCAGCAGAAAGATCAGCGTCAGGGCAACCAGCAAGATATTCAAGGCAATCTCGTTTGGCGTCTTGCCGCGCTTGGCGCCCTCCACCATCGCAATCATGCGATCCAGAAAAGCCTCACCCGGTTTGGCGGTGACCCGCATCACGATCCAGTCAGACAGAACGCGGGTTCCCCCCGTCACAGAACAAAAGTCGCCTCCCGACTCCCGGATAACCGGCGCCGATTCACCCGTAATGGCGGACTCATCTACCGACGCTGCCCCCTGCAGCACTTCGCCGTCAGCCGGAATAATCTGGCCCGCTTCAACCAGCACATAGGCACCGGGCAGCAGTTCGTCGCTGGGGACAGGCCAGGCGCGGCTATCACGGGCGGGGTCTTTCAGAACCTTGGCCATGACCCGCTTGCGCGTAGAACGCAGCGCGTCGGCCTGCGCTTTACCACGCCCTTCTGCCGCGGCTTCGGCCGCATTGGCAAACAGGACCGTAAACCACAGCCAGGCTGCAATAGACCAGATAAATCCAGCGGGGGCCTCACCCTGCCCCATCAAGGCCTGCACGCCCAGCAAGCTGGTGACGATACTGCCCAGATACACCACACACATCACCGGGTTCTTGAACTGCACCCGAGGCGACAATTTCTTGAAGGCTTCCTTGCACACCGTGCCCCAGGGCACGGCCTGAAATGCCGTCGAACGCTGGGCCTCTTGCGGGGCTTTCAGATCAGTAATAGACATAATGACACCTGCTCCTAACGCACTGCGGGCTGGGCACGCTTGGCCATGTCCAGCGCCAGATTAAGCTCCAAGACCTGCACGCGTGGCTCGCCCAGCACCCCTAATTGACGAGCACTGGTATAGCGATCAATCAGGACCTGGACCTGAGCCAGCGGCATACCGCGCACTTTGGCGATACGAGCAGCCTGCAAACGGGCGTTGGCCACCGAAATATGCGGGTCCAGACCCGATGCCGACGCTGTGACAGCATCTACAGGCACGGGAGCATCCTCTGCCAAACCGTTCATCAGGCGATATGCCTTGCTGCGTTCTGCCACAGCCTCCAGCAAACTTTTGCTTAATACCCCCTGATTGCTGGCACCACTGGCCGCCGCGTTATAGGGCTGCGCAATGCTCTTGGAAGGGTCAGCCGGATCGGCTCCCAACGTCGCGCTGGGACGCCCTTGGAAATACTCGGGCTGACTGAAGTACTGACCAATCTGGCGTGAGCCCACGAGCTGGCCGTCACGCAGAATCAGGCTGCCCTTTGCCTGCTCCGGAAACAGGGCGGTGCCGATAAAGGTCGTGGCCAACGGGTAGGCAATGCCCGTCAACAGCATAAAAAACAAGGCAGACAGCAGCACGGGACGCAACAAGCTTTTCATCGTCGGTGCCGCCGGTGTCGAAACCATAAATTGATGGGTAGACATGACAGTCAATCCTCAAAAAGTAATGCCATCGAGCATCAACAGGTGCTCCACAATTGGGCCCAGCGCCAGTGCAGGCAGGAAAGTCAGCCCGCCCACCACCAGAACCACGAAAATCAACAGGCCGGTGAACAAGGGGGTGGCCGTCGACAAGGTGCCTGGTCCGGCAGGAACCGCTTTCTTGGCAGCCAGCACACCGGCCAGAGCCAGCAGGGGCAGCAGGGTCAGATACCGCCCCACCAACATGGCCAGCCCTATCGTTGTATTGAAGAAAGGGGTGTTCGCGTTGAAACCTGCAAAGGCGGAACCGTTATTAGCCGTACCCGAGGTATAGGCGTACAGAACTTCGCTGAAACCATGCGGCCCCATATTGGACAGACTGTCCATGGTGGAGGGCAGCACGCTGGCCAAGGCCGTAAAGCCCAGAATGCTAAAGGCATGCGCCAGCATGGCCAGCATCACGTACTTCATCTCCCGCGCCTCGATCTTCTTGCCCAAGAACTCCGGGCTGCGCCCTATCATCATGCCCACCAGAAACACCGTCAGAATGGCGTAGCTGACCAGGCTGATAAAGCCCACACCTATCCCGCCAAACACGTTGTTCAGCATCATTTGGGCAATCGGCACCAGGCCACCCAAAGGAGTCAGCGAAGAGTGCATGGCATCGACCGAGCCGGTAGTCGCAGCCGTGGTCACGGTGGCAAACAAGCTGCTTTGCGCCACACCGAAGCGCAGTTCCTTGCCCTCCAGATTGCCACCGCCCATCGTGCTGCTTTGGGTTTGGTCCACCCCCAGGGAAGTCAGCAAAGGGTTGCCTGCCTGTTCGGCGCTATAAATCAGGGACAGAAAACCGATGAACATCACCAGGAAGGCCGCAAAGAAAGCCCAACCCTGGCGGCGACGAGCCAGCATGGAGCCAAAGGCGTAAGTCAGGGCCGAGGGCACCAGCAACATGCTGAGCATATGCACGGTATTAGTCAGCGGCGTAGGGTTTTCAAATGGATGAGCCGCGTTCATACCAAAGAAGCCGCCCCCATTAGTCCCCACGTGCTTGATGCTTTCAAGGCTGGCTACCGGCCCCAGAATTATCTGCTGCTTGAGACCTTCCAGCGTATTGACCACGGCATCCGAGCTCAGTGTCTGTGGCATACCCTGCCAGATATACAGCAAGGCCAGCAGGAAGCTGCACGGCAAGAGCAAGCGATACAAGGAACGGGTGAAATCCACCCAGTAGTTGCCAATATCGGCCGAGCTTTTACGGCTTAAGCCACGGATGAAACCTCCTGCCGCTGCCAGACCCGTTGTGGCACTGATCATCATCAGAAAGGTGATGGCCGCCATTTGGGAAAAATTGGACAGACTGGATTCACCCGAGTACGCCTGCCAATTGGTATTGGTCGTAAAAGACACAGCCGTATTAAAGGCCAGGTCAGGCGTTTGCGCGGCGCGCTGCAGGCTGTCGCCGGGAATCCAGCCCTGCACCCGCAAAAGAATATATCCCAGAAGCAACATGGCGGCATTGCTCAACAAGAGCGCCAGACCATATCGCTTCCAGGACATTTTCTCTTCAGGATTTACGCCCAGCAGCCGATACGTGCCACGTTCGATCAGGCTGTGATTGGGGCTACTGAAAAAATGGGCAATCCATTTACCCACCACCACTAACAAGACCGTAGAGACGGCCAGAATAACTAGAAACTGCATCAGATCGTCCAGCATGACAGCTCCTCTTACAGCTTCTCAAGACCAAGAACAAATCCGGTCGCCATCGCAAAGAACGCGAACAGCACCGCTAAAAATAGAAAATCACTCATATGCACACCTGTTCCCACAATGAACACTTGCTGGCCTGAACTTAGAATTTTTCGGCCTTGAGCAAGGCATAGAACAAATAGATAAACAGCCCCAGAGAAATCCCTCCTGCCAGAACCGTAAAAAAGGACGCACTCATCCCGAACTCCTGATCAATGCTGACTTGCAGCAGACAGAGAAAGTCTAGGAGTGGCGGCATAAATTCAGAGCAGTGTTTACTGGCCCGCGTATAAAGACGGCATATGGATTTGGGCCAGGGCGACACCGGCACGCTCCAGCAACTGATCTGTCCAGCGTTGATAAGTCTGTCTGGCAATAAGGTGCAAAGTGCTCAGGTGCTGATCCAGGCCCAACAAGATATGTTCTGCATCCTGGGCCGCCGGACCGTATACCTGCTCCAACTCGCAGCGGCCGTGATCACACCACTGACGGATGCTGTCGGCAGTCACTTCCAGGTGGCCTTGAAAGGCCCAATGCGGGCCCAGGCAGAAACCTTTATTCAGGCAATGAGGGCCGTATAAAGTCCGGCTGGCCTCCGAGGGAATCTGGAAGGTGTCGTAATGCCAGTTGAACAGCATGGCACGCCTGGGCAGGCCCATGACACGCCGGGCGTAGGGACTGCTCCAGACCTGGCCCCAGCCTATGTTCGGATACGGATTGCGCTGCACGCGGGCCCCCAGGGAACGCGCCAGCAGTTGTGCCCCGAAGCAATGCCCCAGAACCGGAACATGACGCTGAACCGCATCCTGCAACAAGGCATGCTCCTGCTCTATCCAGGGCAAAAGATCATTGACACTGCGATCACTGCCCAGCACCACCACCCCGCTGTAATCACGAGCCGACACGGGTGCCAGGCCATCCAGCGGCGACATGCACAAGTGATAGGGAAGACCGTGGCTCTCCAGATGATCCAGCAGCACCCCCGGCCCTTGCGTGACCTCGTGCTGCAAAACAAGAATGGGTTTCATGAGATGAAAGCCTGACCGCGCAGGCCTGTTGTTCAGGAGAACTCACTGTAGAACTGGCCGTATCAAGACCAGGATCTGTTTGCGATCAGGCTCGTATAAGTGGCATCAAGGGGGTTCCTGCTGCACACAAAAACCCAGGACCGTCATTTGCCTGACATATGCCTTTGCTCAAATGTAATCGTTTTCATTTTGACGGCTGGGTGTCATGGCCAACATAGGAATACTGGATGTCGCCAGAGCAGCACAGGTATCGGTTGCGACGGTATCGCGCGTGCTCAATGAGCCGGAAAAGGTTGGTGAGAAAACCCGCCTGCGCGTGCAAGCCGCGATCGACGCACTGGCTTATGAGCCCAATGCCTCGGCACGCAGTCTGCGCAGCCAGCGCAGCCGAGTCATCGGCGTGGTCTTGCCGACCTTGCTCAACCCCGTCTTTGCCGAGTGCCTGAAGGGCATCGCCGATACCGCAGCCCGCGGCGGCTATGCCATCCTGCCCTTCTTTACCGACTACCACCTGGAACGTGAATCCCAGGCAGTGGCCTTGCTCCTGGCCAGCAATGTGGAAGGCATTGTGCTGGTGGTCTCCAACCCGGCTCACTCTCCTGCTTTAGTTCGGCTGAGCAAGACACGCTGTCCCTACGTACTGGCGTACAACCTGCATCCCGAGCATCCTTGCGTCACCGTCAACGGCGAGCAGGCCATGATTGAATTGATCGGCCACTTGGCAAGGCAAGGTCATCGCCGCATTGCCATGGTAAGCGGTCATCTGCACGTTTCTGATCGCGCCCAGCAACGCAGCCGTGGCTATCTGAAAGGAATGGACAAGGCTGGCCTGGTTCCCATGCCACTGCTGGAAGTGCCTTTCATGGATCAAGGAGAGCAAGAGCAAGCACCGTCTTCTGAGGACGTGCATCTTGCCAGCGTCGCCCGACTCTTGCGCCAACCGGAACGCCCCACAGCCATGATTGGCTCCAACGATCTGATTGCCATTCGCTGTCTGCGCACGGCACAGCAGATTGGCCTGCAGGTTCCCAACGATATCAGCGTGATCGGCTTTGACGGCATCGCCCTGGGCGCTGAACTGTTTCCACGCCCGGCCACCATCGCACAACCCAATGAAGAAATTGGTCGCCAGTGCATCGGCCTGCTGCTGGAGGCGGTAGCCCAGCAAAAAACGGTTCCCGCGCAGGCCTCGGTTCTGCTGCCCTACACCTTCAACCCGGGCGAGTCCTGCGCCCCTGCCCCTTGTTCACCACGGGCGCATCCAGGATGAAGCCCCTTTCCTCTTCGGGATCCGCTCCCGCAACCCCCTGCGTTCAAGCCATTCCCGGCTTTTTCCTGACACCACTGACTGACTGGAGTGATCGACCATGAAACATATGCTGAGTACATTGGCTTGCCGCCTGGCACTGCCCCTGGCCCTGATGACCGTGGGAAGCGCCGCCGCTGCGCAGACGGCCATTTGCTACAACTGTCCACCAGAATGGGCCGACTGGGCCAGCCAGATCGAGGCCATCAAGGCGCACACCGGCATTACCGTCCCGCCCGACAACAAGAACTCCGGCCAGTCCCTGGCCCAGCTGGTTGCCGAGTCCGCCAATCCGGTCGCCGATGTGACCTATCTGGGCATCACCTTTGCCATTCAGGCCCAGAAAGAAGGCGTGACCCAGGCCTACAAACCCCAGGGCTGGGAACAGATTCCCGAAGGGCTGAAAGACCCGCAAGGCCATTGGTTTGCAATCCACTCCGGCACCATGGGCATCATGGTGAACAAATCGGCCCTGGGCAATGTGCCGGTGCCTGCCTCCTGGAACGACCTGCTCAAGCCCGAGTACAAAGGCCTGGTCGGGTATCTGGACCCCTCATCGGCCTTCGTGGGCTACGTGGGTGCCGTTGCCATCAACGAAGCCCTGGGCGGCAATATGGACAACTTTGATCCCGCCATCAACTGGTTCAAGGCCCTGCAAAAGAACAATCCCATTGTTCCCAAGCAAACCGCCTATGCCCGCCTGATTTCCGGCGAAATCCCCATCTTGCTGGACTATGACTTCAGCGCCTACCGCGCTCAGTACAAGGACGGCGAGGACGTCGCTTTCGTGATTCCCCAGGAAGGCACGATTGTGGTGCCGTATGTGATGTCCCTGGTCAACAAGGCTCCACACACCGAACAGGGACGCAAGGTGCTGGATTTTGTGCTGTCCGAGCAAGGGCAGTCCATCTGGGCCAATGCTTTCCTGCGCCCGGTTCGCAGCAGCGCCGTCAGCAAGGAAGCCCAGTCGCGCTTCCTGCCCGACAGCGAATACGCGCGTGCCAAGGCCATTGACTATGAGCGCATGGCACAGGGTCAGAAACCCTTTGCCGAGCGTTATCTGGCAGAGGTCCGCTAAGCGGTCCATGTGGAGTTAGCGTATGCAACGCAAATACCTGCTGCCCTTGTGCTCGGCCCCTGCCGTCGCTTTCTTTGCCGCATTCTGGCTCTTGCCCGCGGTACAGCTTCTGGCCCTGCCCGCACAAGAAGGCATGCACACCTACTGGGTCGTGCTGACATCGGGGCGGTACTTGCAGGCCTTGCTGCAAACGCTGCTCCTGTCCGCCATCGTGACCCTGGCCACCTTGGTGCTGGGTGCCATGGTCGGCATCGTGATGGCTCGCTATCGCGTGCCGGCCAAGCGCCTGCTGCTCTCCCTGATGACGCTGCCCCTGTCCTTTCCTGGCGTCATCGTGGGCTTTTTCATTATCTTGCTGGGCGGTCGGCAGGGGCTGCTGGCCCAGATCGGTCAGGATCTGGGGCTGGGGCGAGTGACCTTTGCCTACGGCCTGCTGGGTTTGTTTCTGGCCTATCTGTACTTTTCCCTGCCCCGCGCCATTGCTACTTACACCGCAGCCGCCGAATCCATAGACCGCAATCTGGAGGAAGCCGCGCGCTCCTGTGGAGCCACACGCTGGGACATTGCCAGAGATGTCTGGATACCGGAACTGGCTCCCACGTCCCTGTCTTGCGGTGCCATTGTTTTTGCCACCTCCATGGGCGCTTTCGGTACGGCCTTCACCCTGTCCAGCCGCTACGAAGTGTTGCCCATCACGATCTATAACGAATTTACCAACTATGCGAATTTCACCCTGGCGGCCAGCTTGTCCATTTCCCTGGGGCTGCTGACATGGTTTACCTTGTGGCTGGCCCGGCGTCTGGTCCGCGATCCCTCGGTCGTTATTTGAGGGCACCATGAAACTGAAAACGGCTTCAAACCCCCATCGCCCTGCCCCCTTGCTTCTGGCTGTCACCGGACTGACCGTGCTGTTCCTGCTCGGCCCCATTCTGGTTTCCGTGCTGGCCGGGCTGGTCAACAATTATCGTATCGGACTGAAAAGTGGCCTGACCCTGAAATGGGTGGAGCAAGTCTGGGCCAACTACGGCAGCACAGTCTGGCTATCCCTGCAGCTGGCGCTGCTTTGTGTGCTGGCTGTCATTGTGCTGGGCGTCCCCTGTGCCTATGCCCTGGCACGCAGCCGCTCCCGTCTGGCGCGCAGCTTTGAAGAACTGCTGACCTTGCCAGTGGCGGTCCCCGGCATGGCCTCGGCCCTGGCCCTGCTGCTGGCCTATGGCTCCTTGCAAGGCTTTCGTCAAAGCTTCTGGTTCATTCTGGTGGGCCACATTGTGTTCACCCTGCCCTTTATGGTGCGTACGACCACAGCAGCTCTGCAAAAACGCAGCCTGATCGACCTGGAAGAAGCGGCCCGCTCGCTGGGAGCCAGCTTTACGCAAATCTTTTTCGGCATCCTGCTGCCGGCCATCCTGCCTGCGATTGTGGCTGGCAGCCTGATGGTCTTCACCTTGTCGCTAGGCGAGTTCAACCTGACCTGGATGCTGCATACGCCACTGACCCGCACCTTGCCCGTGGGGCTGGCTGATAGCTATGCGTCCATGCGTATCGAGGTGGGCTCAGCCTATACGCTGATTTTCATGCTCGTCATCTTGCCCGTGCTGTGGGGGCTGCAGACCTTGGCGCGCTTGCTGGAGAAACACTATGGAAAATAAACACATACCGGTGCGTATCGAACACTGCGCCAAAACCTATGCTGATGGCACACGGGGATTGCATCCCAGCACTCTGGACATCGCCCCCGGTGAAGTCATGGCTTTGCTGGGGCCCTCGGGCTGCGGCAAGACCACCTTGCTGCGACTGATCGCCGGCCTGGAAATGCCCGATGCCGGCAGCCGCATTCTGTTCGACGACCAGGACGTCACCCATCTGCCGATTGAAAAGCGTGAGGTCGGCATGGTGTTTCAACATTACGCCCTGTTCCCGAACATGACGGTGGAAGCCAATATCGGCTATGGCCCGAAGATCAAGGGAATGGATCTGGCCGCACGCCAAAAACTGGTGGGTGAGCTGGTCGATCTGATGCGCTTGAACGGTCTGGAAAAACGCCAGCCCTCCGCCTTGTCGGGTGGGCAACGACAACGCGTTGCCATCGCACGTGCCATTGCCAATCAACCCCGCGTTCTGCTGCTGGACGAGCCGCTGGCCGCCCTGGATGCCAAGCTGAAAGTCTCCTTGCGCGACGAGCTGGCCGAGCTGCTGCGACGCCTGCGTATCACGGCCATTCATGTGACCCACGATCAGCAGGAAGCGTTTGCCATTGCCGACCGTCTGGCCGTCATGCACGAAGGCCGCATCATTCAGATTGGCGATGGCGAAAGCCTGTACCGCCATCCGGCCCACCCTTTTGTCGCTACCTTCCTCGGGCGGGTCAACGTCCTGCAACGCAGCGAACAAAGCCTGCTCAATAACGAAATCCGTCTGGCAGACCTGAGCCTGACTTGCCCCGAGACCTTGCGCGGGGCGCAGGAGTTGCTGGTTCGCCCGGAGGACATCAGCGTTTGCATGGATACACCCAGCGGCTGGGCACGTGCCAAAGTGCGACAACGCAGTTTCATGGGCGGACGGGTGCAACTGACCCTGGACGTGGACGGACAAGCCCCTCTGATTGCCGAGGTAGACCGTGATCACGGAGCCGTCCTTGGCAGTACAGTGGGAATTCACATCAACCCCGGCAAGCTGATGCCCGGTACCGTGCCACTCTCTTAACGCAAACGGATAACGATGCTGAAAACATTACTGATTCAAATGACGGACCCGCATATTCGGGAAGAAGGTCGGCTGGCTTATGGCCGTCTGAATACCGCACCCTATCTGCAGGACGCCATCAACCACGCTCTAGCCCTGCCACAGAAACCGGATGCCCTGGTGTTGACGGGCGATCTGACCGACTTTGGTCGACCACAGGAATATGCGCACTTGCGCCGCTTGCTGGCACCGCTGGGCTCCATCCCGGTGTATTTGTTGCCGGGCAACCATGATGACCGCCAGCAACTGCGCGAGAGCTTTCCCGAATATAGCTATCTGGGCAAGGCCGGGCCGGTTTGCTACAGCGTGGATATTGGAGAGCTAAGACTGCTGGCCCTGGACAGTGCGGTATTGGGAGCCAGCGCGGGCAGTCTGGATCAGGAACAGCTGGACTGGTTACGTACCGAGCTGGCCCAACAGCCTGAGCGCCCCACCATCATTGCCCTGCATCACCCTCCTTTCAACACCTTGATCGGCCACATGGACAAGATAGGCCTGCTGCAAGGAGCGGAACAACTGGAAGCGATTGTGCGCCGACACAGCAATATCGAACGTGTGATCAGCGGGCATTTGCATCGCAATATCCAGATCCGTTTTGGCGGCACCATTGCCAGCACCGCCCCATCGGTGGCGCATCAAGTCTGTCTGGATCTGGCTGAAAATGCAGCATCGGCCTGGACACTGGAACCACCCGGCTATGCCGTTCATGCGCTGGACAGCCTTGGCCAGATCGTGACCCATACTGCCACCGTCGGCCAATTCGACGGCCCCTTCGCCTTCCATGAGCCAAGCGGGAAACTGATCGACTGATTGGATGCACGGCATACACCAACGGCTGCTTGGCCTTGATGGTCTCGTCAAACCAAGTTGACTATAGGTCCCTCTTTGCTAGCTCAAGGCTGTAGCAAACACTGACAGCATTAAGCAAAGCCGTTCAAGAACGCTAGGCCCATACCCTAAAAAAAACACCCCAATATCGGATTCAACCGATATTGGGGTGTTTTGATACTGCTGCTTCAGATCAAGAGGGCTGCCCAGAGCCACCCCGATCTGCAAGCCATGTCTTACTTCTTGCTGTCTTTCAGCTGAGGCACAGCCGAACCAGCCGCAGGGGCCAGCAGGCCAGCTTGCGTGTAGGTGAACAGTTTGTCGCGGGTGTCCACGATGTCCAGGTTACGCATGGTCAGCTGACCGATACGGTCGCGTGGCGAGAACATGCTGTCCACTTTTTCCATGCTCAGACGCTCGGCCTTGTAAGTCAGGTTAGGCGAGACGGTGTCCAGAATGGAGTAGTCGTTACCGCGGCGCAGTTCCAGTGTCACTTCGCCAGTTACGGCACGAGCCACCCAGCGCTGGGCGGTTTCACGCAACATGATGGCTTGCGGGTCAAACCAGCGGCCTTGGTACAGCAGACGGCCCAGACGCAGACCATTGATGCGGTACTGTTCGATGGTGTCTTCGTTGTGGATGCCGGTAACCAGACGCTCGTAAGCAATGTGCAGCAAGGCCATGCCGGGGGCTTCGTAGATGCCACGGCTCTTGGCTTCGATGATGCGGTTTTCGATCTGATCGCTCATGCCCAGACCATGACGGCCACCGATGCGGTTGGCTTCCAGCATCAGTTCCACAGGATCGGAGAATTCCACGCCGTTCAGGGCGACAGGCTGACCTTCTTCAAAGCGCACACGCACTTCTTCAGCAGCCACGGCCACATCATCACGCCAGAAAGCCACGCCCATGATGGGTTTGACGATATTGATACCGGCATTCAGGTACTCCAGATCCTTGGCTTCGTGCGTGGCACCCAGCATGTTGGAGTCGGTGGAGTAGGCTTTTTCGGCCGACATCTTGTAGTCGAAGCCGTTTTCCTGCATGTACTCGGACATCTCGGCGCGGCCGCCCAGCTCGTCAATGAAGGTCTGGTCCAGCCAAGGCTTGTAAATCTTCAGCTCAGGGTTGGTCAACAAACCGTAGCGGTAGAAACGCTCGATGTCATTGCCCTTGTAGGTGCTGCCGTCGCCCCAGATATGGACGTCGTCTTCTTTCATGGCGGCAACCAGCATGGTGCCGGTAACAGCACGGCCAATAGGCGTGGTGTTGAAGTAGGTTACGCCACCGGTGGTGATGTGAAAGGCGTTGCACTGCAAGGCGGCAATCCCTTCAGCCACCAGTTGCTGACGGCAGTCAACCAGACGGGCCAGCGTGGCACCGTATTCCTTGGCCTTGCGGGGAATCGCATCGTAATCGGGTTCGTCAGGCTGACCCAGGTTCGCGGTGTATGCGTAAGGGATGGCGCCTTTATTGCGCATCCACAAAAGTGCAGCGCTGGTGTCCAGGCCACCGGAAAAGGCAATGCCGACCTTCTGGCCGACTGGAAGAGATTCAAGGATGGTTGTCATTATCGCGTCAGTAGTGGTGTGCAAGTACAGTTCCGCCCGTAAGGCTCTCTGGTAGAGCCCTGCCCGCGGCAGGATCAATATGTCATTATATCGTCTTGACCGACCCTGGACACCTTTGCGTAGCTGGATTTAATTACTCGATGAACTAGAACATCCATTTTTACCTGGAGACAAGCCATGCCCGAGACCCACGCTCAACCCGCTATCAGCCGTTATCCCGTCCCCACGCTGGCCGAAATGCCCGAGGATATTCGCAGTCGAATTGAAGCCGTGCAGGAAAAATCCGGTTTTATTCCGAATGTGTTTCTGGCTCTGGCCCACCGTCCTGACGAATTCCGCGCTTTTTTTGCCTATCACGACGCGCTGATGGAAAAGCCCAGTGGTTTGAGCCATGCAGACCGGGAAATGATTGTGGTGGCCACCTCCGCTGCCAATCAGTGTCATTACTGCGTGATTGCCCACGGTGCCATCTTGCGCATCCGCGCCAAGAATCCGCTGGTGGCAGACCAGGTTGCCGTGAACTGGCGCAAGGCCGATATTCCGGCACGCCAAAAAGCCATGCTGAGCTTTGCCATGAAAGTCTCGCAAAACGCTCAGGAGATTGAAGACGCCGACTTCCAGGCCCTGCACGAGCACGGTTTCAGCGACGAGGACGCCTGGGATATTGCCGGTATCAGTGCCTTTTTTGGTCTGAGTAACCGCATGGCCAACTTCATGTCCATGCGCTGCAATGACGAGTTCTACATGCTGGGACGCGTTCCCCGCTAAACATGATGCGTTACGCCCTGTTGTTTGCCGGGTGGATTTGTGTGGCGCTGGCGATTGCCGGCGCTGTTTTACCCTTGCTGCCTACCACGCCATTTGTACTATTGGCCGCGTGGTGCTTTTCCCGTAGCTCCCCCCGCTTTCATCAATGGCTGCTGGATCAACGCCATCTGGGCCCATACCTGCGAAATTGGGAGAACGGCCAGGGCTTGACCCGCCAGGCCAAACGCCGGGCGCTGATCATGTTATGGCTGTCGCTGGCCGTCTCGGCCTGGCTGACCAGTCACCTGGGCTGGTATCGACTCGGGCTCTTGATCCCAGGCATTTTCGCCACCCGCTATTTGCTGCGTGCCAAAACCCTGGATGACACCCCTTCCGAGCCTGTGCAAAAATAGCCTGCTTGAACCGATCCTGGCTTGACCCTTTTTGCTTGAAACACCTATGTCCAATCCTGTCATCTTGCTGGCTGCCGCCTACATCACCAACTCTGAAGGCCAAATTCTCCTGGTCCGCAAGCGTGGCAGCGCCTATTACATGCAGGCGGGCGGCAAGCTGGAAACAGGTGAAACGCCCTTGCAAGCCCTGCAACGCGAACTGGACGAAGAGCTGGGCCTGACAACGGAGGAAACCGCCTCGGCCCGCTACGAAGCATACTTTGAAAGCCCCGCCGCCAATGAACCTGGCCACGTGGTTCATGCCCACGTTTTCACCTTGACGGTAAACCGGGAAATCCAGGCCGCCGCCGAGCTGGAAGAAGCGCGCTGGGTCAGCCCGCAGGAAATCCGTTCGCTGACGCTAGCCCCCTTGCTGGCGAATCACATTCTGCCGCGCCTATGTGCCCAGGCCGCCGCCTGAGCTGCAGCTTGCACAAGACGTCCTTCCGTCTTGTGCCGTCCAAGCCACGAACCGCCTATTTTTTGGCATAATGTCGCCCTTGAGTCCCCTCTTATGGGGACGCAGCTATTTGCCCGACCAGCCCGCAACGGCGGGCTTTCTTTATTGAGCGCTAATTTATGTCCTCTTTGCCCTGTCAAGGCGCAATCGTCACCTTTACCCTGCAGCAGCTGCGTGCCGCCACGCAAGCCGGGGGGATTTTAGGTGTGTCCATCAAAGGACAAGGCAATCATTTTTTCGTACAAGTGGCCACGCGTGCCGGTCAGGCAGTACTGGTTACCGCCCGCAGCAAAGATCCGCGCAGTTTCAAAAGCCCCTTGCAGGCCATGGTTCTGCTCAAGCAAGTCGGGATCGTTACTGGCCAGTTTGATCTGACCCAGTACTCGCCTGACCAGCACGAAACCGCCCCGCGCAGCCGTCGTCGCCCGGCCAAACCCAGCAAACTGGGACTGCGCTGGAACCGGATTGCAGAAAGTATCTCCAGCCCCGCTCAACCTTCTTTGGATGATCCCAGCCTGGACATCAGTGAAGAACAGACGCGTCGCCTGATCGCCCGTCAGGAAAACCAGCAGTTAAGCCTGCTGGGCAACTAAACGCAGCCCACTTGTGCTTCTGGACGTGTTGAGCGCATAAGCCGCGTCCAACGCGTGTTCCAGGTCTTGCTGCAAGTGCTGGGGCTCTTCCAACCCCACATGCAAACGCAATAACTGCCCTTCCCCAAACAAGGCTTTCCCATTGCGTTTGGGCATCTCCATGGGCAAAGCCAGACTCTCGAACCCACCCCAGGACAGACCGATGCCAAACAGGCGCAAGGTCTTGAAAAAGCAGGATAACTGCGCTTCGCTCAAGGGTTCCAGCACAAGGCCAAACAAGCCGGTAGAGCCGGTGAAATCCCGCTTCCAGATGGCATGACCGGGATGCGATTCCAACGCCGGATGCAACACCCGCTGAACCTGCGGATGATTCTCCAGAAAACGGGCAATCTGCAAAGCACTGGCTTGGTGCTGACGCAAACGCACACCTAAAGTACGCATGCCGCGCAGCGCCAAAAAGGCATCGTCAGGACCGGCTGTCTGACCAAAATCATGTGCAGCACGGCGCAGCAACGGCCAGGCACGCTCATTCGCGGTGGCAATTCCCAGCAAGGCATCGGAATGCCCGGTCAGATACTTGGTGGCCGCCTGAATGGATACGTCCACACCATGCTCGAAGGGCTGGAAGAACAAGGGAGTAGCCCAGGTATTGTCCAAGAGCACATACGCCCCCACCGCATGCGCACAGCGAGCAATCGCAGGAATATCCTGAATCTCGAAAGTGGCCGAACCGGGCGACTCTACGTACACCACCTTGGTATTGGGACGAATCAGGCTGGCCATGCCCTCCCCCACAGACGGCTCGTAAAACTGCACCTGAATACCCATGCGGCTGGCCAGCACCTGCTGGGCAAACGCGCGTACCGGTCCATAGACTGAATCCGGTATCAGCAAATGATCTCCAACTTCCAACATGCCCAACAAGGCATGAGTACAGGCCGCCAATCCAGAGGGAAACAAGCTGGCCTGAAAACCGCCTTCCAGCTCGGCCACGGCCTGCGTCAAGGCTTGCAAGGTGGGATTGGTGAAACGGCCATAAGAGGCGTAGGGATTGTCAGGCTCCTTGCGCTGCGCCCATTGCTCCAGATTGTCGGCCAGGATCGTGGAGCCGCGACAAATGGGCACATTCACAAAGCCAGCCGACACGCTGGTGTCCCGTCCTACATGGGTCAAACGGGTTTGTTGATAATCGCAGTCCTGCATACTGTTTTCCTGATCCTGATCGCTAAAGATGAATGGAAACAGTCTACGCAAGAGCCCAAGGGCAATTATTGCGTTTTCACGCTACTGTAGGCAGAATTCCGAGAATAAATACCTACAATCAGCAAGATTATTGGGAAATTATTTTTATGCTGGATAAATTCGACAAGCACATTCTGGAGATCCTCCAAAACGATGCCACCTTGGCCATCCAGGAAATTGCCGATCGGGTGGGTTTGTCCAGCACACCCTGCTGGCGACGCATACAGCGCCTGGAGCAGGAAGGCTATATCGAAAAACGGGTGGCTTTGCTCAGCTCTGAAAAGCTGAATGTCGGGGTGACGGTGTTTGTGGCCATCAAGACCAATCAGCACAACAAACAGTGGTACAGCCAGTTTTCGGCCGTGGTGGAGGCGATCCCGCAAATTGTGGAGTTCTATCGCATGAGCGGCGATACCGACTATTTGCTGCGCGTGGTTGTACCTGACATCAAAAGCTTTGACCGTGTTTACCAGCGCCTGATCTCGGAAATAGAGCTGACCGACGTCAGCTCCAGTTTCGCCATGGAGCAGATCAAGTTCACGACCCGTCTGCCCCTGGACTACGCCTGATCCAGTGTGGTTCAGGGCTTAAAAGCTGTATTCCACATCCAGCGTCTGGCCGATACTCAGTCTCTGAGGTTTGGATTCAACCAGCATGGCCTGCATGCCAAACAAGGTCCCTTGCGGGAACTGACGGCTTTGTGCCAAGGCCAGGCCGGGTTGGGTACCCACATCCGCTGTCAGCTGATTCACATTGGGCATAGGGCAACGAGTACAGGGGCGGATAAAAGCAAAGCTCAAGCCTTCGCTGCTGACACCCAGCACATAGTCCTCTTCATACGCGGGCAAGCCCTCAAAAACCACATTCGCGCGGAAGCGATTCATGGGTACGGCCTGCTCACCTGACTGTTGCACCAGGCGGTTCAGCTCTTCCAGGGACGCCTCATTGGTAAACAGAAAAGGCAGCGCATCTGCAAAACCAAAACCGTTGATCTGATCACCAATCTGACGCCAGCCCTGGGACTTTTCTTCCCAAGGACGCACACGTTCGGTCAGTACATAACGCCTTGCACGGCTATGGTTACGCAATACCCGGCAAGGAGTCTGCAAAAAGTCGCTAAACCATTGCGCGACCTGATCGCCCTCGTCCCGGCCCAAGGTATCTGAACTCCAGATACGCACGGACACAGCGACGTTATCCCCTGCCGGGGCATCCAGAGACCAGGACAAAGGATCCATACCAGGCGCTTGCACAGTAATCTGCCCGTCCTGCACCACTGGCTGAATCAAGGCCATGCGCGGCCAGCGACGCTGCGTCATGAATACGCCCTGTTGGTCAACAACAACCCACTCTCGGTCATAGGCCAGGCCCGCAACGCTGACCTCCACGCCCTGTGGATGGGCCTGGGCGGCACAGGATTTGATGGGATGGGTAAAAAGGCCAGTGATGGTAATCATGAGTCGCAACAGAAAAGGCAAGTTAAGGGACTTATTCTAAAACAGGCTGAGCGCCTGCCTGCCCCTGCTTTGGAGACTGATTGCAAAGAAGTGGATCAGAAACATCGACTCTGAAAATCTATTTCGCATCAATACTTGACAACAGCGCAAAGCTATGAGTTAATAGTTGATTGATTGCACCAACATACCATTACATCAAGAAAGTGCGATCAACATTTTTTTGAATGTACCCACGCAAAACAGGTCCCTTTGACCTTCTGGCATGTCCCCAAACATGCGGGTATTCATTCACCACGGCGACGACAGCCACATCCAGACTTATTTTTTGCATCGTAGCGGACTCGCTCCGTCCATTTGCTTGGCAAACGAATAAGGCGCTGTCCATGCTGCCACAGAGCACGTCTGCCTGACATTTGTTCGACCAGCGCGGCTCTACATTGAAATAGCAATGGCTTGGCCTCCGTGTGGAGACCGATCCATCATGGTGTCATCAAATCTCAATAAAAAAACGATGTAATGACGCCACACGATAAGGAAAAAAATTATGAAAAATATCTATCCAACCGGTTTGGTATCGCGCCCTGAGCATATTGCCTTGAACAAGACCGATATTCGCATTGGCGATACCGTTTACTTGCAACCCAAGAACGGCCCTCGCATGGCGGGTACCGTGATTTTCAGCTCGCCTGTACACGGCTGCACCACCTATACGGCAGACGCGCAGAACCAGGACGCCAACGTGCGTTTCCGTTTCCGCCTGCAGGACGTGCATCACGTGGCTCCGCGCCACCCTTTGCCAGCCTTGAACTAAGGCTTTGCCTGCCAATTAATACGGGGAACCCAACCCAACTCCCCGTATTAATTTCATTTACAAACATATAATTACAATTTGCAAGAAACATTCCTGCTTTCATCCTAAAATAGTGGCGGCTTGAAACTTATCCGACGCTGTAAAGCGTCCACGACGAGCGTGCGCTCCTATGGCAACGGATATGAAATCAAAGCAGGCTTCCTGCTTGCGCCCGCCGCGGCGCTATTCCTATCTCTCCCGTTTTTTCCTGTTCAGCCTGGTCTTGATCCTGACCCTGCTGGGCACCAAGCTGCGCCATTACGACGCCCTGACCATCTTCTGGCCTGCCGAGGCCGTGCTGCTGGGCCTGTTCATTCGTCGCCCGGATTGGGCCAGCCAGTTCCTTAACTGGGTCATTGTTGTTCTGGCCTATCTGTGCGCCGAACTGATCGCCCGCAACCCCCTGCCTATTGCCCTTTTGCTAACCCTGGCCAATGTCAGTGGCGTCGGGCTGGCATACTGGCTGATCACCCGCAATCCGCTGCTGGACCTGTCCTTGCGCCGCCCTCAGGCCATGCTGACCCTGGCCGCCTACTACGGACTGGCCTGTATCCTTTCCGCCCTGCTAGGCGGCATTGCCCTGTCTTTGCATACCTCTCAAGCCTTGTCGCTGGCCATCCTGTCCTGGATGCTGACCGGCATGATCTCCTACACCGCTATTTTGCCCGTCATCCTGACTGCCCCGGCCCGCCCCATACGCCGTTTCATGGAGTACTGGAACGAGCCCCATTTGATGAGTCTGGCCCAGTTGGCACCCGCCCTGTCCTTATTACTGACCAGCTTGTTGAGTTTGCTGATTGACGGCCCCGGCTCCCTGGCCTTTCCCGTCCTGCCTTTATTATGGTGCGCCCTGAGCTACTCGCTCTTTTCCACCACCTTGTTGACCTTGTTCTATGTGCTCTGGACACTGTTCGCCCTGAGCCAGCCGGTCTACTTCCTGCCCAGCCAGCTATATACCTCGCTGGATCTGCTGTCGCTGCGCATCGGCATTGCCTCCATTGCACTCGCCTCTATTACCAGTGCCAGCTTGATCTCAGCCCGTAATCTGGCAGTGGAAAAACTCCAGCGGCTGGCTCACCACGATGCCCTGACCGGTTTGCTCAACAAGCAGGCCTTTTATCAGCAAAGCCAGACCATGTTGACTCAATGTCGCCTAAGGCACGTTCCTGTCAGCGTCATTGTTCTGGACATCGACCACTTCAAACCCATTAACGACACCCACGGCCACCATGTCGGTGACCTGGCCCTGAGCGCCATCACCCAGCGTATTTCCCTGGCTTTGCGCGATACAGACTTGTGCGGTCGATTGGGTGGCGAGGAATTTGGCATCTTGCTGCCCGACTGCAGCGCCACCCAAGCCCATGCCGTGGCCGAGCGTGTCCGCAAAAGTATTGCCCTGCGGCCCCTGGCCCTGGATAACGAGCAGCAACTGACCATGACGGCCAGCCTGGGTATCGCAACTCTGGAAGCCTCCACGCTGGATCTGCATGCTCTGCTTCGTCAGGCCGACACGGCCTTGTACGAGGCAAAACGTGCCGGTCGGGATCAGAGTTTTTCCTATCATTTCCCCGAACCAAAAACGAAGACTTGACGCTATCCGTAAGCAAACCGATACTGATGTGTCAATACGAAACAAAACATCAGGGAGCGGTGATATGGCGTCAGTTTACGGCTCGCCCTTGTGCCAAGCGTGTTTGACCTTGCCACAGGGATTAAGTACTAGCCAAGCGCATGCTGACTTGCGTTTACTGGGACAGCATCCTCCCTCTCCTGACGGGGCTCATGAGACCCAGTACCGCTGCCTGAGCTGCCAGACGCACTGGCTGCTACGCACCAATCGCTGGGGCGTTCCCGAAGGCTTTCGCCTGAAACCCGTATAGGCAAAGCGGGGCACATGCACTACCATGACGGCTTTGTCTGTTAGCGATTCCCGTATGTCTGCCCTGCTGTTTGATACTGAAACCACCGGCACTGCCAAACCTCAAGTCATCGAGGCAGCCTGGCTGCGTTTAAGCGACCCTGTCTTCTTGCTGGTCAATGAAGAATTCGAGCAACGCTACCGGCCTGATGAAGCCAATTCTCTGGGTGCGCTGGCCACCCACCACATTTACGACGAAGAGCTGCAAGACTGCCCGTCGCATACCGAGTTCAAGCTGCCTGCCGACACCCAATACATCATTGGCCATAACGTGGACTACGACTGGGGCGTGGCCGGTTCGCCCAATATCAAGCGGATTTGCACTCTGGCCTTGGCCCGGCACTTGATTCCAGGCCTGGACAGCTACAGCCAGTCCGCCCTGATCTATCATATTGATCGCGCCAACGCCCGCGAGCGCCTGCGCAATGCGCACAGCGCCTTGGCCGATGTACGCAATTGCCTGGCACTCCTGCAATACTTGCTGGGCCTGACACAAAACATCAATACCTGGGAACAGTTGTGGCAGCTCTCCGAGCACGCCCGGATTCCCACCATTTTGCATTTTGGCAAACACAAGGGCATGGCCATTGCCGATGTACCACAGGACTACAAGAACTGGTTGCTGCGTCAACCAGACCTGGACCCCTATCTGGTCAAGGCCTTGAAGGTCTAAACCTCAAGGTTCGTAAAATCCCTAATGGCTGTCAGCCATCATATGCCCAATGATGAAGGTCCCAACAAGAACTTCATGAGGTGGCAAATGATCGAGGTTGCATACGTCACGAAAGATATGCGTCGGGACCCTTACGAACGAATCACCCATCTTGGAGGCGCAGGCTGGCAACGCTCTCAACCGGATGTGGTCCAGCAAATTGAGCAGGGCCAGGAGGACTATTACATTCTTCTGGATGGCATTCCCGCCAAACTGATCGTGGCGCTCAGCCGTTTTGGTGCCAAGTACCTGAAAACTGAGCTTGAAGTTGAAGAGCCTCATATTTTGCTCAGCCTTCCCAGCCAGGCCGGTTAAGCAGGCCGGTCCTCCCTCCACTTTCCCTCAAGGAAAACAGAAAACGCGGCTTTAAGCCGCGTTTTTCCATACCTGCCTGTCCACCTGCTTAGGGTTTGAGCAAGTGCCATTGGCCATTACGTACCGTAATCAGCTCGCGACCACGCTCGTCAAAGCCGCTATGGTCTTCGGGCGACATGGTATACACACCTTGGGTAGCCACCAGATCACGGGTTTGCTCCAGCGCATCACGCAAAGCCGAACGGAACTCCGGCGTTCCGGGTTTGGCCTTGGTAGCCGCCTCAGGAATTGCCTTTTCCAGCAAAAGACCAGCGTCGTACACGTTGGCACCAAATGTGGCGGGAGCCTGACCGTAACGCTCGGTATAGCGCTGGATGTAGTCCTGCGCTATAGGCTTGGACGGATTGCTATCGGCAATTTCAGGCAAGACCAACATCAGGCTGGCCGCCAGAATAGTGCCTTCAACCTGCTCGCCACCCAGGCTCAAGAACGCAGGAAGCGCAGCACCGTGCGTTTGATAAATCTGCCCTTTGTAACCTTGCTTAACCAGCGTCACTTGCGGCAGAACAGCCGCAGCGCCAGTGCCGGCTACCAGGACCACATCTGGTTTGGCCGCGTAAATCTTCAAGGCCTGGCCTGTTACCGAGGTATCGGAACGCACATAACGCTCGGTGGCCACAATCTTGATATTGTTCGCCTCGGCCAGTTCCTTGAACACGGTCAACCAGCTCTCGCCATAGGCATCGTTAAAGCCCAGGAAACCGGCTGTTTTCACGCCGGTATCGACCATATGCTTGACCAGGGCCTGAGCAATAATGTCGTCGTTCTGGGTCGTTTTAAAGACCCATTTCTTTTGCTCGGTCATGGGCAGCACGACGGACGCCGCGCCCACCGGCGCCAGCACAGGCGTGCCCGAATCGGCCGCAAATTGAATCAGACTCATGGCATTGGGCGAGCCGGTAGGCCCGATCAAGGCATCGATCTTGTCCTCGGAAATCATTTTCTTGAACAGCGTCACCGTTTGGTTCGGGTCGCTGGCATCATCCAGGGAGACATATTCAACCGTCAGATCGCCAACCTTGGTAGGCAGCAAAGGCACGGTATTGCGCTGCGGCAAACCGACCACGGCGGTCGGTCCGGTGGCCGAGGCGATCACGCCAATCTTGACCTGTGATTGAGCCGGTGTGGCCAGAGCGGCCAGAACAACGGACAAAGCGAAAGCAGTTCGAGTCAATTTCATAATGTGCAGAGCCAGTTAAGCCCTTCCCCCCTTGATATCAGCGCAGCCGCGCTTATATGGATTGATCTGGGCATAAGATACCAAATTCCCCGTGCCGCACACGTCTTATTGAACGATTTGCTCCGGCAGGTCTGCTTACAATTGTACGCGGGCACACACAATAAAGTAGTTTATAACGAAGCTACTGTTTACCTTTCATAGAGCGAACCCATGTCACTTCAGCAAATGCTGCAACAAATTCTGCAAAGCGGCCAAAGCGCACTAAAACAAGGTCAAGGCCAATTGAACTCCTCCGGCCTGGGTAAGAAGATCAGTGAACAAGCCGGTGGTTTTGGTGGCGGCGCTGTGGTAGGCGGCGTTCTGGGCGTCCTGCTGGGCAACAAGAAGTTCCGCAAAATGGGCGGCTCCATGGCCGCGTACGGCGGAGCCGCTGCCTTGGGTGCCCTGGCCATCAAGGTCTATCAGAACTGGCAAGAACAAAACGCGGGCCAGCAAGCGGCCCCAACACCCGTGCAGGCGGTCCCAGCCGCCCCGCTGCCGCTGGCTTCCAACGGCCCGGCAGATACCCATGCCATGGTCATCCTGGCCGCTCTGGTCTCCGCTGCCAAGGCAGACGGCCATATCGGTGATGCCGAGCGCGAATTGATTGACGCGGAAATCAGTAAAATGGCCGCCCCCGAACAAGCCCGTCTCTGGCTGTCACAAGAACTGCTCAAACCGGTTGACCCGCAAGCCATCGCCCAATTGGCGCAAACGCCCGAGATGTCGGCCGAAATTTACTTGACCAGCGCCATCGTCATTGACGAGCAAAGCTATATGGAACGCGCGTATCTGGACGAGCTGGCACGTTTACTATCCTTGCCAAACTCCTTGCGCGAAAGTCTGGATAATCAAGTCCAAGCTTTACCCCAAGCTTGATCGGAAGTGGGACCGTTCCACCAGAACACCCCCACTCTGATTGTTTTATTTTTCAACCCCGGGCTGACACTCCCAATGCAGCCCACGACTCATCAAGGAAACCACTCATGAAAAACACCCTCAAGTTGACGATTGGTACATTGGCCTTAATGGGTCTGGCCGCTTGCGCGGCTCCAAACAACAGCAACACCGCGACTTCCGAGCGCCAAATGGATAAAGAAACCTCTCTGCAGGCTTATCACTGGCGTCTGTTTGCCACTACCGGCAAAGACGGCCAGCCAGCCCCTGCCATACCTGGCGCAGGCGGCGAGCAAGTCACTTTGAATTTCACTGACACCATGATGTCGGTCGACAATCTGTGTAATGTCCTGGGCAGCGGCTACACCATCAGCGGTTCCAAAATCACCTTTACCTCGCCGGTCAGCACCCTGAAAATGTGCTCGGACCCCGAGTTGATGCGCAACGAACAAGCCGTTGGCAAATTGTTGCCTACAGCGACAGACTGGAGCATGGCCAAGGCCGACTCCGCACCGGATAATCCAGCACCGGTCCTGACCCTGAACTTTAAAGACGGCACCAAATGGCGCCTGAAAGGTGAGCCTACTGCAACGACCCGTTACGGCAGCGAGCCAACCCGTGTGTTCCTGGAAGTGGCTGCACAAAAAGAGAAGTGCTCCCACCCCCTGATTCCAAACTACCAGTGCCTGAAGGTACGCGAGATCCAGTACAGCGATTCGGGCGTCAAGACCTACACGGGTGACTGGATGTACTACTACGGCGACATCGAGGGCTACACCCATACTCCTGGCGTTCGTAACGTGCTGCGTATCAACCGCTACGAACTGAAGAACGTGCCTGCAGACGCCTCGTCCAAGGCCGATGTTCTGGACATGGTTGTAGAGTCCGAGCAAGTCAGCAAGTAACTCACGCAGCAACGTCGTCCAAGCGCTTGTTGCACTGACGACCTGATCACATAGCCCCAAGGTTGGAGTTGATTCCGACTTTGGGGCTATTTATTTCAGGAACATTTTTTTCGAACCAGGAAGCAAACTGTCCTGGTTCAAATCCCCTAAACCCCATAAGAAACAGCACATTCGGAGCCACAAATAGTTACTCACTGCTATGCTTTGAACCTAGTCAGCAAGCCTGCCCATCCGTAGTATGGAAATACCGGATAACATTTTTCACCTCCCTATTTATCCGGCTTCAGGCCTTGCGACATGCGAGGCTTTTTTTTATGCCTGAACGGTGATGAGGCTTGCTCTTACTTCAGCGGCCCATAAAAAATAAAAAACGCGCCGGCACCAATCAGTGTGAAACCAAGCAGGTGATTCAGCGTAAAGCTCTCTTTCAGATACAACACCGAGAACACCACGAACACCAGCAAGGTAATGACCTCCTGCATGGTCTTTAGCTGCGCGGCACTGTAGACGGTGTGCCCCAAACGGTTGGCCGGCACCGCCAGGCAGTACTCCACCAAAGCAATGCCCCAGCTGATCAGAACGACTTTCAGCAAGGGGCTATTGGGATATTTCAGGTGCCCATACCAGGCAATGGTCATGAACACATTGGAGACGACCAACATCAAGATGGGAAGGATCTTAGCCATTCTGGACACGAAAATAAAAAGCGGCCTGCACCGCGACCCGGCCAGTGTAGCGTCACATTTAAGCAGCGCCTATGGGGATAATCAGGCAGCAGAAAGACGGGGCATCAAGCAAGGGCTATCAGTCCACAACTTTCAAAAAATCCACCTCAATTTCGGGTGGGCGCTTGGAACTGGTATCGACTTCGCCAATCAGCTCCACCCTGGTTTTCTCATCCAGAGTCTGACCCGCAAAATGCTTGGCCTTGATCTCCGCCACGATCTCCCCGCTGCCATCAGAGAACAGAAACTTGTCGTGGGCCGTTTGACGTAGCAAATGGCCTTGCACCCGCACGTCCTGATCATCGACGGGATTTTTCAGGATCTCCGCAACCGTCGTTTGACCAATCTCCGACGGGCCCGTGTACTGGGCATGGGCAGGAAACGACAACGCGCTTGATAACAAAGCCAGCGCCACGGCCGAGCGCAATTTAACGTAAGCAGACATAATGACTCCTGTTGTTCATGGCTTGAAACTTAACCATAACAGCAGATATCATCAGCGTTCTTATTAAAATGGCGGTGTTGGGCTTGCCTTGTTACCAAGCGCGACATCACACCATCACTGCACCATGCCCCTTCTTGAGAACTTAGGCCCCCGCATCTGCATTCTTGGCCCATCCAATAGCGGTAAATCCACCCTGGCTGACGCGATCGCACGCAAGCTGGCCATCCCGGCCGTGCATCTGGATCAGCTCTACCACCTGCCGCATAGCAACTGGGTGCCCCGCCCCGAAGCCGATTTTGTTGCGCTTCACCAGGCGGCTATTGCGCAAGAACAATGGGTGATGGAAGGCAACTACACGCGCCACCTGGCCCCACGTCTGGCTCGCGCTACAGGTTTCATCGTGCTAGAGGTCTCCACCGCTACCAGCCTGCTGCGCTACTTCCGGCGCACCCTGTTTGAGCGCAACCGTCGTGGAGCCCTGGAAGGCGGTAAAGATAGTGTGAAATGGCAAATGATCCGCCATATCGCCATCGTGACCCCGCCCAATCGCCACAAGTACTTGAGCATTTTCGAGGCAAGCACCTTGCCTAAAGTCAGACTAGGTAGCCCTCGCGACCTGAAACTGTTTTATCAAACCGAAGGCCTGCAACGCTAAGCGCATGAAGCGCTAACGCCCTGGGCTGTTTCCATCCGTGGGGCCCTATTTCCTCAAGGCCAACACATACCCCTGCAAACCGCTTAAAGCGCTCCGGTATCCATCAGCAACTCCTGCCATCTCTGTATATCGCTCTGCGCACAGGCCGACCACGTTGCGCAGCTGGCTGGCAATTCGGGCGTTTGCATCCAGCGCATGTCCGGCTCGGGCAGCCTGAGCGGCGACACGATCATTGGCGGCGGCGAGCTTGCTGCGCAAGCCGTCAAGATCGGCGCGAGCAGCCACAGCAACACGCTTAGCCGCATCCAGCTGCATTTGATAAGTGACTCGAACATCCTCCGCCTCCTTTTGTAATCGTTGCTCCATCAAGCGCGCACGGACCTCGGCCTGCAACTGCGCCGCCCTGGTCTGCGCCTGGGCCAGCTCATAGCCTTTGCGATACTGCTCCTGACCATAAAGCGCCCCCCATAAAAAAAGGGCTGCCAGAACAGCAGCACCTACTAATGCAGACTTGATAGACATAACTGCCTCTCGGCCTGACGCCGCCGCTCCAGCCCCCGCAGCTTGCGGCCACCAGCATAGACCCAACGATCCAGCTCCTGACATGCTCCGGCTATATCCCGAGCCCGTAGCTTGCGCAGCAAGGTCGAATTGGCATAGGCCCCAGCCCCCACGTTATAAACAAAGCTGCTCAGCGCCACACGTACCTCATCCGGCAAGGGATAGCTAACGGAACGATCCACCACACTCAAAGCACGACGAACCTCCTGCTCCGTCAAGGCGTCGCAACGCTGCGGACTGGCCATGTCACCCAGCTTGACTCCTTGTGTATAGCCGTCGCAGATAGTCGGAATGCCTGATTGAAGACCGCGCTCACGGCAACGCGGCTGACTTTGCGCGCTCTATTGGGCGCACACGGGCGCAACTGGCCCAGTACCTGTCATCCACCTACAACGGTGGGCGCAGCATTGGCGAACGAGTGGCGCGAGCCATAGAAAAAGAAGTGGGTCTGGAAGCGCATAGCCTGGATCAGCAAGGCTATGGTTTTGGGGCCAAGCACGGTTTTGACTCCAACGTGCAAGACGCCATGATGGGCGAGCGGCGCATCCCCCTGCTGAACTATGTACAGGCAGGTGTGTTTCGGGATCCCGGTCAGAACTTCACGTTTGAAGAAGTGGAATATCTGCTGACAGACCTGTGTCTGTCCGAGCGTTCCTTTGCCTTGCAGATCAAGGGCGATTCCATGTTGCCGGACTTCAAGGAAGGCGACCGGATTATTGTGGATTGCGAGCTCACGCCCCGCCCCGGTGATTATGTGGTCGCCAAAAACAGCGAAGAAGAAGCCACCTTCAAGAAATACCGGCTCTTGTGCATAGATGAAGGTGGGCAAGAAATCTTTGAGCTGGTGCCGCTGAACGACGACTATCCTTCCATTCGCAGCGACCAGCATGCTATTGAAATCATCGGCACCATGGTGGAGCACCGGAAATACTATCGGCGTTCGTAAAAAGCTGGCAGCGCAGGCTGCCATGCATGATGCGGCTTAATGCTTTTTCATTTCCTGATCGACCTTCTCCATCCAGGCCTGATCACAAGGGACGGGCTGTGCTGAGCGCTGACCATACAAACGGATATGCACCACGTTGCACCACTCCTGCGAGCCATAGTCAGGGCCATGCCCTTGTCCATCAGAGACAGCCAATTGACGGTCCACCTTTTCCAGCCAGGCTTCACTGCCAACTTTCTCGGTGGGCGCCGTAGTTTGGCAAGCGGCTAACAATAAAGCGGGGGCAAGCATCAAGATTCGCATGACAATATCCAAATAAAACCTCTGCTATAACAGAGCATCAAAAAACTATTATTTTTCAATGCCCCTTTTATAACAAGACCATTGGGGACTCAAGCTCGTCCCTGGCATGTGAGACAAGAATGAAATGGCTGTTCCTATGCCTGATCATGGCATTGCTACCTCTGAGCACGCAGGCAAGAAACACTCCCTGCTCAGGCAAAAAAGGTGGCATTTCCCACTGCGAGGGGGAAGTCTTTGTATGCCGTGATGGTTCAGCCAGCGGCAGCAAGCGGTCGTGTCCTGCGTACACCGGCACTGCAGGACAACGTTCGCAGTCCAGGCCACAGGCGCTGCAATCCAGCAGCGTTTGCCCCTGCTCCAGTGGAACCTATTGCACCGGCCCTCGTGGAGGGCGCTATTGTGAAACCAGCACAGGTAGCAAGCGCTATCAGCGCAAATAAGGGGGCAGCCTGCGGTACTTGCTTAGCAATTGCCCTTTTTAGCCTGGCCGGGTGGACAGTGACGCTGCCCATATCCACCGTAACCATCCGGATCCACAATCACCGAACCCCTGGGAGTATGGACGGCACAGGCGGAAAGAATAGCTGTCATGGTCAAAGCCAAAATAAGTGTTTTCATCATTATTCTCTGGGTTTTAGACGCGCTCATTGTGCTCCAAGGATAAACAACAAGGTGCTACCAATCGCGAGCAAATACAGTTGGGCCTCCAGATGCTTGAATCTCTTGCTCTAGCCGTGGCTACGCTAGGCACAAACACAGACTTTATGTAATAATTGCGGACTTGTTGCCCCTCTAGCTCATGCTTGGTTAGAGCAGCGGACTCATAATCCGTTGGTGCCGTGTTCGACTCACGGGGGGGGCACCATCTCATTCCTCTTTCAAGCATCGGCCCGTACTAATAATAACAATGCCGAACTCGCTTGTTCCCTGCCGTTTGGCTTGCACCCAGCAACAAACCTGAAGCCCGGGCTTCTTGCTGTTTGAGCAAGTTACCCAGGCCTGAAAAGCGCTTATTTATCCGCCGGCAAGAGCGAAGAATGGTGGCTGACAATCAGCCAATCCCGCCCGTTCCATTGATAGGTATAGGTGTAACGCGCGCCTACGTCCTTGCCGCTGCTGCCCATATGAAAGGTATACAGCCCCGAGTCCACTGCCATATTGCAGCCTAGGGTGATCTGTCGTTGCGTTACCCTGCCCTGCGGCTTGCCAGCCAGAAAGTGGTCGAAATAATCTTCTTTCTCTGCCTTGGTGATGCGGTTTACCCCAGACAGCGTGGGTAGCAGAATCGAGCGCTCTGCATAGTTGTTAACGACGACCTCGGGTTTGCCGGTTTGTAGCGACTGGTTCCAACGCTCAAACAAAACGGCAACACCAGCCTCGTCTATCGGTGCACAGCTTGGTGAAGATTGGGCACTCAGGCTGCGTTCTCCCTGGGTCTGTGCCGCGCAACCCGCCAGCACCAGCGTTCCCAACAACACCATGATTTTCTTGCTCATTTCCCTTACCTCCCTCTCGTTTTTATGAGGCGGATAGTAGCATCGGTGCCTAATCATTAGCGTTTAACGCTGGTCGAGGCGACGTACTACAAACGTTCGGGAATGAGTGGGACATTGTGGGGCTGAACCTCCTTACTTAGTCTTGATCGTGCCCGCCCAGGCCTTTTATCTATGTGTAAGTGCACCAACAACAATTGTTAAAGTTTGTTTTATACAGGAACCCTTCGCCGCCTAGTCATTAAAATCGCTTCTCTTTATATAAGTAGAAGGGGAAGTTCATGACTTTTCGTATGGGTGCATTGGCCGCTATGCTGGCCGTCGCTGGCCTGACTGCAGGCTGTCAGACAATGGATGTGGGTGGCATGGTCGGTGCCGGCAGCAAGGCTGTCCAGGCGTTCAATTTGTCCGATCAGGAAGTGATTGCTCTGTCGGATCAGTCCTGCAAGCAGATGGATGCTGAAAACAAAGTGGCCAGCCCCAACAGCAAGTACAACAAGCGCCTGCAACGTGTCGTTAAGCCATTGGCGAAACAGTTGAACGGTCAAACACCGAACTTCAAGGTTTACCAGACTCAGGAAGTGAACGCCTGGGCCATGGCTAACGGTTGTATCCGTGTGTATGCCGGTCTGATGGACAAGATGAACGACGACGAACTGCGCGGCGTGATCGGTCACGAAATGGGCCACGTTGAACTGGGCCACAGCAAGAAAGCCATGCAAACCGCCTACGGCCTGTCCGCTGCTCGTGACGCTGCTGCCGCCACCGGTAACGGCGTGGTTGCTCAGTTGAACTCCAGCCAATTGGGCGAGCTGTCCGAAGCCTTCCTGAACGCTCAGTTCTCGCAATCGCAAGAATCCGACGCTGACGACTACTCCTTTGACCTGCTGACCGAGCGCAAGCTCAAGACCCAGGGTCTGGTTTCTGCCTTTGAAAAACTGGCAGCTCTGGACGGCGGCGAAAGCAGCGTGATGAGCTCGCACCCCGGCTCCAAAGAACGCGCCCAGCGTATGCAACAGCGCATCGACGCGGCTAAATAAGCCCCTTCGACGCAGCGAATCGCATGCCGCTAACCCGTCCGCTTTTGCGGGCGGGTTTTTTTTTGGGGATTCCAGGGATCACAAGTCAGGATGCAGCACAGCATCGGGCCGCCGCTACCAAACGCTGGATGCTCGGCCAGGAACTTTTTACCCGTACGATGAACCAATCAGACATTACCAACACCCGTACTCCCTCGAACGCCCCTGCCTGACAAGCAGTCCAGCTACAGCAAAGCCTGGTCTGTAAATCCTTACTTTTCGTCGCGGCGGCGCCATAAACCAATACCTGCTTTCAGGTATGCTTGTGCCATTCTTTGGTCTTGGCAGTTACGCTCTTGAAAAAGTCTTCCTCTTCAAAAAATTCCTGTCCCTGCGGCAATCCCAAAACCTACGAAGTTTGTTGCGGCCCTTGGCACCAAGGCCCGCAGTACTTGCAAGCCCCCGATGCGGCTACCCTGATGCGCTCGCGGTACAGCGCTTTTGTGCGCGACGATCTGGACTATCTGCTGGCCACCTGGCATAGCTCCACCCGCCCTCATTCGCTGGAACCCAATCCGGAAGGTTTGCAATGGCTGGGCCTGGATGTGCGACGTCATGAACGTGTTTCCGACACGGAAGCGATTGTGGAATTTGTCGCTCGCAACCGTCTGAATGGCCGGGCGAACCGTCTGCATGAAGTCAGCCGTTTTGTCCTTGAACAAGGCCAATGGTTCTACGTGGACGGAGATTTCTCATGAGCCAAAGCAACGATTTTGGGCAAGCGGAACAGGTCCATGGCTCCAGCCTGCCCATGGCTTTGCTTCTGGAAGCTGATCCCAGCACAAGTCTGATTGAAAGCTACAAAGACACACCGCACGCCTGGTGCATTAAAGATCAGGAACACATCGTGGCGGCTGCTATTTTGCAGCGCAGGAACGCCCAGGATTGGGAGCTGATGAACATCGCCGTTCAGCCCTCGCACCAGGGTCATGGGTTGGGTGCCAAGCTGCTGTCTGCCCTGATTAGCTATGTACGCGAACAAGGTGGTCAAACCTTATATGTGGCCACCGGCACCATTGGCTACCCCCTGTTTTTCTATCAGCGCGCCGGCTTTCGAGTGATAGCGGTAGAGCCCGATTATTTCCTGCACCATTACGACGAGGCCCTGTTTGAGGACGGCTTGCAGCACAAGGACCGCCTGATTCTGAGCCTTGCCCTGAACTAAAAGACTGCAATGATGCTGTCCCTTCCTTCTGGTTGATATGCTGAGCACTCTAAGCAATTTTGCAGAACAGGCCACAGCCCTGATCAGCGCCAACCCACAATGGGTGGCCCCCGCTGTTTTCGCTTTGTGCCTGGTCGAGTCCCTGCCCTTTTTGGCCCTGATCATACCGGGTACAGCCATCCTTTTATCCGTCGGTGCCCTGGTCGGTGCCGGGGAAATGAGCTTGCTGCCGATCTGGCTGTCCGTGACACTGGGCGCCGGCCTGGGCAATGCCATCTCGTTTTTTCTGGGCCAGCGTTACGGTGGCAATCTGTTCCACTTCGAGTGGGCCCGCAAGCGTTTGCATCTGTATGCAAAAGCGCAGGCTTTTTTTGCACGCTGGGGATGGTTTAGTATTGTGGCCTGCCGCTTTGTTGGTCCCTTGCGCTCAACTGTCCCCTTGATTGCGGGCACCTGTGCCATGTCGCCTCTGAGTTTTCATATCTCATCCTGGGCCTCGGCCGCCTTGTGGGCCAGTGTCTTGCTGCTACCTGGCTGGTTCAGTTTCCAACCCTGATTTTCAATGACCCCTGTAAGCCTCGCCTACCTGCATTTATTCATCGCGATTCTCTTCGAGATCATCGCCACCAGCTTGCTGCAGCGCTCCGAACAGTTCACGCGCCTGATGCCCAGCGCCTTCACGATCATGTTCTACGCGGGTGCGTTCTACTTTCTGTCACTCAGTCTGCGCGTCATGCCGGTTGGGGTGGCCTATGCCATCTGGAGTGGCGTGGGCATTGTGCTGATTTCCTTGATTGGCTGGGTGGTCTTCAAGCAGAAGCTGGATTTGGCCGCTATGATTGGCATCGGTTTTATTGTGGTGGGTGTGCTGATTGTGAATCTGTTCTCCAAATCTGTCGGCCACTGATTTTAGTGAATAAATATGATTGCCTTGATTCAACGGGTACGCCAGGCCCAGGTCGATATTGAAAACCAGACTGTCGCAAAAATTGGCGCAGGCATGGCCGTTCTGGTCTGTGCCGAGCACGGTGACACCCGCGAGCAAGCCACACGCTTGCTGGATAAATTGCTGGCCCTGCGCATTTTCTCGGACGAGCAAGGCAAGATGAACCTGAACTTGCAGCAAGCCGGTGGTCAGCTATTACTGGTTAGCCAGTTCACCCTGGCGGCCGATACGCGCAAGGGCAACCGTCCAGGATTCAGCCGCGCTGCGCCCCCTGCAATCAGCCAGCCCTTGTTTGACGAGCTGGTAGCCATGGCCCGCACCCGGCTGCCTGATACCCAGTGCGGCGTATTTGGTGCCGATATGCAATTGAGCCTGACCAACGATGGGCCAGTCACGATTCCCATACATATTGCGCCCGACACAGACCCAAGCTGACGATTGCCTTAAAGAGGCTCCATCCCTATAATTGCGCAGGGTGTTTTGCTGGCATGGTGCAGCAAGGCAGGTTAATTACATACGCAAGGTCGGGCCGCCTTGTGGAGATTTGCCGACCATGTCCCACCCTTCTTCCGGTGCGCCTTTGCCGCGCGCCCATGTTCTGACCCGCCAGTTGCAAGCCCAATTGCAACGCCTCCTGCATATCGAGGCCCTGGGCGGTGTGGTCTTGTTGATGGCTGCCGCCATAGCCCTGATCTGGGCCAACTCTTCATTTGCCGATAGCTATTCTGCCCTGTGGCACACCCAAGTGACCTTGGAGCTGGGCTCCTGGCGTTTCTCGCAAGATCTGCATTTTTGGGTCAACGATATTCTGATGACCTTGTTCTTCCTGGTTGTCGGGATGGAGATCCGCCGCGAGATCCATGACGGTGCCCTGTCCGACTGGCGCTCGGCCATGCTGCCTATCTGTGCTGCCCTGTCCGCCATCACCCTGCCCGCGCTGATCTACGCCGCCATGAATCCCGACCCGACTGTGCTGATGGGTTGGGCCATTCCGACTGCCACCGATATTGCCTTCGCAGTGGGTGTGCTGGCCTTGCTGGGCCGCTCCCTGCCCCCCAGCTTGCGGGTGTTTTTGTTGGCGCTGGCCATTATTGATGACCTGGTCGCCATCCTGATCATTGCCTTCTTCTACTCGGGCGGCCTGGACTACAGCGCCTTCCTGATTGCAGCCGTTGGTATTGTGGCCGTCCTGGGTCTGCAAAAAATGGGCATAGGTTCGGCGTGGGCCTATGTCGTTCCCGGCGCGATCCTGTGGTTTGGTCTGTTGAAAACAGGCGCTCACCCCACCCTGGCCGGTGTGGTTCTGGGCATGATGAGCCCTGTGCGCGCCCTGCCCTTGCCTCGCAAGGCCCGCCACCTGAATCTGGAACTGGCCACCAAACTGGAAAGCCAGCATGACACCCACGAAGTCATGCACACGCTGCAGAAAATGCAGTTGGCTCAACGCGAGATTCTGCCTCCGGTCCAGCGTATTCCTGCACTGCTGCACCCCTGGGTAGCGTTCATCATCATGCCGGTGTTTGCGCTGGCCAATGCCGGTGTCAGCCTGAATGGTCTGGACCTGAATGCCGCCGGTGCACAAAGCGCCCTGTTTGGTGTGGCGATTGCCCTGATTGTGGGCAAGCCCCTGGGCGTCTTGCTGGGCACCTGGTTGCCCGTACGCTTGGGGCTATGTACCCTGCCTGCCGGCATGGATTGGGCCGGCGTCACCCTGATTGGTTTGCTGGCCGGTATTGGCTTTACCATGTCCATCTTTGTGGCCAACCTGGCCTTTGCCGAGCCCGTTTTGCTGGATGCTGCCAAGCTGGGCGTTCTGTGCGGCTCTTTGGCGTCCGCCGTTCTGGGCTTGGCGTGGGGCCTGATTGTGCGTCGTCGCTATCAGCAGTCTGCCAGCCAGGCAGCTTATAGCCAGGCATAAACAGCCAGACATCAAACAAACAGGCCCACGCTAGCGTGGGCCTGTTTGTTTTAGGGGCTGATCAATTAATCAATGGTCAGCACGCGTTCGTTCAGGATACGGCGGCAATCCATTTCAAACTCCAGATCCTTGACGGGAGGACGGGCCAGGTGCCAGCCCAAGCCATGGTTGATCGCACCGCGCTGAGCCAGTTCAGTAGCCATGAAAGGATGCAGATTGTGCACCGTGTACGCATGGGTGGCCGTCGTGTCAGCCCATTCATGGCCCAACACTTCCAGACGACGCTCCATTTCACCCAGAACCCATTGCGCCTTCTGCAACAGCCCTTCAGGCGACACGTCCTGGTAGGCCACAATGCTCTCTATATAGTCGTCGGACGTTTCGGGGACTTCGCAGCTGCCTGCGATCACAAAGGTGGCTTCTTCAATATCGGTTTCCACCGTGTAGCTGAAAGCGTAAAAACTGGGCTCGGCAGGTGCGCCTACCAGCGGCGACACGTTGCTGCGGGCGACCGGATTATGCTTGCCTTTGACCAGGCCCCACTCTTTCAGCGTTTCCAGATACAGCTCATTGAACTTGTTGAAGTCGCTGTCGCTAACTGGCTCGGGCGAGCGCAGCTCGCAGGCGCACAAGGCTGTCAAGGGACGCTCTTCTGCTTCCAGCACGGCCTGAATCAAGTCAAAACCTTCTTTCAGTGGCACGGGGGCAGAAAACACGACCCGGCAGATCTCGTAACCGGGCTGAGCGGCCACCCCGCCCGAAAAGCGGTTCACGCCGGTCGGAATGAAGCGGTAGTTGCCTTTGTCAAAATTAATCGCATTGCTCATGGTTGTTCCTGATCGTGTAGTGGGCCTTGGCCCGCCGGGGTCGAGTCGCCGTTATGCGGCAAAGCGGGCACTATAGCACCCTCTGAACCGTCTCAAGTTTGGTGCAGGGGCACAAGCCTCACCTTAACAGCACAAATCATTTTTTTGCGCATCATTGCAATCGCTTTGACTTCCAGCGCAGACCTCCCTACGATGGCGATATTCTTCATCACGCTGAGTTTCAGCTTGGTAGTGCACTGAGCGGTTCTATGGGTAAATCATGGATCGATTCACAGACATACTTAGACCACAGCATCAGCAATTTCCCAGACAAAATGCAGCGGCCTGGCGTTTCCTGCGCCCGGCTTGGGAAGCACGTATCCGCAAAGAACGCTATCCTAGCGAGTTTCGTGCGAACTGAGCCGGTTCGCTTTACGGTCTGTTGGCCCGGTGCCAACCTCCTGAACTCAAGACCCTGTACCTGCACGCCCACTGGAGTATTGCATGTCCACGCATCCATCAACTGAGCTACTTGGCCCCCAAACCCCGATTGCCGATATTGTTCTGGCCCTGAATCAGCTGGAGCAACGCCCCGCGCTGCTCGCTGCCCAGGAGCTGGATAACGAACGCCTGCAAGCCTTGCTGGAAGTGCCGGAGTTGCGTTGGGCCAGTGCGCTCTTGATGGAGCTGACACGTCCCGAACGCCTGCCAGTGCTGGAGCAACTGGCCGAAGACCGAATGGCCGACTTGCTGCAAGACCTGGACCATGAAGACCAGGAGCAGATTCTTGGCCGCCTGAGCCAGCGCACCCGCACCTCCATCATGCGTCTGATGCACTATCCGGCAGACACAGCCGGCGGCATCATGACTACCGAGTTTCTGCAAGTGCCCATGAGCTGGAATGTGGCACAAACCTTGCAGCACATTCGGGAAGTGGAAAGTACCCGCGAAACGGTCTATGCCATCTATGTGGTCAACGACAAGCAACAACTGCAATTTGTGGTGCCTTTGCGCAAGCTGGTGTGCGCCGACCCGCAGGCGGCCCTGACCGAGTTGTGGAGTGGCGACAGCCCCATTGCCGTGCAGGCCCTGACGGACAAGGAGGCCGTGGCCCAACTGATACGCCGCCACGACTTTCTGGCCATTCCAGTGGTGGACGAGGCAAATGCCATCATCGGCATTGTGACGGTAGACGACGTGATCGACGCCCTGATGGACGAGGCCGCCGAAGACATGAACCGCTTCGGGGGGGCCGAACATATTGGCAAACCCTATCTGCAAGCGGGCTTTAGCACCATGATTCGCAAACGGGGAGGCTGGCTGGCCATTCTGTTCCTGGGTGAAATGCTGACCGCCAGTGCCATGCAGTACTACGAAATACAGCTGGAAAAGGCCGTGGTCCTGGCCATGTTCATTCCCTTGATCATGAGCTCCGGCGGTAACTCCGGCTCGCAGGCCACTTCCTTGCTGATTCGCGGTCTGGCCCTGGGTGAAGTCCGGGTGCGCGACTGGTGGCGTGTCCTGCTGCGCGAATTACCCGTGGGTCTGGTGCTGGGCACCATGTTGGGGGCGATCGGCTTTATTCGTATCGAAATCTGGCAACACCTGGGCCTGTACGACTATGGCGAGCACTCCTTGCTGATTGCCTTCACCATCTGGCTGGCTCTGGTGGGCATTGTGACGTTCGGTTCTTGTATTGGCTCCATGCTGCCCTTCATCTTGCAGCGCGTCGGTTTTGACCCGGCCAGTGCCTCGGCACCCCTGGTGGCCACGCTGGTGGACGTGCTCGGTTTGGTGATTTACTTCTCCGTGGCCGCGATGTTGCTGACAGGAACCTTGCTCTAGCCATGAATTTTTTTGTTGAATCCATACAAAAAAGCGCACAGTAAGAGACAAACTCGGTAACCTATCCGAATTTCACCGTTACATTCCCTCTGGCAGGCAGGGGGAGCCTGACACATTTCGTCTAACTTGGCCCCCTATGGGCCGCTTCGGACATCAGCACCTATGCGGATACTCGACCAGTTCTTCATCAGTGCAGACCAGATGGCTCCCTTTTTGGTTGGCAGCTATAACAGTGGTCTGGTCATCCTGTCGCTACTGGTTGCCATCTTCTCCTCGGGCATGGCCTTGCAAACGGCCCATATTGCCCGCATGGCTGATTTGCGCATACACCGCCAGATTGCCATCTGTACGGGTGCCATCGCCCTGGGCGGTGGCATCTGGACCATGCACTTTATTGGCATGTTGGCGTTTGAACTTTGCACCAGCGTCCATTACGACCCGGCCATCACCATGTTGTCGGTTCTGCCCAGCGTAGGGGCATCCTGGGTCGCCCTGCAAATTCTCTCGCAAGCCCGTGTACAACGCTCGCACCTGATTGTGGGCGGTATTTTGGTGGGTCTGGGTATAGGCACCATGCATTACAGTGGCATGGCTGCCATGCGTATGGCGCCGGTGCTGCGCTATGAGCCCATCACCTTCTTCCTGTCGATTGTGCTGGCCGTGGTACTGGCCACGCTGGCCTTGTGGATACGCTTTCGCCTGCATCGCACCCGCCTGACCTTGCTGCAACGCGTAGTCATCAGCGGCATTGTGCTGGGCCTGGCCATTTCCGGCATGCACTATACCGGCATGGCGGCCGCCCGCTTTATAGGCCAGACCACACCGCCCGATGACATGATCATCTTCAACAGCACCTTTGCCTCCATGGTGCTGTCCACCTTCACCATTACGGTGACGGTACTGGTGACCGCGGCCAACGGCCTGCTGCGCTACCGCCAGTTGTTCTTGAAGATGGAAGAAAGCGAATCGCATAACCGGGCCATTGTGGATACCGCGATTGACGGCATTATTACCATCAACAGCCACGGCACCATTCTGGACTTCAACCATTCAGCCGAACGCCTGTTTGGCTGGAAGGCTGGCGAGGTGCTGGGGCGCAATGTGAACATGTTGATGCCCGAGCCGGACCGCTCGCGCCACGACAGCTATCTGTCCAATTATTTACGCACCAACGACCCAAAAATTATTGGCGTAGGCCGGGATGTCACCGGTTTGCGCAAGGATGGCAGCTTGCTGCCGATGCGCCTGGCCGTAGGCAAGGTACGCCAGCCGGGTGACCCGCTGTTTGTCGGTTTTGTCACTGACATGAGCCGCTACAAGGCACTGACCGAATCCCTGCGTCAAAGTGCGGAAAAAGCCGAGCAGGCAGCCCAGGCCAAGACGGCTTTTCTGGCCAATATGAGCCATGAAATCCGTACCCCGCTCAACGCGATTATTGGCTTTAGCGACTTGATGCTGAATGATCAGATCAATGCGCAGCAAAACAAGCACCTTGCCATCATCAACCAGTCCGCCCACTCCTTGCTGGCCTTGCTGAACGACATTCTGGATACCACCAAGCTGGAACGCGGCTCGGTCGAGCTGGAGCAAGTGGATTTTTCGCTGATTGAATTGTGCAATCAGGTCGTGGCCTCCTTGCGGTTGGCAGCGGATGCCAAGAACCTGGAGTTCCGTCTGAACCATGCGCCCGAGCTGCATCAGTTTTACAAGGGCGACCCGATGCGGATTCAGCAGGTGCTGAACAACCTGATCGGCAATGCCATCAAGTTCACCCAAAGCGGAGCGGTGCATGTGGATGTCAATCCCGAACCAGGGCGCAATACCGTCTCCATCCGCGTCACGGACACCGGCATTGGCATGACTCCTGAGCAGTTGCGCCATGTGTTCACCCCTTTTACACAGGCCGATGTATCCATCAGCCGCCGTTTTGGCGGTACCGGCCTGGGCGTATCCATTGCCCGCCAGTTGGTGGATCTGATGGGCGGCACGCTGAAGGTTGAAAGTACCCTGGGCGTGGGCAGCGTCTTTGAAGTCCGTATTCCCCTGGAACCGGGTAAAGAACCCAGCCTGAGCCCGGACGATCAGCCCGTGCCCCGCCTGCCGCCGCTGCGCATTCTGGTGGCCGATGACATCAGCCTGAATCAGGAACTGCTGACCTTGGCCCTGGAGCAGCACGGACACTCCGTGACAGCGGCCGACAACGGTCACAAAGTGCTGGAGCTGCTGTCCAAAGAAGATTTTGATGTGGCCTTGCTGGATGTGCACATGCCCGAGATGGACGGTCTGGAAACCGCCCGCCGGTGGCGCGAACAGGAGCGCCGTGAAGCGCGTCTGCCTTTGCCTCTGATTGCGCTGACTGCCAGTGTCATGGAGTCCGACCGTCATGCGGCCCAGGAGGCCGGCATGAATGGCTTTGCCACCAAACCGCTGGATCTGCCCTCTTTGCTGCAGGAGATTGCCATGGTGATGGGTCTGCCCCCCACTGGCCCCATGGAGCACAGCGTCGAACCACAAGAGAGCAGCCTGATCGATTGGGAGTTGGGCCTGAGCCTGTGGGGTTCCCAGGTCCGTCTGCGTCGCGCTCTGCTGAGCTTTCTGTCTGACCTGCATACCCGCTACCCACTCGATGAAATCAAGCAGGTATCCCCGAACTGGGAGATTGTGCTGGGCAGCCTGCATGGCATTCGCGGCACCGCCGGCAATCTGGGCCTGCCCCAGGTGTCTGCCCTCAGCGCCGAGCTGGAAGAAAAAATTCGTCGTGGTCAAACTCGCCAGATGCGTCGCCGTATTGAACAGTTGCAGGAAATGTTCAACCGCATCGCTCAAGAACTTAGCCACAACGGCCCACCGACTCCTTATTCAGACCCTCAACACGTCGTGGTGCATACCCCCGACGTTGCCTTGAACCATCTCCACATTCTGCATAGCAGCGTCTTGCTCAACGAGCTGGATGAGCCTGCCTTGCAAGTGGTCTGTCAGTATCTGGAAAGCACAGGGCAAACCGATACCCTGAATGATCTTAATAAAACCATCGACGTGTTCGACTTTGCTCAAGCCAGCCTGATCCTGTCCAAGCTGATCAAAGACCTGAATGCGAGCTTGGCCAAGGATCCGCCACGCCATGAATGAATTTACCTCACCGCGCCCCACCCTCTTGCTCATCGATGACGAGCCCGCCAATCTGCAGATTCTGCGCCATACGCTGCAACAGGATTTCCGGCTGCTCTTTGCCAAAGATGGCATCAAGGCGCTGGAGCTGGCACAACGGGATCTACCGGACCTGATCTTGCTGGACATCATGATGCCGCAAATGTCGGGTTACGAAGTCTGTAGAGCCTTGAAGGCCGACCTTAAAACCCGCCACATCCCCGTTGTTTTTGTAACGGCACTCTCGCAGCCGCAGGATGAGCAAATGGGGCTGGACATGGGGGCGGTGGACTACATCTCCAAACCCTTTAACCCGGCAATTCTGAAGGCACGCATACGCAACCATCTGTCCTTGGTACAAATGCAGGAACTGCGCGACAGCCGCCTGCAGATTATCCGTTGCCTGGGGACAGCGGCCGAATACAAGGACAACGAAGTTGGCCGCCACGTCATCCGCATGAGCCACTACACGCGCATTCTGGCCCATTGGCTGGGTTACTCCAGCGAAGCGGCCGACGAACTGCTGCACGCCGCGCCCATGCACGATATTGGCAAAATCGGCATCCCGGATTCCATCCTGCAAAAACCCGGCAAGCTAACACCCGAAGAATGGGAAATCATGCGTACGCACACCTTGATTGGCGCCCGCATTATTGGCCAGCACTCGCATGGTTTGTTAAAACTGGCACGCACGATCGCGCTGTATCACCATGAAAAATGGGATGGCAGTGGCTATCCCTATGGTTTAAAAGGCGAGAATATCCCCCTGCCCGCCCGCATCGTGGCGGTGGCCGATGTGTTTGATGCCTTGGCCAGTGAGCGGCCCTATAAGAAAGCCTGGAGTGTAGAGCGCTGCATCAGCTATCTGCGCGAACAATCCGGCCAGCACTTTGACCCGCAACTGATCGCTCTGCTGGACAAGTGCCTGCCTGAAATGCTGCATATCAAAGAAAAATGGGCCGACGATCCCCAACTGATGGCAAAGACTTGAACCGATTGGCCCGATAAGCAGCAGGTGGGCCAGGTCCCGCGCTCCTCAGCCCTGCGGGCTTGTCTTACAATGACGGCTTTACTATCTATCCCCGCTTCTACATGGCCGCTTTGCGTATTCGCCAAGTCCGACTTCATAAAAAACTGTCTCTGCGCAAGCTGGCCGAGCTTGCCCAAGTCTCCCCCGGCCTGATCAGCCAGGTGGAACGCGGTTTGACCCAACCCAGTCTGGATACCCTGCGCCAAATTGCACGTGCGCTGGATACGCCCTTGTTTTCCCTGCTGGATGACAATGTGGAGCAAGTGGCGGTGGTGCGCCAGAACGAGCGCATGAGCATTCAATCCGCTTCGGGCGTGCAGTACCAGCGGGTGTCACCGGGCTTTGGCAGTATTGAAATGCTGGCGGGCTTCTTGCCGCCGGGAGGAAGCTCGGTCGGGCAGCGCTGGAGCCACCCTGCCGAGGAATGTGTGCTGGTGACGGAAGGCCAGCTGCTGGTCGATGTAGGGGATGATCAGCACTGTCTGCAAACGGGCGATAGCTGTTATTTCAACTCCAGCCTGCCCCATGCCTACCGCAATCCTTACGACACGGATGTGCGCTTTATTGTGGCGATCACCCCACCCAGCTATTAAGCACGAGCACTAGGCGGCGCTGTGCAGCTGGGCCTGGATCAGATCCAGCTCGGTTTCATGGCAACGCTGCAAACGTAGCCAGCGGTTTTCATCCATGTCTGCACCGCGTGTCGCCAGCATGATCAAAATGCAGGAATTCTGATCCAGCGGCTGCACCATGGCGCTGATGCGCGGGGTACGTTGCGTGGCGCTGCCTACCCAATATCGAATCAGCCCTTGCTCGGCCAGAATCTCCACGCTGACATGGGTTTGGCCACCATCAAACAAGGACGTCCCCACCACCAGGCCAGGCTCCACCGTTTCGGTGTCAAAGCAGCCCAGGGACCAGCGTCCCAGCGCATCCAGATCCGCCATATAGTCCATCACGACCTTGGCGGATCGTTCGATACGACGGCTGGCCTGATGAGCCCAGGTTTGGCTATCCATATCCCCTCCTCCTTTACCAGCCGGCTTGCAAGGTGTCGCACAAGCGCAGTACATCCTGCTCGGTGCAGACATTACCGGGCGACAGACGCAATACGCCGTCACGCTGATCGCAATAGAGCTCCTGCTCACGCAGCTGATCCACCATAGCCTGAGCGCGCTGGGCACTGCTGGCGCGCAACATGATGCTGCCGCCGCGCTCGTTCTCGGCCAATGGGGTCAGCACGGGCCAATTGGCTTTGGCCGCACGATCCAGCAAGACCGCCGTCAATGCCCGGTTTTGCTCCAGCAGTTTTTCCACGCCGGTTTCCAGCACGAAACGCATGCCAGGCAGGGACGCAATACTTCCCAAAATAGCCGGTGTGCCGTGGTCGAAACGACGCGCGCCGTCAGCATAGCTGAACTGGTCCAGATTCCAGTTAAAGGGATTTTCCTGGCTGAACCAGCCGCGAAACTCCGGCTCGCACTGCTCGATCAAATCTGCACGCACATGCAAGAGGCTGGCACCGGACACGCCGCATGCCCACTTCAAGGAGGCCGACAAGGTAAAGGCCACGCCTTCATGCACGGTGAACGGCACCAGCCCGGCAGCTTGTGTCAAATCCAGCGCCATCAGGCTGCCGTGCTCCGTCGCACATTGCGCCATGCGATCCACATCCACCCGGTGCGAGGACGTAGAGCTGACCCAGGTCACCAGGGCCAAACCCACACTGTCATCCCAGGCATTAATGAAATCATCGTCCGTCACATAGGACAGGCCGGCGCTCAAAGGTACGGTGCGCAAGGTGAAGCCCAGGCGCAAGGCCAGTTTTTGCAACAGGAAATGCAGGCTGGGAAAGCAATCGGCCGCAACCAGCAAGGTACGTCCTTTAAGCACATGCGAAGGCAAAGAACCCAGAATGCTGTAGAGGCCGCCAGTGACGTTTTCACTTAGCGCAATATCCTTGGAATCAGCACCAATCAAACGGGCCCAGGCATCCATGAAAGCCTGTTTCTGGCCCAGAGCGTACCCCCACTGGGCATCGTCCTGCGCCGACCAGACCTGGCTGAACTGATCCAGCTCGGCACGCATGGCCGCTTCCTTGCCCTCGAACATGCCAATGGAGTGATAAAGAAAATATCCGGACATCATTTACTTCCTTGAAAATCAATCGGCCAACTGACGGCCAGAGGTTTCCTGCACCGTGCTCAAAGCCACAATCCCGATCAGCGCCACTACCATCACGTAAAAGGCAGGTGCCATGCTGGAACCGGTCAGGCCCGTCAGCCAGGACGCCACGAATGGCGCCGTCGCTCCACCCAGAATGGTGGCGATGTTAAAGCCCAGCGACACGCCGCTATAGCGCACTCGCGTAGGGAACAATTCGGCATACAAGGGGTAGCCCACGGCCTGCACTACGATGAAGGGCAAAATGGACACGGCCACCGCGATCACCGCCAGCGGGAAACTGCCCCAGGAGGCGACCCACATCGTCAGCGGCACCAGCACCAGATAACCCAGCAAGCCAATCGTCAGCAAGGGTTTGCGGCCAAAGCGATCAGACAGGCCACCGGCAAAAGGCATGATGAAGGCCGAGCACAAGGTGACCAGGGAAATCAGCCAGAACACCGCGGTGCCGTCGTATTTCAGGGTGTGAATCAAATGGGTACTCAGATAGACCACGCCCACGTAGCCTGCTGCATTCTGTGCAAAACCAATGGCAATGACTTGCAAGAGGGGACGGCGGTAATCACGCACAATCAAGGACAAAGGCGAATGCTCGGGGTGATGGCTTTTGAGCATTTCCTTAAAGCGCGGCGAATCCTCGATACGTGAACGAGCCCAGACGCACAGAATGATCAAGGGAATGGACAGCAGAAAGGGAATACGCCAGCCCCAATCCAGCATGGCTTCCTTACCCACCAGCGCCGTCACCAGGCCGGCTACGCCGGTGGCCAGGGACAAGCCCAAAGTGGCGGCGGCCGGGTTGAACGCGCCAAAGAAACCGCGCTTGCCGGGGGGCGAGCATTCCGCCACATAGGTAGCTGCGCCCGTAATTTCACCACCGGCAAAAAAGCCCTGCAGCAAACGACACAGCAATAGCAAGGCCGGTGCAGCCAGGCCCAGCGTGGCGTAGGTAGGCAACATGCCCATCAAGGCGCTGGCCACTCCAATGCCCACAATCGTGAACATCAAGGCAGCGGTACGGCCATGCTTGTCGCCAAACCAGCCAAAGAAAATACCGCCCAAGGGGCGTGCCAGAAAGGCCCCGCCAAACACGGCCAATGTGGACAGCAAGGCCGCGTTCTCATTGCCGGCGTGAAAAAACAGCACGCTCAGCGTCACAGCCAGGACGCCGTACAGCTGAAAGTCGTAATACTCGATCATGGTGCCCAAACCCGCTGCGCTGGCAGCACGCCACGGCGATACGGGGGCCTCGTCCTGTGGGGACTGTTTCTTGCTCATGTCTCATCCATCCTGATACGCATAATGCGTCTATTCTGTTTAGTGTGGCTAAACAAATTATACGGATGAATATTTCAGCTTTCAATCACTGGGAAAACCCTAAAGGTCGGGGTCTTCGGCCCTGTCTTTGTCCATGGCTTCCTGAACCCAGCGTTGGGCCGGATGCAGACTGATGCCCTGTTGACGCAAGCGCCGCAGAATATCGAGCATCAGATTGCTGCGCACCCGGCGCTGGACTCGCATGGTATTGATGAAACAACGGGTGCTGAATGCCACCCCATCCCCAAAAATTCCGTCGCAAGACAAGATAGGGGCTGGCTCGGTCAGAATTTCCGGCTCGGATTGCACGGCCTCACGCAAAATCTGCATGACCGCATCCGCGTCCACATCCAGCGGAAACAGCAAGCGGGACTCAATCGCGCCCAAGGAGGTCGGGGTGTAAGTCAGATTACGCACCTGCCGCCCCATCATCTGGGAGTTGGGAACCATGACCATGGTGCGATCAAAGCGCTCAACATAGGTCGCCCGCAAGCGAATCTGGCGCACATTGCCTTCGCTGCCCTCTACCTCCACCCAGTCTCCCACTTTGACGGGACGCTCGACCATCAGCATCAGGCCAGAGGCAATGTTCTGCACAATGCCTCGCAAGCCAAAACCCAGACCCACCGTCAAGGCCGTAAAGATCCAGGTCACCGATTCAATCGGCACACCCAGCATGGACAGGCAGATCACCAACAGAACAAAATAGGCAACGTACCCAACCATGCCCACGATCGCATTTTGCAGGCCCGGCTCCAGCGTGGTGTTAGGCATGTAATGCTGACGCAGCCAGGTGCGCAGAAAATGAATCAGGACGGCCCCCACCAGCATCACGCCCAAGGCAATCAGCCACAAGTCCAGGCGCCACTGCACCGCTCCCAGACGCAAGGCCTCACGCGAGACATCCAGCCCCGACTCCAGCATCTGTTTGGGCTCAGTTAACCAATCCCCACTCACCATCCAGATCGCCAGAAGCAACACGCTCATCCGGGCGATAGCAAAAAACACAACGATGAACTGGCTTTGCACGCGAATCGGCGCAGCCTCTGGATCATGGCTGCGATTACGCAAATAGGTCAGCAAGGAATCCGCAATGTCCTGCAGCCACACCATACAAACGTAGGCCAGCAGCCCCAGGATCAAGGGCATAGTGATGAAATGCGACATCAAGTCATCCGACAGGCCTTGCCAGCCGCCGATGAACAAGCCCAACACCAGAATGTAAACAAGGACGCCGCCTTTAAAGGCCAGACGAGCCCAACTGCGTCCCGTTCGGCTCGCCCCCTGCCCCGCGACATCAGTACGATTGAACAGCTCGTCTCGCAGAACCCACAAACCATAGCCATACAGGATCAAATACAGCAGGCTGCTCACACCATCAGCCATGGACTGAAATGCATCCGATAAACCTATCGATCCCCGAAAAAAACTGCTTGTGATGTCCGCATACACCAGCAGAAAAAAAGCGGGTGCAAAGTAACGCAGCCTATGCTGAGTCTGAGTGGAAACGGGAATCAAACGCCAGGAAGCCCGAGGCTGAACCACCATACTCTTGAGGCAAGCCAGCGCCACTGCCGCAGCCCAAGCTCCTACTTTCAAATAAGCCAGAAGCTCAAACTGGGTGGGAGAAAGGCCTGGCCGTTGAAACACCAGTTCAACCAGCTGGTCCACTACCACCCAGGTAGCGATAAACCACAGGAAGAAATTAGCAATGATCAGACTGGAGCGACGCAAGCGTCCGGCTGGCAGATAACGGCTTACCCATAGGGGCATGACGCGGAACAAAGCCAGCATCACAAGCAGAACCGCCGCCGCCATCCACAATGAGGCGCTGCTTTGCTGCCAACTGCTATTGCTCCATGTTCCTCGCCACTGCTGGGCAAAGTCAGATAGTTTGGAACGGTCAGCGGGCCAGGCCTGTGCAAGTTCGGGCAAACTTTCCAGCAGGACCAAAGAGGCATTGCGTCGCCAACGCTTCGCTTTCTCATAGCGCACCGTCGCCTCTCGCAGCAACTGACGGGCTTGTTGCGCCTCCACCTGCACCAGACGCGCTACGCGCAGATCAGCCCGCAAGGCAGCATCGGCACGGCGCAATTGCATGCGTTCGTTATGAACGATGAGCTGCTCGGCCTCATCGCCCGAATCTTCGCCCAGCTCCTGCAAACGTGCCTTCAACAGGCGGCTGCGCCGCTCCAAAGACTGCACCACCCGTCCGGACAGCTCCTGCGTTCGCACCAGCTTTTGATCTTCCTCGTAGCTGCGCTCGGGCCGTATCGATACCTGGTTGCCTTCCAGGCGGTACTGCATCAGGCGGATTTCATCCTGGGCCTGCTGCAGCTCTCGAATCATCTCACGCTCTTGCTCTACCTCGGACAAGGCTTGTGCCTGTGCCTGTGGCCAGGCCCCCAGCAGAGCCAGAAACAAGAGCAAGACCTGCACACCTAGTCGTAGCGTCTTCATGGCTGTTGTCTCCCTGGGGCCTGCCTGTTTTTTTTATCGAGGTTCAATCATTCAGCAAGGGGTTGCCGCTTTCATTCTGGCTGGCGACCGGTGTATTGGGCAACACCGTCATGGTCTGAGTATGGTGCAACGCCAGACCTTCCTTGCGTAATTCATCCAGAATATCGAACATCAGGACACTGCGTACCCGGCTGCCAATGCGAGGCGAGCTTACATAGCAGGTCGCCGTGAACTGCAAGCCGTTGGCATCAAAGCCATCCAGCGTCACATCCGGCGCCGGGTCGGCCAGCACGTCGCTGTAGTTCTGCATCACATCCAGCATGATAGAACGTACCCGTTTAGCGTCTGTGTCGATAGGCATATTGATCTTGACCTTCACTACCCCCAAGGGATTGCTCAAGGTCACATTACGCACGGTTTTGGTGATGAATTCGGAGTTCGGCACGATCAAGGTGGAGCGGTCGAACATTTCAATTTCCGTGGCACGGGCATTGATCTTGCGTACATTGCCCTCTACCCCGTTCAGGCTGACCCAGTCCCCAATTTTGATGGGACGTTCGGCCAACAGAATCAGCCCCGATACAAAGTTCTGCACCACCGCTTGCAAGCCAAAACCGATACCCACCGACAAGGCTGAAATCACCCAGGCCATGCGCTCCAGACCGATTCCGAGAGACGAAATCGCCGTAGCCACCACAATAAAGTAGCCCACATAGCTGAACAGATTAGCAGTAGACACTCGCATACCCGGATCGATACGCGTGGCGGGTAAAAGCTGGTTGGCCACCCAGCGCTGCAAGGCTTTAACAAACAAAATCCCCAGCACCAGAATCAGTACGGCCAGCAGGACCGAGCTGGGTTTTAACTGAACCTGACCTAAAGAAAAACCTTTAACCAAAAAGCCCAAACGACGCTGCAGCCACTGCGTGGGGTCTTCCCCAAAAGGCAGCAAGACCAGGGTAATCGCCGTAATAATCAGGCATAAACGCAAGGCTCCGGACAGCACGATCACGATCTGGCTGCTGCCACGCAATTGCGTACTGGTCCATTCATTAGCGGCGCGCTTCTCTTTAAATTGCAGCAAGAGGCTTTGACCGATATCCGCAATCAGCGCGACCAGGACATAGCAGGTGCAAATCACCAGACTCAGCCACAACACCTCTTGCACAATCAGACTGCTCAAGGCGATGTAGCCCAGCAAGAAGGCAATCATCCCCAGCCCAATGACCACACCCAAGGTGATAGGAATGGCGCGTAACCAGGTCGCCCCCTGCTGAACCGGAGCCGTTTTCTGCGGGTCCTCGCCGCCCTCTGGAACGGGGGTCTTCTCACGCCCCTGGCTCAAGTTCCAGGCTGCAATGGCAATAAAGATGCTCAGTGTCAGCGTGTTAAAACTGTTGATCAGCAAGGTAGTGCTGAGCGTGGCATTGATCAGGCCCAGCAATTGCTGCGACATCCAGGTCAAGGCCACCATGATGCCCAGAGCAATGGGCAACCATGCCAGCTTCAAAGCCACATTGCTGGGAATGGGAGGCAAGCGCCAGCTAGGACGCTGCGCCGACAAAAGCACGCGGCCCATCCCGGTCACAAAGCCACCCAGATACAAGGCGAATACGGACTTGGACACAAAGCTGGACAGATCCGGAGCCAGATTGCCGTTCCAGTAAAACAGCCCTGCCGCCACCGATGCCAGCAAACCGGGCGTCAGGCTGTAGAGCACAATCAAGGCCGTCGCATAAAAAGAGCGTCGCAAGCGCGAGGGCTTGGTGTGGTTGATGGTAAAACGCTCCAGCCCCCGTACCGCCCACACTGACAGCCCCAACAAAACCAAAGCCAGGGCTCCTGCCGACCACAGCACATAAGCGGGCAAATCGGTTACCCGCTGAGCCAGATCCTTGCGCATGCGTTCGACCCTGGCCAGATCACCGGGCAAATCGCGCGACACATTGCGCCAGAAGCGCGGTGTCAACACGGACTGCGACTGCCGACCCAATTCCGCCTGGAAAATTACGCGGCGCTGCTTGGACACCTGATCCAGGCCTTGTGTTGTTTCCACGCCGATCAAACGGGCCAGCTTGATCATGCCGTCCAGCTCGGTCACCGCCTGCTGCAATTGAGCACGCTGACGCGCAATGTCCTCGGACTCCCCCGCCGGATCATCCACAGGCCCCAACTGATTCAGACGCGCGGTCACGCTCAACAGCTCAGGCTCCAGACGCACACTCATTTCCTGAGCCTGCTCTTGCGCCAGCAGCAACTGATTGCGCAAGGCAACCAGATCGGAATCGCCCAAGCCATCATTTTTCTGCAAACGGTCTTGGACAGTTTGCAGCGTGTCACGCAATTCATTCAGGGACTCACTGGCCTGCGCAGGCGTCAATGCCACCGTCTCGGCCGTCACAGGGACAGCGGTAACAGCCAGCACCACAGCCAGCAGCCACAAGGACAAAAAAGCACACAGGCGCGAACGGCGAAAAGCGTGCATCAATAAAACTCCGGCTAAACAATCAGGCCCCAAGCATGAAACCGCCAGGGCAGGAGAAAACATGCACAGAATACCGAACTATTGTGGGCTTGGCGCATGAGGTATTCACGAGAACCCTGTTTTTTTGGCGATAAACGCCCCGAACTGCTCACTTTTCAGGTTCCGGCTCCTTTACTCCCCCTCATCCCCTCTTCTGGCTGAATGCCAAGAAGCAAAAAAACCGGCCAGAACAGGTGCAAAACACCTACCCCGGCCGGTTATTCTGCCTGCAGGCATCAAGCCTCAGGCCCAGGAACAAGCAGGATTAACGAATCTGCTCCGCCACCATGAATCCGGACGCTCCCGCCAGACCTGGGCCTGGATGGGTGGACGCACCAATGTGGTAGACATTCTTGTACGGTGTGGCGTGAGACCGGGCACCGTTACTGGCGGCAAAGGGGCGCATCCAGAAGAACTGGTCGGGGGAGCAAATACCCGAGTAGGGGTCGCCGCCCACCAGATTGCAGTTGATGGATTCCAGGTCGGCTGGCGACAGCACTTTCTGACCCACGATTTGTTGACGCAAACCGGGCATGACGCCTTCCAGTTGGTCGATGATGCGCTCGGCCACGGCCTGGCTGACTTCTTCGGTCCATTTGCCGTCTTCCGGCACGTCGATCTTGCCAGCCGCATCGCCGCGCAACTTGGACGGCATGTCCTGCATCTGCATCCACAGTATCCATTTGCCTTCCGGCGCACGGCTGGGGTCCAGAGAGCAAGGCTGGCCAATAGCAACAGTGAACTTGGCCGGGATCAGGCCGTTATTGGCCTGGGCCACGCTCATGCTGACGTCTTCCAGGCTGTCGGACAGGTGCAGCAACGGTACTTTCAGCAGCTCTGGATCGCTCCAGTTAGGCATGCTGTCCAACGCCAGATGAATTTGCATGTCACCACGGCCAAAGCGGTAGGCATTGGCTTGTTCACGTACCTGGGCGGGAGCACCCGGCAACAAACGACCATAGAGCTGTGGCGGTGTAACGTTGCACACCACATGGCTGGCTTCGTAGACTTGGCCGCCGGCACGCACGCCACGGGCTTTTTGTCCTTCCAGCACAATTTCTTCCACTTCGGTGTTCAGTTGAATACGGCCACCAGCCTTTTCAATAATGGCGCACAGAGCACGCACCAGATTCTGGCCGCCACCTTTCACCACGGGCATGCCACCGGCCACCACAGCCGCAAAGGTCAGCTTGCCGATCAGTGCCGAGCAGGCGTCGTCAGGGCCCAGGCCCGAGTGCAAGACCCAGGGAGCCATCATGCCGCGTACACGGTCATCTCTCAGCTCACGATCGGCCCAGCGACGGAAGGACTCCAGGGACTCGCGACCATACTGCACCATGCCGTCCATACGGCGCTTGCGCCATTGCGAGAACAGCAAACCCAACAAGCCACGGCTGTATGGCTCGGTGCCCAGCAAGCCGAAGGTCAGGCCCGCATCGCGCTCGAACAATTGGCTGCACATGGCACCAAAGGCATCGCCATCACCAGCTTGCAAGCCATTGATACGCTGAATTGAATCGCCCACATCATGGCGCAGGGCCAGGCCCTTGCCATCGCTGCCCACCACGCCGGTGGTATAGCCGTTTTCCAGAAACTCCACGCCCTGGGCGGCCAGATCGTCTTTCAAACGGGCATAGGCAGCGCCGGATGTGAACAAGGGGTACCAGGACGACAGCAACTCATGGGTAAAGCCCGGAAACAGCTCCTCGGTACGGATACACCCGCCCGCACGGTCGTTACGCTCCAGCACCAGGACCTGCTTGCCCTTTTGCGCCAGCAAGGCTGCACACACCAGGGAGTTAATACCACTGCCCACCACAATGACGGCATACGATTTTTTATTTGTTGAGTCTGTCATCCCACACCTTTTTTAAATTGCCCTGAACGGGGTCAGGGCTTGTGAACACGCCACAAGAAACAGCTGTTCACAAGCCCTGGACATCTTTTACCGCACTTTTCTATTTATGAGCCAGACGACTGCGCCTGCCAGCGTTCAAACCAGTGACGGGGCGACTTGCCCTGCTCTGGCCCGAGTACGGAAAAGCCACCATCGACGGGCAGATCAATGCCTGTCATCCAGGAAGCCGCTCCCGACACAGCAAACAGCACCACCTGGGCGACCTCTTCACCGGAGCCGACTCGCCCCAAAGGATGAACTTGTGCCCCTACCTGATTGGCCAGCTCGCGCGAGCCACCGCTCATGCGCTCAACGGATGGCGACCAAGTCCAGGCGGGCGAAACCGTCAGCACACGAATCCCCGAGGGAGCCAATTCCACGGCCAAGCTTTTTGTAAATTGCAGGATGGCCGCTTTGGAAGCCGGATACAGGGCGCGCCCGGCCACGCCGAATTTGCCACCTGTACTGCCCATATTGATGATGACCCCACCCTGCCCCATATGCGGCGTGGCTTTCTGGGCCAGAATCGCGCTGGAGATCAGGTTCACATCCAGCGTTTGATGCCACAGCTCCCGGCTGGAAGCCAGGCCTTCGTCCCCGTAGGAACAGGCATTGTTCACCACAATGTCGATGCGGCCGGTTTGTGCCAGGGCGGCCTGCACGCAGGCATCCAGCTGTGCATCATCACAAATATTGGCGGCCATGAACTGGGCCTTGCCCACGGCCTGCAGACGCGCCTCGGTACGCTGACCTTCTTCCTGACTGCGACCCACGATCAGCACCCACGCACCGGCGGCACACAGAGCCAGGGCGATGTCCGCCCCCAGCCCTTGCGTGGACCCGGTCACGATGGCGACCTTACCTTGTAAATTCACCTTCATGTCCTGCTGCATGTGCTTCTCCTACTCTACTTTTGGTGCGCCGAACACCGTCGCCCAATCTTCGTCCCGGTCAATATGAGCAATCAGGCTCATGCTGGCCAGGGAGGCCTCATGGGTCGCGGGGGGAGCACCACAAGCGCTGGCCACCACCGCCACCTCATAGCCCATATCCACCGCATGGCGCACTGTGCTCTCGACTACAGAATGGGTAGCCACACCGGCAATTACCAGGCGCTCCACACCCAAACGACGTACGACCGGTTCCAGCGCGGAACCAAAGAAAGCGTTAATACGCGTGTGGTGGACTTCAAACTCGTCAGGCAAGGGAGCCAGCCCGTCAAAGAACTGGGCTCCCCAACTGCCAGTCTGCATGGCGCCGATTCGTTTCACATTGTGCAGAATCGGCGCATTGCACAGCAGGTCGGCATAGTCAGGCCGATAGCCCACCCGCACATGCACAATGGGCACGCCCTGTGCGCGGGCCTGCGCCAGCAAACGGCCTGCGGCCTCGATCAAGGCCTGACGCTGGGGGCTATTGGCCTCTACCCCCACGCGGATCAGGCCATCGGCGTGCAGGACGTCGTTTTGATAATGCAGGGCCAGCAAGGCTGTGTGATGGGCTGCCGACATTAGATGTACACCTGAATAGCGCCGTGAACCGCGTCACGATCCACCAGGTTCACCTGCTTCATGCGCAGTTTCCAGCCACCGCCCTCCTGGGCCTGCAGCTTGTGAATCAGGCTGCCCACACGGTAGACCGGATCCTTGCCACGCCACTCCATGGAGTGGAAGCTGGAACGCACCACCAGATAGCCTTCCGGATCAGTGCCATCAATCATCACATTGCCCAGCACACGGCAGGACTGTGTGATTGGCTGCTGGGACCAGTTGCGGTGGTTTTCCAGACGACGGATACGCAGTTCACGCAGCAGCTTGTTTTCCCAGCACAGGGAAATGTGCTCGTAAGGGCTTTCCTGATCGTAGCTGTGAGGAATCCAGTACATGCCCTCCTCGGTCCACAGATCCAGCCATGCTTGCCAGCGACGCTCGTCCAGCAAACGAGCTTCGTGATAGATGAACTGCTCCACTTCACGGATGGCTTCCAGGCTCAGGTTCACAGGCGTGACCTGATCCACGCTGACGTCAAAATCAATATCAAACAACATAAGAATTCTCCTTGGCTCGGACAGCAGCCCGCTTAAGCCTGTGTTGCGGGGGCGATGGGCTCACCAGAAGCCGAACGCACCGTGGCTTTACCACTGTCTTCCGACTGCGCAGGCGCGTCGTACAGACTGGTAGTCATGAAATGCTTCCAGGCGCGGAACTGATTGCGCATGGGCAATTCGCTGGTGCCGTTGGTGGCGACCATACCGCCTTCGATAGGCTTGTCAGTGCCGTCATAGCGGTGCATGCTGATCCAGTCTCCGCCATTGGTCTGGTTACCTTCCTGACAGCGGCCATAGACTTCGATATCGTCCGGCATCACGTTGGACGACGGCGAGTTGATCAGGTTGGCGTACATCAGGCCGCGCTTGTAAATATCGTCCGGCGCACCTTTCAGACGAAACAGCTGGATTTCCACATGAGTGCGGTCCACCGCCACTGGGCGAATCACACGGAACTGCTGGAATACGGTGTGGGGCGAGCCACTGCCGTAAATAATGCTGTTGTGACGGTTCTCGCCCAGAATGTTCAAGGCTTTTTCTTCACCGTAGGCTTCTTTCAGCGTTTCGTAGTGCGCCTTGGTGATCGGGTCGGTTTCGATGGCACCGGGATTGAAAATCCCTTCCATATAGCCGTGGCCGTTATCAAAGGCATACAGGTCCAGCTTTTCCCAGAAACCGTAGGGCTCGCCGTTACCGTCCATGATGTGCAGTTCCAATGGCATGGAGCCGTAATCTTCGGCTTGCTCACGGGCGGCCACGTAGGACGACTCGTGCGTCACGTTGGCGTGCATGGTGTCGTGCAGGTTCTCGTAGAACACCTTCCAGTTGGAGGGCTGCCAGACCTTGAAGCTGCCACCGGCCACTTCCACTTCACCCACGGGCGAGCGATCGCACAGATTGTCGATGGAGGTGATGATGGGACCCAAAAACTCTTTCAGGTCCGGGCCGTGGGCGCTTTGACAGGCAAAAACAAAACCACGGTAGCTTTCCACACGAGCCACACGGCGCATGGAGAAGTCCGGGTGCTTGGGATCAAAACAGGTGTTTTCCAGGCCGTTTTTCATCGGAGCGGCCAGATGCTGACCGTCCAGCTTGAACGTCCAGGCGTGGTAAGGACAGCGAAAGAACTTGCCCGCGTTGCCACAGCCATCGGCCACTACTTTCGCACCCTTGTGCGGGCAACGGTTGTAGAGCACGTACACCTTCTTGTCGCTGCCGCGCACCATGATGACGTCCTGGCCGCCCAACAAGGTGGTGTGGTAGTCGCCGGGATTAGGCACCTGGCTGTCGTGGCCGATGTAGATCCAGGCACGGCCATAAATGCGTTCCATCTCCAGACGGAAGATCTCGGGGTCGGTATAGACCGATTTATGTACGCTGTCTCCCCGCACCAATGCGGACAGCTGTTCGTTGCTATAGCTCATCATTACCTCCTTGCTGCCGGATGCTTGACGCACCCTCTTTATGACTTTTCCATCTTGCACTGCGGTGCAAAATGATCCTGGAACTGCTCGAATACGGTGGACACAATCTTGTTGCTCATCTGGCCCTTGTCATTCGGGGCCACTTCACGCATGTAGTAGGTCTGCACCGGATACTGGTTGTTGTTAAAGGCAAAGGCGCCGCGTACAGACTCGAACGGTGCACTGCGCAAGGCTTTACGCAGGGCTTCGCGGTCGGTAGCGGCCTTGGGGTCAGCCTTCAGTGCACCATCCAGCAACAAGGCGGCGTCGTAGCCCTGGGAGGCGTACATGGAAGGCAGGCGACCGTAGGTCTTTTCAAAATCCGCCACAAAGCGTTTGTTGACCGGGTTATCCAGATCCGGCGACCACTGGGCGGCATTCGCCATGCCCTTCATGGACTCGCCAATCGCGGCAATCGTGTCCTGATCAGCCGAGAAGCCGGGGGTATACACCGCCAGTTGCGTGGACAGGCCCGAGTTGATCAGCTGCTTGATAAAAGACACGCCCATGCCGCCGGGCAGGAAGAAAAACACGGCATCCGCACCCGAAGCTCGCATTTGTGCCAGCTCGGCGGCGTAATCCATCTGGCCGACCTTCACATACACTTCGTCGGCAATCTCGCCCTTGAACAGACGCTTGAAGCCTTCAATGGACTCGCGACCACCGGGGTAGTTGGGGGCAATCAAATAGACTTTCTTGTGCGCCTGATCGGTCACGTACTTGCCCATCGCAGCGGGTATATCCTCGTTCTGCCAGGACACGCTGAAGAAATTGGGGTGACAACGCTCGCCCGCGTAATCGGCCGGGCCGGTGTTGGCGGAAATGTAGACCGTGTCACTGTTCAAAATCGTCGGCATCACGGGCAGCAGCACATTGGAGAAAGCCATGCCGGTAATCACATCGACCTTGTCACGCTTGACCAGACGGTCCACCGCCTGGCGGCCTTCCATTGGTTTTTGCTGATCATCCAGCACCGTCAAGGCCACATCCACACCGCCGAGCTTGCCACCCGAGTGGTTCAGGCCCAGCTCGAAACCATCACGGATTTCTGCGCCAATGGCTGCACCAGGGCCAGACAAGGTGGTTAGCAGCCCCACCTTGAATACTTCCTGACTGGATGCCGGGCTACAGGCCAGGGCCAAGGCCAGCGTGCTCATACAGAACGCCACTTGTTTTTTCATGTTTGTCTCCGTCCTCTGTCTTTCAAAAAACTGGACTTTAGTTCTGCCTTGGACCACCCCCAATACGCCGGAAGCTGTGTACCACTGACGCCCGTGATTTTTGCGGCGCTTGTCCTGCAAGCCAGAAAAGACGGGCCCAAGGGACTACGTGAATACAGCAATTCCCAGTCGTATCCCAATCTGCTAAGGTGCCGGGACAGGACTACTGCTTTAGGTTTGAAATACATTAGACCGGCGCAGAATGGGCGGCTATCCAGATATGGCAAGCCTTATCCCGAACCGGCAAAAATTTGGAGACACACATCATGCAAGCGTGGTTTATGTCAGGGCTGGCCCCCTTGCAACACAGTGCGCCGCGCTTTGAATCGCGCTGCCCGGACCAGACACGCAGCGAGACGGCCGGTTTTTTAACCGAGCACCGCTTGACCTGGAATGACGGCCCGGTCGATGCTTCCCTGCGCTATGCCAGCAGCCACAGCTTTTCCTTTGTCTTGCTGAAATATGGTGCAGCGGTGCAGGTATCGCCGGGGATTCTGGAAGATTTCCTGCTGTTTCAGGTGCCTATACAGGGACGCTCCTGTATTCGGGTTGGTCGGGAGTACGTCCAGGCCAACCCTAAAATCGCCAGCGTGATCTCCCCTTCCCTGCAGGTTGAACTGGATTGGGAACAGGGCTGTGAACAGTTTTTAGTGAAGATTCCGCGCCACCGGCTGGAAGAAGTGGCCCGTCAGACCTTGGGCTTGAGCCTGGACCGGCCCATTGAATTTGCCGCTGGCATGTCTCTGGATTCGCCGCACGGCTGCGCCTGGCAGCACCAGATTGGCAGCTTGCTGGCTTACGGTGGGCATTTGCCGCCCGAAATGGACCAGTGGTCGCGTCAGGCCGAGGACAATCTTTTGCTGCATCTGTTTCATACCCAGCCGGGTAACTACAGCCAGCAATTGCAGCAAAGCGTGCGCCCGGCCAGTTCGCGCCGGGTACAAAGAGCCGAGGATTTCATGCGGGCCAGCCTGGACGAGGCCCTGACGCTGGAGAAGATTGCCACCGCGGCCTGTGCCAGTGTGCGCAGCCTGACCTTGGCCTTTCGCAACGAACGGGGGTTGAGCCCCATGCAGTTTCTAAAGCAGATTCGTCTGGAAGCGGCCCAGCAAGCCATTCGTCATGCCGTGCCGGGCACCCAGGTCAGCGAGATTGCCTTGCGCTGCGGGTTCAACCATTTCGGCCGCTTCTGTGCAGACTACAAGTCCCGCTTCGGGCGTTCGCCCTCGCAGGACTTGCGTATCGTGGATTAGTCCTTCAAGGCTTTGCCAGGAACCCACACACGGCCATCAAACAGGCGACGCGCCGTACGATAGAAAGAACCGGCCTTGGCAAACCACTGGCCGTCTTTCTTTTCCACTTCCGCGCCCACTGTCAGCACACCGGAAGGCATGCCCAGACGCAGTGGACCTTGAGGGGCAACCGAGTCAGACAGACATTGCGAAGGCAGGCTGCCCGTCAAACGAGCAGCCACAGCGGTGCACAGCGAGATCGTCAAGGGCAAGGCGCGGTGCGGCTGGCCATTGGAAATCACGCGGGCAACCAGATCAATCTCTTTGGCAGGAACCACGTCGCCAGACAAGGTCGGATTGTCCTGAGCCGGCGACACGATGCAAACAAAGGGCACGATGCGAATCTGACGTGCGGCTTCCACATCGGGAGCAATGCCCATGCGTACCGACGCCTGCACACGAATTGCGTCCAGACGCTCCAGCACTTCAGGGTGAGCTTCCAGCCAGTCGGGCAATTCCAGACCGGTCAGGCCTACATCAGCCGCGCGTACAAACACCGCTGCGTTGGCCGCGTCCACCAGCGACACCTCGATACGGCCTACGCCAGGCACATCCAGCCACTCGGTCAATTCACCGCTAGGCAGCAAGGAACCAGTAGAGGCACCGCCCGGTTCCACAAAGTCCAGACGGATAGGCGAACCCGTGCCGCCGACGCCAGGGATCGACAAATCGCCGTCATAACGGGGCTGACCATCTTCAACCGTGAAGTGGGCGTGAATGATCTTGTTGGTGTTGGTATTCAGAATGCGTACACACGCTTCGCCATCCTCAACCTTGACCATGCCCTGCTCTACTGCGTAAGGGCCGACGGCCGAGCTCATATTGCCGCAGTTGCCACGGTAATCCACCTTCTCTTCCTTGATGGCTACTTGCGCAAAGGTATAGTCCACGTCCGCGTCCGGATGGCTGGACGGGCCGATAATACAAACCTTGGACAAGGAAGAAACACCACCGCCCATGCCGTCCAGTTGGCGACCGTAAGGGTCCGGCGTACCCATGGCAGCGGAAAACAGAGGCGTCCAGTCGTCGCGCTCGGCAGGCAGGTCTGCAATATTGAGCATCAAGGCTTTGCTGGTGCCACCACGCATGAACACGGCGGGAAGGGATTTTTGCTTCATCACGTTATTCCTGGTTCTTGGCTTGCGCCATTAAAGAAAATTGCGCCGTCTCCTCCATGGGTTCGGCGTGAGAGACCATCGATTCACTAAAAGCGCCGGGCTGGCTGCTGCGTTGCTGCTGCTGCCGCTCCAGCTGCTGTACTTTCTCTTCACTGGCATTGCCCAGATGGCGGGCCAGCAGGGCGGAGGCCTGAGCGCGTTCGCCCTTTTCCAGCAAATCCAGAATTGCCAGATGCTCCAGGCATTGGCGACGAATACGTTCCCGATCCAGGGTTTCCTGATATTCCAGCAAGCGCCGCAACTGGTTCTGGCGTGTCACGGTCTGGGCGATAAAGCGGTTACCGGACAAGGAGGCCAAGGCTTCATGGAAGGTGGCATTGGCCTGATACATTTCCGCGTGTCCGGCATGACGCCAGCCCCCGTCGGCCAAGGCCTGCTGCTGCAAACGCACCCGGCGCAAGACAGTGGAGTCAATGGCGAAGCCCGGCAGCAGCATGGCCGCTGGTTCCAGCATCTGGCGCAAGGTATAGCTTTCTTCGCAAGCCTGAGGGCCGTCAATCATGGGCAGGAAAGACCAGCCTTTGCTGGCGCGCTGTTCCATCCAACCTTCATTGGCAGCACGAGCCAGAATGCGGCGCACACGCTCGCGTGTCAGGCCATAGCGGCGCATGGCGTCGTTTTCCGACAAGGTGTCACCCCAAATACCAGATAGCTTGTCGCGGGCCAGTTGCAGATAGATCTGGTCGTCCTGGCTGGTACCCAGTTCTTCTTCGATCACACCAAGCTGGTCGGCCCCTTTCAACAGATATAAGCCACGTCGGGGCGGCTGTGCGCCCACAATGCCTTTTTCCGCCAGATAGGCCAGTGCGCCGCGTATGGGCGAGCGCGACGCACCCAGCGCTTCGGCCAGCGATTGTTCCGTCAAATGATGCCCGGCCTGCAAATGCCCTGCTCGCACGTAGTCCAGCAGGCGATGCGCCAAGGTGACATGCAAAGAATTGGATTGGCTTTTCATGCCGACATTCCTAAAAATCGAAGCGATCCCGGATCGTTTTATTGTATTATATACAAACAAAATACAATTTAATTGTTTTATCAAGGCTCCAGACGCATAATTTTATTGATTATTCTTGCTCAGGTTGGCCCCGCTTTCCTGGCTTCTTATTACGGATGAATCGTTTGCCATGTCTCAGTCTCTTGCCCTAGAAACGCTGTCCCTGAACGGACGTTCCGTACGTTACGTTCCTATCGCCGACATCCCCGGTATTGAAAAGCTGCCGTACTCGCTGCGCGTTCTGCTGGAAAACCTCTGTCGTCAAAAGGCCGTGCGTCACGCCGACGTGGATCAGGAAATTGACTCCCTGCTCCAGCGCAAGGTGGGCGACGGCATCACCTTCTACCCTGCCCGCGTCTTTGGTCAGGACATTCTGGGTTTGGTGATGCTGCTGGACATGGCCGCCTTGCGCGAAGGCGTACAAGCAGCCGGTGGTGACGCCAGCCGCGTGCGCCCTCAAGTCCCTATCGACGTGATTATTGACCACTCCCTCCAAGTGGACAGCTGGGCCAACCCCAAGGCAGCCGACATCAACCTGGCACGTGAATACCAACGTAACGGCGAGCGCTTTGCCTTCCTGCGCTGGTGTTCCAGCAACTTTGACGGCGTGAAAGTGGTGCCACCTGGCAAAGGCATCATGCACCAATTGCACATCGAGCATATTGGTCAGGTTGTATGGACCGAAGAAGGCAAGGACGTGGATCTGGTCTACCCCGACAGCTGTGTCGGGACCGACAGCCACACGCCTATGGTTAACGGCCTGGGCATTCTGGGCTGGGGTGTCGGAGGTATTGAAGCCGAAGCCGTGATGGTAGGCCTGCCCGTCGCCATCGCCCTGCCTGCCGTGGTGGGTATCGAGCTGACTGGCAAGCTCAATGACGGCGTGCTGCCTACCGACCTGGTTCTGGTCATTACGCAAAAACTGCGCGAACTGGGCGTGGTGGGCAAGTTTGTCGAATTCTTTGGCCCCAGCGTGGACGAGCTGTCCCTGGGCGACCGTGGCATGATCGCCAATATGGCACCAGAGTACGGCGCAACCGCGGTGTTCTTCCCCATCGACGACGCTGCCCTGCACTACATGCACATGACAGGCCGTCCACAAGAACAGATTGATCTGGTCGAGCAATACAGCAAGGTTCAAAAACTGTGGCGCGACCCGGCCGCTCCCGCTCCTGTTTACGACACCGTGTTGAAACTGGACCTGAGCAGCATCAAGCCTAGCCTGGCTGGCCCCAGCAATCCTGAAGATCACCTGGATCTGGACACCGCTGCCCAGTCCTTCCCCGCCCATCACCAGAAAATTGCTGGCCGTCCTTACGACCCGCAACGTGCCGTACCCGTGGAAGGCGAGGACTTTGTGCTGAATGATGGCGATGTGGTCATTGCCGCCATTACTTCCTGTACCAATACCGCTAACCCCGCCAATATGATGGCCGCCGGTCTGCTGGCCCGTAACGCCGTGGCTCGTGGTTTGCGCAGCAAGCCCTGGGTCAAGACCTCGCTGGTGCCCGGTAGCCAAGTAACAGCTGACGTGCTGGAGCGCGCTCAACTGCAAGACGACCTGGACGTGCTGGGCTTTAATATTGCCGGCTTTGGTTGCACCACGTGTAACGGCGGCTCGGGCCCACTGCCTGCCAATATCGTCAACGCGATTGAATCCGAAAAGCTGATTGCCACCGCCGTACTGTCGGGTAACCGTAACTTTGAAGGCCGTATCCACGCCAACGTGCGCGCTGCTTACCTGGCATCGCCCGCCCTGGTTGTGGCCTACGCCCTGGCCGGCAACCTGAATGTAGACCTGACCCGCGACCCGCTGGGCAAGGATCAGGACGGCAAAGACGTCTACCTGAGCGACATCTGGCCCAAATCGGCAGAAGTTCAGGAAGCCATCCACGGCGCGTACGATCGCGACCTGTTCATCGAACGCTATGCCGAGCTGTACGACGGTGGCGAACCCTGGGATGCCCTGGCCCGCGAAAGCAATGGTGGCCACTACCCATGGGAAGCCGACAGCACCTACATCCGCAAACCGCCTTACTTTGACGGCTTGCAGCGCGAACCGGCTCCCGTGGCCAACCTGCGCGGCATGCGTCCGCTGGCGATTCTGGGTGACTCCATCACCACCGACCACATCTCGCCATCGGGTTCGATCAGCCTGGGTACGCCTGCTGCTGACTTCCTGCTATCCAAGGGTGTGGAGCAAAAAGACTTCAACAACTACACCACGCGCCGTGCCAACCACGAAGTGGTCAAACGTGCGACCTTCGCCAACATCCGTCTGCGCAACAAGATTGTTCCCGGCGTGGAAGGCGGCGTCACCAAGGTGATGCCGGAAGGCGAAGTGATGCGTATTTTTGAAGCGGCCCAGACCTATCAGGAACGTCAGGTTCCCTTGCTGGTGATTGCTGGCAAGAACTACGGTTGCGGTTCTTCCCGCGACTCCGCCGCAAAAGGCCCTGCTCTGCTGGGCGTGAAGGCGGTGGTTGCCGAAGGTTTCGAGCGTATCCACCGCACCAACCTGGTCGGTATGGGTGTGCTGCCCTTGCAGTTCCAGGACGGCACCAATGCCGATACCCTGGGCCTGGACGGCACCGAAACCTTTGATGTGAAGGGCCTGGAAGAAAACCTGGGGGTACGCTCGCAGGCCGAGCTGATCATCCATCGCCTGGATGGCAGCACCCAGTCCGTGCCGGTGATTGTGCGTCTGGATACGGTCGAGGACATGGAGTACTGGCGTCATGGCGGTATCCTGCCACGCGTCTGGCGCAAATACCTGGAAAACTAAGCCTTTACAGGCTTAGCTTGTCCAGTTAGCGGTATCAAACGCCAGGGGTCACACCCTGGCGTTCTTGTTTAACCAGCCGCAACCAATGCTCGATGCGCAGCAAGGCATGATTCGCACTTTGCTGGCGGATTTCATCCCGCGTGCCATCGAAAACAATCGTTTCCGTATAGACGACCAAAGGATCAAATTTATCCTGTGGCTTGAACAGCCAGGCAAAACATTGCGTGCCGGCCGGAATCTGCGGCTCCGCAATATCGTCAGCCACCCCCGTATTGGCAATGATCAAATTGGCCGGGGTCAATTCTGCGGCTCCTTTGGCCATGGCCCGCGCCACTGCCTCACTGCACAGATTATTTTCCGCCAGCACCCGCTGATCGACGCCCAGGCAGCGATACTTGGCCTGCGGAGAATACGTCACAAAAGCACAGTCCAGTACAGCTGCCGCCCCCGCTTGGTCAGCCAGCGTGGACGCAATCAACCCTGCCGTGCAGGATTCTGCGGTTGCCAGCGTCAGCTGGGCCTCGGTCATGATTTTGACCAAGCGTGCAAGATCTACATCGTTCATGGCATACCCTCCTTATTGCTGAAACAAGGACGGTTTATTCAACCATAAAGTAAAAAAGCAGGAAACCAGCTCCTGCTTTCTGCTCACCATCTGGAACATGCGCTTACGCTGCCTCGCCCAGGCACTTGATCAATCCCCGAACAGGCTGGACATATCCGTTGCTTCAAGCCCCAGATTGCTGGCCAGCGCGTCAAAACAACGCAAGGCCGCTTCTATATCTGCGTCCGCAATCCCTTCAAACAGGGGAGCACGGGATTGGCGCAGCAATTCCAGCAGGCGTTCGTGAAAGTCCCGCCCTTTTTCAGTCAGACACAACAGGCGAGCGCGCTTGTCCTGCTCGTCGGGCACACGCTCCAGCAAACCGCCAGACTCCAACTGGTCGATCAGGCGCACCAGGGTGGGGCCTTCCAGACGCATCATGCGTGCCAACTGCCCTTGCCGTATGGGTTCCCCCAACTGGGCCAGATAGCGAATCGGCAGGATGGTGGCCTCGGACACGCCATAACGCACCAGCGTCTGATCCAGTTCACGACGATACAGGCGCGCCAGCACAATCATGGACAGGCCAAATCGTTCATAAAGTTGGTGATTCATCAGGAAGTCTCCACAGCGCGCGGCGTAGCATCAGGCGGGTAAGCATAAACCAGAACCGCTTGCGCCCCCTGCAAGGACTGCGCCACATCCATGATCGCCTGCCTCAATACCGTGTCGGTACAGGATTGGCTGATACGCAGCAATTGCTGGGCCAACTCCACGGGCTGATGCTCAAACCCTTCCAGCAACTCACAGACCAGCTCCACACAGGCTTGCTGCTCCGGTCCGCGTTTGGCCAGCCGCTTCAGCGCGACCACGCCATGGCCCAGGTTGATCAAGGACAGCAAACCATGGGGGGTCTGCTCGCCCATCCAGTGCCAGAGACGCACCCATTGACGCACTACCCGCGCACGCCAGACCCGGAACAGGCGTGGGCGCGAACGCTTGATCAACGGATACAATTCGCGCACCACACGTCTGACCAAGGCTTGGCCACGAGGATGAGTCCGGCGAGGCAAAAGGAAGAAAGCACTGCACACGACCGCAGAGCCCGCCAGCAAAGGCAAGGACTCCTTCAAGATGATGGGCCAAGTAACCGCCGCCATCCCGGCCTGACTGGCCAGCTGGAAACACATATTCGCGTCCAATGCCCAGGTCGACGTAGGACGGTTGGCACGTAACAAACCGCCGACCACCAAAAAAGGAAGCACGGACAGAATGACCTGCCAGTCCGCAACCAGGTGTACCTGGACGAAATAGCGATAAAAGCTGGCTACCAGCACGCCCACGGCAATCCCGGTAAACATGGTTCGGCTCATCAATTGCGGACGCGGCATGGAGCCCAAAATAATGGAGAACGTACACACCCCAATCGCCATCAACTCCAGCGCGGGGCTGGCCAAAGCGTAAGCGATGCCACCTGCAGTGAAAGCGGCCAGGCCACTGACCAGGCCTGTGCGGATTGCCAAGGGCCAATCCACCGAAACAGCAGGCGTCGTCAGAAAACGGTGCCGTCTGGGCTGCACCCGTTCAGCGAACAACCCCTGCTCCGCCCTTTGTATTTGACCCATTGCACGGCGCAAGCGCGCCAGACTGATCTGCCCCTCGTGCCGCAAGGCTGTCTTGCCCAGCACCCGCAAACTCAGACCGTCCTGCAAGCGTTGTGCCTGTTCCTGCAAGTCGCGTGCGTAATCCGCGGCAGGCGAGAGGCCCTGCTCCCTTTGCTGGACAATCAGCGCACTGGCGGCCAAAAGCTCAATCACGGCGTACAGAAACGCATCCACATAAGGCAGGCGTCGATAAGCATCCAGAGAGCCGGCCGCCAGAATACGGGCTTGGGCATCCAGATCCACAATCTCCTGGCGAACACGGCTCCACGAGCTTTGATCCGGCTGCTGATAAGACGGCCCCAAAGCATGAGCAGCGATGCGCAAGGCATCCGCCGCCAGGACACGTACGCGCTCGTAATACGTTTTGCGCTGACTGCGCGGCGTTGTCCGCGAGCACAGCAAGGTAGTGACCACGACCCCGATCAGCGTGCACTCCACTCGCGACAAGGCCAAATCCAGTGACGCCTCCGGAGCCAGCACCGAGGGCAAGACCACCACGCCAATCGTGATCCCCGCCAGCATGGGCAAGTAAGAAAAAGCGCCCCGAAACACATGGGTCAAGGCCGAGGCCACCCCCACCACCAGGGCCATCCCCAGCAATTGCAGATAAGGATTGGGCAAGTGCAGGAACGCCAATCCCAAACCGGCCCCCACCAACGTTCCCAAAATCCGCCACAAAGCCCGCTCGTACACCAGCCCCCGATACGCTTGCGACAGCACCCACACCGGCATGGCAGCCCAAAACGGGTTATCAACGGAAAGCAGAACAGCGATGGTGAACGACAGCCACGCTGCCAAGGCCAAATTCAGGCCATGCAGGAGCGCAGGTCGATCCAGCTGGATCCAGGAAAATGAGGGAAACATAAAAGACAGGAGACAGAACAAAGGCTAAAGCATGATTATATAGATAGCTTACCTACCTATTCAATTACAGCTAGCTGAATATCGTGTTTATGGCAGCTCCGGCCCTGCCCGCCATACACAAGCCTCAAGGCGGAACACGCTGTTTCATGCTGCACCGCAACAGCCTCCCTGGTTTCCATCACGCCTTTCAAAGCTAAACAATTTGCGCCCTGCCCCGCCCTTTTTCAGCCACTCCGTGGTTGTTTGTTAGTTTTCATAAACTATCGCCATCCAGGCATGGTCAAACCGTACGGGAGCGTTCTATGATGTTGGCAGCCTGACCGGCAGGTACCCGAAATCCTGCCCGTCACCCCGTTTTCTTGGCAGGAGTCTTTATGCAAAAGTGGCTGACACGCTACACCGCCTTCTACATCATCATTGGCCTGACCGCCTTTTTCTTGCTGCTTTCCTTGTTCAGAAGCGCAAGCTGGCTATGGCTGGCGATACCAGGGCTGGCCCTGTGCATTCAGGGCTTGGTGGACATCACTCAAACTCGTCACGCCATTCGTCGCAACTATCCGGTTATCGGCAATCTGCGCTTTATCTTTGAAGCCATACGCCCTGAGATTCGCCAGTACTTTCTGGAAGGCGATGAGCAGCAACTGCCTTTTTCGCGGGCGGACCGCTCCCTGGTGTACCAGCGCGCCAAACAGCAGGTCGACAAGCAGCCTTTTGGTACTCACCAGGAGGTCTACAACAATGGGTACGAGTGGATCAACCACTCCATGACGCCCAAGCACATCAAAGACTCACAGTTCCGTATCACGGTGGGTGGGCCGGACTGTACCCAGCCTTATTCGCTGTCGGTGCTGAATATTTCGGCCATGAGTTTTGGGGCGCTGTCGGCCAATGCCATCCTGGCTCTGAACAAGGGTGCCAAGATGGGCAATTTTGCGCATGACACGGGCGAAGGCGGCATCAGCACCTATCACCTGCGTCATGGCGGTGATCTGATCTGGAATATTGGCTCGGGCTACTTTGGTTGCCGCGATGAACAAGGCAACTTTTCGTCCGAACGCTTTGCCGAACGAGCCACTCAGGATCACATCAAGATGATTGAAATCAAGCTGTCGCAAGGGGCCAAACCTGGCCACGGCGGCATCTTGCCCGGCACCAAGGTCTCGCCTGAAATTGCCCTGGCACGCGGTGTGCCGGAAGGCGTGGACTGTAACTCGCCACCCAGCCACAGCGCCTTCCATTCTCCCGTAGAGCTGCTGGAATTCGTGGCCAAGCTGCGTACCTTGTCCGGTGGCAAGCCCGTGGGCTTCAAACTCTGTATCGGACATGCCTGGGAATGGTTTGCCATTGCCAAAGCCATGCTGAAAACAGGTATCACACCGGACTTTATTGTGGTCGATGGTGCAGAAGGCGGTACCGGTGCCTCCCCCGTGGAGTTCATTGACCACGTCGGCACCCCCTTGCGCGAGGCTCTGCGCCTGGTTCATAACACGCTGGTGGGTATCGGTTTGCGCGAACAAATCCGCCTGGGTGCCTCGGGCAAGATCATCAGCGCCTTTGATATGGCCCGCATCATGGCCCTGGGTGCTGACTGGTGCAATAGCGCGCGTGGTTTCATGTTTGCCGTGGGTTGCATTCAGGCCCAGGCCTGTCATACCGACAAGTGCCCCACTGGCGTGGCGACACAAGATCCGCAGCGTCAAAAAGCCCTGGTGGTTGATGACAAATCCCTGCGCGTGGCCAGCTTCCATGGCAATACGCTCAAAGCCCTGGCTGAACTATTGGGTGCGGCGGGTCTGGAACATCCGGACCAGTTACGTCCCCACCATATTGCCCGCCGTATCAGCAACGGCGAAGTGCGCGTGATGTCGGCTCTGTTCCCGGATCTGAAAAAAGGCGAACTCTTGCGCGGCCACTATCGTCAAACGATTTTCCGTGTGGGCTGGCCTATGGCCAACCCCGACTCCTTTGAACCGGCCTATAGCCTGAGCAAAGCCTTGTCGCACTTGAATGATGAAGCTGATCCTGAAGAAATCATGAAAAAACAGGACGCAGCTGATAGCGCAGGCCAAGCCCTGGCCTGACGCGGCATGCGGCAGTCTCCCTAGCGGGACTGCCGCACCGTCCCTACCCCTGCATCCATTTCCCCATAGATTTCAACGCCGGAAGGTCGACTCCAGCTGCTGTCTGCAGAGCGATCCGGTGTTGAACACGCCGCCAGCCCCAGCACCATGACCAAGGCGCTCAGCACCCCATAAATCTGTCGCATATCAAGCTCCTTGATGATAGGCGTCTACTGTGCCACAGAATCTGGGCAAACTGATTTCCATCTGTACTAGAATGCTCTGATCATGATCAGGCACTGCGCATTCCCCACCTCAGGTACTCGCAGCCGGTTTTTACTGGTGCTGGCAATCTGCGCCCTGCTTTTGCGTGGTCTGATCCCCAACGGCTACATGCCCAGCGCCGACCCGGCCAATGCAGCCGCGCTCAGCCTGTGCGTTCAGGGCGACCCTTTCCTGGCGCAATGGAGCAGCCAGCTACCTGGCGGCCCAAAGCACGACGAGCAACACAGCCTGCATGCCGCCTGTCTGTTCGCCCAGGCCCAGGCGCAAAAAGCCCTGAATGATGATCCCAGCCCTGCCTGGAATCTGACACCTACACCACGACATACCTGGGACACTGCCCAACAGGCGGCGGCTCCCGTTCTTCCCCTGACGGGCCCGCCCCTGAGTGCGCGCGGTCCCCCCTCCACGCTCGTTTCCTGACCAGCCTCGGCTGCCCGGCGCAGCCACCTTATGTTGTCAATTAGCGGGATATTTCTATGAACGCCTCCTTCTCACGCCGCCAGCTCCTGCTTGCCATGCTGGCGACTCCTCTGGTCCTGAGCGCCTGCGGCGACAAGGCCCCCAAGCAGCCCGCCTTTCGTAATCTGGAAGGTGTAGACATGAGCAGTGCCGACTTTGCCAAGGATTTCAGCTTGCTGGATACCGAAGGCCAACGTCGCACCATGGCCGACTATCGCGGCAAGATCGTGCTGATCTTCTTTGGTTTTACCCAATGCCCCGACGTCTGCCCGACAGCCCTGACTCGTGCCGTCGACATCAAGGAACAGTTGGGCGAGGATGGCGACAAGCTGCAAGTCTTGTTTATCTCCATTGACCCGGAGCGCGACACGCCCGAACTGCTGCGGGCCTACATGCAGGCTTTCGACCCCAGTTTCGTGGCCCTGCGCCCCACCGAGGAAGAGCTGGCCAAAACCGCCAGCGACTTCAAAGTCTTCTATCAAAAGGTTCCTACCGGCTCCAGCTACACCATGGACCACAGCGCCTTGACCTATGTGTATGACACACGAGGCAAGTTGCAGATCGCCCTGCGTCATACGCAAACGGCTGAAGAAGCCGTGGCTGATATCCGCCAGGTACTGGCTCTGAGCAAGTGAACCCCAACAGGATTACCAACATGAAACGTACTATTGCTCGCTCTCTTTTTTCCCTGGCCGCCTTGCTGAGCCTGCCCACCCTGGCCCAGGCCGAAGTCACCGTTACCGATCCCTGGGTTCGCGCCACGGTTCCCGGCCAGCAAGCCACCGGCGCCTTCATGGTGCTGCAATCTACCGAGAACGCCCAATTGCTGGGCGCCAGCAGCAGCTTGAGCAAACAGGTAGAGGTACACGAAATGGCGATGGAAAACGAAGTCATGCGCATGCGCCAGGTTGAAAAACTCGACCTGCCCGCTGGCAAGGCTGTGGAACTGAAACCCGGCGGCTACCACATCATGCTGCTGGGTCTGGACAAACAGGTTGAGGCGGGCAGTTCCGTGGATCTCACCCTGGAAATCCAGAGTGCCGCCGGTCAAAAGGAAGAGCTGAAAATCAGCGCTCCGGTCCGTGCCTTGAACACCAAGGCTGGCCAGGGTCACCAGGGCGCACACGGCCACTAAGGCCCTGTTCCCACCCCTTCAAACTGCCTGTTTTACCGGTTTGAAGGGCTTTGTTTCAGACTTCCGGGTTTTCCATAATTGGCTGGTTTTAATTAGCTAACGTACATTGAAACCACTGACATAGTGTCAGTAAGCTGTCTGAAACACAGCTTTCCCAAACTGTCATCATGACAGTTCACCGCCGCCAGAGCGGCCCATAGGCCCTACCGCAACGGTAGGGCCTTCGTGTTTCTGCAGCAGGCTCTTTGCATATCACTAGGCCCTTGCACGGGTCTGGAGTAAAGTTAAGACCGTAGCGTCGGTTTAACCTTGCAAGGAGTACATAGATGGCTCTAAGTCCACATGACAACAATCGCTCTGAGTTGCTACGTCAACTGCCCTTGAAACCAGGATGGTTTATTGGTCTGGGCATCGCCCTGATTATTCTGGGTCTGATCGCCTTGATCTACGTGGTTGGCGCCACGGTTGCCAGCGTGGTGTACGTCGGCATCCTGATGACCATAGGCGGCGTGCTGCATCTGGCTCATGCATGGAGTTCCAAAGGCTGGCGCGGCTTTCTGTTCTGGAGCTTGAGCGGCATTTTGTACTTGTTCGCCGGTTTGATTGCCATCAGCAACCCCTTGGTAGGTGCCACCGTCCTGACCCTGATTTTTGGTGCCTTCCTGATTGCTTCCGGCGCATTCCGACTCTGGATCTGGTTTCAGAACCGGGCCCAGGCAGGTGGCGGTTGGATGGCCTTTTCCGGCCTGATTACACTGGCAGCCGGTTTGATCATTGCCGCAGGCTGGCCCGGCAATAGCGTATGGATTCTGGGCCTGATACTGGGTATTGATTTGCTGACCCAAGGTTGGGCCAGCTTGTTGATTGGTATGGCAATCAAGCGCAATCAGAACTAAACCATCGGCCAGGATCAAACCCCTGCGTCGGGATTGATCTCCGCTGACCAAATCACTGCAAATCACTCCGAAAAAATGCCCGACCAGAATCTGCTTCTGGTCGGGCATTATGCTATCTTGATCTCCCGCCCTGGACTGTAGATCTGCCACCAGGCTGCCAAGCCTGCAACTCAAGCGGTACAGAGCAAACCCTACAATCGACTATCGGACTTCCAGCGCTGGCAGAGCGGCATCCCTTCCCCGCAGCCAGGGCTGACGCGTATGGGCCAGCATCTGCGCATCACCGGGGCTATCACCATAGGCCATATCCAGCTCCACGGGTTTATCGCCCAGCCACGCCTGCAAGCGATTCACCTTCTCCTGCCCCCAGCAATTGGCGCTGGCCATGCCCACACAACCTTGTTGATCATCAAAGGCCAACTCTGTCGCCAGCACCTGAGCCATTCCCTGTGCTTGCGCCCAGGGCTGTAAATAAATGGACGGCGAGGCACTGACCAGCACCATCGTATCTCCCCGCTCTCGATGGGCACGGACTCGTTCCATCATTTCCGGGCGGATAATCTGCGGCACATAGTCCCGCACATAGGTGTCGGCTAAAGCCTGAACCTGCTCCCGGCTCAAACCACCCAAGGCACTGCGTAGAAAACGATGCTTGATCGCCTGACGACGCTGCGGACCGCGATCCCAGACCAGGACGCGAGGCACGCAAGCTAAATAGGCACGAATACAGACCGGCCAGCCTCGCATGCGACGTATAAAGTCCTGCAAGCTGTCCCGGTCTGTAATCGTGCCATCAAAATCAAATGCGACCAGCACAGGTACCCCTTTGGTTTTCAGAAAAAGGGCTAGTGTAAAGGGGAACACCAGCCCTTCCCAAGCCCTGCTTTATAAGGCCCAGCCACCCAGGTAGAAAACAACCAGGGCAATGGCAATCAGAACCGTGCCCACATTCAGGCGACGCAGTTCACCCGAGAACAGGCGACCCAGCACCAGCGTGCAAAAGCCCAGCATGATGCCTGTGACGATATTGACGGTCAGCACGATAAACACGGCGCACACCAGACCCGCCATGGTGTCGACCGTATCTTCGGTATTCAGATGACGCACGCCGCCCAGCATGAGCAAGCCCACATACATCAAGGCAGGCGCAGTCGCATAGGAAGGCACCAGACCGGCCAAAGGCGACAGGAAGATCAGCATCAGGAAACCCAGGCCAACCACCACCGCGGTCAGACCGGTACGTCCCCCGGCGGCTGTGCCGGCAGCAGATTCAATGTAGGCGGCGGCAGGCGAAGCCCCCAAGCTGGCAGACACCAAAGAGCTGAGCGAGTCCGTCGTCAGGGCGCGGCTGCCATTGATGATCTGGCCATCCTTGTCCAATTGCCCGGCATTGCCCGCGACCGCACGAATCGTGCCGGTCGCATCAAACACGGCTGTCATCACCAGAGCCAGCACACTGGGCAGGACGACCGCATTCAAGGCCCCGCCTATGTCCATGGCACCGATCAAGGAGTTCTCGCCCAGCAAGCTAGGCATGGCAAACAGGCCAGTAAAGCGCACATTGGGATCGAAGATCAGGCCTACCGCCGACAGACCCAAGATCACCAGCAAGATACCGCCCGTGACACGACGGCGCTCCAGGCCAAAAATCGCTGCCAGACCCAGCACACTCAACCAGACCGGCATGGACGTGACGTCCCCCAGAGCAACCGGCAGACCTGCGCCCGTATTACGGGTCACCAGACCTACCTCGTTGGAAGCGATCATCAACAAGAACAGGCCAATTCCAATACCCGTGCCATGCGCGATGCCCAGGGGCAAATTGCGCAGAATCCAGGTACGAATCCCGGTAGCGGAAATCAGGGTAAAGATCAGGCCCATCAGGAACACGGCACCCAGGGCGACGGCCGGGCTGAGTTGCTGACCCAGCACCAAGTCAAAAGCCAAGAACGCAGTCAAGGACAAGGCACAGCCCACCGCAATGGGCAGATTCGCCCACAGCCCCATCAGCAGGGAGCCAAAAGCGCTGGTCAGACACACGGCCACAAAGACCGACGAGGTATCAAAGCCCGCCTTGCCCAGCATGGACGGTACGACAAATACGGAATAAACCATTGCCAGGAATGTCGTCAGCCCTGCCAAGACCTCCTGACGCAGAGAACTGCCGCGCTCTGTATAGGCAAAATGTTTCTGCAACCAACCGCCAGCAACCGGAGGGACCAGGGCCTCCTGCCCTGGCCGCAATGCGGATTCTTGCTCAGCCATACTTCATGCTCCTTTATCAGTATTGTGATGTCTGAAACGGTACGTTGCCGTCATCAGGAATCAGTAATGGACAGTTCCAGCCCCAAAGGGGGCAAGAGACTTCTCACACGCTGAATCAAAGAAAACGCCGAGCAAAGACGAGTCCTGCCCTGCCCGCAACAAGGTGCAGACATAGGCAGAAAGAAGTAGGTATGCGGGGGTGTCTCCGACCGAACCGAGGCCTTTGCGGCGCTTCTTTTGATCCCGATAATGGGAAGTGAGGCCCATTCTACGAGCCGTCAAGGACGGGAAAATCACCTCTAGGTAATGAGGGTTATCAATCGCTTCGGTGGCGAGATACAGGCATATAGGCTTGGCCGATGAACTGCTGGCGCAACTGCTGCCATTGACGTTGCATATCCTGGGCCTGCTGCTGGTCGGGTCGCAAACGCTCTGGTTCCAAGTGCATCAGAGCCAATCCATATTTGGCCGCCGACAGCTCCTGCGCAACGCTGGCTGACTGCTGCACCGCCTGGGCAGGACGTTCCTGCCATAAGCTGCCCAGGCCGCTCAAACTGTCAGAAGCCTTGGCCAAACGCTGACGTACCGAACCTGCAATACTGACAGGCCAGATCTGGGTAAACATCACGTACATCACCGCATTGCCCAGCAAAATACCGATCACCCGATCACGGGCCGAATCCAGATCAAAGCTGGGACCAAAGCCCTGCAAGGTCACCAGATAAAAGGCAAAGGCAATTTGAATGCCGGCATACGAGATACGTTCCGGGCCATAAAATACCCAGGCCCCTAACAGGGACACCAGGAATACCACAACCATCAAGCCGCCAATATCCAGCAGATGCGGCATCACAAACAAGATGGTGATAAAGCCCAGCGCCGCCCCCAGCAAACAGCCCACAATCCGCAAGGTCAGCTTGTGTACGGTTTCCCCAGTAGAGCCCAAAGCGGCCACGTAGCAGGTAATCATGGCAGTATGAATGCCCTGCCAGTCTGCCGCGCTATAGATCAGATAACAAAGCACTGCAGCTGCCGTCGCCTTCAAGGCATGGTGCTGATAAACAGGATTACTAAAGGCGTCGGGCACCATGAAGGAGCCATGTTCCGGATCCGCTTTGCCAATAGACACCGCCCCCGACAAGGCCAGCAAGGCATCGCGCAAATCTTGTTCGGCCAAAGAACTGGAGGCTGACAGCTCGGGCAGATCATTCATCTGCGGCAAACGCCCTTGTTCAATATCCTGTGCGCTGCGTTCGCACATCTGGGCAAATGCTGTGGCCTGCTCATTGTCCAGATGCTGATCGCGCAAGACGGCAACCGCCAGCAAGGCTCGGTAGGTATTCAAGATGGCCTGATCCAGTTCTGCCTGCTCTTGTGCAGGCCGCAAATGAAACAGCCGTATCCAGCCCAGTCGCTTCTGTTGTGCACTGACCCCCAAAGCCAGTTCGTCCCACAAATCCTGCGTATCTGCCTGCCCCATCAAACCCTGGGCCGACAAACGCAAACGCGCTGCCAGTTCACGGCGCAACACCTTGTGCGGGTACAAACCAAAACAGAGATTGAAGATCAGCACCAGGCCCATGGGGGCGCAGGTCATCAACCAGGCATAAAGCACGGCACGGGTAGCAATCTCGCCAAAGGGCACATAGCCCAACAAGGTCAGCACAAAGGCGATGACCAAGGCAATAATCCCGCCCAAAGGCCCCAGCTTGCTGGCTACCCCGAGAAACAACAGCACAAAGGAGGTCAGCACCATGGCCAGCAAACGCCAGGCCGGATACTGAATCGTGACCTGAATCAATGGCACCATCAGCAGCACCACAATGGACACCAGCACCACCAGAGCCAGCGCCAGTACCGAGCTTTCGCCGGCATCGGACTTCATCACAAAGAAGATCACAAAGCAGCTGACGGCAGACTCGGGAATACCGTAGTTCATGGCCAGCAGCACCATCAAGGCGCACAGCACTGCCACGCGCCAGCTTTGCGCCAGACGACCGGGGGTGGGCTGCAAGTCTTGCCAGACCAGCCGCGCCAGACCCGACACGCCGGTCTTAGCAGTTGCCATCGCGATGAATAATGGTGGTGGCCGAGGCACCCATGCGCATCAAGTCCTCGGGCGGGGCATCCAGACGGATACGCACCGGAAAGCGTTGCGCTACCCGTACCCAGTTCATGGATTTCTGAATATAGGGCAGGCTGCGCGGCAGATTGATCTGCTCCTGGCTGCTGACGCCCCAACCAATTTCCTCTACCTTGCCCGAGAGCTTGCGCGAAGGATCGGACATCACATACACCGTGGCGCAGGCACCAGGCTTGATCTCCTTCAGATCCGTTTCACGGTACATGCCCGTGACATACCAGGAATCCGTATCCAGCAAGGTAAAGACAGACGTGCCGGGCATCAGATGTTCTCCCGAGCCGATACGCAAGCCCACGATACGACCGTTGTGCGGTGCCTTGACCTGAGTATGTTCCAGATCACGCTGGGCCATCGCCAAACCTGCCTGTCGCGCTTGCACCATGGCTTCTTCTGCCTGCGTATTGCCGACCAGAGCCTGAGCGGCCCCGGATTGCTCTGTTGCCTGTTTCAAGGTGACTTGAGCATCACGCAGCAAGGTATTAGCTTCATCCAATTGCTGTTGGGAGACATAACCCTTGGCCGCCAGATTCGCCAAGCGACGCTGGCTTTGCGTGGCCATCGTCAAATTGGTTTTAGCGCGGGTAATCTGATCATCGGCAATAACGGCGTTATGCCCTTCTGCGCGCACAGCCCGTTGCTTCATGTCCAGCGTAGCCTGAGCCAGCGCCAGTTCAGCCTGGGCCTGTTCCAGACGCAGCTGATAAAACACCGGGTCTACGGTAAAGAGCAGTTCATCGCGGCTGACAAACTGACCGTCACGCACCATCATGCGCTCAATGTGTCCAGGCAAGGAGCTGGAGATATGCACCACATCGGCACCGATCACCGCGTCTTCGGACAAAGGGTTGTTGGCAGAGCGCTGCAAATACCACCAAGCCAAGACAATGGCGGCGACAACAATCAGCACGCTCAGCAGGCGGGCAGCGCCTTTACGGGGGGAGGATTTCTGTGCCTGGGTCATGGCTCAGTCACTCGAAGAAAAGAAGAAGTGCGGCAAAGGTCAGTGCCAGCGTCAAGCAGGCATAGACAGGCAAACGCATGGGCAGGGCATCATCCACACCTGCACGAATCAGCCCCCAACGAATCAGCAAGGTCAGCAGCACGGCGCCCAGCACACACACCAGCCAGGCCGGGAAATACGAACCCGCCACATAGACCGACGGGGCAAGAGAACATCCCCCCAACAAGGGCAAGACAGCCAGACCGGCTAGTAGCGCACGCATGCGTGGCATCTCCCTGATTATTGTTAAACCGATCTGCGCATGGCGCCCTGATCGCTGCGACGAATTGTACCTGAGCCCTTTCAAAGACATCATTTATATCTCTGCCGGATTAAGCAACTGTGTATCTATGATTTTCACGAGTATAGTGACAAACATCTTTCTGATAGGGTCTCAATAACCTCGGTTATTTACACAGAGTTGCCATGGATGACGTAAACCTGACTTTAAGCATGCTGGCCGCCGTTTTAATCAGCAACAGCGTGGTCAAGATAATACCTGTTGCCATCCCTGCCCCTCTCGTACAGATTCTGCTGGGCTTTCTGATTGCCGGCTGGTTCAATCATGGGATGACCCTGAATCCGGATCTGTTCTTTTATCTGTTTCTGCCGCCCTTATTATTTCTGGATGGCTGGCGCATTTCCAAGGAAAGTTTAATTCGGGACCGAATTGGCATTCTGGTTCTGGCTTTTATTCTGGTCTTTTTAACGGTATTCGGATTAGGCCACGTGCTGCACTGGCTCATTCCTGCCATGCCTTTGCCAGTGGCCTTCGCCTTGGCCGCCATTGTCTCGCCAACTGACCCAGTTGCCGTCTCGGCCATTACCCGCCGCGTGCCTCTGCCGCCACGACTGCAGGCCTTGCTGGAGGGTGAATCCCTGTTCAACGATGCCAGCGGTCTGGTTGCGTTTCGACTTGCTGTAGCCCTGGCCCTGGGCGGCTCTTTCTCCATCACGTCTGCCAGCCAGAACTTCCTGTGGCTAACGCTGGCCGGCCTGGTCGTGGGCGTAGTGACCACGCGTGCCCTGCTTTTTCTGCGTAATCTCTTTGTGCGCCGCTGGGGCGAAGAGCCAGGGCCAGAGGTTCTGTTCAGCCTGCTCCTGCCTTTTGCGTCCTACTTCCTGGCCGAACAAATGGAGGCCTCTGGCATTCTGGCCGCTGTCGCGGCAGGCGTGACCATGAGCTACGCCGAGCTCTCGGGCAATGCACTGGCGGCCACCCGTATGCAGCGCAAGACCGTCTGGGACACCTTGCAACTTAGTTTGAATGGCATGATGTTCGTCCTGCTGGGCGAGCAACTACCCGCTATCTTTCGCGGCGCGGTACAGGTTGTCCAGGAGACCGGCCACCATAATCCAGCCTGGCTGCTGGTCTATGCGGTCGCCATGTGTACCACCCTGATTTTGCTGCGCTTTCTATGCGTTTACGCTTACCTGTGGCTACGACGCGGCCTGTCCCTGCTGGGCTTGCATCATGATGCTGAGACCGCACAAGCCAACCCGCGCCTGGTGCTGGTGCTGTCCATTGCCGGGGTACGGGGTGCCGTCACCCTGGCCGGTGTCATGACCTTGCCGCTCACTCTTGCCGATGGCAGTCCTTTTCCTGCCCGAGATCTGGCCATTTTCCTGGCCTCCGTCGTCATTATCGTGTCACTGCTGACGGCCAGCCTGGCCCTGCCACCCATCATGAAACGAGTCAGCTTCCCTGCCCTGCGTCGACGTCAGGAGCAGGAAGAACGGGCCGAGCAAGCCGTACGGCACGCCAGCGCCCAGTCGGTGGCGCAGACATTGAATGACTTGATTGCGCACAATCCCGAGTCCTCAGGGGCGCGTTACACGGCCATGGCCGACCGCGTCCTGGGCACTATTGCTCACAGCCCTCAAGGCGACGGACTGGAGCCGGATCTGGCAGAACAAGCACTGGAAAAAGACATGCAAATCCGGGCCATCCACGCCGCGCGTGAGGCCGTTTACACCTTAGCTCGCACACACCAGATATCCGATGAAATCGCTCGCGAACGGGTCCGCCTGCTGGATCTGATCGAACTGCGTATGTCTTGAGTCCGCCTTCCTTTCATTTATCGTTGATTTTTTAGGACGCCATGCAGACTTACTCCTACCTGGGCCAGTCCCCTGCCCTGCGCCAACAACGCCAAGCCTATCGTCACGGCTTGCCAGCCTGTGTTTGCGCCCACCCCTCCATTCCCTTCATTCACAAGCGCTTGAGTGCATCAGCCAGTTTCGCCCCCAGCGCGGTCCCTGCAGGCCCGGCCTTCCAATCCAATAATGCCCTGGATCAGAAACCCATCGCCCTGGCTCCCAAACTGATCCTGAGCAATCTGCGCCTGTTTGATGGTGAAACAACAGAGCTGAAAAACGGGCTGGCCGTCCAGATTGACCAGGGCCGCATCACTGCCGTCATGCCGGTTGCCGAGATTCCGGCCGACGCCACCGTCATGGACTGCCAGAACAAAGTCTTGATGCCTGGCCTGATCGACGCCCACTGGCATAGCCTCTTGTGCGCTGTCGACCAGATGACCGCCATGATGGCCGACCCGGCCGACCTGCATTTGATTGCCAGCAAAGAGGCCGAGCGCACCTTGCTGCGCGGTTTTACCACCGTGCGCGATGCCGGTGGCCCCAGCTTCTCCTTGAAACGCGGTATTGATATGGGCTTGCTGCATGGCCCGCGCATCTATCCTAGCGGCGCCATGATTGCGCAAACCGGCGGCCACGCGGACTTTCGTATGCGCTACGAAGTGCCACGCGCAGAAGGCGAGCTAAGCCATACCGAACGAGCAGGTGTAACCTGCATTGCCGATGGCGCCGACCAGGTCCTGCGTCGTGTTCGTGAGCAACTGATGCTGGGCGCCAGCCAGATCAAGCTGATGGCCGGGGGTGGTGTCACCTCCTTGTACGACCCACTGGAAGGACTGCAATTTAGTGATGCCGAACTGCGTGCCGCGGTGGGCGCCGCCAGCGACTGGGGCACCTACGTGATGGTGCACGTGTACTGCGCTCGTGGTATCCAGCGTGCGATCAAGGCAGGCGTGAAATCCATCGAACACGGCCAACTTGCCGACGAAGAAACCGCCCGCATGATGGCTGGCGAAGGCGTGTGGTGGAGCCTGCAACCCTTTTTGGCCGATGAAGACGCCAACGTCCAGCACGACCCACGCAGCAAGGCCAAGCAACAACAAGTTGCCGTAGGAACCGTACGTGCCTACGAACTGGCCGATAAATATCAGATCCAGACCGCCTGGGGCACGGACATTCTGTTCACCCCCGCCCATCTACCACACCATGGCCGCATGTTGTCCAAGCTGACCCGTTTTTACAGCCCACTCAAGGTGCTGAAAATGGCGACCGGAGATAATGGCCGGCTGCTGCAACTGTCGGGCCTGCGCCAACCGTACGAAGGCGAGCTGGGCGTGATCCGAGCCGGTGCCCTGGCCGATCTGCTGTTGATTGATGGCGAACCCGAACAAAGCCTGAGCTTTCTGGAGCAGCCCGAACAGAACCTGCTCTTGATCATCAAGGACGGCAAGATTTACAAGAACGCCCTGCCCGCCTGAAACCTCATCAAGGAGCTCCCATGCCCAACGAAGTGATGCAGTTATTCAAATTGCTTGGTCTGGGGCTGGCATTTTTGCTGCCCCTGGCCAATCCCCTGACTTCAATGGTGATGTACCTGTCGTTGGGCGAAACCTTGAGCGCAGCAGAAAAGAAGCAGCAACTGCGTCAGGCAACGCTGTATGTCATTCTGGCCTTGCTGATTACCTACTACGCCGGTTTGTGGATTACTTCGGCACTGGGCATTTCCATGGTGGACATGCGCATCGGGGGCGGGCTGATCGTGGCGTATATCGGCTTTCGCATGCTGTTTCCCCCCACTGTCAGCGACGTGGTTTCCAAAGCAGCCGATCAGAACACCGCTGCCCACAACAATATCGCCTTTGTTCCACTGACCCTGCCCTCCACGGTCGGTCCCGGCACTATGGCTCTGGTTATCAGTGCCTCCTCCAAAATGGCTGGCATGCGCGGGCACTATGCGGAATGGGTGCTGGTGGCCACGCCCATCATTCTGGCCATCCTGATTGGTTTGATCTTTTTCATTTGCCTGCGCTCCTCGCTCAGCATCGTGCGTGTGATCGGGCATAACGGCGTCGATGCCATTTCACGCATCATGGGGTTCTTGCTGGTCTGCATGGCCGTACAACTCGTCCTTGAAGGCGGACAGCAGTATGCTGCTACGCTGCTGACTCATTCTGCTGCCTCCTGAATTTATGTCTATGACTTGTTTTCCTGCATTGCGTCTGACTCTGGCTGTGACGGCCGCCCTGACTCTGGCCGCCTGCGCGGCGCCTGATCACAAACCCATGGCCCAGGCCATGCCCGAGCAAGATGCGCCGGAACCACCTCGCCTGACATTGGCCGACTACAGCGGCCCGGATCAAAACCAGCCAGCGCCCCGCGTGCAAGCCCATCACGAATACAGCCTGCCTGAACTGATCGACCTGGCCCAGCGCCTGAACCCCAGCACCCGCATTGCCTGGGGCGAGGCCCAACAAGCCGCAGAAGCTGCCGGTATGGTGGAAAGCACCTACCTGCCCTTGATCTCCGCCAGCGTGGTGGGCGGCTATATGCGCAGCGACCGCGACAGCAGCGTGCACATTCTGGGCAGAGAAGTCGATGTGGACTACGACACCCATTTAAGTGGCGCCGTCCCTTCCCTGACCTTGAAGTGGCTGCTGTTCGACTTTGGCAAACGCGCCGCCTTGCAAGAGGCGGCCGACAAACTGGCCATGGCCAGCCGGATTACCTTCAGCGGTGTGCATCAAGCCGTGATTGCAGAAGTATCCATCAGCTACTTCAACTACAACTCGGCCCGCCAACGCGAGCAAATCTCTGCCCAAGGGCTGAAAAATGCGGCACTGATTGAAGATATCGCCCTGGAGCGGCAGCGCAATGGGCTGGGCACCCAGATTGAAGTCGCGCAGGCACGACAACTGAAAGCCCAGGCACGTTTGCACCATGTGAATGCCAGCACTCTGGCACGTCAGTCTTATCAAACGTTGCTGGGTGCAATTGGCCTGTCCCCGGAAACGGAGCTGAAAGTCGCCGATAGCGCCACCCGCCCCCTGCCCAAGGATCTGGATATCCCTGGCAATGACACACTGAAAAAAGCCATCGCCCAGCGGCCCGATGTACAGGCCCTGCAAGCCGCCCATCAGGCCAGCCTGGCAGGCATAGACTCAGCCGAAGCCAGTTTCATGCCCAAGCTGGCCTTGATGGGTTTTATCTCCAAACGCATGGGTTCATTAAGTGTAGGCAGCCTGCCCGAAGTCAGCCCGCAATCCTCCTCCCGAGGCGCCGTGCTGGCCCTGAATATCCCGATCTACGACGCTGGGCTACGCAACAAGCAAGTACGCGAAGCCCAGTTGCGTGCCGACACCGCGCGCGAACGCGTCGCCAAAACCGAACAAGACGCCTACAAGCAAATGATCATCGCTGCCGACGCGCTGCGAGCTGCTCTGGAGTCTCATCAAGCCGCCACCAGCCTGGTCGAGGCGGCACAAATCACTTACCAAGGTGCGCTGGAATCCTATAAGGAAGGTCTGACCGGCATGACCTTGCTGACCGAAGCGCACAGCGGTCTATTGGGTGCACAAGAAGCCCAGACTATGGCTCATACTGCAGGTTTGGTCGGCTCTGTAAACCTGGCCTTTGCCATGGGCGAACTCAATCAAGCCCCCAAAACCCCTGGGGATGCCACCAAGTAGTAGGCAAAGAAGAAGCAAGCCACACTCTACTTGGGAGCAAAAATAAAAAGGGAGCCATGCAAGGCTCCCTTCTCATGTAGCAACCGCTACTGCAGCAACTTACTGCTCTTCAATCGCATCCAGCGCCTTGGCAAGGCGCTCCACCGAGCGCTCCAGATTGTTCAGCTTGTCCAGGCCAAACAGACCAATTCGGAAGGTCTTGAAATCGGCAGGTTCATCGCATTGCAAAGGCACGCCCGAGGCGGCTTGCAAACCAGCCTTGGCAAACTTCGCGGCCGAATGTATCCCGTCGTCCGTGGTGTAGCACACCACTACGCCCGGCGCCTCAAAGCCCGGTGCCGCCACGCTGCGGAAACCATGTTCGCTGAGCAAGGCACGCACCTTGCGGCCCAGTTCCAGTTGACGATTGCGGATCCAGTCAAAGCCCAGAGCTTCCGTCTCGGCCATCGCCTCTTGCAGCACTTTCAAGGAATCCGTCGGCAAGGTGGCATGGTAGGCATGAGCCCCACTCTCATACGTTTCCATGATCTGCAGCCACTTGCGCAGATCGCAGGCAAAGCTGGTGCTGGTCGTGGTCTCAATGTGCTGACGAGCACGCTCGCTTAACATCACCAGACCGCAACATGCCGAGCCAGTCCACCCCTTTTGCGGGGCGCTGATCAGCACGTCCACACCCACATCCTTCATATCCACCCACACGGTGCCCGATGCAATGCAATCCAGCACAAACAGACCGCCCACCGCGTGCACGGCATCGGCGACCTGACGCATATAGTCGTCGGGCAACATAATGCCGGAGGCTGTTTCCACGTGCGGGGCAAACACCAAAGCCGGTTTTTCAGCCTGAATTGCGGCAACCACTTCTTCGATAGGGGCCGGTGCATAAGCGGCCTGCTTGCCTTCCTCAATCGGGCGTGCTTTCAGAACCGTGGTGCTGGCGGGGATGGAACCCATGTCAAAAATCTGAGTCCAGCGGTAGCTGAACCAGCCATTGCGTATCACCATGCACTTTCGGTCCGTTGCAAACTGACGGGCCACCGCTTCCATGCCAAACGAGCCACTGCCCGGCACAACAATCGCCGAATGTGCCTGATAGACCTGTTTGAGCGTGCGAGAGATTTCACGCATCACTTCCTGGAAGGTCTTGGACATATGGTTCAAGGCGCGGTCGGTGTAGACCACCGAATATTCAAGCAGGCCGTCCGGATCAACGGGAGTGCTGGTTTGAGACATGAAAACCTCGGAATTCAGATGTAGAAGATATAAGGATCGAAGGATTTTAGACCAAGCCGCTTGGTACGGGCAGCTTGACCCCAAGACCCTTCCGGTCAGAAGAAATTGCACAGACAGGCCGAACAAGAACAACCTGAATGAGAATTATTGCTATTATTCACTATTCTTTTTTCCGCCTGCTCCGCTAAGCCGCTCCATGTCTCACCCTTCACGTCCCATAAAAGCCTGGCTCGCCTCGTATAGCGAGCTGTTTGGCGTATGGCGGCGCAAGGCCGAGAGCCGGGAAGACGCGGAAGATGCCATGCACGACACCGTTGTGGGCATGCTGGAAAACAACACTACCCTGATCGACAACCCACGTGCCTATCTGGCACGAGGCACCAACAACCGTCTGATCAGCCGCCATCGCCACCAAACCGTCCTGACTGTTTTACCCTTGGACGAGCTAAGCGATACCGAGCATCCGCGCCAGGCCGGGGCTGACAGCCACGCCCAGTTTGAGCAATTAGCCGACGCGCTGGTGAACGCGCTGGCCGACTTGCCCCCAAAATGCCGAGAGGTCTATATCAAGCATCGACTGGAGGGCTGGACCCATACCGAAATTGCCCAGGACATGGCCCTTTCCCGCAGCATGGTGGAAAAATACATGACTCGTGCCTTGCGTCACATCCATGAACGGCTGCACCATTACGTACCTGACTGACGCCATGTCGTACACAAAGCCCGCGCCATGACCCACCCCTCTTCCTCCGACGAACTGGATCACCCCAGCGATGCCGCTCATTGGTTCGCCCGACTGCAATCGGGGGAAGCCAGCGAGCAGGACCACCACGCCTTCCAAGCCTGGCGGGACGCTGATCCTGACAACGCGCGCCGCTACCGCGAGGTGGAGTACCTGTGGCGCGCCAGCCAGGCCGTCCCGGAAGAACGCCTGCGCAGACTGCTGCCCCACGCCCCTGGTCTTGTGCCATCCCCCAAGCGCCGTTATCTGACACTGGGTTTGGGCGCGCTTGGCATGCTGGCCCTCTCGGCCGGAGCCATCCATCAGTCGGGCTGGTTGAACCCGGTAGAAGAAACGGTACAGTTGCTCACTGCCAAAGGCGAACGTCAGCAAATCACCTTGCCCGATGGCTCTGTTGTGGACTTGAATACCGACACCATCGCCCAGGCTCGTTTATCTGCCTCCAAACGGGAAATCGAACTGCTCCAGGGTGAAGCTTTTTTTGCCGTCCAACACTACCAAACCCTGCCCTTTATCGTGCGCACCGACTTGGGCACCGTAACCGTCACCGGCACCCGCTTCAATGTGCGACGGCTGGCAGACAGCCTGCAAGTCAGCGTTCAGTCCGGCTCGGTCAAAGTGGAGTCCGGTCCTTGGTGGCGTCGCCAGGAACGCCTCCTGGAGGCGCAGCAACAAGTCCTGTTACGCCAAGGTGCGGAGCCCGGTCCGGTACACACGGCCGACGTGGAAAGCCTGACAGCCTGGCAACGCGGCAAGATCATTTTCAAGAACACGCCTTTGGAAGTGCTGGTACAGGAAATGGCTCGCTACCTGCCCCAGCCCTTGACGCTGGACGCCCCCGCCCTGCGCCAGCACCGTATCTCCGGTATTTTCGATGTCGACCAACCCGAAACCGTCGTGAAGGCCTTACCGGCCATTGCCCCAGTCCGGGTCCAGAGCGATGCGTCGGGCGTGCAGCATATTGTGGCTCACTAAAAACAGAGCTTCCTGGGCCTGTTACAAAATAATCATGATTCTCATTCCGGTGATTGAGCACCTTGTGCGTCTAGGTAGGTGAAGGAGGCTATCCCGTGCAGGACAGCCCCCTGAGTCCCTTTGGCCAAAGGCTGGGCGCGTCTATCGCGCGAGATGTATTTTCATTGGAAAACGTAGGATCGTGAGCCCCTTTACCCCACGTCGTCGCCACTCGCCCCTTTTGCAGGCGAACTTGAGTGCCTTGACCTTAAGCCTGAGTCTGGCCTTCAGCCTGGCCCCTTCTGCTGTGCAGGCCCAGCAAACTGTCTCTATTCAGATCCCTGCCCAGCCCTTGGGCGATGCCCTGCTGAAACTGGGCGAACAGACCTCTTTGCAGATTTTTTTCTCTCAGGATGTAGTTGCCGGACGCCAAGCCCCCTCGGTCTCGGGTCATCTGGCACCTGAGCAAGCCTTGCGTCAATTGCTGGACGGCAGTGGCATCAACTACACCCGAGACGGCAACACGGTCACCTTGTCAGCCGGTGTGACTCAATTGACGCCAGTCACGATACGCCGCGCCCCCACAGACACCGCTGACAGCTACGTCGCACTAAACAGCCGCGGTGGCAAGCTGGACGTGCCCTTGATCGAAACCCCGCGTTCGGTCTCCATCGTCACGCAAAAGCAGTTAAAGATTCTGGCCCCGCAAAGCATTGAACGCGCCCTGGCTTACACCCCTGGCGTTCAGACTGACGTGTCCGGCTCGGGCGACCTGCGCATGAGTGGCGCGGTGATACGTGGCTTTAGTGACGGCAGTGCCTACTACAAAGATGGCTTGAAGCAACTCTCGGCAGGCACCTACGGGTCCTGGAACGATGATATGGACAGCCTGGACAGCATCGAAGTGCTGAAAGGCCCGGCCTCGGTCCTGTATGGACAGGGACGCCCCGGCGGCGTGGTCAACGTGGTGTCCAAGCGCCCCACAGCCGATCACGTGAACAGTCTGGGACTGGGCTATGGCAGCTACCAGCGCCGTCAGTTAACGGCGGATCTTGGTGGAGCCTTGAACGACGATCAATCCCTGCTGTATCGCCTGAATTTGTCCGGGCGCAAAAGCCATGGACGCACCATAGACTCGCGCGACGATCGTGTCTCGGTGTCCCCCGCCCTGCTTTGGAAACTGTCGGACCGGACCAGCCTGACACTGTTGGGTTCGTATTCGCGTGAACGAGGCACTCCCAAGTCCTGGTGGCCCAATCTGTTTTATTACCCCGAAGTCACTGACCTGCCGCTCAAACGCACCGCCGGGGACCCGGCGTTTGACTACTTCAATCGCGACACCAAAGCCATTGGCTATGCTCTGGAGCATGACACCGAAAGCGGCTGGCGCTTGCGTCAGAACCTGCGCTATTCGGAAATCGACATTGATTACCGCCATATCTACGCCATGGCCGTTCTGGCCGACCAGCGCAGCGTCTCCCGCGCCAGCCTGGCCCAGGAAACCAAAGGCCGCACCTTCACGGTAGATAGCCGTGTCGGCAAGGACTTTAACTGGGGGCCGTTGGAGCACACCCTGGAATTTGGTGTGGACTATCTGCGCTACAAAGAAAACGACGGTTTGGGCTTTGGCTGGAACGTACCTGACCTGGACATGCTCGACCCGGTATACGGGCTGTCCATCACACCGCCCGAACTGGATTACTCCGAGCGCGATCTGAAGCAAACCGGGATTTACATGCTGAACCAGCTGAAATGGGACCAGTGGGTTGCCAATGTCAGCTTGCGTCACGACACTGCTCGCACCGTACAAAGCAGTGCGACGCAGCCGCGCATGACGGACCGCGCCACCACCGGCAGCGCGGGCTTGCTGTACCTGTTTGACAATGGTGTGGCTCCATACATCAGCTATTCCACCGCCTTTGACCCCACAACAGGGCGGGCCGCCGATGGCACGGCATTCAAGCCGCGCGAGGGCAAGCAATACGAAGCCGGGGTGAAGTATCAGCCACCGGGAACCGATGCCCTGATTACCGCTGCGGTGTTTGACCTGCGCCAGACCAATGTCACCACGCCCGATCCGAACTTCCCGCGTTTCAGCGTCCAGACAGGAGAAGTACGATCCACGGGTATCGAGCTGGAAGCCAAGCTGCCCATTAGCTCTCAGCTTAACCTGATGGCGGGCTATACCTATCTGGATCCACGGACTACGCAAAGCGAGCGCCCGGCAGAAATTGATCGGCAGACGTTGCAAACCGCACGTCAGACCGCCAGTCTGTGGCTGGACTATCAGCCCCAGCAAATTCAGGGCTTGATGCTGGGGGCCGGTGTACGGTATCGGGGCAAGTCGCCCAATGATGTACGGCCGGATGGCAGCCTGAACTACAACCCTTCTTTTACCTTGGCAGATATGGCGGTGGCGTATGAGACCTCCCGTTATCGGGTAGCCCTGAACGTCAACAATGTGTTCAACAAGAAGTATTACACCGGCCAGTTCCGGGGCATGGAACGGGAAGTGATGTTGAACATGAATCTATATTGGTAATCATCTTGCTGAACAGGAGGCTGTCTTGCCTGACAAGTACAGCTTACTCTGACTAAGTGCAGCGGCAGGCCGCGTCTTTCTTGACTCGGCCTGCTGCTCTGAGTACCGTGATGAGCACGTTTCATCTAGTCCGGGTTTCATCATCATGCAGGTAGCACACTTCAGCCAGAACACCTTGGGACGCGATATTGCGGTTGGCGATATTCACGGTTGCTTCTCCAAGCTGAAAACGTCTTTAAAGCGGATTCGTTTTGATCCGTCCAAGGACCGCCTTTTTTCGGTGGGCGATCTGGTGGATCGCGGTCCGGAGTCGCATCATGTTCTGAAGTGGCTGGACCTGCCCTGGTTTCATGCGATTTGTGGCAATCACGAGCAGCTGACCTGGCGGCGGGCGATTGGGCAGCCTATTCAGGAAGTGGATCATCGCGTGCATGGTGGGCTATGGCTGGACGATTGCACCTCGGACGAGCAGGCACTGATCGCTCAACGTCTGCAAGCCCTGCCTTTGGCGATGGAAATAGAAACGCCCTTGGGACTGGTGGGTATGGTTCATGCCGACTTTCCCTACGATAATTGGCAGCACATTCATACCGAGGGTTTTGATGCCAATGACCGCTATGTCTGTATGTGGTCCAGGGATCGCTATGTGACTGGCTACGATGGCATGGTAGAGGGTCTTCGGGCTTTGGTGCATGGGCATCAGACGACGCACAAGATGCGGCAATTAGGGAATGTGTTTTTCATTGATACCGGCGGGTGGCTGGATCATGGGCATTTCACCTTGTTGGATTTGAAGCGCTTGGTGGCTTTGTAGGGTCTTTCGGCTCTTCGCTCGCAATTAGAGATTGTTTTTGCCTAATTAGTCTCTGGGAAGGCGCTGCTTCGGTCCTGCTGGGGTGTCGGGGCTGAGCACTGGCCGGCGCTGCGCGCCGGTACCCTTGTCGAGAACTCGATCGGGGCGCATCCTGAACTCGCCGGGTACTTGGTCCCCCGGACCAAGTACAAGCGTCCGGCTCAAACAGCAGGATGCTTGTACCCCCGATCGAGCCCTCGCCTGCGGCCAGTACTCTGAATCGCCCCAACACCCCAGCAGGACCGAAACAGCTCTCAGCGATTACTTGCAAAGACAATCCTTATGCGGCAACTGATTGCTGCTTATTGGTTTACTGAGTGCTGATGGCTAATGGCTAATCGCTGATGTTCGACTCGCCTTGAACACGGAATCAATGACACTACGTCTGATGACGTACAAACCTGTCTTCGTCAATGTCGGTACTGGCCTCGTCTCTCGATGTATCTACGATTACCTGAACAACAACCATGGTGACAGGTGCTTTGGCTTCAAAGACAAGCTACATGCTACAGATTACAAACTACAGCTTGGTGCTCCAGGAGATCCTCAACAAGACTCATGCTCCAATGAAGCACCAGGCACTCGATAACTAGCAGTTGGTCCCAATTTCTCTATCCCTCACCCTCACCGCCAACTGTTGAAAACGACGATTAGCCAATAAACCTCGCCCCTCCCCCTCAAGCCCCCTGCGCACCTACGGCAACAGAAAAAACCACATATAGCCAGATCCCAAAAGAACGGAAGTCTCATATTGATAGTCATTGTGAGCCGGTCTGGGCCGGGGGGCCGTCCTCTGGGCGATTCAGGCTTCTTGCCGCAGGCGGGCTTGCTATTCGGGGTTCAAGCGTCCTGTTGTTTGAGCGAAATGCTTGTGCCTTGTCCGGGAGACAAGGCACTTTCGCGAGTTCAGGATGCGCCCGAATAGCAAGCCTGACCAGGGCACCGGTGCGCAGCACCGGCAAGGAGCCAAGCCCGGAGGACGGCCCCCCGGCCCAGACCGGCGTTTTCACGAGTCACTATCTAAACATGCAGGCTCTCCGCACTCCTTATCTCCCAACCCTCCTGCTCCACCCCCCCCCCCACTCCTCAACACTCAGGAAAACGAAGAAGAAGAAGAAGAAGAAGAAGAAGAAGAAGCCCAAAACAAAACCGCCTCAGTTCCCAAAAGAAACTGAGGCGGTCTCATCTTCAAACAAACAGCAAACAGGCCAAAGGCTTACTTCTCCACGCCCCCACCCAAGATCACGCCGTTCACTTCCTTACCGTAGTAACTTTCCTCGCCATCATGGAACTCCACACGCGCTTGCTCAACCGTCCCCTTCTGACGAGCATCCTTGGGACGCTCATGACTGTTGATGTAAGCCGCTACGTCCCAAGCATCCTGATCGGACAAGGAGAACGGTTTACCCAAAGGCATATTGGCCTTGATGAAACCAGCAGCCGTATCAATACGAGCCATCCCTGCACCCCAGTTATACGAGTTGGGGCCCCACAAAGGCGGGAACACCACGCCACTTTCGGCATCCTTCTGCCCCTGGCCATCGACCGCATGACACAAGACACAGTTGTTGGTATAGACCTCTTTACCGCGTGCTACGTCATAGCCCAGTTCAGTCTTTTTAACTTTGGGGAAACCAGCACCCGGCAACTTCTGACCCGTAGGTGCCCCATCGGACATCCAGTACATATAAGTCATCAAGTCACGATACACGTCGCTGCCAGCGGGCGGCGCAACACCCGAGGGCGAGGCCTGCGCATTCATGGAATAGGTAAAACAGCCAATGATGCGATCTTCCAGCGTGCTGATCGCCTTGGTCTTGGCACGATAGGCGGGATAGCTGACATAGGCTCCCCACATAGGCGCAGAGTGTTCACGACGACCACCGTCCAGGTGGCAGTTCACACAAGCCAAAGTATTGCCCACGTGATCCGACACCGTGGTCGAGGTTTCCATAAAGATCTTGTGACCGCGACGAACCGCCTCGCCATACGGCGTATCCGGAATGCTGCTCTCTGGCGGAGGCACGTAGTAACCATCTGCGCCTACCGGCATACCAGCCGTGACCGAATGCTTGTCCTTGCTCTGTGCCTTGCGATCGGCTTCCATGGCCTCACGACTATAGGTGGCCTCGCCAAGCTGGATGGTGCCCTTGTCGGGCGAACCCAGGGAAAAGGACAACCAACCCTTGGCGTTCATGCCATAGCCAATCGCAAAAAGCAGCACACCAATACCGGCCCCCCAGGCCAGTCTGCGCCCACCCGACATGGTGGATTTGCTGCGACCATTTTTTTGAGTGTCTTTCATAAAAAGCTCTCTGTTCTGATCTTATTTCGCCTGCTTGCCATTGGCTGGCAGCGAGGCGGCGTAATAGGAAACCGCATACAGGTCCTCGTAGGACAAGCGCGATGCGATGTCATCCATCAGGCTTTGCGGCGAGTTGTGACGATGACCACCTTTCCAGGCCGACAACTGACTGAACAAGTACTCGGCCTGCTGCGCAGCCAACGGCGGGAAAGACGTACCTACGCCTTCACCCTGACTGCCGTGGCAACTGATACATGCAGGCACGTTCTGCTTCCAGTCCCCTTTATGGAACAGGGCTTCGCCACGGGCCAGGTTCGCTTCCGAACTGGGCACATTAATGGCAGGAGCAGGCAGCTTGGCGTAGTAAGCAGCCAGCTCTTTCATATCCTCAGGCTTCAAACCGCGAGCTACGTACTGCATGGACTCGTTCAGGCGTGTACCTTGAGCAAAATCCTCCAGTTGCTTGAGCAGATACGCCTCGGGTATACCGGCCAAACGAGGAGTGATGCCTGCGCCTTCACCGGCCTCGCCGTGGCAGGAAGCACAGCTCCACACACTGCCCTGCCCCGAATGCACCAGTACGGGTGCATCCTTCAATGCGGGAATGGCTGGCACCACAGGGGTGCCGCCTGCATTGGAAGCAACAATAGCAGCGGTCGGCTTGTCCGCTGCGGCATGTGGCGCCAGATCGTGCAGGTAAAGACCCACACCGGCCAAGGCCAAGGCGAACAACACAGCCAACAGGAAGATCGGAATGGGACGCGGCGGCTCCCACGGCTCGAAGGTGGGGTCGATGTTCTCGACCTGGGGCGAACTAGAAACTTTTTCCATTGTCATGACTTGTCCTATTTAGCGCCCGAATCCGTCGAGGCTTCAGCGGGGCGACGATCGTAGCCACGGTCACGTTTATCCAGTTCCTGCGCGCTGGTCGCATAGGTGCGATCCAGAGCCAGCAGGTACTCCACCAAGTCCAGCGCTTCCTTGCGAGCAACCACATGCTTGCCCGCAGGCTGCAGGGACTCTGGCAAACGCACCACTACATCGCCTTCGGAAACCTGGTCCTTCAGTTCGAACATATAGGGATAGGACGGCATCAGGCTCCAGTCAAAAATCGCACGGGGCTGATACAGGTGGGTCAAATGCCAGTCACGGCTTTTCATGCGCGCACCGACGTTAAACAGGTCCGGACCGGTACGCATGGTGCCCAGCAGGTGGGGCGAATCGTAAAAGTAATCGCCCGGTGTAGACGCACGGCCCCAGCCACGTGCCGTATCAAACAGGGTTTGACCGGTAGAGCGTGGCTGCTGGCTGTGACAGTACAAACAGCCGTTGGCCACGTACTCGTCACGCCCCAGCAGTTGCTGGGCGGTATAGGGTTGCAACTGCTCCGGCGGTTCCGAGGTACGCAATTGCCAGGCTGGCAAAATCACCAGCATCAAGGTAGCCAGCAGCAACACGCCAATGGCCCCGATTAGTAAAGGTAAGAGTCGATTCATGACGCATCTGCCCGAGCAAGTGTAGGAGTCGCATTAACAGCGGAACCTTTGCGCAGCAAGAGCAAGGCAAAGTGAGCCGCAAAGACAAAGTGGCCCAGTGTCATCATGGTGCCGCCAATGGAGCGGGCTTCCAGATACGGAACCATCTTGCGAGTGATCTCGCCAAAACTTGAACCTGGGTCCATCAAGCCCATGCCCTGCACCACACCGGCAATGCTCAGAGCCAGCACGTAAATCGTGAAGCCTGCCGTCACCAGCCAGAAATGGGTTTTGATCAGAGCCGGGAAGGGCCAGCGACGTCCCAGAATGTGCGGCATCATGTAATACAGCGTGCCGAACATCACCATGGACACAAAGCCGTAGGCGCCCAGGTGAGCGTGACCGACGGTGTAATGCGTGAAGTGCGTCACTGAGTTCACCGAGCGGATGGCTTCCAGCGAACCCTGGAAGGAGGACAAGGTGTACATCAGCGCGCCAATCCAGACGAAACGCAGGGCCATGGATTGCTTGAAGGCCCACAGGTTCTGCGCAACGGTTACGTGCTGGTTAATGGCCACGGCAATCACCGGCACAAACATCATGATGCTGTGCACCACGGACAAGGTGACGGCCCAGGTTGGCACCGGACCGCCCATCAAGTGGTGAATACCGACCTGGCTGTAGAACAGCGCCAGACTCCAGAAACCCAGCAAGGACACGTTGTAGGAATACACGGGCTTGCCGATGATCTTGGGGATGATGTAGTACGCCGCACCCACACCCATAGGCGTCAGCCACAGACCCAGCACGTTGTGAGCAAACCACCAGTTCACGGTTGCTTGCTGAGCACCGATGTGCAGACCGGGGATGTTGGACACCAGAAACAGGAACGGAAACCAGACCATGCCGGCCAGGAAATACCAGCCCGACACATAGATGTGGCGCGATTTGCGGTTGGCGGCGGTTTCAATGGCAGGCCAGGCCAGGAAAAAGCCCCCTACTGCCAACAGAATGTCGATCTGCCAGGGGAATTCCAGCCACTCGATCCCGTCGGACCAGCCATTGGCCACGGCAATCGTACCGCCCAATACCCCCAGGGTCCACAAGGCAGCGCCGAAGTACACCATATTGGGACGTCGCAAAGGCGTATGAAAAATACGCGGCAACAACCACAGGGCCACGCCAATCCCGGTCACCGACAACCAGCCGTAAGCCACGATGTTCAGGTGCAGGGTACGCGCACGACCAAAGGTCACTTGTGCCACGTCGGCCAGCCAATCGGGCCAATGCAATTTCAGCGAGGCCATCACGCCAAACACCGAACCGATCAGCAGCCAGGTAATCCCGACCGTGACCAGAAGCAGAACCGGCCCCCGACCACTACGGTCAATACCAGCACGCAAAACGTCAAAGCGATGTGTCTGTGCTTCGTTCTCCCCCCCAAAGGAAGCACTATCATCCGGCTGACCAAGCTCACCTTTCATGAAGATGGTCTCAGCTTCGTTCTTCCCAACGAAGATCAGCTTGTTTGCCACGGCCCAGACAAGAATGCCCAGTGCCACCAAAGAGGCGACAAAACTGGTCGCCAGTAATATTCCTAATATAGGAGTCATGTGAATAAATGCCCGATATCTGTCATGCGGCTAAGCCTAAAGAAACGTCATTGCCCAAGCCGGTTTTATTAAAAAAGTAAGTACCGAGATACAAATGCAATGCAATCCACATCACAGTAGAGGATCAGGATTAAGGCCAAATTAAGAGAACTTTCCCTCTCGCCCCTGCCCTCAAGGCTGCTAACATGAACGCCGAAACGTAATAAACATCAGGCTTTGCCTGCACAAGCCGCATTTACCACAGGGGGGAGAATGCACGTTTTACTTGTTGAAGATGATGCGCTCGTCGCCAGCGGAATTGTGGCGGGCTTGCGACTGCATGGGCTGACCGTGGACCACGTGGGCACGGCCAGCCTGGCCGACACGGCCTTGCTGTCTTCGCACTTTGATGTCTGTATTCTGGATCTGGGTTTGCCTGATCAGGACGGGCTGACGCTGCTGCGGCGTTGGCGCGAACAAGGCCGTAAACTGCCCATTCTGATTCTGACGGCTCGCGACGCCCTGCATCACCGGGTTGAAGGGCTGCTGGGTGGGGGCGATGACTATGTCATCAAACCTTTTGACCTGGACGAGCTGCTGGCACGCCTGCATGTATTGACACGACGTGTGGCGGGCCACGAAACAGATTGCATTGAATATGGGCGGCTCAGTTTCTGTGCCTCCACCGGCCATGTCACCCTGGACGGCAAGCCAGTCAGTCTGGCGCGCCGCGAGCTCTCCTTGTTGCGTGCCCTGCTCAGCAAACCGCACACCATCCTGAGTGCCGAACAACTGTGCGACAGCGTCTACGGCTACGATCAGGATCTGGAAAGCAATGCCATCAATGTGCACATCTACCATTTGCGCCGCAAGCTGGGCAGCAATATTGTCGAGACCGTGCGGGGCCTGGGCTACAAACTGGGGCCTGCCGGTTAGGTATTTCACACCATGAGCCTACGCCTTAGATTGCTGCTGGTTATCGGCATTTCCCTGACCGTGCTCTGGAGTGCGGTCGCCACCTGGATGCTGATGGATGCACGCCACTCCTTGCGTGAAGCGCTGGATAGCCGACTGGCAGCATCGGCCCGCATGGTGGCTGGACTGGTAGCCCAATTTCCAAACTTGCAGGAGTTGGCCCAATCCGCAGAGCGCCCCCTGGACATCATTGCCCGAGATGGGGTGGCTTGCGAAATCAGTGTGGTGCGCAGTGAAGTAGAAATTCAGGCGGTCAGCCGAACTGCGGGTAGCCCGGATATGTCACAAGTGGCTTTGGGCTTTGGCACGCACGTGCATGGTGGCAAGCGCTGGCGCACCTTTGTGCTGCGCGAAGGCCATATTCAGATTGCTGCCGCCGACAGCATAGAAATACGCGAAGCACTGGTACGGGAAATCATGCTCTCGGCTGGCCTGCCCTTTGTCGTGGCCTTGTTTGGTAGCCTGCTGCTTTTGTGGGTTGGTATCGGTCACGGCCTGGCTCCTTTGGAGCGAATTCGGGACATGCTGTCGCGCCGTCGTCCCGGGGACGACAGCCCACTGCCCAAAGTCAAAGTCCCGGTTGAGCTGCAACCCTTGCTGCGAACCCTTGAAGAACTGCTGGAGCGGCAACAAGCCGCCATCATGCGCGAACGCCGCTTTACCGACAGCGCCGCCCACGAACTGCGTACACCCCTTACCGGAATCAAAACCCATATTCAAGTTGCCCATCTGGCTGCCCAACGTCCTGGAGAACGCAACACGCTGGATACGGCCTTGAGCCAGGCAGACCAGGGCGTGCAACAGCTACAGAACATTTTGCAGCGGCTGCTGGAGTTGGCACGGCTGGACGGGCAAAGCGCCCGAATGGAAAGTAGCCAGGCCGACGAGGCGGTATACGCTGCCCTGCATGCCCTTAAAGCCATCTACGGCGACACCATAGACCAGATCACGCTGGATATACGCAGCAAACCCGGCCCGGTGCAGATTGAAAAATCCCTGCTGACAGTGGCCGTACAGAACCTGATCGACAATGCCTTGCGCTATACCAAAGCCCAGCAACCGATCAGCCTGCGGATTGAAGCAGGAGAGCCGGGCTATCTGCGTCTCAGGGTGCTGGACCACGGTCCCGGATTAAGCGACAGCGAACGGGATCTGGCCATGAACCGTTTTTGGCGCGGCTCGCAACAACAGGCGGGCTACGGCTTGGGCTTGTCGATTGTGAACGCCATCGCCACCCAGCATGGCGGAACGCTGGAGCTGCTGAATCGCAAAAGTGGCGGACTGGAAGCGCGTCTGACCGTGCCCCTTGCCGACCAGGGCAACTAAAACCAAGCCACGCAATAAAAAAAGGCCGGAGCCCATCAGGGTCCGGCCTTTTCTGTTTGACGCGGTGCTTGCCTGTTTCAGGCAAGCCCATCATCAAAGAATTTGGATTTTAGTTGCGCATGGGCCTTTTTGGCCTGCACCTTCGATGAAGGAAACGCGTTGGTTCTCTTCCAGAGTTTTGAACCCGGTTCCCTGAATTTCACTGTGGTGTGCGAAGAGATCCTTGCCGCCGTTCTCCGGCACGATGAATCCGAAGCCTTTTTCGCTGTTGAACCACTTCACAATACCAATTTCTGTCTTCAAAATAAGTCCTAAATGTAATAACGATCAGAGAAAAAAATTTTCTCTCCCTGAACTATCCTCCGATTGCGTCCACAAAGATAGCTCCGTTACTTTTTAATTGTAAAAATCCGGAAATTCTGTTGTTTCCTGAGCTTGTCCATCCTGTTTGTCTAGCCCCGCCCTTGCATCCGGGATGCCACTGCGCACCATGTCCGGGCCAGTTGCCCCTGCCATCTCCAACACAAGAACGCCTGGGGAAAAGCGCCGCCATTTCAGCGCCAAACGGTATTTGAGGCCTGAACAACTCACTTCAGCCTATAAAAAATCCCCACGCAATCAAAGCACTCTTGGCTATACTGGCTCGCACTTAGCGGTCTACTTATCCTGATTGACGTGTGTCATGTCATGATCACGAGGAACATACAATGAATCGTAGAAACTTCCTGCTGGCCACGCCGGCTGCCGCATTTGGAACCCTGGTTCTGCCCTCTGCCAGCCTCTCGGCCCCCGCCATCATTACCAACACCAGCCAGATCCTGCCGCGCCACACCAAGGGCCCGCGCATTGTCATTTGTGGGGGCGGCTGGGGCGGAATGACGGCCGCCAAGTACCTGTCCAAGCTGGTGCCCCAGGCACAAGTGGTGCTGATCGAACGCAACCCCACGTTCTGGTCCGGCCCCATGAGCAACAAGTGGCTGATTGACATCGTCAACACGGATTTCCTGAACCACGACATGCTGGCGCCCTCCATCAAGTACGGCTACAGCCTGGTTCATGCCGAAGTCACCGCCATCGAGCGCGACAAGAAAACCGTGCGCACGACCCAAGGCGCGCTGGAGTACGACTACCTGATCCTGTCGGGCGGCATACGCAATGCCTACGATGCCTGGTTTGGCAATGACACTTACGCGGCGGAATACACCCGCCAGCACTTTCCCAACGCCTACATCCCGAATGCCGAGATGTTTGCCTTGAAGAACAAGCTCAAAGCCTTCAAGGGCGGCACCATTGTGATGACGCTGCCCCCGCCACCGCATCGCTGCCCGCCCTCGCCCTACGAGCGCGCCTGTTTGATGGCCTGGCATATCAAGACCAACAAGATTCCGGGCAAGATCATCATTCTGGACCCCAAGCCCACCATTGCCCCGATTGGCGAGGGATACCGCGCAGCCTTCCAGGAGCTGTACCCGGACATCATCACCCACGTCCCCAATGCCCGAGTGCGTGAGGTCGATCCCTTCAAGAAGCACATCAAGACCACCGCCGGCGATTTTGATTTTGACGACGCGGTGCTGATGCCCCCGCACCAGGCCGCCGATATGGTCTGGAACGCAGGCCTGATCGGTACAGGCCCCGATGGCAAACCCACGGGCTGGGCCAATATTGACCCACGCCTGTTCACTGCCCGCGACGACGACAATGTCTACGTGGTGGGGGACTCCATGGGCTTTATTTCCGACCAGTTCGGCCACTACCCCAAGAGCGCCCACGTGGCACACGCCGTAGCCAAGATTGTTTCCCAGAACCTGGCCGAACGTATCGCGGGCAAGGAAGTGGTGCCCGTGCTGCCGGATAATCTTTGCTACATGATGGTCAACGGAGATCCGCAAGAAGAAATCTCGGTCAAGTTTGAATACGAGCTGGACGCAAGCGGCAAGGTTCTGCAAACCCAGATCGATATGGATGTCCGTACCTCCGACCTTGTTCAAGAAGACTTCCAGTGGATCAAGACCCGTTTCAATGACTTCCTCTAAACTTCCCTCCCGTTTTGTCCGCCGCCGCCAGCTTGTACTGGGCAGTGCCGCCGGACTGGGTGCCGCATGGCTGCCCCTCAATCTGCATGCGCAAGTTGCCTTTGATCAATTGCTGAAACCGGCCACTGCGGCCCAGGTCCAAGCCATTGTGGACGAGTTCCTGAAAGGCGCCAGCCCAGAAGAAAAAGGCATGAAGCTGGATATGCCCGCTCTGGGCGACAACCCCGCCGCAGTGCCCGTCAAAGTGGTGCTGGACTTGCCCGCAAACGACGAGCTGTATTGCCAGGAGCTGATCATTCTGGCTCAGGGCAACCCGCATCCGCTGGCCTGCCGCTTTAACTTCACCGCCCTGGCCGGAACAACAGAAGTCGCAGTTCGCCTGCGCCTGATTGAAACCCAAACCATCCGCGCCCTGGCACGGTTAAGCGATGGCCGCGTCCTGAGCGCCCAGCATCACATCACGGTGACTGCTGGCGGCTGCGGCATGTAAACAAGGGGCACTCATGAGTAAACCACGTATCTGGATCAGCAATGCCAAGCCCAAGGCGGGCGACATTGTGCGCGTGCGCGCCCTGGTCGAACACCGTATGGAAAGCGGTCTGCGCCTGAGCAAGGAAGGCCAGGTTGTGCCGCGCAACATCATCCACGAATTCAAGGCCACCTTTAACGGCGAGCCCTTGTTCAACTGGCAGCCGGAAACCGCGATTTCCCAAAACCCGTACATTGAATTTACCTTTGTCGCACGACGTTCCGGAGTGCTGGAAATGAGCTGGACGGACGATCAAGGCGCTGTCATTACCGGCCAGACGGAGCTGAGCATCAGCGACTGATTGCGGACCAGTTCCAGCCCGGCCCCCTGACCTGCCCCATTCAGCGCCCTTAACGGGCGCTGAGTTCATAACAGTGTTCTATATAGTCATACAAGGTGGGCGTAAGGGGAATGCTACGCTGAGCGTCCTTTCCTACAACGATGCACATTGACAAGAAGAATGCCCATGTCCCTCTCTCTGGTAGGTCGTCTCCTTTTTGCCCCCGCCTTGCTCGTGGCCAGCAGTGCTACCGCACCGGCCTGGGCCAGTTCCACGCTGGACATCAAAACGGTGGCCAGCTCCTGTGCGAACTGTCACGGCCCGGATGGGCGTTCCACGACCATCATTCCCTCGCTAGCTGGCCGCCCCGAAGCGGTGTTGCTGGAGCAACTGCGCGCCTTTGCCTCCGATACGCCTCCGGCTGGCACCACCATCATGAGTCGCCTGGTCAAAGGCTACCAGGATGCGGATCTGGAAGCCCTGGCACGTTATTTCTCTGCAGTCTCCTCCACCCCTCGCAGCGTTGCGGAAGGACGTTAAGAATGAGCACCCCCTTGAACTCCTCCCGTCGCCAGTGGCTGAGCCGTGTCGGTAAAACCAGTGTGGCTGGTCTGGCCTTGAGCACTCTGCCTGTGTACGCGCGCAGCAGCTCGGCCCATGTCGTTGTGGTCGGTGGCGGCTTTGGCGGTGCAACCGCTGCCCGTTACTTGAAGCGCGGTGATCCATCCCTGAAAGTCACCTTGATTGAACCGGCCACCACCTTTTACACCTGCCCGTTCACCAATCTGTATCTGGCCGGCTTGCGCCGTTTTGAACAGCAGGGCCACGGCTTTGATGATTTGCGCGCCGCCGGTATCGATGTCATTCACGACCTGGCCACTGCGGTCGACTCCCAGGCCAAAACCCTGACCTTGGCCAAGGGCCAGAAGCTGTCTTACGACAAGCTGCTGCTCTCACCCGGTATTGATTTTCGCTGGAACACGCTGGAAGGCTATGACGAGGCCGCTTCCTTGCTGGCCCCGCACGCCTGGAAAGCGGGCGATCAAACCCGTTTGCTGAAAAGTCAGCTGGATGCCATGCCCGACGGCGGCACCTTCATTATGGTAGCCCCCGAAAACCCCTTCCGCTGCCCGCCCGGCCCTTACGAGCGCGCCAGCATGGTGGCTCACTACTTCAAGCAGAACAAACCCAAATCCAAGATCCTGATTCTGGATGCCAAAGACAGCTTCTCCAAACAGGGCCTGTTCCAGGATGGCTGGAAACAAGTCTATGGCGACATGATCGAATGGGTGCCCTTCTCCAAAGACGGCAAAGTCACTCGCGTGGATGCCGCCAAGCTGAGCGTGGAAACCGAGTTTGGCGAGATCCACAAAGCCGATGTGCTGAACGTGATCCCGCCACAAAAAGCCGGAGCCATTGCAGAACAGGCCGGTGTCACCAACGCCAGCGACTGGGTGCCAATTGACCCGCATACCTTCGAGTCCGAGCAGGTCAAGGACATCTACGTGGTGGGCGATGCCACCATTGCCTCGCCCATGCCCAAGTCCGGTTTCTCTGCCAATACGCAAGCCAAGCTGGCAGCGGCTGCCATCATTAATGCCTTGAGCGGCAAGCCTGCGCCACAGGCCACACTGAGCAATACCTGCTACAGTTTGATCGCTCCCGACTATGGCATTTCTGTGGGGCACTTGTACGCCTTTGCCGATGACAGGCTGGCTGAAGCGTCCGGCGGGGTCAGCCCTAAAGAAGCCAGCCCGGCCTTTCGCAAGCAGGAAGCCCAGTATGGCGAGGCCTGGTATGCCGCGATCAGTCGCGACATCTGGGGCACCAAAGGCTAAGTGGTTCCAACCCGGTCCTAACATCCAGCGCACATGATGAATACAGAACTTGTACTGTGGGTCAGCTTGGCCATTGGCCTGCTCTTTGGCATTAGTGGCCAGCTCAGTGGTTTTTGCTTTTATCGTGGCTTGACCGAGCGCTGGTCCGGGCGTAGCGGCTACAAGCTTCAGGGCTTTGCCCTGGCGCTGGCCGTGGCCCTGGCCGGGACACAACTGGCGGCGGGCTACGGGCTGATCAGTCTGGACAAGGTCCTGTACCTGAACCCCACTTTCTCCTGGCTGCTGGTGCCGCTTGGAGGTGTGCTCTTTGGGGCAGGCATGACCCTGGCCAATGGCTGCGGCGCCCGAGCCCTGGTTCTGTTGGGACAGGGAAGTCTGCGTTCCTTTGTTGTCGTGCTTTGTCTGGGTATCGCCGCCTATGTCACCTTGACGGGCCTGCTGGCGCCGCTGCGCATGAGCATCGCCCAAGCCAGCAGTGTCACCTTGCCCGCAGCGACCCTGTCCGAGGGTCCCCTCCGCTCTATGGTGATTGCCCTCCTCGTCGCCGCCCTGATCGCTTTTGCCTTACTGCGTCGCCAGGACGGCCAACGCCTGAATGACCTGCTGGCCGGAGCATTTGTAGGGCTGCTGATTGTGGCAGGCTGGCTGACTACCGGCTGGCTGGGCGATGATCCCTTCGAGCCTTTACCCGTCAGCTCGCTGAGCTTTGTCGCCCCGATTGGGGAAAGCATTCAATACGCCATGATCTCCACCGGCATGAGCCCGCGCTTTACCATCATGATTGTGGTGGGTGTGGTGGCCGGTTCCTTGCTGAGCGCCCTGCTGCGTCGTCGCTGGAAGCTGGAAGGTTTTGAGTCGCCCCGCCACATGCTGCGCTCCATGGCAGGCGGTGCCTTGATGGGCGTAGGTGGCGTGCTGGCCCTGGGCTGCACCATAGGCCAGGGCTTAAGCGGCTTGTCCACCTTGTCGGCCACCTCCTTGCTGGCGGTGCTGGGCATTATCGTCGGTGCACGTCTGACCTTGACCCGCCCAAGCGCCTGACTCCGTGTTTCAATAAGGGCTTGATTGACGGCGCTTCAGAATGGCCCTGGCGAGCTCCGCCTGACATTCGCTGAAGCACTCTTACCGAGCCCACTGCAATGCGACAGATCCTGCTTGTTGTCGATGTGCAAAGCTGCTTTTCACCGCCCCCCTGGCTGATCGACGGCATTAACGCCCTGAGCACCCGCCTGCCTTGCGCGGCCTTGATTGAACTGCACGACGAGTCTCAAACCCCTTTTTCCAGTCAGCTAGGCTGGTGTCCGCCGCGCAGCGATCGCTGTCTGGTCGATGCCAAACAAATCTTCATCAAGCACGGCTACGCCCCCAGCCCCGCTGCAATGGAATATTTGCAGCAATGTCAGGCTGATCGCATTCTGGTCTGCGGCATTCAAACCGATACCTGCGTGCTGGCTGCCGGGTTTGCCTTGTTTGATGCCGGGCTGCACCCCACCCTGATTACGGATCTGACGGTTGGCTCGTCCCTGGATCGCTCCGGCGAGCTGGGTATCAAATTGTGGAAACATCACTTCGGGAGCACGATCCACAGCAGCGAACTACTGGCTGAACTGGACCGGCAGTAATCACGCGCATGGGCGGGTAAAGCCGGACTTGGCTCAGCAACCCAAAGGTAGCGCCCACACGCGTCAAGCCACTACTCTGCAGCGAACCGCTCATCAAATCCGTCCCCCTGTTCTCTCTGCTGCATCAGACAAATGCTGATTGAACATTCAACCATCGCGCCCCTGATTAATCATTACGTTTAGCGTAATCATTCACCCATAAGCTTTATTGATAGCCCTATACCGCCACTGATATGGTCGTTTCCAGAAACCTGCAAAAGGTTCAATTACAAGGAGACGAGACATATGCATTGGCTATCCATTGCCGTTTTAGGAGGCATGTTCGTACTGGCGACCGCCCTACCCATCAATATGGGGCTGATTGCTTTTGTAGGCGCTTTTCTGGTGGGCACGCTGGTGGCGGGCATGGGCGCCAAGGAAATCATGGGCGGCTTTCCGGCTGACCTGTTTCTAACACTGGCCGGTATTACCTATTTGTTCGCGCTGGCTCAGAACAATGGCACGATCAACTGGCTGGTCAGCATGGCCGTGCGAGCCGTGCGTGGCCGAATCGCCGCCATTCCCTGGATCATGTTTCTGATCACGGCCGCATTGACCGCTGTAGGTGCCGTCAGCCCGGCCGCCGTTGCCATCATTGCGCCGATTGCGCTGGGCTTTGCCCGCCAGTATGGCATCAACCCGCTCTTGATGGGTTTGCTGGTGATTCATGGCGCCCAAGGGGGCGGCTTCTCCCCCATCAGTATTTACGGTGGCATCACCAACCGTGTGGTCAGCGCCGCCGGTTTGCCCTTGAATGAAATGGCCACCATGATGGCCAGCCTGAGCATCAACTTGGCCGTGTCCATTTTGCTGTTCGTGTGGATGGGTGGTTTGAAGCTGATGCGCCAGAAAGTGGACTTAAGTTCGGCAGACGTAAACGTTGCCCGCGTGGCCCATGGCTCGGGTGGTCCGCAAGTGTTTGGCGACGCTGAAGCCGAAGCCTTTGGTGAAGAGCGCAAGACCGCCCGGAAAAGCCCCGATGCCCTGGTCGAAGCCGGTAATGGTGCCAACGAGGCCCCCCACTGGTATCGCGTTCTTACCTTGGTCGGCCTGTTCATCCTGGCCGTGCTGACTTTGTTTTTCAAACAGGATATTGGCTTTACCTCGATCACCATCGGTCTGGTACTGACCTTGATGGCCCCCAATCTGCAAAAACGCGCACTGGGCCAAGTGTCCTGGCCTGAAATCATGCTGATTGTGGGTGTCAGCACCTATGTGGGCGTGATGGAATCCATGGGCACGATTGATTTTGTCGGCCATAGTGTTGCCCAGCTGACCTCTCCCTTGATGGCGGCCTTGCTGCTGCTTTTTGTGGGCGCGGTCGTGTCGGCGTTTGCCTCCTCCACCGCCGTGCTGGGTTCGCTGATTCCGCTGGCGGTGCCCTTTCTGCAAGGCGATGGCGGCGTGGGGCCGGTGGGCTTTATTGCGGCTATGGCCGTATCCTCCACCATTGTGGACGTCAGCCCCTTTTCCACCAATGGCGCACTGGTACTGGCCAATGCCCAGGGAGTGTCGCGTGATGCCTTCTTCCGTCAGCTATTGCTGTACGGTGCTGCCGTCACGGTTATTGCCCCGGTCGTCGTCTGGCTGCTGTTTGTGGTGCTCTAAAACTCCCGGCGAAGCAGAAATCCAGCTGGCCCCGGCACTTTGCTAGCCGGGGCCTTTTTGATGGGGATTCTGACCTCATCAACCGGCAGTTAACGCTCTCTGGTCCAACTCCATAGACCATAAGATTTGCTAGTGGCGTGGAATGCCTGCAAGGCATATTCCCTTCTGCCTCATCCCGGCGTTCAGCCCTCAGCCCGGAACCGACAAGACTTATTCCCGCCCGAGTCTCACCAGCTCATCGCCCCGCCTCCCTCTCAACCGCGTTTTTCCCTATGGAAAACGCCAAAACAGCTATGGCGCCGCATTAATTTCTGAATAAAGCCTTGAAAGCTGGAAATTCCCAACACCGAAATGAGAATGATTGCTATTATTCTGCCGTTGTTTCAAGCCTGATGCCCTCTTCCCCTCTCTGTCACCAAGAACTTGCTTACTGAAAAGCGAAGCTTGCGTGATGAGCGCAGCGTACAAGAATGGCGGACTCAATCCGTCACCCACCGTTGCCAAGCAAGCACGGCTTTTCTCGGTTTAATGATCATCAATCCAGCATCCGGAGACGGTGTTGTAGTAGGAGGCGCGTCAGCGTGAAAGAGTCATTTCGCCAATGTATGGCATGGCTGCATACCTGGGTCGGTCTGGTGGTGGGCTGGATCCTGTTTTTCGTCTTCGTCACTGGCACGGCTGGCTATGTGGACGATGAAATCACTCGCTGGATGGAGCCGGAGCGCCCCTTGCCCATGCAAGTCCTGCCCGAGCAATCCAGCCAGATGCTGGATCAGGCCCTGGCGCAGTTGCAAGCGCATGCCCCGGCAGAGTCCAAAGCCTGGACCATTACCCTGCCGCATCAAGCCCTGAACCCGCGTGCCACGCAAGGGCTATCCATCGCCTGGGAAGAAATGCCCCAGCCCGGTCAACGCGGCCGTCGCGGGGGTGAAGAACTGGACCCTGTCACCGGCCAGATTCAGCCGGAAGTGGAACCCCGCGCAACTGCTGGTGGCACCGGCCTGTACCGCATGCATTACGCCTTGCACTACCTCCCCTATCCGGTCGCTATCTGGCTGGTCGGTATCTGTACCATGCTGATGCTGCTGGCCGTGATTACGGGCGTGGTGACTCACAAGAAAATCTTCACCGACTTTTTCACCTTCAGGCCCGGCAAGGGGCAGCGTTCCTGGCTGGACGCGCACAATATCGTCAGCGTGATGTCCCTGCCCTTTTTCCTGATGATTACCTATACGGGCCTGATTTTTTTCATGTCCATCTACATGCCGACCGGACGAGAAGTCATGTACGGCGCGACAGAAGAAGGACGGCAGGCTTACTTCCAGGATATTCGTCAGCAAAAACGCGACTTCCTGCCCGTGAGCATGCCGCAGGCTCCCCTGGGCCAGATGATGCACAGCGCAGAACAAGCCTGGGGCAAGAACAGCATTGCCTCGGTGCAGATTACCCATCCGGCAGATAGCCAAGCCTATGTAGAACTGCGTCGCACCGGCGTCACGGGCGTGTACTGGACCCGTGCCGAGACCCTGCGCTTTAACGCCTCTGATGGCAGCCTCATGGAGCCGGAGGACAATAGCAATGTCACCGGAGACACTCACCGCGTATTGCTGGCCTTGCACGAAGGAGTGTTTGCCGAATGGTGGTTGCGCTGGCTGTACTTTATTTCAGGCTTGCTGGGCTGCGCCGTCATTGGGACAGGTCTGGTGCTGTGGACGGTAAAGCGTCGTACCCAGCATCAAAAACGCAAGGCCAAAGCCGCCCCGCTTAGCGCATCCGAGCGTTTTGATGCCGCTGGCCTGCGTTTAGTAGAAATCCTGAATGCCGGAACTCTGGCCGGTTTGCCCTTGGGGCTGGCGGCCTACTTCTGGGCCAACCGCCTTTTGCCTGTGAATATGGCCGACCGCGCCGCCTGGGAGTTTCATGCTCTGTTCCTGGTCTGGGGCTGGTCCTTCCTGTATGCCTCCTGGCGACCATTAAAACGCGCCTGGCTGGAACTGTTGTACCTGACAGCCGCCGCCTACGCCTTGATTCCTGTCCTGAACCTGCTGACGACCGACCGCCACCTGGGTGTCACCGTCATCCATGGTGACTGGGGCCTGGCAGGCTTTGACCTGACCATGTTTGGCCTGGCCGCTATCTTTGTCTATATCGCCATCAAAATGAAACGCAAATGGCACATTGCCAGCCTGCCTAAAAAAGCAGCCGCCCCAACCAGCTTGCAAACTGCGGGAGTGAACGGATGAGTGGACTGACTTCCCGCTACCGCCTGCAAGTGCTCTCGCGCATTGTGGCAGCCACTGTCGGCGGCTACGCCCTGGCAGCCGCTGCCACGGTGTTGCTGACTTTGCTCTGGCCTCTGCCCAAAGCCCAGGCCGTTCTGGCAGCGAATATGTTGAGCTTTGTCTGGTACACCATCGCCGTCATGTGGGTGTTCAGCACCAAAAGTGCCACTCGCGCTTGGGTGGGCATGGTTCTACCGACGGCTTTGATCGCCTTGCTGAGCGTTCTGTTGATGCCAGCAGGAGTGCTGCCATGATTAATACCAGTCTGTGGCTGAATCTGGCCGTTTTTATCATCAGCCTGGCGGGCTTTATCTGCCTGGCTTTGGCCAGTGATCGCCAGGGGGAATTCCTGCTGCATCGCACGCCCAGCGAGAAGGAAAGGCGGATCTTTCGTCTGCTCGGCTGGCCCTTGCTGGCTGTGGCTTTAGCTCTATGCTGGCAAGGCTGGGGCTGGAGCATAGGCACCGTTGCCTGGCTGGGTTGGCTGACCATGGCCGGTGCCGGGTTGACCTTTTACTTGCCCTGGTGGCCTTGGCAGGAAAAAAAACCTGTGCGGGCCAAACCTGCACCAGTTGCGAAGGCAGCGCCTAAAGCGGTTGGAGCGGACAACACTGCATCGACATCAAGTGACGCTGTAGCTGGGAAAAATGGAGTGGCGGCGGCAAATTCAAGCGCTGCTTCAACTAGCGCTGGGGCTACATGTACAGAGCCAACTCACGCTGGAACGGCACCAACAACATCACGATTTTCCACACGCAGCCTGGTTTTTGTCAGCGGCCTTTTGGCCATCCCTGCCGCCTTCATGATTTATCTGGCGCAACAAGGCCCCGAGCCTGTATTTGGCAACCATGCCCAGCAAGGCCAGATTGGCCCCTGGTCGTTTGCACTGGCTGAAACGGATGACAAAGCCCCCATCAGCGGGCCCACCGGCGCTCATCGCAAAGCATTTCAGATTCGCTTTTGCCAGGCCTGCGACCCACATATACGCCGCGCCTATCTGCAAGTGAGCAAGCCCGAGCCTATGCCTGCGCCCCGTCAAGCTTTCAGCAACACGCGCTGGACACGAGCGGTAGAAATCGTCATTCCGCCCAATAGCGAACTAGAACATCAACTATGGCTAACCGTGGAAGCCAAGAGTGGAGAGATCTACCATCAGGCTTTTGATTTCCACCAGGTATCCCCCATGACGGCGGCATTCATCCAGCAACAGCCGTAAGCGCGATCCGAATAGAAAGGGCCAAGATTGAACCGCCCCCCCCGAGTGTTGAACAACAATTCAAGCTTTGGTGGGCCACTCAAATTCCGGCCCTTTTTTATTCCTGGGCAACGCGGGTTCCTTGATGAAACACCATCTGCCAACGCCCCTGACTCTGCTTCCAGATGGAGCTACGCAAGGACTGCTGCGGCTTTTCATCACCTGATACCTCACACACATAAGTCGCCAGGACGACATCCGCTGACAGGATGGTCAGCTTGAAGTTGCTGAGGCGACGCTGCACAAAATCCTGTTCAGGCAGATCGCCTAGCACTTCTGCTCTACCCCACGCCGCGCCTCTGGCTCCGAACTCCACAAACTCGTCGGCCAGTAAAGCGCCAAGCGCCACCACGTCCTGACGAGTGGCACGCTCAAACAGGCGCTCTTCAAGAGACAGGATCAAGGATTCAAGGGAATGAGGCACGTGAATGTGGGGGACTTGGGAGTGATATTCAGCGTCAGAATCGTCAACACAATTCTTCATAAACCAGACAAAATCCTACACCTGACACAAGCCGCCACGCCACCGATATTTCTCACATTTACTATAAAAAAACACCACCCTAAACAAAGGAAAATTTTTGACAGTTGTTTTCCTTTCAAGCACTTAGCGCTTCCCGCTTATCGCTAGAATCCAGCCGTGTTAAATGACTAACAGGGCAATATCATGTCTTTATTAAAACGATGCACCGCAGAAACGCTGGGCACTTTCTGGCTGGTCTTTGGGGGCTGCGGAAGTGCGATCTTTGCCGCTGCCTACCCTGAACTGGGGATTGGTTTTGCCGGGGTAGCCCTGGCCTTTGGTCTGACTTTGCTGACCATGTGCTATGCCATCGGCAATATCTCTGGTTGTCACATCAACCCGGCTGTCACGCTGGGCCTGGTCGCTGGGGGACGCTTCCCCGCTCGTGATGCCATTCCCTACATCATTGCCCAGGTTCTCGGCGGTCTGTTGGCCGGCGGTGTTCTGTACCTGATCGCAAGCGGCAAAACCGGCTTTGATCCCGTGGCAGGTTTTGCCTCCAACGGCTTTGGCGAGCACTCGCCCGACAACTACAGCCGCAACGCAGCCCTGATCGCAGAAATTGTGCTGACCGCCTTCTTCCTGTTCATCATCATGGGCGCAACCCACAAGCGTGGTCACGCTGGCCTGGCAGGCGTAGCGATTGGTCTGGCACTGACTTTGATTCACCTGATCAGCATCCCTATCACCAACACTTCCGTGAACCCTGCGCGTTCTACTGGCGTGGCCTTCTTCCAGGGCACCTGGGCCATGGAGCAGCTGTGGTTGTTCTGGGTAGCTCCCTTGATTGGTGGGGTGATCGGCGCGCTGGTGTATCGCTTTCTGCACGCCAACGACGAGTAAGCTACGCTAACTCCTGCTGGCAGGACCCTTGAGCCGCATTGGCTTGAATCGAGCATATGGCCCGTTCAAGACAATGCGGCTCAACGCTATTTATGGAACCCTGTTATCACCCGGCAAAGCATCAGGCTTGCCGCCCTTTGTAGTAGGATTTACACCCTGCCCCGAGCAAATGGGCAGTACGCACTGCATCTGGCGATTCAACCCTGCCTCATACGCTTATCAACGCCCACAAAACCGGAGAACCCCATGAAAAAAGCATTGAATACCGGCCTGATCGCTTTAGGACTGAGCTTGATGGCAAGCGCCTCTTCCGTTCAGGCAGCCGACTGCGACAGCATGAGCAATCAAAATGCCATGAACCAGTGCTTTAGCAACGAGTACAAGAACTCGGACGCCGAACTGAACAAGCTCTACAAGGAAATCAGCCATCGTCTGAAAGATGATGCCGATACCCTCAAAGCCTTGCGCAACGCCCAACGGGCCTGGATCAGCTTCAGGGATGCAGAATGCGACTTTGCAGCGATCAACACCGAGGGCGGCAGCATTCACTCCATGCTGATCACCACATGCCGGAATGAATTGACCCAGGCCCGTATCAAGAACTTCAACACCTACCTGTCCTGCGAAGAAGGCGATATGAGCTGCCCGGTTCCACCGGCCATGTAATAACATGCCCGACACCAAACACCCATCCACGCGCGATTTGAACGACCTTTACTACTTTGTACAGGTCGTGGACCACGGAGGATTTGCACCGGCCGGACGGGCTTTGGGCATCCCGAAATCCAAGCTAAGCCGACGCATCACCTTTCTGGAAGAATCCCTGGGTGTGCGTCTGATTCAGCGCTCCAGCCGCCATTTCAGCGTCACGGAAATTGGCCAGATGTACTACCAGCGCTGTGTAGCCATGCTGGTGGAGGCCGACTCCGCTCAGGACATCATCGAGCGCCATCGCAGCGAGCCGCAAGGCTCAGTACGCATCAGCTGCCCCCTGGCTTTGCTGGACTACGGCGTCAATGAATTGCTGGCCCGCTATATGGCGGCCTATCCGCAGGTCAAGCTGGAAGTGGAAAGCACCAACCGCCGCGTGGACGTGATTCGCGAAGGCTTTGATGTGGCCTTGCGCGTCCGCTTCCCTCCTTTGGAAGACAGCGGTCTGGTGATGAAAGTCCTGGGCGAGAGTACACAGTATCTGGTTGCCAGCCCGGCCCTGATCGAACGCATGGGTGGGCTGCCCAAGCTGGACCAATTAGGGAACTGGCCCGCCTTGAGCGACGAGCATCTGCAGCGCAATCCCACCTGGCAACTGCAAACCGCAGAAAACACCCTGATGGAAGTGCCCTACCACCCCCGTCTGGTCTGCGACGACCGCATGACTTTGCTGCAATCAGCCTTGCAGGGAATTGGCGTCGTTCAGATGCCGGCCATGCTGATCGCTCCGTACATGCAGGACGGCAGACTGGTGGATGTGGCCCCCGGCTGGAACCCCCGCTCTGGCGTGGTACATGCCGTCTTTCCTTCACGCCGAGGCCTGGTGCCTGCGGTACGCGCTCTGCTGGATTTTCTGGGCCAGGAGTTCGTCACTATTTTGCATACGCCCGCCCCCTGAATCCCTGCTGCAAATTACCCAAAGCCAGCTTCCAAGCAGTCGTTCTAATTATGGAACGCTGATGGCCATATTCATATCTATTCAAGCCATCGTTGCACTTATATAGTCTCTTCATCACACTATTCATGATGGGGAGTACATCAACATGAACGCCAAAATGGCTGCGGCCACCGCCGCTATTCTCTGGGGCTTTACCTACATTCTGACCACAACCTGGTTGCCACCTAATCCCTTGTTCCTGGCTGCTGTCCGGGCTTTGGGAGGCGCCATCGTCCTGCTGGCATTGGTACGCAGCCTGCCGCCCCGTGCCTGGTGGGGGCGCCTGGCCGTGCTGGGCACCCTGAACACCGGCCTGTTCTTTGGTCTGTTCTTTATCGCTGCCACCCGTCTGCCCGGTGGCGTGGCCGCCATCTTCCAGGCGCTGACACCACTGGCCACCATCTTTATCGCCTGGGGCATTTTGCGTGCTCGCCCTGCCCTGACGCGGATTGGAGCCGTTCTCTTGGGTGCGCTGGGCGTGTCGCTGGTTGTCCTGTCCAGCAATGCCACTCTGGATCTGATCGGCATTGCCGCCGCTTTGGGCAGCATGTTGTCCATTGCGACGGGCGGGGTCTTGATGAACAAATGGGGTGCGCCACCTATCCCTTTGCTGGGTTTTACCGGCTGGCAGCTCTTGATTGCCGGTGTGGAACTGAGTGTGGTTGTGCTGCTGACGCAGGACATTCCAAGCCAGCTTATCCCTGTGCATTGGCTGGGCCTGTTTCTGCTGGCAACTGTACTGACGGCTGGTCCCTTCGCGCTATGGTTCAGTGCCATCAAGCAACTGGGCGCCGTCACCGTTGCCCCCTTCATGCTGCTGGTGCCTGTGACCGCTTTTATTCTGGACGCGCTGATCAAGGGCATCTGGCCCACCACGCTGCAACTGGTGGGAGTGGCACTGGTCATGGGTGGACTGGTCTTGAGCCAGCAAACACTGGCCGTCGCACGCTCCACGCTGGAAGCATCTGTCCACAAGCCCTGAACGCCCCACCCAAGGAGGAGGCATCATGAACCACGTCATACAAGAATTACTGCGTTCACGAGTGTATTTTGTACTGGCTACTCTGCTCCTGACCTACATTTTCTGGTGGAGCGGTGTGAATAAGGTTTGGGATTTCAGCGCTGCAAAAAAGGAAATGGCCCACTTCGGACTGGAGCCCCAGGCTTTATTCGCCGTGCTGACTATCACAGTTCAATTGCTGGGCAGCTGGCTGATTATCAGCGCGAGTCGCCTGGCCTGGTTGGGAGCGCTGATGCTGAGTGTCTTTACTTTGTCCACGATTCCCCTGGCGCATCGGTTTTGGGAAATGCAGGGCTTGGAAGCCTTTCTGGAACAAGCTCTGGTGCAGGACCATATCAGTGTGATCGGCGGACTGGCGGTGGCCGCCGCTTTGGCTCATGCTTACCGGCAGGTGCGCCGGTAAGCGCGATATCAAGCGTTCTTCTTGCAAAAACGGCAGACATGGTTTGATGTCTGCCGTTTTCCTTTACAGGGCCGGTTCGGGCTGATCAGGGTCGCGCTGTATATCAAAACCAGCGGCCCGCCAGGCTTCCAATCCGCCTTCCAAAGGGCGCACCCGACTATAGCCACTTTGCAGCAAGCGTTTGGACACCAAGGCTGCGGACACCTCATTGGGGCAATCGCAATACACAATAATTTCCCCGTCGGTAATCAAATTCAGCGTGGCCTCACCCAAAGCCAGACTGATCGCCCCCGGAATACGTCCTTGCGCCTGCATCAGGGTCGAACGCACATCCACAATCGTGGGGGGCGTGTCCGAGGACAGCATCTGATGCAACTCTTGCACGCTGACACGCTCCATGCACAAGGATTTCATGAAGCGATGGCGCTGCCACCACTTTCTGGCAATGAATACCGCCAAAGCCAGTGCCAACAGGATTCCACCCACCACTCCCAGACTGATCAGCACATTCAGCAGCTCATCCACCGCCGAGCTGAACAAGGAGCCCAGGAACACGGCAGAGCCGGCCCAGACCGTAGCCCCGATGATGTCGTAAAGCAGGAAGCTTCTTCTGGGCGTTCCCACCGTACCGGCCAACACACTGGCAATGGAAGCAAAGCCGGGTATGAACTTGGCCACCATCAAGGACGGTGCCCCCCAACGCATATAAATGGATTCGGTCTGCCGAATACAGGAGTCCGGCGACAGTGAAATTTTGCACAGCAAAGCCAGCAATTTGCCACCATAGCGTCGCCCAGCCAGGTACCAGCCGTAATCCGCAATCATCGCGCCCAGCACGGCAAAACCCAGCAAGCCCCACAGGCTGTAACCACTGGACTCGTGCAAGGCACCCGTTACCACCAACACCGGATAGGCCGGCACCGGCGCCCCTGCCTGCTCCACCAGGACATTGAAAAACACGATCAACAGACCGTGTTGCTCGATAAGTTGCAGAATCGATTCGACCATATTGCGAGGTACAAAAATTGCCAGACAGCCGATATTGTAGGCTGGTGTCGGCCGATTTCTGTTTCAACGCTAAAGCTTTACGGCATAGCTTCCATGCAAAAAACACGGTCCCTTTCAAGGGCATCTGGCCAGACTCGACGCCGCTACTTTCATCACGCCCCTGCACTATCCCCGAGGCTGGCTCTGCAGCCACAAAACCGCTCAACAAACAAGAACTATTCTCATTAAAAGCCTACAGGTTAACGCTAGTAGTCATCGCTTTTTACCTGTCTATACAATAGCGGCGTCAATAACGGTTCAGGTGAGAGTCTTCACTTTGATGAAGCGCCGACGGAGCAACGACCCCGGAATCTCTCAGGCAAAAGAATCCTGAACCTTTGACCATCTGGAGAGAGGCACACCCGTGCCCACCGAAGGGGACCATCGCGAACCGATGGATAAGCTCTCAGGTAAACGGACAGAGGGGGTACAGAGGCCATATGGCCTGTGTTCACCTATTCGTCCGGAGCCTATTTATGAGCAGATAGTCAGGCGCCTTTTCTGGCCGCCTGGCATACCACATCCCTATTCCCATTTTTAATCGCACACAGGTCTGTTTTGACATTTCATGTCGTCAGAACAAGGAGGACTGCTGTGCGCTCCTCAGCTTATTTAGATCGGCATCAAGAAAACCGTCCTTGAGGACGGGTTGTGCCCTTTGTTTTCTCGCAGCACAGTCATAATTACGCATTTGAACGAAAAAAAATTAGGAGAACAGTGTGTCTCAGCAACATTCATCTGGACTGCAGCGCTCGTTGAAAAACCGGCACCTGCAACTGATAGCAATTGGAGGCGCTATCGGTACAGGGCTATTTATGGGATCAGGCCGCACCATTAGCCTGGCCGGACCCTCGGTCTTGTTTACCTACATGATCATTGGGTTCTTTTTATTCTTTGTTATGCGGGCGATGGGGGAATTGCTCCTGCATAACCTGGAATACAAATCTTTTGTGGATTTCTCCGCCGATATTCTCGGGCCCACCATGGGTTACTTTCTGGGCTGGAGCTATTGGTTCTGCTGGGTGGTTATCGGTATTGCGGATATTGTCGCCATTACCGGCTATACCCAGTTCTGGTGGCCGGACATTCCGCTCTGGTTACCCGGCCTGGCGTGTATCGCCTTCTTGCTGATCTTTAACCTGCTGTCGGCCAAATTGTTTGGCGAGCTGGAGTTCTGGTTTGCCCTGGTCAAGATCATCGCCATTGTGGCCCTGATTGGTGTGGGTGCTTACCTGCTGTTCACCGGCTTTGTCGGCCCAACCGGCGAAAAAGCCAGCCTGACCCACTTGTGGGATCGCGGCGGCATGTTCCCCAATGGCCTGCATGGTTTCTTTGCGGCCTTCCAGATCGCCATCTTTGCCTTCGTAGGGATCGAGCTGGTGGGTACGGCCTCGGCTGAAACGGCTGACCCTGCCAAGAACCTGCCCAAAGCCATCAACAAGATTCCCGTTCGCGTGATTGTGTTCTACGTGCTGGCCCTGACCGCCATCATGACCGTCACCCCCTGGGACATTGTGGCGCCCAACAAGAGCCCGTTTGTAAACATGTTCTTGCTGATTGGCGTGGGTGCCGCAGCAGCCATTATCAACTTTGTAGTGCTGACCTCGGCCCTGTCGTCGGCCAATAGTGGCATGTTCTCGACCGGTCGCATGTTGTACGGTCTGTCCAAGAACAAGCTGGCTCCTGAAGCCTTCAGCCAGTTGTCGCGTAACGGCACTCCCCGCAATGGTCTGATCTATTCGTGCGCCCTCTTGCTGTCCAGCCTGTTCCTGCTTTATGCAGAAGGCGACGTCATGCGCGTGTTCACGATTGTGACAACGGTAGCCAGCATCTGCTTTATCTTTGTCTGGGCCGTGATTCTGATCACCTACCTGAAGTACCGTCGCATTCGTCCTGAGGCCCATGCTGCATCGAGCTACAAAATGCCCTTTGCGATTCCCATGTGCTACCTGACCCTGGCGTTCTTTGCCTTTGCGCTGTACTTGTTCAGCCAGGAAGAAGAAACTCTGATCGGTCTCATTGCGACGCCTTTCTGGTTCCTGGCCCTGTTCCTGTGCCTGCCTTTCTACAAGAAACGCATGAAGCAGAATCTGGCCCTGGGCCTGGCGGCGCAAAGCGTACGCTAAGTTGTGATGGGCACAACACGGTTCTACCAAGAACCGTGTTGCCGCAGTCGGGTCTGGCCTCGTTCTACAAAACCTGGCTGGCACACACTGGCAACACTCCAACTCGCTGTCCTTGGGCAGCAGAACTGGAGCGAGGCTGGAGCCCGATTGCAAAAAGCCACCCAAACGGGTGGCTTTTTTCATGCTCATTGTCGCCCCGAAAGTCTGGCTTTCACCTTCAGGCCCAGCACGATTTCCCAAGAAAATCACCCTTATTTACGCCTTATTACCCTTAATTATTAAACTCAAGTTTACGTAAGGGTAAACCCAAGTTGTGGCGCTTTAGAGCTTACTCATAGACTAAACCCGGTGTGTGGCCAATAAAAACGTACAAAAGGGACAAGCATGGTTTTGCGTCTAATCGACTCAATCAATGAATGGATAGGAAAGCTCATTTCCTTTATTGCCATCATTTTCTCCGCCATTATTATTTACGAAGTGTTCATGCGCTATGTGATGAATCAGCCCACTCGCTGGACTTTTGACGTCACCAAGCAGCTATACGGGTTCTACTTTCTGATGCTGGGTGCCTACGCACTTAAACACCAGGCCCATGTCCGGGTAGATTTGCTGATCAACCGCTTTTCCCCCACCGTTCGCAAATGGACCGAGATTGCGGGTTATCTGATTTTCTTCTTCCCTTTTGCCTGGGTATTTCTGACACGCAGCTACGACTTCGCCATGCGCTCGCTGGCGCAAGGCGAAACCACGTACGGCGCAGTACAGTTGCCCGTCTACCCCTTGAAGATGTCCATGGTCCTGGCCGCCGCGCTTTTGCTTCTCCAGGGCATTGCTGAAGTTATTCGTTTGTTGACCCAGAAGGAAGCCGCTCACCATGACGCCTGAACTGATTGCACTTGTCATGGGTGGCCTGCTCCTGCTTGGGCTATTCATGGGCCATCCCTTGGCCTTTGTTCTGGGCAGCACAGCCGTTATCGGTGCGCTGGTCGCGGGAAAACCCATGGTTCTGGGCATTGTCGTCAACCGCATTTACGGCGATGTTCTGGACAACTACACCCTGATCGCCATTCCTTTATTCATCCTGATGGCGCGCTTTCTGTCCGACTCGGAAGTGACTGACAAGATGTTCGAAGCCTTGCGCCTGCTCATGTCCCGCGTTCGTGGCGGGCTGGCACTGGCCGTGGTGTTCATCTCCATCCTTCTGGCGGCCACCACCGGCATTATTGGCGCCTCCATTACCGTTACCGGCATGATGGCCTTGCGCCCCATGCTGCGCTACGGCTACTGCCCCAAGCTGACCACCGGTGTTATTGCGGCCTCCGGCTGTCTGGGCATTCTGATTCCACCGTCCATCATGTTGATCCTGATGGCCAGCTACTCTCCCCTGTCCATCGGTGAATTGTTCGCCGGCGCATTGATACCGGGTGTCCTGCTGGGCCTGCTGTATGCCGTCTGGGTGGTGTTCGTAGCCTGGCGTCACCCGGAACGTGCCCCCTCGGTGGAGCCTGATGAAAAGATCTCCAAGCCCGCCCTGATCCGCATGCTGCTGGTGGAAGCCGTGCCTCCTATCTTTTTGATTCTGGGCATTCTGGGCTCCATGCTGGCTGGTATTGCAACGGCCACGGAAGCCTCGGCCATTGGGGTATTGCTGTCCCTGCTGATCGTTATTTTCCGAGGCAAATTCAAATGGTCCATTTTCCTGAATGCGCTTTACGAAACGGGCCGTACTTCCTCCATGATTTTATTTATCGTGGTGGGTGCCACCGCCTTTACCGGCGTCTTTAATATCACCGGTGGTCTGGGTGCCGCACAGGATCTGATGCGTGGCCTGGATATGGAACCCTGGCTACTTATCGTGGTGATGCTGCTGATTATTTTTGTGCTGGGCTGCTTTCTGGACTGGACCGGTATTGTCCTGCTTTCCTTCCCGATTCTGTTGCCCATTGTGCAAGAGATGGGCATCAGCCTGCTGTGGTTTGTGATTCTGGTCGCCGTTGTTTTGCAGACCTCTTTCCTGACCCCTCCCTTTGGTTATGCACTGTTTTATTTGCGGGCCATTACGCCCAAATCCGTCAAAACCATGGAGATCATTACCGGGGTCATTCCATTCATTGGCCTGATTATTTTGATGTGCATCTTGCTGGCCATTTTCCCTGGCCTGGCCACTTGGCTACCTACCGTCCTGTACGGAACTTAAATAAAACAAGGAGACACCATGAAGCTGACAAAGAAGGCACTCTTCGCCTTGACGGGTTTTGCCCTGCTGGGCATGACCAGCCTGAGCCAGGCGGCACAGAAATGGACCATGACCAGTACCTGGCCTGCTTCGATCGAGCTGGTCGAACTGGACAAGAAATGGGTAGAGCTGGCTAACAAGCTGGTCGGTGATGAGTTGAAGATCGAATTCTTTGAAGGCGGCGCACTGGTTCCAACCGGCGAGGTCTTCAGCGCGGTGGAGTCCGGCACCATACAAGCCGGAGCCGACTGGCCAGGCTATTGGGCAGGCCGCAACCCGGCTTTCTCCCCTTTAGGGACACACTCCAGCCTGTTCAACGCGGTTGATTACGCAAACTGGATCAAGGAATGGGGTGGCGCCGAGCTTTATAACGAGATCTACGGCAAGTACGGCATGGTGTACCTCCCCTACGCCATCACCAATAACGAATCCGGCTTCCATACCAATGTACCGATTCGCAATCTGGAAGAAATCAAGGGCAAGCGTCTGCGCCTCTCTGGCCTCGAACAAGGCAAGGTGCTTGAAAAAATTGGTGGTACGCAGGTGTCCATGGCTGGCCAGGAACTGTATCAATCGCTTGAGCGCGGCGTGATCGAGGGAGCCGAGTTCTCCACTCCGAACGTGGACGTTTCTGCCGGTCTCCATCAGGTCACCAAGCACTGGACAACGCCGGGTTGGCACCAGTCCGCTTCCGTGTTTGGCGTCATGATCAATAAAACCGCCTGGGATGCACTCAGTGATTCGGCCAAGGAAAAACTGCAAATTGCCGCCGACGCCACCATGATGTGGTCCATTGCTTTTACAGAGAAAAAAGCGACGGAAGGTCTGCGTACGTTTCAGAAAGCCGGCGTGGAAATCCACCGCATGGACGATGAAAGCCTGAAGACTATTCAGCAAGTCACCAACGAGGTGATGATTTCCATGGCCTGCAGCAACCCTGATGCGGCCAAGGTATACGCCAGCCAGATGGAGTATCTGCACGACTACAAGGACTGGCGCGAAACCTCCATGCCCTTCAATCTGGGACGTCCGATTGATGGCCCGGATCTGGAGAAAATCAAAGCCTGCCTGAAATAAAACGCCCTCCTCCAGTGAGCTTAAAAGCGATAGTGGTCCGCCACTATCGCTTTTTTATGCGCCCCGCAATCAAGTCTGAATCGCTTTGATCGCTACAGGACCTGCAGAAAGGCCAGCAAAGCCTGAAGTTCCTCATCGCTCAAGTTCAAGACCTGTATCCGTTCCGATTTACGCGGCACCAAAAGGCCGGTTTCTTTAGGGTCCGGCCCCATTGCCACGTCATACATACGCAACAAGCCATCCAGGCTGGGGAACAAACCGTTATGCATCCAGGGACCTGCCTTGGCCACATTGCGCAGGCTGGGTGTTCGGAACAGCCCCAGATCCGCAGGGTCTCGGGTCCATTCAAATCGTCCCAGATCCTGCAAGCGACGCCCATAAAAAGACAGACCGATATTGTGAAAACCGTTGTCTGTCAGCATGGGACCGTTATGGCAATTCATGCAGCGCGCCTTGGTACGAAACAAGTGCAGGCCGATCAGTTCCTGATCATTCAAGGCAGCCGTATTCCCGGCGATAAATTCATCAAAGCGCGTTGCTGCCGGGCGAATGGTAACGACATAGGCGGCCAAGGCACGGGCCAATCGCTCGGCGTCGATGGGATTGGATGAGGATGCGCCAAAGGCCTGTTGAAATGCCTGTCTATAGTCTTCCGAGTCCTGCAAACGTGGGATCAAGTCACTCAAGGCATGGTTCATTTCTACCGGGTTTTCTATGGGGCCGACAACTTGCTCCTGCAAGGTTCGCGCACGGCCATCCCAGAACAGAGCGTCAGCAAAAGGCGCAGCAAACAAGGGTGGAGTACGGCGTTTTCCCATCAAACCATCCTCCCCTACCGCTGATACCTTGCCATCGGTAAAGGACTTGTCGGGCTGATGACAGGACGCACAGGAGATCTGCTTTTTACGGGACAGCTGCTTGTCAAAAAACAATCGTGCCCCCAAGGAGACGATCTGCCTGTTCTTGGCATCCTCTGCCGCCTCGGACTGGGCGCTGGAGCCCGGCCCAGGCACAGGCCCCCATTCTTGCCAGGACTGCCCCGGATCAATGGTGGGCGCTGGCCATTGAGCGGGGACATTTTTATAGAGGGCGCGTAGACACCTGGCCTCAAGCATGTCCTTAGCTCCACAGGATTGCTCTGTTGTCTCCGACGCGGAAAGCCCCGTAGTGACCACAGGAGCAGAAGCTAAACCTGAGCCAAGCTTCTGGTCCGCTCCTGTCTCCACTCCCCCCGCCGCGCAGGCTGCCCCTGACAGCACGGTTGCCAGTGCCGCCATCAGCAAACTTGCGCCAGCTTGTCCCCCTTTTAATACCGATAGGAAGCGCGCAGCCACAGCTCTCGTCCTGTGCGATATAGGTTCGGGTTCAGCACCGAGGTTGGTGTCGAAACCACCACGGGTGCTTGCTTGTCCAGCACGTTCAGCACATCCAGCCCCAGGCCCAGACCTTTAAGCATGGCCGGTTCCCAATCCAGACGCATATCCCAGGTCCAATAAGAACCGACCCGACCGGACTCGTACTTCTCCAAGCCATCGCCCCGATTCAGACCCACATAGTGCACATCCATGCGGGCGCTGTTCCAATTGATCCGGTTGTTCATCTGCAAACCATAACGCGCCCACATGCCGGTTACGCCAGCGCTGACTCGCCAAGGCAGGTTGTAGTCCCCCACTGGACGATCACCACGGCGTATCAGGTCGCCGTTGTAATAGATGTTCTCCTCCTGTGCCTCGGCTTCACCGTCATAACCGTCGGCCAGCTTGTTATTACGCTTACTGTGCTGATAGGTCACATCCACACGCCCCGTCCACAAGCTCTCGCCCAAGGTCCAAGGGGCCGTGTTCATCAAACTCAAGGTAACGGCATCGGTTTTGGACTTGCCATTATTGGTGTAGGTGTAGCCTGTCTTCGCCAGCCCTTCGATAGAGACTTGTTGACGGCCATAGCGGCGCACATAGGCCAGTTCGGCTGCCACTTTGTTTGTCAGCTGTTGCTGCAAGCGCAAGGCCCACTCATCGTCATACGGGGTTTTCAGGCCATCCAGCTTGTAGGCCGTGTGCGAAGGACGGTCTACCGGATTGCCTCCCGTCACCAGCAAGGTATGCAGTTGGCTCTTGCGCTCGCGCATGGCAATTCCAAGAATATCCATGCCGTAATAGCGCGACCAGCCACCCGACAAACGGGTTTCACCCGTCCCCAGCACATCCCATTCCAGCAAGGTGCGCGGAGCCAGATTGATATTGCCAAAGTAATTGTCCTTATCCATGCGCAAGCCCGTTGTCAGGGCCAGACGCTGCCAGGACATGCGGTCCGATACATAAACGGACGCATTGGTATAGCTGACGCCCACCTCTCCAGCGCGGTAATAATTCAAGACCTGAACCTTGCTGGGCTGCCCATCGCTGTAATGGCGTTTCTGCCCCCCGTAGGCATCCCGATCTCGGACAAATTCTCCCTTGGTATGGGCCAGCTCAAAACCTACGTAGGGCGTATGTTCGATTGCCCCGGTCTGAAACGGCTTGAACTCCAGTCGGGTCTTCATGGTCAGATTGCGTTGCTCGGTAGACTCCTGCCCGAAACCACCGCTGATATAGGTGTAGTCGGGGCGGCCATTGGGCAGAAACACCGTATTGACCATATATTCCGTGCCGTCGGAATTACGGTAGCTGTTCATCTGGTCGTAACCCAGCTGCACCCGCCCCTGCCCCCAGCCAAAGTCATGGTTCAGGTCGAAACCCAGACCATAGGCTTTTTGTTGATGCTGCCACTGAACACGATTGGCCATCATGCCGGAATCGACCAGATCCTCGCGTCGATCCGCGTACTTGAAAGTCAGGGCGGAATCCGTGCTGGCACTCCAACGGGTATGGATTTTGGCGAACACATTATCGACACGGTCTTTAGAGTTGGTATTCACATCGGTGAACTCCTTTTCGTGCAGTACGCGCATGGTGCGATCAATGCTGGACTCACGCCGGGACACATTAATCAAAGCCGCAGTATTGTCCGTAATGCCCACATCCAGCATGGCGGATGAAAAACGCTTGGTCCAGGCAGGGGTGAAACCCGGCTCGCCCGCCCCGAACTTTTTCTTTTGCTCTTCAGGTACAGTCTGCGAGGTCAGCCCGGAGGAGTTGTAGCTGAAGTCCGCACGGAAGCTGTTATTGCCCTTGGGATCACGCACCTTGGCATCGACCACACCCCCAGTGAAGCGGCCGTATTCCACGGGAATGCTGCTATCGAGCACCGTCACGCTTTCCAGCATATTCGTGTCCAGGTTGTAGGCCTGGGAGTAGGCGGGCACATTGCCCACCTGCAAATTCAAATTGCGGCTGGCAGGATCAATCTGATTGGTGGAGCTGATGCCATCAATCTGGAACTGATTCTGGAACGGACTGGCGCCATAGAAGCTGATATCTTCCAGCGCCAGAGAACCACGGTTGGCACTGGTTTTTGCGGCCTCGTTCTGACGCACGGCCGGGTTATCGGCCAGAAGGCTGGACAGATCACGGTTACCTGCAGCACGTTGATCCAGTTCCTCGCGGGTATAGTTGCGTTCACCAACACGCTGGCCTTGTACACGAACCGGCTCCAGCACGGACAAGCCTTTGGCAACGGGAGCCGTCACAATCGTGTAGCGCTGATCGCCCTGGGCTCTGGCCGCCAGTCCCCAAGGGGCCAGTAAGGTATCCAAGGCCTGCTCAACCGTCAGTTCGCCTTGCAAGGCTACGGCTCGCTTTTCCCGAACCTGCCCCGGTGAAAACGCGATCTCCACCTGGGCCAGACGGCCAATTTGCAAAAGTGCATCAGCCAAAGGCTGAGAGGCCATATCCAGCACAATAGGCCCGGCAGCGTGTGCCGGCATGGGCTGCATCACGAACAAAACACTGGCCATCAAGAAAGCCAGTTGCCCCTGCTTGAAGCGCGAGCCTTGGGAAGAAGAAAGAGACTTGGTTGTCACGCCGGGGCGAGCTTGCCTGCGCAAGGCAAAAAGAGACGGCGTGTCCTGCAAAGCGCACTTCATGATTGAGCATCCTATGTAAACAACTACCCTCAGGACGCTGTGCTACCCCTCTCCCCTCACCCCTGATTGCCATCGTATTTTTTAATTGATAATAGTTATCATTAGTAAATAACTATAAGCCCTGGTAACTCCTTGATTTGCAAGCCTTGGCCCAGGGTCAGCAAGTTCAGGGCAGCGGCTGGGCGAACCGCTTGCACCACACCGGACACTCGCATTGAGCCCGTCTGCTCGCTGCCAATCCAGATCACTCGATGGGTGTATTCCCCCAACTGACGGGCAACTTCTTTCAAACTGACATCATCAAAGCTCAGCAAGCCGTTCACCCAGGCAGGCGCCGCTTCCGCATGCGTGGACGTTGCAGGCTGAGCCAACTGCGCCCGCAGTTGCCCGCCCGCTACCGTGGCACTGTCTCCCGGCTGCAAGATTACTGGCTGCGAGCTCTCGCAAGACTGGCACTGCACCTGCACGGTATGTTCGTATACCGCCACAGCGCTGATCTGATCTTTAAGGCTGACCTCGTAGCGCGTTCCCAAAGCCGTCGCTTGTGCCGGACCGGCCTGCACGGTGAACGGACCTGTCTGGGGCGAAGCAGGCACCACCTGGAAGAAGGCACGCCCCGACTCCACGCTGACTTGTCGTTGGCCATTTTCAAAATTCAGACGCACACGAGTCTGTGCGTCCAGAATCGCCACCGAACCATCAGGCAAACTCAACTGAGTGATCTCCACCCCGCTGCGGATCGAGCCTTGCAGCTCAAACATCTGCCAGGCGTAAAAAGACGCACCCATCAAGACACAGGCACTGGCCAGGGTTTTGACGCGTGACTTTCTCTTTTTACGGGCGATAGGCAACACCGAAACCTGATCCAGCCTCCGCCAACTGGCTGCCAAGGCATCGTAGGTTTGAGCATGCAACGGATCGGCTTCGTACCAGGCATCAAACTGAGCCAGGGCGTCCGGCTCCAGCTTGGTGCCTTCTTTGCGCACCACCCAGCGGGCGGCGTCTTCGTCTACACGGCTCCAGGCCGAATCTGACTGCGCGTTCATACTGCGGAATTAAAGACTTGGTGCGCCACCAACAAAATGCGCATCATGTGTTTCTCAATCGTGCTCTCGGACACTGACAACTTCTGGGCGATCTGCGCGTAGCTCATCTCTTCACAGCGATGCATCATGAAAATCCGCACACTGCGCTGGGACTGGGCCATCAAGGCTTGCTCCAGACGCTGCAAGGTTTCCTTGGCCAGCACTTCCTCATACGTATCCGGGGCATGGTGATGGGCGACACTCAAGGCGTAGCCATCGAAAGCAGCCTGCTCACGTGCTTGACGCCGATACCAGTCCGCCACAATATTGGCAGCCACTCTGAACACATAAGCCCGGTGGTTGTCTGCCGTGACCTGCTTGCCCTTCTCCAGCAAACGCAGCCAGGTGTCATGCGCGCAATCTTGCGCCAGTTCAGAGCAGTGAGTACGCCTGCGCAGATAGCGGATCAAATCCGGGTAATGGGTCAGGAACGCCGCCGTCAGCTTGGACATAGAGACAATCAGGTTAATATCTAATTAATAATCATTCTCATTATTATATACACGTCCAGCGCCTTGTTTGCTACTACCTGCCACCAATACGCTAGCTGATAGTTGCTGTCGCCTGGATGCCTTATTCTGTCTGCAGACATAAAAAAAGCGCAGCGTGTCTATACGCTGCGCCTGCAAAAAAAACAAGTTTGGGTACTTAGGCTTTCTTCAAATACATGGCCTTCAACAAGTAGCTGATGCCATCAATCTTGCAATCGACTTCGTGGTCGCCACGAACCAGACGTATGCCTTTGGCCTTGGCACCTTTCTTCAAGGTGCTGGAGCCTTTAACCTTCAAGTCGCGGATCAAAATCACATCGTCACCCGCGGCCAGCAAGTTACCGTTGCTGTCTTTAACGATCAGCTCATCGTCATCGGTATCTGATTCGGCAGCCGGGTCCGCGTCTTGCCATTCATAGCCGCAATCGGCACATACCCATTGCTCCGTGTCATGGTAGGTATTTTCCAAGGTGCACTGAGGACAGGGAAGCGGTGTGCTCATATTTTTTTCCTGTAAAAAGCTGGGTGCTGCTGCACCAGAAGTGCGGCCAGTTTAGCCCTTTGCATCAGGAAGACCAAAAACGCAAGATTCACATCAACCATGGCAATGGGCTTGCGGCCAAGCCGTACCTCATTCATAGCAACGTCAGCCCCCTTAAAAAGGGCAAACAAGCTGCGCATCAGGCTACAGAATTAACAATCTCTTCAAACACCAATCCCATACTGCCTCCACCGACTGTCTGACCGGGGCTGATCGCTTGCGTACCAGATAGAAATCCGCCCCCAAAGTTCCTGCTTGCGCCACCTGCACCAAACGCCCAGCGGCCAGATCTGTTGCTACAAAAGCCCTGCACGCCAAAGCCACACCTTGACCCGCCATGGCTGCATCCAATGCCAGCGTTGTCTGGTTGAACACCGGGCCCGGCAATCTGCCACTGCCTTTCAAAAACGTAGCCCAATGATCGTGAGCATCATGCAATAAAGGCAAAGCACGCAGTTGCTCAATCGACAATGGAAGCGTCATGTTCCCTATCAAACGAGGACTGGCCACGGCCACCAGATCCTGACGAAACAGCAGTTGGGCCTCCAAATCCGCCGCAAAAGGCGGGCGAGTCAGGCGCACGGCAATATCAACCTGATCGCGCTCAAAATCCGACAAGGCCTCGGTTGCCACGGTACGCAGCTCCACATCGGGCAAGACCGCTTGCAAATCCCCCAGGCGGGGAATCAGCAATTTGGCCGCCACCGTGGGCGTGACGCTGATCGTGACTGTATCGGGGCGCACCAACAAGCGCCCTGTTGCATCAGCCAAAGTGTCAAAAGCACGAGTCACCTCGGCCAAATAGGCCGCGCCCGCTAAAGTCAGCTGCAAACCACGCGGATGACGCTGAAACAGCGCCAGCCCCAGATGCTCTTCCAAAGCCCGGACTTGCTGGGCGACCGCACCTTGAGTCACGCCCAGCTCATCAGCAGCGGCACGGAAACTCAAACGACGGCCAGACACTTCAAAAGCACGCAAGGCATTGAGCGGAGGCAATGAACGGCGAGATTTCATCATTGTTCTGACAGTAGTTTTTCTACATCCTGGAAGGTTTATTTATCGCATGATTTTTCCATTTACAGCTGAAATAATAGTATTAATCTCAGCACACGGAGGCTCTCATGACTGTAGAAAAAGTAGCACTTATTAGCGCAGGCGGCTCGGGCATGGGCGCCGCTGCGGCGCGCAGGCTGGCTCAAGATGGTTATCGCGTCGCCATCCTGTCCTCGTCCGGCAAGGGCGAGGCACTGGCTAAAGAACTGGGCGGGGTGGGCCTGACTGGCTCGAATCAATCTAACGAAGATTTACAGCGCCTGGTTGACCTGGCCATGCAGCGCTGGGGGCGTATCGACGCCCTGGTCAGCTCCGCCGGACACGGTCCACGCGGCCCGGTTCTGGAGATCAGCGACGAAGACTGGCATAAGGGCATGGATGTCTACTTTCTGAATGCCGTGCGTCCAGCACGACTGGTAGCGCCCATCATGGCCGCGCAAGGTGGTGGGGCTATTGTGAATATTTCTACAGCCTGGGCGTTTGAGCCTGCGGAGATGTTCCCCACTTCGGCGGTATTCCGCGCCGGGCTGGCCAGCTTCACCAAGATTTTTGCGGACAGCTATGCAGCCAAGAATGTACGCATGAACAACGTGCTGCCTGGCTGGATTGATAGCCTGCCGGCGACCGAAGAACGTCGAGAAAGTGTGCCTATGGGACGTTATGGAAAAGCCGAGGAAATTGCCGCGACAATTGCGTTTTTGTTGTCGGATGGGGCTGGCTACATTACGGGACAGAACATCAAGGTGGATGGTGGGCTGACTCGGTCAGTGTGAACTGCCAAGAGCTGAGCAGACTGGCTGTATTCACACTAAGGCCGCTGTGCGCACACTAATCAAGGGCCTTATGGGATCCATGAGTTCAATCCAGCAGCTGAGGCATAAACCAGCAAAGCAGTAATCATGTCTTGACGCAATGCTACGGTGCCTGGAAGTCCAGGTCGGCTCGAACGGGAGCCGACCTACTCACACCGCACAACATCAACTCTGAACCTCTGCACCAAAAACTCCAGGCTAACAATCACAGCCCCAGCTGCTAACGCGCTTGCCCGTACCAAGGAACAAGCTTGGCCTGCAATCGACGCAAACCGATTTCAAGCGCAAACGCCACCAAGGCGATAAGCAGAATCCCCGCCATCACCACGTCAGTTGCCAGAAACTGCCCTGCTGATTGAACCATGAATCCCAAACCACGCGTGGCAGCAACCAGCTCCGAAGCCACAAGGGTTGACCACCCCACTCCCAAACCGATGCGCAAGCCCGTCAAAATATCAGGCAAGGCACTGGGGATAATGATGTAACGCAGCAACTGAGCACGCGTCGCCCCCAGAGATTGAGCCGCACGCAGTTTCACCGGATCCACATTACGCACTCCGCCAGCTGTCGCTATCGTGATCGGCGCAAAAATCGCCAGATAAATCAGCAGTACTTTTGATAGCTCACCAATCCCAAACCAGATCACGATCAGCGGCAAATACGCCAGCGGCGGAATCGGACGATAGAATTCAATCAAAGGATCCAGAATGCCTTGGGCAATGCGATTACGACCAATCGCGATACCCGTAGGAATCGCGAACAAGACAGCCGCAAACAATGCCAAGCTGATCCGCCACAAACTGGCCACCAAATGCTGCTGCACCGTGGCATCCATATAGCCCACAGTGAACAGACGAAAAACACGGCTCAGCACAGCCTGGGGTGATGGTAGAAACAGCGGGTCCACATAGCCCCACTCAGTAACGGCCCACCACAAGAACAGCACTCCACTCAGGGTAAGCAAACTGATCACGGCAATAGACGTTTGCCGAGGCTTAGTGGACGTTGATTGATGAGGCTTGGAATCGCTACCTACGCTTAAAGACGAAGCGCCCGACAAACCAGCAATATCGCGCGGTTGCAGAACCTCGCCAGCGACAGAGGATTTCATGAACAGTCTCCTAAACTCAGGATGAGGCGGTAACGGGATGCGCCGAGAACACATGCTCCAGCACACGCTCTCGCGCCGCAATGAACTCCGGCGAGGACTTCACCTGACGTACCGGCTGCCCATCGGTGTAACGCCGCCCAAAATCCAGCGTCAGACGCTCCACCACATGCCCAGGCGTACCGCCCAAAATAATCAGATCGGTAGCCAGAAACACAGCTTCCTCAATATCGTGAGTAATCAGAAAAACAGGCTTGGCGCTACGCTGCCAGACATTCAACAAAAGCGTCTGCGCCTGCTCTCGGGTAAAGGCATCCAGCGCCCCAAAAGGCTCATCCAGCAAGAGCACACGCGGGTCCGACGCCAAAGCACGTGCAATGTCTACCCGCTGCTTCTGACCTCCAGACAATTGCCAGATACGGCGCTGCTCCAAGCCCTCAAGCCCCACCAAGGCCAATTGATGACGAGCTACCGCCTGCCGCTGCTCCTTGGAGTCACCCCGCAGCGTCAAACCAAAAGCCACATTTTCCAGAACCGTCTGCCAAGGCAGCAAGGCATCGTCCTGGAACACCACACCGCGATCAGCCCCAGGGCCGCGCACAGGTTCGCCGTCAAGCGTAATCGTCCCAGCGCTGGGCAAGGTAAAGCCCGCGATCAGGTTCAACAAGGTAGTCTTGCCACTGCCCGAAGGCCCCAGCACCACCACCAACTGCCCCGGCCCCAATTGCAGCGACACATCTCGCAGCGCCAAATGATCGGCACCGGGATAACGTGCGCTGACGCGATTCAGTGTTAACTGCGCCATCAGAATTACTTGGCCGACGAGGCAGCCGCCTCGACATATTTGCCGGTGGTGTAACCGGCGTAATCAGGCAAAACCTCGTCGATACGACCCTGCTCTTTCAAAAAAGCAGAGGTATCGGCCAAGGCCTTGGCAGTGGGCTGACCTAAGGTCTTGATCTGATCAGCCGCAGATAAAAAGCCGCTGCCAGCCAGCACATTGGGGATTTCTTGAGGCGTCGCGCCAGTCAGGCGAGACAGCTTGTTGATGTTGTCAGCATTGGCAACCCAGGCAGCAGGATCATGCGTATAGCTCTCGTACGCAGCCAAGGTGACACGAGCAAAAGCAGACACAATATCCGGATGTTTTTCCGCAAAATCCTTGCGCACCAACCACACATCGAAAGTCGGAGCACCCAACTTGGCCAGCTCCCCAGAACTGATCAGCACCTTGCCGCTTTCCTTGGCCTTGCTCAAGGCCGGGTCCCACGTGTAGGCACCATCAATATCACCACGAGCCCAGGCCGCTACGATATTGGCCGGCGTCAGATTGATGATATTGACCTGCTTGGGATCAATTTTCCAATGCTTGAGCGCAGCCAGCAGACTGTAATGACTGGTCGACACAAAAGGCGTGGCAATCGTCTTGCCAACCAAATCTTGTGGAGACGCAATGTCCGAAGCATTACGCACAACCAGCTCTTCGCTGGTACCCAGTTCGGCCGCAATCAGAAAGGTCTCAATAGGTAATTTACGACTGGCCGCAGCGGCCAGGGGGCTGGAACCTAAATAGGCAATTTGCACATCACCCGAAGCGACAGCATTGATGACCTCTGCCCCACCATCAAACTTGCGCCAGTCGATCTTGGCGCCAGTTTCTTTTTCATAAACACCGTCTGCCTGAGGCACGTTCGACGGAGTAGGAATGGTTTGATAGGCGACCGTCAGACTGGTGGCCTGAGCTGTCAAAGATACGACGCTGGCCGCCAATGCCAGGCCCAGATACTGCAGAGTTCTCGTCAACGACATGGAGCATTCCTCGATTATTTTTGCGGCCCGATAAGCCGTTAGGTCGAGAAATCAGGATAGACAAAGCAAGGCGGCAGGCAAAAGAACGATTTCGCTTATTGTTAGTGCGCGAATTTATGAAGTCTGTAAACACAGCATTTGGGCACCTGCACCAACTACCGCATAAACCATGCCCCTATTCCACTAAAGCGCCCCCACCACCCTTGTCTGACAGGAGTGGTGGGTAACAAGATAAAGGCTTAAAGCCATTAATTCGAACGGGCCGCTAGAGCCTCCCGTTCAGGCAAGGAAGAGGGCCACCCGCCTGCCAGCGCCTTATACAAGGCAACCGCACTGAGCATGGTACGGGTACGCGCCTCAGCCAAGGCATCCTGGGCAAGCAGTTGCGTGCGCTCTGCATCCAACACCTCCAACAAACCGGCAGCCCCAGCCTCAAAACGAGTACGGGCAATGCGCGCAGCCAGTTCGCTATCAGCAGCAGCACGCTCCAGATGGGCGTCCTCAATACGAGTACGTGCATGCAGGACCAAGGCATTCTCGGTTTCCTCCAGGGCCAGCAATACGGTTTGGCGGTACCGCGCCAAGGCCGCTTGCGCATCGGCATCAGCGGCCGCGATGCGTGACTGCACACGGCCCACATCCAAGAAAGACCAATCGATGCCCAGTACCACCAGGCGCGTCTCACTCTCTCTGGAGAACAGCTGGCTGCTATCAATGGCATGACTCCCTATCAAGCCACCCAATGTAAAGCGTGGGAACAAATCGGCTGTCGCAACGCCAATCCGTGCCGTTGCTGCATGCAAGCGCGCCTCGGCAGCGGCAATATCAGGACGACGACGCAACAGTTCCCCCGGTGAGCCTGCATCCAGACGCGCTGGTACAGGCATCCCCTGGAACGGAGTCAACTGCTTGACCAAGGCCAAGGGCTGACGGCCCGTCAGAACGGCTAGACGATGCATCTGCACTGCAGCCTGAGCTTGCAAAGCCGGAATACGCGATGCAGTGGTTTCTGCCTGCGCACGCAAACGCGCGGTGTCAAACTCCGTGCCGGTACCAGCATCCAGCCGCTGTTGAACCAAGGACAACGTATTTTGCTGATTAAGCAGATTGGCTTGTGCCACCAGCAGCCTGGCCTGCGTACCCCGCAATTGCGTATAACTCTGCATGACTTCGCTCACAATCAGCACCTGCAAGGCACGCAAATCCGCAGTACTTGCGAAGGTATCCGCCTGACCGGCTTCAATCAGGCGACGGACACGACCAAATACATCCAGTTCCCAGCCAGCAACAAGACTGGCCTGCCAATTCTGATTGTCCCGGCCCGAAGCGCTGACACCGGGCATTTGATCGACACTGCTACGGTGATGCCCTGCCTCCCCCTGTGCCGTCACACTGGGCAAAGCCTCCAGCCGCGTATTGCGTAACAAGGCCTGCGCACGGTCCAGTCCAGCCAGAGCCGCACGCAAATCGTAATTGGTGCGTAAGGCATCCTGCACCAGCCCGGCCAATGTGGGATCGCCCAAGCCCTCGACCATGACTTGATCCGCACTCTGTGACAGCGGCACATCCTGCTTATCGGACAAAGTCGTTCCAAACTCATCCGGGATCGTCGTATCCGGTTGCTGGTGGTCAGGACCCACTGCGCAGGCAGCCAGGTACAGCGTAGCAAGAGTTGAGGCAGTCACGCGCCACAGTCGTCGGAACGATAAAGAACGGAGCACACGTCTGGCGCGACTTGTGGGAAAAAAAGCAGTCGCAAAGATAAGTTTAATCATGAGATACCTGTATAGGAGCCTGAGCGCGCTGCACCGATGAACGGCTGGCAAGCTTACGCAGTGCGACATAAAAGGCAGGAGTCAGGAACAGGCCAAATGCCGTCACTCCAACCATGCCTGCAAATACGGTAATACCCGTGGCTGCGCGCACCTCGCTGCCGGCTCCCGAGGACACCATCAATGGCGCCACACCAGCACAGAACGCAATGGACGTCATCACAATAGGACGCAGACGCAGACGGCAAGCCTGCAAGGCAGCATGCACAATATCCAAGCCTTCCTGCTCCAACTCACGAGCGAACTCGATAATCAAAATCGCGTTTTTACAGGCCAGACCCATCAATACAACCAGTCCGACCTGAACAAATACGTTGTTATCGCCGTTCGTTAACCACACGCCAAACAAAGCCGCCAACAGGCACATCGGCACAATCAGAATGACCGCCAAGGGCAATGTCCAGCTCTCGTACAAAGCGGCCAGAACCAGAAAAACCAACAAGACCGCCATAGGAAACACGATCATGGCAGCACCACTTTGGTTGGCCTGCTGATAACTCAGGTCACTCCACCCAATCCCCATGCCTGCTGGCAGGACCTGACTTGCCAACTGCTCGACATACGCCATCGCCTGACCTGACGACAAGACACGCGGATCCGCATCGCCCAACAAATCAGCCGCAGGATAGCCATTAAAGCGAATAACCGGATCGGGGCCATACGTACTTTGAACCTGCAATAGCGAGCCAATCGGGACCATCTCGCCCTGATCATTGCGAGTGCGCAAGCGACTAATATCTTCAGTACTGGCACGAAAAGCGCCATCAGCCTGGGCGATTACTTGCCAGGTTCGGCCAAACATATTGAAGTCATTGACGTAAGACGAGCCCAAATACGTTTGCAAAGTATCAAACAGCTCGGTCAACGGTACGCCTTGCGCCTTGGCCTTAATACGATCGACCACCGCATCCAATTGAGGGACATTCGCCTGATAGCTGCTGATGGGATAAGCCATTCCCGGCGTCTGGACCACAGCCCCCTGGAAAGCCTGAACCGCCTGCTGCAACGATCCGTAGCCCAGTTGCTCTCGATCCTGAATAAACAGGGACCAGCCAGACCCATTACCCAAACCTTGAATAGGAGGCGGCATAAAAGCAAAAGCCAGACCTTCTTGAATCTCAGCAAACTTTTGATTCAGCTCTGCAGAAATATCCTCTGCGCTGCGACTACGCTCGGAAAATGGCTCCAACACATAGAACACCACACCATTATTAGGCGTATTGGTGAACTGCAATGGATTCAGGCCTGGAAATGCGATTTCGTTGGACACACCATCAACCTTCATGGCGATCTCAGTCATACGCTTGAGGACCACATCGGTGCGTTCAATAGACGCCCCCTCGGGCATCTTGACGCCCGCAATCAAGTATTGCTTGTCTTGAACGGGGATAAAACCAGACGGCACGAGATTGAACATCAAGCCCGTTGCAGCCAACAAACCCACATACACCACCATCACTACACCACGACGGCCCAATACACGGCCAATGCTGCTTTGATAGCGCTCAGCGCTACGCTGAAACATGCGGTTAAAAGGAACAAACAACCAGCCAAAAGCCCGATCGATACCACGGGTCAGGGCATCTTTGGGAGCGTCATGCGGCTTGAGTAATCGCGCCGCCAACGCGGGAGACAAGGTCAAGGAGTTCAAGCCCGAAATCGCCACAGAAATAGCAATGGCCACAGCAAACTGCTTATAGAACTCGCCAATGACTCCATCCAGAAAAGCCATAGGAATGAATACGGCGCACAACACCAGTGTGATGGCGATAATCGGACCTGAAACTTCCCGCATTGCCAGATGGGCAGCCTGCAAGGGAGGTTCGCCATTCTCGATATGGCGCTCAACGTTTTCCACCACCACAATGGCGTCGTCCACCACAATACCGATCGCCAGGACCAAACCGAACAGCGTCAGGGTATTGATTGAAAATCCCAATACATGCAGCACCGCAAACGTGCCGATGATAGACACCGGAACCGCCAGCAAAGGAATGATGGAGGCACGCCAGGTCTGCAAGAACAGGATCACAACCAAAATCACCAATAGCACGGCCTCCAGCAAGGTAGTGATTACGGATTTGATGGAATCACGCACAAAGACCGTGGTGTCATAAATGGACTGGATCTCAATGCCCGGCGGCAACTTCTGGCGGATATCTTCCATTTTGGCTACAACTGCATCGCGAATTTCCAGGGCATTAGCGCCCGGGGCCTGAAAAATACCAATGGCTGACGCGCTCTTGCCATCCAAACGTGCTCGCAAGGTGTAATCGCCCGCCGCCAACTCAATCCGGGCTACATCCGCCAGTCGCACAATCTCGCCAGCCGCACCGCTCTTCAACACAATATCGCGAAACTCCTCCACGCTTTCTAAACGGCCTTTGGCATTGATCGGCAATAAGAAATCACTGGGATTTGGCATAGGTTCGGCACCTAGCTGACCAGCCGACACCTGAATATTCTGTTCACGTACGGCACGCAGAACATCGCTGGCCGTCAAACCACGCGCAGCCACTTTGTCCGGGTCCAACCAGATACGCATGGCATAGTCGCCCCCGCCAAACTGCTGAGCATCCCCCACCCCCGGTATGCGCGCCATTGCGTCCTTAACATGCAGGCGCATGTAGTTACGCAAGTACAAGGTGTCATAACGATCGTCTTCGGCGGTCAAATGAACCACCATCAAAAATACGGGCGACTGCTTTTGAACCGTCACCCCTTGCCGGCGTACATCCTCGGGCAAACGTGCCTGAGCCTGGGCAACCCGGTTCTGCACCTTGACAGCGGCATCATCCGGGTCTGTGCCGGGTTCGAAGGTAACGGTCATTTGCAATACACCGTCCGAACCTGCCACCGACTTCATGTACATCATGTTTTCCACGCCGTTAATAGCTTCCTCCAAAGGCGTCGCGACTGTTTCCGCAATCACCTTGGGATTGGCGCCAGGATAGACAGTGCGCACCATCACGGCCGGTGGCACGACTTCCGGATACTCACTGATTGGCAGGGAGGGAATCGCAATGAGCCCTCCGATAAATATCACGATCGACATGACAGCCGCAAAAATCGGCCTATCGATGAAAAATTTTGAAAAATTCATGAAAATGTCCTGTGCATCGGCAGCCATCGAACGATGTGCCGACCTCATAAGAGAACGTGAATCAGCCAGGCATCACCGCGAGTGCGGAGGCGGCTTGCGGCACGGGCGTGCCGAGAAGCTGGGCCACAGCAGGCGAATCAACCAAAGTCGGCGACACCGCCATGCCGGGCATGGGAACTTTTTGATGACCGCTGACAACAACTCGGTCGCCTTCAGCCAACCCCTTCTTGATCACGCGCAGTCCCTGAACAATGGGCCCCAGCGCAATATCACGCCGCTGAACACGGTTGTCCTGATCTACGATCAACACATACTTACGGTCTTGATCCGTCAGTACCGCCTTCTCATCGACCAGCATGGCTGTGTACGCTTGGCTACCCCCTAACTGCACACGAGCAAACAGGCCAGGGGTCAGTACGCCATCCGGGTTAGGCAACACAGCTCTGGCCCGCAAGGTGCCCGTAGCGGGGTCAACATGGTTATCAATAAAGTCCACATAGCCCGCATGCGGATACATCTCATCCGAGGCCAGCCCAACTTGAACAGGGCTTTGTGTCGTGCTGCGTTGCCCGTCCCGAGCTTGGCGTGCATAGCGCAGCCATGTACTCTCGTCCACGTCAAACAGCACATGCACAGGATCCTGAGACACTACCGTCGTCAAAACCGTCTGGTTGGCTTGGGCCAGATTACCCGTCGTAAGGAAAGCACGGCTGGCACGGCCTGTGATTGGCGAACGCACTTCGGTATATTGCAAATCCAGCGACGCCGCCGCCACCGTGGCCTCAGCAGCACGGACAGCCGCCAAGGCCTGTGAGGCCGACGCATTGCGGCTATCGAACTCTTCACGAGAAATCGCCTTGGACTGCACCAGCACTTTAGCCCGCCGTTGCTGCGTCACCGCAAACTGCGCATTACTGCGTGCACGCGCCAGTTCTGCCTGAGCCTGATCCAAGGCCGCACGATATGGCCGTGCATCAATCACAAACAGAAGATCCCCTTTGCTGACAGTTTGCCCTTCCGTGAAAGCGACATGATCAATGTAGCCACTGACGCGCGCGCGCAGTTCCACAGAGTCAACTGCTGCCACCCTGCCGGTGAATCCCTCCCATGGCTGAATCGGTTGAGCCGCTACCGACATGATGCTGACAGACGGAGCAGGCATGGCTTGATCAGATGCTGCCTGGCTATAACAAGCCGTCAGCAAAACAGCCGACAAGACCAGGGAGGCAGGAGCAAGCCATCGACGAGACCGTGTAACGAAATTAATGGAGCGAGTGTGATGAGACATCAAGGCGACATCCTGTTTAAAGCAGAAGGAATAAGGCGACGAATCGGTGGCAGTGGCGCAGGCGTAGATCTACCAGGAGTCAGCGGCAGGATTATCCCGTTTTCGATTGCCCCACTGCTGGGATAGTTTCTCCCAGCAGTGGGACATTGAGCCTCAGCCAGGTAGCGATAGGAGAATTGGGGAACGGGTAGCCAAGCTCCGGATTGCACGATAAATGGCCCGGCCCCCACCTGCCGGATACGATGTTCTGCTTTCATATAACCCACTGTTAAACCTGAATATATTTTTAATGATGAAAAGTTTTTCAGCAGGCTTAAGTGAACTCTTCCCGTGGCGTTTACAGCCTCTTGAACAATGACGGGCAACTCATTCGGGCACTTCCCTGCATCCAGGTTGATACTCTACAAGTGAACAACTGAATTGATTAGTCATGAATTAAGGGAAAGATTGTCCTTCAGGTGGGCTAATATAGGCGTTTTGCTCGGATGCAATTCCCATGTCTCACGATCTGAATGACACACTTATCTTCGGCAAGGTAGTCGAGCACGGCAGTTTTATCGGAGCTGCCAAGGCCCTGCGCCTGCCCAAAACAACGGTCAGCCGTAAAGTGCAGGAGCTTGAAGCCAGGCTGGGCGTGCAGTTATTGCATCGCACTACACGCCGTCTGGGTTTGACAGAGGCGGGCAACGTTTACGTGGAATATGCGCAACGCATTGCACGCGAACTGAACGAAGCTGAAAGCGCCGTCGGCCAGTTGCAGGCCGGGCCGCGAGGTTGGCTACGGTTTTCTGCCCCCTACTCCATCGGTATCGACAAAATCGCTCCGTTATTAGGCGAGTTCCATATGCGCTACCCTGAAGTGCGCGTTGAAATGCTGCTAAATAACGAGCAGGTCGATCTGATCGACAATGAGATTGATCTGGCCCTGCGCATTGGCGATCTACCCGACTCCACCCTGGTCGCACGCAAGCTGGGGGTCCTGACCACACAGGTATTTGCGGGCAATGCGTATATCACTCGATACGGCGAGCCCTCACATCCTGATGAGCTTTGGCATCACCGCACTATCGCGATGAGCAAGAACCGCAATGGCAATGACTATCAATGGACACTGGACGACGGCACTGGAAAACGTGCGTTTCCCATCAATCCTATTCTGGTTGCCAATGATCCGGCGGCCTGGAAAGGCGCTCTTTTATGTGGAGAGGGTCTGATCATCGGTGCGGATGTGATGGTCAAATCATATGTCGAGCACGGACTAGTCAAGCGAGTCCTGGCAGGCTGGAGCGGTGGCGAATACACATTGAATGCCGTATTTCCAAGAGGTCACGGACAGTCTCCGAAGGTAAGGGTATTTGTAGACTTTTTGCTCGAACGCCTTAACCTGGAAATTGACTATATGTCGGCGTATTGCCCGTTGATGCAGAAGGACGAGCAGGCGTCGATCGCTGCAGCACCTCCTGAGCTAAAAAGGCGGACCAGCGCCGATGATTTGCAGGCCATCGAAATCGGCAAGTGCATTCCGGAAGTAGCGACCCTGCCCTGAACTGTTAATTAAGCAAGCCAGCCGCCGGAACGCAGCACTCAGGCTCACACCAGTCTTGGGGGAAGCCTCTCAAGTCATTAGAAACCTAAAAGGAGCGCATGTAGCGCTCCTTTTAGCAGGGAGGATTGGGCTGCTCATTCTGCGTAGATAGCTATTGGCCCATTCAGACCAAATCGTCGGCCTGCACTGACATCAATCACGTTTCTTTCTGCCAAGCCATCGCGCGAACAAGACAGTCCCTGCCCAAAACAGACTCTCGCTCCAAGCCAGACGACAAAAAAAGCCCACATTGCTGTGGGCTGTTTTCTTTATCTTGATGGATCACAGCACAGATAAAGAGGCCCGCCATAGAGCGGGCTTTTTTGCGCTCGCAACAACACCTACCACTGCTAGGTAAAACACAAAAAGACAATGCCAGCAATCGATAGCCAATATGTAGCGATGATCCTCTTCCACTAAAAGGCTTCAGCGCGCAGGCATATCAGTTAAACCGTAGACTAGGTCCGCACGCGCATTCAGCGGAATCGGTGGCATGCTACGCTCCCAATTCAAATAGCGATCACGCATAGCCTTTAAACGTTCCGGATCGAGACGCGATAAATTTGCACGCTCTCTCTCGTCCAATGCCAGGTTAAACAAATATTCTAGCTCGTCCACCTTCAAATACTTCCAATCACCTTCAATCAAAGCTCGCTGTCCCCTGTGCTTCATCCGCCAATAGAGGGGGCGCTGAATGTCCGGGCCCTGGCCCCCACGCAACAACGAGGCGAGCGACACCCCATCAGGTGCAAAGGCCCCGGGCGGCTGAACCCCAGCGATATCCCAGATCGTCGCCGTCAAATCCATAGTCATACACGGCACCGCACACTCCCACGAGCCCACCTCTCTTGGCCAGTGCACAATAAGGGGAACCCGAATACCGCCTTCGGTTAGATCCATTTTCCCACCAACCAGTGGCCAGTTGTTCGAGTAGCGTTCGCCACCATTGTCACTAGTAAAAACCACTACCGTGTTATCAAGCAGACCCTGTTCACGCAACTCCTGCATCAACGTGCCTATCCCCTCATCCATTTCGCGAATCATCTGTTGGTAAACATGGATAGAACCACTTTCAAGATCACTCAGCGATGTCGGAAAGCGATATTCTGAATTATGTTGCATATCACGTGTCTGCCAAGGCCAATGCGGGGCCGTGTAGTGCAGACTCAGCAAAAACGGTATCCCATCACGACCACGCTCACGTACAAATTTCACAGCTTGCTCGCTAAACAGATCGGTCAGATACCCTTCGGCCTGGATAGGTTCGCCATTGCCAAATAATGCTCCCTCACCTTTGTTGTCGGTGTGACGCAAGTAATCGGCCCCCCCAGAGAGAATTCCCCAATGTTCTTGGTAACCACTTTTTAAAGGTCCGAAATACGGCGGATAGCCCAGATGCCATTTACCGATGAGAGCAGTCTTGTAGCCATGGTCGCGCAACAATGACGGCAAAGTAGGATGCTCCGGCGGCAGTCCAGCTACCTTATCCCCCTTAAAAAGCGGTGTTAAAGGCTCGTGGGCTCCGCCATGCAAACGATATTGGTAACGACCCGTCATCAATGCAAATCGTGTCGGCGAGCACACCGGCGAATTAGCATAGGCTCTCGTGAAACGCACACCCTCTTGAGCCAGGCGATCCAAGTTAGGACTGGTGTCAGGCAGCCCTCCGTAGCAGCCTAAATCCGCGTGCCCCAGATCATCCGCCAAGATAAAAATAAAATTCGTCATCCGGTACCCTTTTACAAAGTGCCCGCTAAACCAGCATCGGTAATGACCTGCTTATATCTAACACCATCCCGATCGATCTGTTGTTGAAACTCTGCCCCACGCTTAATAGTGACGTCCATACCCAGCTGGCGTAACTTGGACACTAAATCCGGATCAGACAATGCCTGCACAAAGGCATCCTCCAGCCACTGTCGCTTGGCGGGATCAGTGCCTGCCGGGACAAAAAACCCAGTCCAGCTAGCCAAATCCACGCCCGAAAATCCCGCCTCTCCAGCAGCGGGGACGTTAGGCAGAATCGGCGTACGCGCCTGAGTCGTGACTATTAAAGGGCGCAACTTATCAGCTTTAAGATGAGGCAGCGATGGTGCCAACGCATCAATCAACACAGGCACGTGGCCGCCCAGAACTGCCTGTAGCGCCGGAGTACTGCCATTAAACGGCACTGGCGTAAGCGTGATGCCAGCCGAGCGCGTTATGATTTCCATGGCAATGCGGCCCGGCATAGCCCCATGCGCATACATGGCATAGTCTGTCTGCCCTTTCTTAAGGCTCTCGATCCACTGCTCCACTGTCTGAATGCTGGAATCAGGTGCCACACTTAACACCAACGGCATATAGGTAGCCATGGCTACTGGATCAAAGTCCCCACTTGGCTCATAGGACAGCTCTTTGTACAGAACAGGGTTAAAGAGCATAGTGGCGTCGATCGCCGTCAGAACGGTATAGCCATCCGGCTTCGCGCGTGCAACGTATCGCGCACCGATAGTCGTGTTGCCACCGGGCCGGTTTTCCACCACGAGAGATGCCCCTTGCTGCTCTGCAACCTTTTGGGCCACCAGACGTGACAGGGTATCCGAGCCACCACCAGGAGCAAACGGCACAACCATAGTAATAGGTCGCTCAGGATACTGCGCTTGAACGTGCCCTCCCGGCATCACGCTCGCCAAGGCAAGCATGCTCAAAAAATATGGAGTTTTCATTGTCTCGCTCTCTGTTTAAGTGTGGAAGCTAATCCAGCTGTATACCCAAGCGCTGTATCATGGGGCCGTAAAACTGTGACTGTGCTTGGATAAAATTCTCAAAATCCAACCCCGCCCGCAAATCCACCACCATGCCTTTGCCAGCCAGCTGACTGCGCATGCCGTCGCCCTCCATCGCCAGAGCAAGTGCAGCTTGCATCGCGGCAATATCTTGCTCTGACGCATTACGGGGCGCGACCACGCCAAACCAACTAGAGAACACTAAAGGCTGGCCCAGTTCAGCTAATGTCGGCACCTGCTCCACCTGAGCTAAGCGTGAATCGGCGGCTACAGCCAAAGCCCGTAGCCGCCCATCGCTCAGCAAGGGGGAACTACCCACCAGTAGCTCGAACATGAAATCCACTTCTCCTCCAACAAGGTCTGTCAAAGCCTGGATAGCACCACGATAGGGAATATGATCCGCCTCGACGCCAAGATCGTGAGCGAACTGGGCACCTGCAAGGTGAGCCACTGTACCGATGCCTGCTGATCCATAGCGCAAGCGACGTTGCTTCCCAACAGCACGTAAGTCTTCTAAGGAAGTTAGACCGCTATCGGCACGCACCAGTAGTAGTAAGGGCGCTTGCGCCAAAAGCGTGACCGGCCTCAACTGCTTCGCAGCCATCCGCTGGTCAACACTGCGAAATAAAAAGGGGTTCAAAGATAGCAGGCCGGTGTGGGCCATAAGAAAACTCTGCTCGCCAGCCCGTTGCGTCAACGTAGCTCTGATAGCGACCATGCCACCCGCTCCCGGTTTATTTAATACAACAACAGGTTCACCCAGATAACGGGCCAAAGGTTTCTCCAGATCCCGAGCCAATTGGTCTACAGCGCCAGCTGGCGGAAACGGCAAAACTAGATTGATAGAGCCCGCCCCTGCCGTTAGCGGGATTAAGCACATCAAGAGAACACCTAGCAGCATCCGTAAACTCGTCGTGCTCATAGCCAACTCCTTTAATCTTAAAAATATACTGCGGTATATTTTTAAGATTAAAAAAACTACTCAATTTCCTCCATACTTGGTTTCCCTAATGCTAGGCGCCAACACTGACGCTCTTTAACGCAGCACTCTGATCGGCGTAGCCTCTATCTCAACATCCAAACGCCACTGGAACGGGCGCTGGGCGGTGGCACAGTAGCTATCGCCTCTCAGAGCCCCGAATCCGCTGACGAGCGCGACCACGCGCAGCCTCATCATCCAGGCGCTCAATCGTTTGAGCTGCATCACATCCTACCTCCGCTGCGGCCACATCCACCTTTGTTTGTTTCTGCTCTGCCTGGGCCCCCTGCCTTAACGCCGCCCGAACTGCAGCAGCGCCAGAGCAGCTCCGCTAAATGGGCACATGCTGGAAAGTGGTCCAGCGCCGGGGAGGAACCCATGCAAGCCTAGTCTTTTCTCGGGTTTGAACGGGCTCAAGAATTGAGCAGGTTGACCGCAGGGCATTCACGGCAACAAGGAAGGAAGTTGGATTGCGGAACGTCCGCTTTCACAATCTGCGCCATATCTGGGCGAGCTGGCATGTTCACAACGGTACCCTGCTCTTTGTATTGAAGAAGCGTGGCGACTGGGAGACGCTGGACATGGTAAAGAAGTACGCCCACTTGGACGCTGATCATCTGGCACAGTACGCAATCACGCCACGTTTAGGTCACAGCAAACAACAAAAAAGCCACCCGATTGGGTGGCTTTTTTGTCCTGATTTAACAGGGGTATTCTGGTGGCGCATCCCTGATTCGAACAGGGGACCTGCGGATTATGATTCCGTCGCTCTAACCTGCTGAGCTAATGCGCCGAAGAAGAAATTATAGCAAGGTTTCGTCTTTTAGCAAGCACTTATCTCGATCTTTTTTCATCTTTTTGACGATTCTCTCCTATGAAAACGCTAAGCCCTTGTATTCATTGAGCTTCCCTTCTTCAATGCCGGTTCCGGCCACCCAATCAAATGATACAAAAAGTAAACACGCTAGCCATTCCCTGCTACTCCTCCCCCTTGCGCCCTATCAAGCCTGTTTGTCATCCCCTATTGCTACACTGCCTGCTTGGCGTTTGATCCGTCCTTGTTAATTGACTGACGTCCGTGATCCGGACTTTCCACAGGAACTTTGTTTATGGCCAGTACGCTTGCTATTGTTGTCTCGCTTTTGCTGCTGATGTTCTTCGCTTATCGGGGGGTGACGGTTCTGTTGCTGGCTCCCTTGATGGCCGCTCTGGCTGTGCTGCTCTCGGGGGACTCCGGGTTTTTGTTGCCCATCTACACTTCCACCTTCATGAGCGCACTTAGCGGCTATGTGCTTCAGTTCTTGCCCATCTTCTTGTTAGGTGCCTTGTTTGGTCAGTTGATGGCGGACTCCGGAGCGGCTCAGGCGATTGCTCAGTGGATTACGCGCAAGCTGGGGCATCGTCATGCTATTGCCACCATTGTGATGGTGTGCGGCGTACTGACTTATGGTGGTGTGTCCTTGTTCGTGGTGGCCTTTGCCATTTATCCGATTGCCAAGGATCTGTTTCGCGCAGCGGGTATCCCCAAGCGTCTGATTCCTGCGGCAATTGCACTGGGTTCCTTTACCTTCACCATGACTGCTCTGCCTGGCACGCCTGCCATTCAGAACGCGATTCCTATTCCTTACTACGGCACTAACGTGTTTGCTGCACCTGGGCTGGGGATTATTGGTGGTTTGATCATGGCTTTGGGCGGCTTGTGGTGGCTGCAGTCGCGTGCGCGCAAAGCAGCAGCCAAGGGTGAAACCTATGGCGATCACGGTCAGGATCATTTCGATGCCAGCGACGATCACAGCACGCATGGTCAGAAACCCATGCCTATCTTCCTGGCCATCTTGCCGCTGATTCTGGTGATTGGCGTCAATGCCTTGTTCACTTATGGGATTTTCCCCGGCACGAACTTCGAGTTCATGGCCGAGCGTTTCCCTCAGGTTGATCCCGCCAAGATTACGGGTCTGTGGGCACTGATTATTGCCTTGATTACCGCGAACCTGGTGTTGATCATCAGCCGCTTGGGTCACTGGAAGAGTCTGCGTGAAAGCATCAACAAAGGCGTGTTTGGTTTCATGCTGCCTTTGTTCAATACCGCCTCTGAAGTTGGTTACGGCGCGGTAATTGCCAGCCTGGCAGGCTTTGCGATTATTCGGGACTTTGTGTTGAACGTGGCTCCTGGCAATCCACTGATCTCGGAAGCAGTCGCCATGACGACATTGGCCGGGATTACAGGCTCGTCTTCAGGTGGTTTGAGTATTGCCTTGCAGACGTTGGGTTCGGATTATTTGGCGATGGCCCAGCAAGCTGGCATCAGCCCTGAACTGCTGCACCGTGTGGCGGTGATGGCAGCGGGTGGTCTGGATACCCTGCCCCATTGCGGCGCGATCATTACCTTGCTGTCCATCTGCAAGCTGAACCACCGTCAGTCCTATGGCAATATCGCCATGGTGACAATGGCTGCTCCTATCTTTGCGCTGATCACCGTGATTACGCTGGGTACGATTTTTGGCAGCTTCTAAGCAAGTTTAGGAGACAAGCTCTATATAAGCAGCTATGTGCAGATTCGCGCATAGCTGCTTTTTTTGACCTCAGATCACCACAAGCGTGTTTCGTTTTCTTCCGCGAAAACCCGTAACGCTTTGCTATCCGACATCGGCCCTGAGCGTGCTAGGATTCAGGCAGATGGTCCCGTATTATCCAGGTCAATAATCAGGAGCACACCATGAACTACACCTACACCCTTAATGAGTTAGGCACTGAAGCGATTCGTCAGTTTGTTCTGGATCGTGGTCAGCCTGATCTGAACCTGCAGGCTTACATTGCTGCTGCCGAGGTAGAGGCCGACAATTTCAATGCGGATGGCAGCCAGCGCGGCCAGATCGAGATCGATTCCAACTGCAGCAAGGATGGTTTAACGCATACCCTGCTGCTGGAAAAACACTGGTTTGCGACTCAGCCAGTTCCTGAGGCGCCCAGTGAAGACAGCTTCTTCTAAATAGAAGCTGGGTTTATCTGTGAGTTCACAATCGACTGACCGACTGTCAGACAGACACAAGCTCAGCTATCTGCCCCTCGTCTCTCTATAGATATTGACCCAGGTAAGCCCAAACAGCTGCCTGGGCCTCAAACTGTCTGAGGGGCCAATAAGATTCATATAGAAACTGGGCATATTGCCGCATGATCTGATGCCTGCGGGTGCCGGAACACCATCAGAGGAAAACCCGTCGCTTGCGTTCCAGGAGTCAACGAGTCCGCAAAGCAGGGCCCTACCCGCCCTAATCCACCTGCAAACCAATCTTGTAGGCCAAAGCCCCAAATCGGTCGATGTCGTTCCAGATCATGGCCTTGAAGCCACTGGCTTGTGCTGATTCATTGCCTTCTTGCGGCGTATAACCCAATGCCAGCAATTGCGATTGCATGGCCGGGTCCGTCAGGGCTTTTTGCACGACGCGGTTCAGCGTATTGATAATGTGTTCAGGCGTGTGAGACGGAGCCAACAGGCCGTGCCATTGGTCCAGCTCGAAATCACTATGACTGACTTCAGCCACGGTTGGCACTTTAGGCAGAACGGGGCTGCGTTGGGCAGAGGTGACGGCCAAGGCGCGCAAGTGTCCGGACTCGATCAAGGTAGCCGCGCTGGACAAGGTCACAATGCCTAAAGGCACCTGGCCCGCGACCACATCGTTCAAAGCGGGGCCGCAGCCGCGATACGGGATATGCAGCAAGGCCGTGCCTCGCAAGTCATAGAGCATCTCTCCGGCCAGATGCTGAGGAGTGCCATTTCCGCAGGACGCATAAGCCAAGACCGGTTCGGACTGCTGCTCCAGAACTTGTTCCAGATTCTGAATATCCGAGCCGTGTCCAGTCACGATCACGGAGGGCACAAATCCTATATTCGCAATCGGCGCAAAGTCTTCTTTGGGTTTGAAGCCCAGGTTACGAAATACGCCAGGATTGATGGCAAAAGAGCTATTGGCCATCAGCAAGGTGTAGCCGTCAGCGCGGGCATAAGCTACCGCCCGCGCACCAATATTGCCGCTGGCACCAGGTCGGTTGTCGATAATAACGGGTTGGCCCAGCGCTCTTTCCAGCCTGGGGCCCAGTTTGCGGGCCAGCAAGTCGGTCCCGCCGCCAGGCGGAAAGGTGACGATCACGGTAATCGGCTTGAGGGGATATTTCACAGCCTGCTCGGCTGCCACCTCCCTTGCCTGCGCCGCTGGATTACCCAAGCCTAGCGCCACCATTCCCAGCAAGGTGGCTGCTGCCGCCCGCTTCCCCACCTGAAAACCCGCCATGACAGCTAACACGTTTCTCTACTCAAGCGTCCAGACCAATATCCAGCACACGGGCACTGTGCGTAATCCAGCCCACTGCGATTCGGTCTACACCGCAACGGGCTATTTCTACGGCTGTTTCCGGAGTGATACGACCAGAGGCTTCTGTTTTGGCTCGGCCTGCGACGCGGGCCACGGCCTCGGTCAAGGTTGCGGTGTCCATATTGTCCAGAAGAATACTATCCACACCCAGTTCCAGCACTTCGTCCAGTTGCTCCAGGGTATCGACTTCCACCTCAATGCAAACCAGATGACCAATATAAGCACGGGCTGCTTCCACGGCGGCTTTGACGCCCCCGGCAACGGCAATGTGGTTGTCTTTAATCAGTACCGCGTCATCCAGACCAAAGCGATGGTTGCTGCCGCCCCCGACTCGAACTGCGTATTTCTGCACAGCGCGCAGACCAGGCATGGTTTTACGGGTGCAAGTGACTTTAGTGCCGTAAGGCGCAATCGCGCGGGCAATGGAGGCAGTAGCCGATGCCACGCCACTTAAATGCCCCAGGAAATTCAAGGCGCAGCGCTCTGCCGTCAGCATGGAACGGGCCGAGCCGCTAATGACCGCAATCTGCGCCCCCGGAGTCAGGACATCGCCATCTTGCAGTTGAGCCTCAAAGCGCAACGTAGGGTCCAGCAAGGTAAAGGCCAGACGAGCCAGATCCAGGCCAGCCAACACACCATCCTCGCGGGCCACCAGGCGCATTTGCGTGCGCGTTGCTGCGGGAACGATGGAGTCCGTCGTCAGATCACCAGCGCGACCCAAGTCTTCTTGCAAGGTGGCGCGCACCAAGGGTTCCAGGATGACGTCGGGCAAGGAAGGAATACGGTGAGCTCGTGTCTCTGCAGCTTGCGCTGTCGGCTCGGGGGCATTAATTATGCTCATTATGAGTATTTAAATCGCTAAAAATAAGGCCTAATGGCACGGTGCATTTATGCTATTCCTGAGCATAAGCACTGTCAAGCCATAGGCCCGCTTTTTAACGCGCTTGTTTCGCCAGCGGCAATTTACTGCCCGAGATGGCCCGTTCAAACAAAACGTCTCCACGAAAGCGAAACAATTTGGCGGGTCGGCCTGAACCACCCACACTCATGGCGCCGGTTTCTTCCACCAGGGCTTGCTGTTCAATCAAACGGCGAAAGTTCTGCTTATGCAGTCCCCGCCCTGCCAGGGCTTCCACGGCCTGCTGCAACTGCAGCAAGGTGAATTCTGGCGGCATCAGTTCAAACACAACAGGACGGTATTTGATTTTGGCGCGTAGACGCGCCAGACCTGTGGCCAGAATACGGCGATGATCGTGACGCATGCCCAGGCCCAGCTCGTAATGCTTGCCCAGCTCTTGCTGTTCACGCTGGCGACGGCGGCAGGACTCGGGCAACAAGCCCGCTTCATACAGCAGCTCGTAACGCTGCAAAACAAAGTCCTCGTTCCAGATCGCCCCTTCCAGGCCAAAGCTGTAATTGACGCGCTGGCGGCGCAAGGCCCGCAAGGATTCGTCCTGCTCGCACCAGTCCAGCAAGGCAGGCACAATGGTTTTCTGAATAATGTCCGGTGCACCATCGCGTCGGTCTTCCCACGGGAAGTAACGGTAGCAGTCCTGCCAGATCACCTGGGCCACATCCGGCTGGCCCACTTCACGCGTCAGCCCGACATAGCTGACCGACACAATACGCGTGCCCTGCGCGTCAAAACGATCCCTGTCTGCAAAGGTATACAGCTGCTCCACATACCCCACCGGGTGATGGGTTTGGGTTTCCACCCAATCGCGCAGCCCCGTTTGCAAAGAACGGTGCGTGTGCTGAAACGGCCCGGCGGGCAAGGCTTGGCCGGCGTCCGTGGTCAAGACACGGGGCTCGCCGTCGCTGACAGCTACTAAAACAGCTACCAGTTCAGCACTGACTACAGGTTCCTGCGTATCGATCACATATTCTCCTTCTGAATCGCGCCAGCGCGCATCTGGCGGATTATAAGCGAGGCCCGCCCTGCTCCGGCGGGCGGCAGGGGCGCTACCCGAAAATACAGTGGGTACCTTATTTTCAGATGATCAAATTATGACCCATGAACATCTAAGCCTAAAGAAATTCAGTTGCCTGTCGTTAAGCGTTCGAACTGTATGTGTTTGCCATAAATGACAAGCAAGCGCTCAGTCAGAGGCCGGATCAGACAACAGTTTCACGCTTTGTTCTGCTCCGCCATTCGCAAAAATAGAAGGTTTCTGACAATTCAGGTCGATCACGGACAGACAGAAGCCTATGCCCCGTTTTTGCATGGCCCATGCGGGCTTGACGGCCCCCCGCGTCCCCTTTGTTGTTCTCCTCCAGGATGATGAATGCGTAAGAATTTCCCCATTACCCAGGACGAGGTTCGCGTCCGGGCCGATCAGTACCTTATTTCAAAGACCGACCTGAAAGGTCGGATCACCTACGCGAACGCAGCCTTTATTGCGATCAGTGGCTTCACCCGTGAGGAGCTGGTTGGCAAGGCCCATAACCTGGTCCGTCACCCCGACATGCCGCCCGAGGCCTTCCAGGACTTCTGGGACACCTTGCAAAATAAACGCCCCTGGATGGGCGTGGTAAAGAATCGCCGCAAAGACGGTGGTTTTTACTGGGTGTACGCCATGGCGGTGCCTATTTACGAAAATGGCACCGTCGCTGGCTATGCTTCGGTGCGCGTAAAACCCAGCCAGGAACAGATCGACGAGGCCGAAAGCCTGTACGCCGCCATTAATGAAGGCCGCGCCAAAGGTGTGCGCCTGCATGAAGGCCGTGCTGTGCCTACCGGCTGGCGCAAGGCCTTGAGTCAGTTGCGCCGCCCTTTCAGCAATTCCTTGCGTGCCAGCCTGTTCCGTATGGGCGCCCTGGCTTTGGCCACGACCGGCACCGCCCTGTACTTCGCCCTGACAGGTGGCGTACCTCAAGGCTCGGGTTTGTGGCTGACAGGTGGTTTGTGCCTGGCCAGTGCCGTGATGATGGGTTACGGCTGGCTGATTGCCCAGCGTGTAATCCGCCCTCTGGACCAGGCCTCCCTGATCGCCCAGCAGATTGCCACCGGCAACTTGCAGCTGGATATTGACATCAACTCCAGCGAAAGCAATTCGGAAATTGGCCAGCTCTACTTCTGTCTGGATTTGATGCGCAAGAGTCTGGTGGGAATTGCCAGTGATGCCCGCACCGGAATTGATGCCTCTATCCATACGGCCCGCATTCTGGAAGTCAACAATACCAATCTGGCATCGCGCACCGAAGATCAGGCCGCGTCCTTGCAGGAAACCGCCGCCAGCATGGAAGAGCTGACGGTAACCGTGCGTCAGAACGCCGATAACGCCAATCAGGCCAGCCAGTTGGCCGATGCAAGTATGCAGATTGCTCAGCGTGGCGGCGAAGTGGTCAATGAAGTGGTGCAGACCATGCAAGGCATTCACGACAGCTCGCGCCGCATTGGCGATATCGTCACCGTCATTGAAGGCATTGCCTTCCAGACCAATATTCTGGCGCTGAACGCGGCGGTGGAATCGGCCCGTGCCGGTGAGGCTGGCCGTGGCTTTGCGGTGGTGGCCGGTGAAGTGCGCAGTCTGGCCCAGAAGAGTTCCCAAGCTGCTGGCGAGATCAAGAACCTGATTGATGCCTCGGTAAGCCGTATGGCCGTGGGTGCCGAACAGGCCGCCCGCGCAGGCGCCACCATGGGCGAGGTCGTGGACTCGGTAAAACGTGTCACGGATATTATTGGCGAGATCTCCACCGCGTCGATCGAGCAGGCCAGCGGTCTGGATCAGATCAACGAAGCGATGGCCAAGATGGATGGGGTCACCCAGCAGAATGCCGCCCTGGTACAGGATCTGGGCAACACCATGAGCGACCTGGCCTCCGAAGCCTCCGAGCTGGCCGATGCCATCAAGGCCTTGAATACCGGCTCTGTCGATTCCAACCAAAGTGCTCCTGCTTTGGCTCAGTTGAGCAAGGCTCCCACCATGCAGGTACTGTCCTACCAGAACACGCAGCCCTTTCAGGCTCAAAGTGCCAAAACAGCGAATGCCCGCCTGGAAGCGATTCGCCGCTAAACCATAAAATCAGGATCGGCAGCGGCTCTGCTGATCCTGATAAAACTGACAACTAGACAAAACAATAATTCCGGGATCGGTTTTGATACCCGGAATACTTGAAAATAATAATTAATAATAAAATCAAGGAAGTAGACTACGGCAACCTTGCTCTGAAACCCTGGATTTTGCTTGTCATTACCTTGACACATTTAGACTCTAATACAAATACCAGGTAACAAAATTGAGTCAATATGCAACATAATGATCTGTCCTTTTCCGCCTACGTCTTTAACAGGGCCAGATCATGCGTGAAAACCAAGCCATTACGTCTCATGAAACACAGGTACCCGAGAAAACCTATTTAATCTCCAAAACAGACCTGAAGGGGCGCATCATCTACGCCAATCCGGTCTTTATCGAGGTTAGCGGCTACAGCCATGATGAGCTGATCGGGGCGCCCCACAATATCGTGCGTCACCCCCACATGCCGGCCGTGATTTTTCAGGATTTATGGCAGACCCTCAAGCAACAACGATCCTGGTCGGGGCTGATCAAGAACCGCCGCAAAGACGGCAGCTTTTACTGGGTGAAAGCCCGCGTCATTCCTTTAATAGAGAATGGCCGCGTCAATGGCTATGCCTCGGTACGGGTACGCGCCCAGCCCAAAGAGATCAAGGAAGCAGAATATTTGTACCACTCCATCCAGCAGCAAGGGTTACGCGGCTTTCGTCTACATGAAGGTCAGTTGCAAGCCAGAGGCTGGCGCTCTGCCCTGAATACCCTGCTCCAACCCTTGAACCGCAGCCTGCGCGCCAGCTTGCTACGCTTCGGGATTCTGACGGGCAGCCTGGTGACCTTGAGCGTCGGTTTGCTATTGGGCAGTGGCGCATCCGGCACCTATCTGACCGCCGGGCTGGCCTCGCTGGGGGTGCTCAGTCTGGCCACCTTGGCCTACGGCTGGATCGTGACCCAGCGCATGATGCAGCCCCTGCACAGTGCCACCCATATTGCTCAACAAATTGCGACGGGCAATCTGCTGATCGACCTGAACCCGCAACACACCCGTAGCCAGGAAATTGCACAGCTGTATTTCTATATGGACATGATGCGCAAGAGCCTGCTGAGCCTTGCCCGCGATGTGCATCAGGGCATACAGGCCTCGCTGGATGTGTCCACACAAATTGAGGACGGCAACCGCCAACTATCCCACCGTACCGCCGCCCAATCGGGCTCCTTGCAGCGCACGGCCGCGAATATGGAGCAGTTGACCATGAATGTGCAGCAGACCGCGGACAATGCCAGGCTGGCCAATCAGCTGGCCGACCAAAGCCTGTCTACCGCAAGGCGTGGGGGCGAAGTGGTGCAGGACATGGTCAGCACCATGCAGGACATCCACAATAGCTCCGAGCGCATTGGCGATATTGTGTCGATTATTGAAGGGCTGGCGTTTCAGACGAATATTCTGGCACTGAACGCCGCCGTGGAATCCGCCCGTGCGGGCGAGGCCGGCAAAGGGTTTGCGGTCGTGGCCGGTGAAGTACGCAGTCTGGCGCAGAAAAGTGCGCAGGCCGCCGGGGAAATCAAGAACCTGGTGGAAGACTCCTTGAAGCGCATGGCAACCGGCGCCCACCATGCCAAACGGGCCGGTTCTACCATGGATGAAATCATGCAGTCCGTCTCCGATGTGACGCATCTGATCAGCGAAATCTCCACGGCCTCCAATGAGCAAGCCAGCGGTTTGGCGCAGATTAACGACGCTGTCTCCACCATGGACAGCGATACCAATGACAACGCCGATCTGGCTCGAAATTTGGGAGTGACAGTGCATGAGCTCAGCCGTCAGGCACAAGAGCTGAAACTGTCCATCCAGCTTCTGAATACGGGGTCGACTGGCCGTTCTACCTACGCCCCCGACCCGAATGCCACCCAGGAGCCAGTTCCCTTGCTGAAAGTTGCCTGATAAGAAAGCCGTGGGGGCAAAGCGCTGAGCGTCTCGCTGCCCCGCCCCCTCCTACTCCTGCCTCGATAAGGCTGCGGATTCAGCCCACTCGGGTCAGAAATGCTCTGCCCTGTTTTCCAAGCACGGCCAAGGCGCTGACAGGACGCTGATCTGGCAGGCTCTTTTTAGACCAAACCCAGTAACAGAATCGCGTGCAGGCCTACGCCAACCAAACCGCCCACCACCGTGCCATTAAAGCGTATGTATTGCAGATCCGTGCCTACGGTCAGTTCCAGCTCGCGCACCAGTTGCCTGTCATCCCATTGACGCACGGTGCGCGAGATATGGTCTTTGGCCCCTTCACGTAGTTGCTCGGCCAGGCCCGCTGCTGCGGACAGCATGTGTTCATTCAAGGTTTCACGCAGCATCGCATCCGTATTCAAGCGTGTCCCCAAATCCTGCGCCACCTGACGCAGATGGGCCGCCACAGACGAATCCTCTTTGGCCAGATCATTGCGTACAACACGCATGACGTCCGTCCAGACGCCATCAATGTACTCACCCACATCTTTATGGTGCAAAAAGCGCTGCTTGATCGCCTCTACCTGCTCCATCAAGTCCGGGTCCTGACCCAGGCGCTGGATATAGTCGTGTACCCATTGCTCGTAATCCTTGCGCAAGGGGTGCTCGGGCTCGCTCAAAATGGTTTGCACTTCATCCACCAGAGCCCGCGCCAGACGGTCGGCCATCTTGCCCGACAACTCGTCTACCGAGGTCACTACCCCGACCATGGCCAGCAGCTTGGGCCACTCCCGCTGAGCGTAGCGCACCAATACATCAGCCACACGCTGTTTGACTGCCTCGTTGGACAAATAGCCACCCAATTGCTGCAAGACTTCGTCCAGCAGGCGCTGGTGTCGGGCATTGCGCGTCAACAAGCCCAGAATCTGGGAGCTGGAACCGGCCATGTCCACCCGCATCAAGTAACCACGTACGCCATCGGTCAGTGCTTGTTTAACGCTGCGCTCGTCCAGCAAGCGAAGAGCCTCGCCCATGGCGGTTTGCAAGGCACGGCTGACACGTTCACTTTGTTCAGGTTGCGACAGCCACTGCCCCAAACGCGCTGCCGGGTCCAGGCTGCGCAGCTTTTCCAGCAGCATGGCGGAATCCAGAAAGTGGTCGCGTACAAAGACGCCCAGGCTTTCACCCAGGCTGTTTTTCTTGTTGGGAATAATCGCAGTATGTGGAAACGGCAGGCCCAGCGGGTGGCGGAACAAGGCCACGACGGCAAACCAGTCTGCCAACGCACCGACGGTGGCGGCCTCGCTAAAGGCACGCAGCCAGGGCCAAAATCCGGCAATGGGCGCCGCCTCGCCCTGCCGCATCATGGCGTGGCTTAGCAGGAACAGGCAGATAGTCAGCGCCAGCAAAGCCAATGCGCTGCGCTTCATGCGACGCAGGCGGCGTTCGGGCGATTCAGGGCGAGAGGACGATGTAGACATTTCCACAGTCTATGCGTAGTTCAGCGCAAAAGCGGTATTGAATAGTGCGGAGCCAAGTCTCGGGGAAAACAATTCCAGGCCTCAGACCTCCCGTTCTGCCACAGAAATCTCATCACAAGCTAGGCATCACTGACGGTCAACACGGACAGAGCCAGACCTCAGCCCTCTTGGCAGGTTCACACATAGTCACCAGGCCCTTATTGTGACCCTGTCTTTTTCTGCCTGTCCAGAAACGAATCAGCCTGGGCGAACCCAGGCTGATCACGGCACATCAACAAGCTATGTGTTTACTTGCAGGCTTGCTCGGCGCGCTTCACAAAGTCCGTTGTGGCATCACGCAGGGCTTTGGCAATCTGACCAGACTGCTTGGGAGCCAGTGTGACCCCGCCGGTTGCTGTTGCTGCGCAGGCCGACAAGCCCTGGCCGGTGATATCCACCACATTGATACGCAAACGTGGCTTGGCACGCGCAATGCTGCGCGACACGGCACAAATATCCTGATCGCAACCGTCATTGCCATCCACAAACAAGACGATCAAGGCATCCCGGTTCACCCCATCGACCCGGCTGGCCGCCAGATTCAGGGACTGCACCAGGTTGGTACTGTCCTTGGCCTCGATATTCTGGATCAAGCTCTTCAAGCGTCCACGCTGTGCGGTCGTAAAGCGGCCCTGGTAATTGGGTGCTGCACACTGCTGCGCAAAGGTCACCAAGTGCAGATCCTGCCCGGCCGGCAAACTGTCCACCATGCTGGAGAAAGCACTGCGTGCCGCATCGATACGCGAGGTGCCCTGAAACAAGGTTCGAGCACGTTGGGTAGCGTAATCACTCCAGGAGCCCATATCGTCCAGATCCTGGCTGAAGAACCACTCCTCGTCCTGAATCTTGGCATTGACGCTTAGCAACATGGACATGGAGGAATCAAAAATGATATAGACCTCGGGCTTGAGTACCTCCCCCTTTTCGTCCTGAGCACACACAAAGTTAGGATCAGACGACACCTTGGGACCCGGTTTGGGTTCAGGCTTAGGTTTGGGTGGTGGCTCGGGCTTGGGCGGTGGCTCCGGTGCAGGAGGCGGCGCAGGCGGCTCTTCCACCACGGGCTCGGGCGCAGGCTCTATTTTGACTGGTTCGGGTTCCGGTTCAGGAACAGGCGTCACCGGCTCTTCTGGCGGTGGAGCAGGAGGCACAACAGGCTCTTCCACTACGGGATCGGGTTTGACCACAGCGGGTGGCTCTACCGGAACCACATCTTTATCCCACCAGCCTGGGGGCCACTTGAACCACCAGGACAAGAACAGCGCCAGCAACAAAGCCAGCAAAGCAGCCAACAAGAACCACAGCCACGGACGACCTTTGGAGGTGGCCACAGTCGTCGCCGCAGCCCCTGCCCCCACGGCTGCTGCCGCAGGCACCGCAGAAGACACAGGCGGTGGTGGTGCCACCCGCTTCTGATAGGACTCGAACAAGGGCTCGGGCGACAGCGCCGGGTTCTCGCTCATGAGCAGCAAAGGCTTGCCGCCTACGCTGTAAACCGCGCCTTTGGCCGACACGTCTTTCAGCAAAGCTTGCAGCGCTTGCGCGTCCTGCGTCGCCCCCTGCTCTTGCAGCTGGCGGCTCAGGACCTCGATCCGGTCCAGCGATTGCTGGTAACGCGCATCCAGAGCCTGTTGCTGTGCCGCAGACAAGCTACTTTTGGGCACGGCCTGGCCCTGCATGCCCGTCCACCAGGCGGTGGTCTCGGAACCATCAGCCTGATAGGTGGAAAACAGATGCGTTAAGGGTTCGTCCTGGCGTTTCAGTACATTGAGCGCATGCTGATGCTGCTGATACGCCGAGGATGGTCCAACCGAATCAAGAATGACGCGCTGCATAGGCTTTTACTCGTCGTATCCCAAACTGGACTGCAGGCGACTGACGTCTTTTTGCAGCTTCTGCAATTGCTGCTGCTTTTGGGCGATCGCGGCCGGACTATTGTCTTCGGTAGAGCGGTTCACGTCTTTCAGGCCTTTATCCAGGTCCTTGAGCTGGTTTTGCAAACCGGCTTCCTTGCCTTTGCTGGCCTGCAAACTGCGAACCAGCTGCCCCATCGAACGGTTCAGGGCCGTTTGGGCCTGACGCTGCTGGGCCAGACTGGCCTTGCTCAGGCTTTGCTGGGTCTGAATATCCTTGTAAACCTGATGAAACAGCGCATTGGCTTCCTGAGCGCTCAGCAGGCTTTGTTCGCGCGCATCAATATGCTGACGATACGCACCCGAGGTGTCGCAACTGATTTTGGTAAAAAAGCCGGCGTCCTGATCAGAAGGATCGCATTCGCTCATGGTGGTGGCACAACCGGCCAGCAAAAGGCTGGCTGCCAATGGGGTCCAACGCAGAAATACTCGCATAATCCTTAACCCAAAGTAACGGCGGAACGCATGGAATACAGGTCGTCTACTTCTTTCTGCAGCACGGCCACTTTCACATTCATCTGGTCAATTTGACGATCCAGACGCTGGACTTCGGACTTCTTGCCCCCGTCCTTGCGTTCAGCATCGGCCACGTCGCGGTACAGGCTGACCTTTTCGTTCATGTTTTTCAGATCACGATTGAGCACTTCGATATTTTTATCGATACGGGCCAACTGCTTCTCGGCCTGTTTTTTCTCCATCGTTTTTTCTTTCATGTGCTTTTCGATTTCAGCAATCTGCCGCTTGTCGTCAGCAATCACTTGTTGAGCCGTATTGGTACGCTCAATGATATTGGCCGTATCGGCTTCTACGTCGCGCTGCATGGCGGCCAGACGATCCGAGGTATTGGCGTATTCCGTGCGACGCTGGTCCAGATAGTAGTTGGTCCCCATGGCGACACCGCAAGCGGCCACACCCGCAATAATCGCGCAAGCCGCTTTATTGCTGGAGTTGGACAACATGCAAGCCAGCACACCCACTGCCGCAGCACCAGCACACGCCTGAAAGCCCGAGCGGCTAAAGAATTTCGCATCCTGACCACTGGTCAGACGGTCATCGGCCTGGGTACCGCCCAGCAAACTACTGCCAGTACTGGCACAACCCGAGAGCAAGGCCACGCCCAGCATCAGGCTGCCCAGCAAAGTTCTAGGGGTAAAACGGCGCACGTGTTGCATAACTTCCTCTTCCATTTGAAGTACGTCTATTTTTATTGACTCGTGTTTTACGAGTTGGGCACGGATTTACAACTGTTTTTCCAGGCATTGATATCAATGGCATCTGTTTTCAGATAATCCTTCTGATTTTTCCAATGCACTTCCAGGTAGGGTTTCAAGGCACTGAGGCTCTTGTTTTGTTCCATCATCTGGCGCTCTACCGGCACCTGTTTTTCCAGCAAATTCAGGCCATACAAGGACGAGGCGTCAATCAAATTGCTCGCATAATAGCGGGCCAATTTGGCAACACGGTCTTCCTGTTCGTCCAACTTCACCTTGCGGCTGGCACATTGCTTGTCGTCCGTATCGGCTTCACACAAGGCATCGTAATTTCGGTGCAGCAATTCTACGAAGAGCACATCGTCTTTCAGCTTGGTGCACAGAAACGAGCCCAGCTCCAGGTTGGCGCGAATGGCTTGGTCACGCATCTCTTCCTGACGCAGATTGGCCGCCCGCAAATCCCCTTCCAACTGCTTCAACTGGGCTTTGAGCTTGTCGTCCTCCAGCGTACTGGCCAAGGAGCCCAGGCGCTGCACCGCGGACTCTTCTGCTGGCTCATTCGGGTTCACCGTGCCTTGCTCGGTGCCCAGGGCTTGCCAGCTCTTTTCGATGGCTTGCACACGCTCGCGTGAGGTCAAGGCAATCGACACCAGGGCCAGACGCATGCCGGTTGTTTTGGCTTTTGTTGGTCCTTTAGGTCCGTAGTACGCCAGCTCTTTACGAGCCGAAGAACGCAGTGCTTCGGGCTTGGACAGGAAATTGCCGCCACGCACCACAAAGCCACCGGCCTGTCCGTGCTGACGATCCAGCTTGTTCAGGCGGAAAGACTCCAGAATGATCTCGTCTACATTGCCCAGCATGTCATGCAGGCCCAGCGGGTTGGGCTTGAGCCGTCCCATCAACTGAACCGCTCCATTGGAGGACTGGGCACCGGCATACCACTCGTAGTCATTCATGCCTTCAGGCATGGGGTAACGCACATCACGGAACTCGGCCGAGGACAGGGCTGAGCCGCCGCGGGCGGCATATTCCCATTCAATTTCGGTAGGCAGACGTACAAAACCGGCCAAACCATCCTCTTTGGGCAGCTTGTCGGCGGCGTTCTCGCGCAACCACTGGTTGTACAGATCGGAGAAATGCACCGCATCCATCCAGCTGATGTCGGTCTGCGGCACCACCAAGTTGTTCTTGGGCGTAGGGCAAGTGGCCTCGGTCAAGGCCTGGTACTGCAACTTGTTCAGTTCGTACTTGGCCATCAAGTAGTAGCGCGACGAACCCGCCTTGCTATCGGTAAAGCTGCCTGCAATGAACTCGGGGCGCTTGTGTTCGATATAGCCCCATTCCTCGGCTTCCTGTCCTACCACCACTCGCATATCGTCTAAAGGTCCAGCCACGGGCACGGCCACGCGACGAAATACCATGGCGCCTTCGCAAGGCATGGGCAGAACCACATCCCCTTCGGCTGGCTTGGGGTTGTAGTACTTCTCGTCCCAGGGCGCTGCCTGCGCCACAGCGCTGAAACCCAGCAGCAAGCTGGCTGCACTGAACAAAGGTTTAAATTTCACGCAAACTCTCCGCAGGTTGAACACGAACGGCCCGCCAGGCTCCGATCGCCGCCACCACACACGCCAACCCTGCCACCATCAATAAGGCGTACAGGGCATGGGCTACGGTAATGCGACACACGAAGTCCGTCTGCAGGCCATCTCCCACCAGTAGTTGATTGAATAAGGTGCTGCCCAGGCCATACAGGCCCAGTCCCAAGGCATAGGCGATCAGGCTTAGCAAAATGGCCTGAATCAGCACGTAGCGGATGACGCCACCGCTATCAATACCCAGCAAACGCAGGACTGCCAGATCTTTGCGCTTGCGATCCACATTCGCCAAAAAGGCCCCACCCAAGGAGGCGGCGCAGCCCACGATGGCGGTCAGGGCAATCACACCAAAGATCAGGCTAAGTACCCGGTTGATAGCACGCACGTTTTCAATATCGGCGTAACGGCTGGCGACCGGAATGCCTTGCTGCTCCAGTCCGTGTGCCACCTCGCCAACCTGATCAATCGTGCTGGCATAGACACGGGCGCGGGCGTAGAGCACGGGCATATCGGCAGCCAAAGGCTTGCCAGTCAGCAGGGAAAAGTCGGGGATTTGAAAACCATCGCGGGCGTATTCCAGAGCCAGCAAGGTTTCAGGGGCCACGAACACGGCGGGACGCGAATAGCGGTGTTCCGCCAGCACATCCACCACTGTCATGGCTTTATTGCCCTGCTCCAGCTGTCCATCCAAACGGCGGCTCAGGCGCAAATACACGGACTCGCCCGCTGTCCAATTCAAGCGACGGGCGGCTTCCTGAGTCAGGATGATTTCATTGGGAGACAAGTCACGGGCCTGAGTTTGCAACAAGGGATCGCCCTGTGCGCTGGCCAGTACTTCTACATTTTCCAGAAAGCGGCGTCGGTCCAGGCGCAGATCTGCCTGGGTATTCAAGGAGCGCGTCATGCCAATGGCATAGCCCACGCCGGGCATTTCACGCAGCGTGTTCAGCCAGGCTTGGTCAAAGCTGCCGCTACTCAACATCTTCACTTCCAGATTGCGCGGATCTTGCAGCAACTCCTCCTGCAACTGGGTGACCACACCGTGCTTCAGGCCAAAAAGCAGCAGCAAAGGGGCCACTACGGCCACCATGGCTGCAACCATGCAAAACGAGATGCGCCAGTCAAAACGCAAGTCGGCCCAGGCCAGACGAAAGACGTTTACAAACATGGGGCGGCAACCTCGGGAACAAAAATGCTCAAGCCCGGTTCCAGCTTGGCTTGCAAGCGTGGAATAGCGAACTGGCTCAAGCTGTCCCAATCGTGAGAGACCAGCAAGACCGCCAAGTTCAGCTCCTTGGCCAGACTGAAAAACAGCTGGAACACATTATGAGCCGTTTCAGGGTCCAGAGCGGCAGTAGGTTCATCGGCCAGCACCAGACCGGGAGCATGTGCAATAGCGCGAGAAAAGGCCACCCGCTGTCGTTCCCCAATCGACAAGGCTGAAGGGTACAGATTCAGTAGCCGCTCCAGTTTCAGGGTAGCAATGGCCGCATCCAGATGGTCCGCCTTGATCGGCAAGCCCAGCAAGCGGCGCGGCAAAACCATGTTTTCCCAAACCGAAAGGTACGGCAGCAAGCCGCCGTTCTGCAGCACAAAGCCCAGGTTCCTGGCCCGCCATTGGGCCAATTCAGACTCGCGCCCGCTGGCATACAAGGCCTTGATATCCCTGGCCTCTTGACCCAAGGTGAAAACCTGGGCCTGAGCGGGCCGCAGGAGCAGCCCCAGGGTTTCCAGCAAGGTGCTTTTGCCGCAACCGCTGACGCCGGTTACGGCCACAATCTGCCCTGCGTCCAGAGCAAGCTCGGGCAGTTGCACACGAAAAGCGTGGGAGCCTTGCCCCCGGGAGACCTCTAGCTGCTGAATGCGGAGCATGTCAGGGCATCATCTCCAAAGGCACGGGATAAACGTCATCACGTGCATCCGCGCCTTCAGCCAAGGACACCCAGCGATCCGCATCGGCGTTATAGCGCTCGTAGTGGCGCAGCTTGGTGCTCAGATCGCGAATGAATTTCTCCTGGCTCAAGGCATCCCAGCTGGTCCAGGTATCTTCATCCAAAGTCAGCACCGCGCTTTGGTAAGGCAGATCTTCCAGGTACTCGCTCATCAGGCCCAGTTCGGCCAGCTTGGTGCCCTTTTCCTGTTTCAGGGTGCTGGGGTCCGCCCCCATCGCCGCTGCTACGGAACGTAGGCGGTTGAACATATCAGTGGGCGAGATCATGCCTTCATTAGCCGCATCCAGAATCTGTTTGACCACATCGCTCAAGTCACTTAGTTGGGCTTTGGTCAACAAGACACGGACGTCGGTTGTCGGGATGTTCTGGCGCACCAGGTCCCGGTCGCTGATCCAGGCATGGAACACTTCAGGCGCGGTGGTGCCCGTGGTTTTGCCCAAATACGCCAGGCGCATGGCATGGCCGATCAGCTCGGCGTCGGTCAGCATCTGGTCGGTGGTGGTGTCGCCGGTCTCCTGGGCACGCGCCGCACTGCCAATCGCATCCCCTCCCTGGTAAGCCACTTTGACCTGCTCGGTCAGCGCGGTCGCCAGATTATCGACCATCTTGCCGAACTGGTTCACGTCACCGGCATTAACCGGGTAGTACAGCGAGGTCTGTGTGCCACCGTAAGTGGACAGCTCTCGGTACTGGTCTTCGGCCTTGGCATGGTTGTTCTTGCCCGATGGTGTCTTCAAATGCAGGGTGTAAATCGCCACACCGGGCTTGGCCGCTTCAATACGCAGTTGCGGTGCGTCCAGTCCGGTCGAAGAGTACTTGTTATTGCCTTCCAGCGCCCCGGCATCGGTAATCAGCACCACATAACGTGCGCCGAAATTGTTCCAGTTCACCTTGTCCAGCGCTTCCAGCACGCCCGCGTAGGCATCTTCGTCATAGGCAACGGTGGATACCTTGGCCTGCTTCAAGTCCGACACTTTGGACAAGAAGTCCTCGCTACTGGTTACGGTATTGGGGTCCGCATACACATGCGTCAAATACTCGATCCCTGGCGCGGCTTCCATATTGGAGCGAAACGCGATCAGACCAAACTTGACCTGATCGGACAAGCCCTGCTCTTCCACCTTGCTATAGACCTTGCGCACGGCCTCGCGGGTGCGATCAATGTAGGGGTCCATGGAAATGGTGGAGTCAATTACAAAGACCACGGCCGCACTAAAGCCCTTGATCTGGGACGTGCGTTGGGCGGCGTCCTGATCCTGGGTTTGCTCAGATTCTTGTTTAGCGGCTTCCGGCTCTTTCTGATCTGCGGTGTGCTTGGTGACAGACGCCACATTCAGCAAACGAGTACGGAAGCCGTTTTCAGTCATGACCTCTTCGCCACTCAAAACGGGCAAGAGGTAGAACTGTTCCTGCACATCCACAAAGTACTCGGGCTCTTGCGCCAATACGCCCTCTGTTTGCGAGTCCTTACGCAAAGCCTGGCGCATAGGGGCCACCAAAGTGGCCGGGTCTGGCGTGTCCAGCACTTTTTCCAGCAAGGCGCGATCCTTGAAAAACAGCATGCGATCGCGGTTGGCCGGATTGGTGAAGGCCAGGGTCAACTGCATTTTCCAGTCCACCGTGCAGGCCTTGTCCAGCCAACCTACGGTCTTTCCCTGGCTATCCGGGCCAACTTGCACGCGCTCTGCCCCGCCCTGCTCGGTACGCTGATAAATGTAAAAGCGGCTGAACGCAGGAACCGGCTTGCCCTGCTGATCCGTTTCCGAAGAGAACAGGCGGCAGGAAGGTGTGGTCAGAACACGTTGATACAGCGTCTTCTTGCCCTCTTGCAGCAAGGGAGCCGCGGCCTGTGCCTGGCTTGCGCCCAACAGGAGAGCACCAAGCAAACTGAATCGAACAAGGGGACGCATCATCATTGACTCAACTCCTGGAAGCGGGCCTTGGCTTGCGCGTTATCAGGCTCGGACAGCAAGACGGTTTCATACCAATATGCAGCGGTAGCAGGATTGGGCTTGCTAAAGCAGGTGTTGGCCTGGTGATCTTTGGGGTCGTACTCACGGGCGTAAGCCATGGCAATTTTCACATCACCGGACTGTGCCTTGTTCACGTACAAACGCTGGGCCACGTCACACTGTTCCGCCTTTTTGGCTTCTTCGATTACGGCCAGCCATTGCTCGGAGGTTTTGCTCTCCTTGACGCACTCTTGCACAAATTGCAGGCCGGGACGGTCTGCCAACTTGTCCATGGTGCAATTGTCTGTTTCCACCACTGCAGGCCTGGACTCTGGAGCATCGGGCACGGCCGGGCTGTCGCCCTTGGCGGATTGGCTGTAGAACCAGTAGCCTGCAGCGCCTGCCAGAATCAACAAAAGAACAAGCAAGACGATCCATTTGGCCATGCCACCTTTTTTGGCGGGAGGCGCGACAGGAGCAACCGTCTCCTTTTTGGGAGCAGGTGCTTCTACCTTGACCGGCTCGGGCTCGGGCACAGGTTCCACCACCTCAACCACGGGCGGTGTTTCAACAACTGGCTCCGGAGCGGGAGGCTCGGGCGCAGCAGCTGCCGGCATGGTCAATTCCATGGCCTGGGCATTGCCACCGGCCGTGGAAGGCAAGATCGCCTTGTCCAGCTTCAGCGGGCTGCGACCCAGCTCTTCGCCAGTGCTATCGGCCAGAGTGATTTGATACGCATCACTGGCATTGGCCAGCAGCGAATCCACAATGTCAGCGTTCAGCAGAACGGCAATTCCTTCTTCATGCTCGGTCCAGCCTTGTTGCGGCAACCAGCGCAAGGACGCATCCCAGCTTTGGGCCGAGTGCAAGTAATAGCTGTTCTGACTGCGCTGAATGGCGATCGAGTATTCGCCCAGGTCCAGCTCTTCATCCAGATCCCGCACATACAGACGAGCGCGGCCAGGGACCGCGGGCTCCAAAGCCTGCAAACTAAATCTTAATTTCATGCCACGCTCTTATCAGTAAATCGTTCCAGAATGCGTCCCAAAGCCTGATTCTGTTCCAGACTCAGTTCGCGGCCACCTTCATAACCGGCGTTATGCAAAGTGGTATGGGCCAAAGCGGCCAACCATTGTTCAAAGAAAATTGCGCCGTGATCCTGGGGCTCTGCCGGCAGGACCGGCATGCCATCCTGGGCAAAGGCTTTGGGGCTTTTGAAGAAGTCGTCGCTGCCGCCTTTCAGGTAGAACCAGGTCACAAACTCGCTGATCGTCATGGCCACATTGCAAACCTGGCGATCGGCCAGACGCTCACGACGCACACCGCTTTGGCGGCGCTTGGTCAACACAGCCAGCAATTTGTCACGCAAGGCCCAACGGTCCGAGGCCACAATCAGCTCTTCAACCAGGCTGGAGAGCAAGTCCACCGGCATACGCAGCACGTTTTGATTGGTACGACTGGCAGGCAACTCGCGCAGTTGGCTGACCCAGCTGCGGTACACCAGATCGGCGTACTGCTGCTCGAAGGGCTGCTCCTGGGTCAGAACGCCCGGCTCGTCCGGCTCGGACTTGCTGGAACCCAGGCTCAGGAACAGATCCCGCAAGGTATCTTGCGGCAGGTGCAGCGCAGCCAGCAGCTCGCCCACAATGGCGCGGTAAGCAGGCAGCTCCTCCCGGAACTGTTTGGCCAGGGCTTCCTTGACCACCGATTGCTGATCGCCGTCCTGGCTGTACCAGGAATGCAGGGACTTCTTGACCAGGCTGTCATGCAAGCTGCGGAACTGTTCCTGCAAGCGCATCAGCTTGAAGTCCAGACCACCGATTTGAGCCACATACGCACGCAAACGCTGCATGCCGCCATCATTCAAGGCCAGCATGGCATCCCAGGCTTCGGCCGGATCGCTTAATTGCTGCGCCAGTAGCGGATTTTCAATAAAGCTGCCACGCATGCGATCCATTTTGTCGGCCACGGATGCCGTAATGGATAGCTCCCGGCTTTCGGTGTCCAGATCAATAAAGGGTGTGGGCATGCCGGGCTTGCGCACCAGGAAGGTGTTGGAGAAGGGCTGATCCGGACGCCATTGCTGCAACCATTCGCAGTGGCCGAAACGCTCTTTGAAGCTCATCTTCATCAGACCGTCCCAGCTGTCACGTACCTGGGCGTCGTCCTGAATCAGGGAGGCACCGATACGCTTGTCGAACATGGTGATGGCCCACATCAGACCCACTTTACGGTTCTGGCGTTCCTGCGGCGTGGCACCCTGAGTGCGATGGACCCAGCGTGTCAGCACGGGCTCTACATCTTTCACATCGCTTTGCTTGTCCGAAGCGGTACACATGACCAGACCGTTCATTTCCTGCTGATCGGTATAGCGCTCAAACAGATAAGCCACCTTGCCACGCAGAATCAGTTGCGAGGCGGGGTTGCCGCCACTGCTTTCCGACGCCGCACCGGCGTCCTGCACGGAGCGAATATTCAGGCGACCACGGTAACCGGGGAAATCCAGCAGATCGACCTTGTCCACGCCGCCGCCTTGGGTTTCACCAATCAGGGGGAAAGTCAGCTCCACCGTCAACGCCGCCAGATGAGCCAAAGGCACTTCCACCGCTTGGGCGGCAACGACGGGCTGGCCATCCTGTTCACGCACGGGCAAGACGCTCAGGCTTTTCTCCGTGGGGCTGCCCAGCGATTCGAGCACATCCACGTTCATGATGCTGTCTTGCTGCACAAAGCCATCGCCTTCGCGACGGATCAGCGCTGTCAGTGGTGCGTAAACCTTGCTGGGGTGACCCAGAGCCTGCAGCACTTTGGCCAGGCCGATATAAAGCTCGCTCAGCTCAGTCTGCTCGCCCCACAAGATGGAGAACAGCTGTGCCCGGTCTTCCAGACGCAAGGCAGGGGCCAGATTGATGACCTCCGGCCAGTACGTACTGTCCAGCAAGCGAGTGGTATTGCCAAAGCTGCTGCGCACGTAGTCCCACAAGGACACGGCGTCATCGGCGCTCAAACCAGCATCATTGGCACCGGCACGGCTCTTTAGCGATTCGATCAGGGCCTTGATGCGGTCTGCGGCAAAGGTGTAGCCGATCTGTTCCTTGTCAAAGTCATTGAAATAACTGTTGACCAGGATTTTCACCATATCGACTTCAGAGAAAATCTGCAGTTCGACGGGATAGGCATCAGGGCCTGCGGTGGCATTGCGACTAAAGCGCGTTACCAGACCCGTAGCCTCCTTACCGCCCCCTGGCGGGTTCACGTGGCGCAGAAAGTCGATGGTTTCACCGCCGTAATTGGTTTCCAGACGGCCATTGCCACCCGCAGCAAGGCTGGAAATCAGATAAGACTTGCCCGCCTGCGACAGACCAAAAAAACCAATCGTCATGGGGCGGCCCGAGACCACACCCAGACTGCGGGCGGTATTGCGGGCACGGCGCAGTTCCAGCACCAGGCTATCGGCCTGTGCGTTCAGGCGTTGCGACGAAGCGCGCGCCTGCATCACCCAGTCAATCGCCTCTCCGGCACCTTGATATACGTTCTGCCAGTCCTGGCACAAATCCTGCTGTAAGGTCGTCATGTCCATCATTTGAGCACTACGCTCCCGCTATCGAGCCAATATGGAGAATCACCCAGGCCTGCTTCCAGCATGGTGTTGAGCTGGATACGGACGGCCCCTTTGGACACGCCACTCAATTTGAAGTCTCGGGGTGCCGAGTTCTTGATCTTCAGTCGATCGCTGATCAAACGACGGCCTTGCCCACCTTGGGAAGCCTTATCCACCATCAAGGTCACTTCCATGGATGGCAGTTGGCCATCGTCGTCGGGCGCATCGGCCATCTGACGACGCACCTTTTCGTTCAAGTGCAGGTAGTACAAGGGCGAAGCGGGCCAGCGCTCCACATCCAGCTGTCGGTAACCCAGGCGCAGGTAACTGCCCTGCATCAAGAGGTGATAACCGTCCGAGTCTTCGCTGCTGACGCTCTCCAGCGTCACCATTTCCTCGCGGGTATCGGGGTCCATCTGGAGCACGTCCTTGTAGACGATGTCCTGATCCTTGATCTGATTGTTGGAGTCAATAATCCCGATGTGACGCAGGGTAGAACGCGGGCGCAGATTCGATACTTTGAAATTGAACTGGTCGATATTCATGTTGTAGCAAAGCAGGCACAACATGGCGCCTACCGAGGCCGTGCTCTTGGGATCGTCGATCCGACCATTGGTATGGAAGGGATACCAGCTACCCGTGCGGTAATTGTGCAAAGGCAGCAGACGCGCTGGCGATACCGGCATTTGCGAGCGCATATAGGCCTGGACACCCGGCAGACGCGAAGGACGTCCGGCCATCAGCACAATGTCGCAATCGTAGTAGTTCAGCACCTCACTGAAGGCGCGCAAGGGGTCGTTGATATTCAAGGAACCGCTGACCAGACCTTGATGCAAATGAGCCAGATCAAAAGGCTGTTCAACCTTGGCCAACTCCAGGTCGACGCGTTGACCGGCATGTTTGTGCAGCTCGTCCAGAACGTACTGAACGACCTTGCTGGAGACTCGTGGCAAAGCATCCGCCGAACCTGCCGAGGCATGGGACAGCGGTGCATTGGCCTGATCGCCCTGCAAGTGCTCGAACTCCAGCAGTTCGCCCCACGGCAAGGACTGGACGGCGCGCGGGTCTTCATGCGGATCGTAGGCTTCGTAGCGTTTCAGGAACTCCAGGCCCAGTGGTACAAAAACCTGCAGGGCCAGTTGCTGACGCAAAACGGCTTTATCAGCATCGGCCTTTTCATTGCCGCACAGTCGCGACAAGAACACATCCGTGTCTTGCACACCGGCATGGCTCAAGGCGTCTTCAAAAGCAGGCAGCACATAACGCTGAATGACGTCCAGCAAGATGTCATCCCCAGCCACGCGGAAACTGTCGCGGAAACGCTGCTTGGGCGAGATGGTCAGATTGCTGCCACCGCCCGCCCCTGCCGGGCGACGCAAGGTGTAGTCGCTGATCACGATATCGGTGGTACCGCCACCAATATCAATAATGCCCAGCGTCAGGGTTTCCCGATCTTCCTTGTAGGGAGCGGCAACCGCGTCAAAGAACTCGTCAGCATGGCCTGCAAAGTTCTGAGTAATTTCGGTAAACAGGTAGACCAGTTGAGAGCTGGTGGCTTCGTCCCACTCCACCCGGAACTCGGGCAGAGGCACAAGCAGGTTCTCCGGCATGCGGCCCGACTCGGAAGGCTCCAGACCATAAGGGTCTTCTTCGCCTTGATACCAGTCCATGCTGGTCCACAGCAAACCAATGGCCTGGCGCAAACGCTCGGCCAGCAGGCTGCGCTCTACCAGCGGCATGCCGGGCGGTACGGTCAGAACGATATTGCTCAAGCGACGTGGTTTGTTGGAGTGACCTTGGCGTACCCGTTGGGCCGGGCTGTTGATTTGCAACAGCGCCTGAGCCAGCACCTCGGTCAGCATGAAGGTCATGACCGAGCTGCGCGAATAGAAAGGCTCGAACACAGGCAGACGATCGTCTTCGTCCAGGGTGTACAGGGCTTCGCCACGCTCGTCGATATGCAGGGAGAACGGTGCCGCCAGGGCACGCGGTTCTGCATCGGAGCGGTCGTACTGCTGGCTGAACCGCCAGCCGTGCTTGTATTCGTTTTCGTCCCACAAGTAACGCTTGGGGCTGGACAGCCCGGTCGTGCCCTCGGTGCCGCGACGGCGGGCAGCCAGACGTGCGGCCTCATCCCCGACACGCACCAAAGTGGGCCAGGAAAAGGCGGTGGGACGTCCGCTTTTCAGGGACAAGTGGTTCTTGCCAAAATCCGTCTGCGCAAACTCCACGCGACTTTCAAAAGGCTTGCTGTACACCTGATGCGGATGAGACAAGTCCCGCAGTTGCAGCACATAGTTCTGCCGCAAGCCGGAATCGTCCTGACCGTGGTTTTCAATCAGAATCCCGCAAGTGCGCGAATTCCCCACGTCCAGCACCAGATCCACAGGAATGACCTGCTCACTTTGCCAGTTAGCGGCCAGCACCTTGATGTCCGGCAGACGCACCCAGGCCTCGGAGCGGCCATCCACGCACTCATGCGGTGGGGCGAACAGGCTGAGCAAATTCAGGAAATGCAGCTGTGCCGAGTGCAAGGCGCTGACATCTTCACCAAAATCGATGTTGCGCGTTTTATTGACGTTGTCTTTATAGACTTCCAGCAACCATTCCTGCACCCAGTCACGGTTCAGGAACCAGTCCATATGGGCGCTGTCGCAGGCAATGCGGAACAAGGCCCCGGCATTGATATCTTCACGCAAGGGGGCCAGGTAAGCCGCGCCCTCGGTCAGGTCCACCACGCTGGTATCGCAGGCAAGCGTAATTCGGTGCGTATTGCCGTCGCGATCAGGCGTTTCCAGGCGCACCACGCGCAGGCGACTCCAACTGGCCGGGCCATGGTCAAAGCGATGCGGCGCCACAAAGCGCACATAGGGCACAGGCAGCCACAGGCCATCGAACAGGTCCAGGGTACGGCTCAGGGAGACATCGCATTCCTGATCATTGCGGCCACCGCCCTGGTACACCCCAACCTCGCCTTCGGGCTGATGGAACAGGGTTTGCTCCTGACCAAACTGCAAGCCTTCAAACAGAAAGCGCCAGTTCTGGCCGTTCGTGCTGAAGAAAGAATGGTTCAAGGTGCCCAGCTTCTTGCTGCCCACAGTGGGAGCATTGATGTCAAAACCAAAGTCCATGAACTGGACTCCGGTGTTTTCAATCAAGGTAACCAAGCCATCGTGTTTGAGTAATTCAGGCAACATAAGATTCAAGCACTCATCATTCGGATTGCTGCAAGATCAAAGGAAAGGCATTGGAGCCGTACATGCCCGCGCATTGGGCGGCAGCACCTGCCGCACCGGGGTCGCACACAATCTTGGGCATATCGTAAGCGGCATTGTCCGTGCACTTTGCGGCGGAATTGGCATTCAAAATCAAGCGACCCTGCTCAGACGAAGCCGACACGGGGGCTTCGCACTGAACACCGTCACCCCGCTTGATCTGCACATTGCCTGCCCCGTCTTTCAACTGATATTGCAGTTGCACGGGTTTGCCGGTTTGGCTGTCTTGCACACCCATGCGGGCGGCCCATTGGCCATTCAGGAAATCCATCTTGCCGGACTGCAAGGCATCAGGCGGCACCACCAAGGAACCGGCAGGGGCAGCAGGCGTGGCCGGAGCAGCTGGGTTGGCATCCGGTGTTGGGGGCGCGGCAGGATCAGCAGGCGGGCTTGCCGGGTCTTGAGGCAATTCAGGCGGCTGAGGATTGGCGTCCGTGCCGGGCTCGGCTGGCGGTGCAGGCGGCGTGGTATCGGGAGCTTGCCCCGCATCCGGAGCACCCGGCGCGGCAGGAGCATCCGCCCCCGGAGCAGCAACCCCTGGTGCTTCAACACCGGGAGCAGTGCCAGCACCTGTAGCGCCTGGAACCACTGGAACGGTGCCCGTGGGAGCAAGGCCTGTCGCATCCACACGACCATTCGGTAGCAAGGCGCCAGCATCCAGTTTGGGCAAGGACCAGCCCAGCCAATTACGGACTTTCTCGGGTAAATAGCTCCCTACGCTGGAGGTGAAAGAACCCAACGGTGTGTCAGGCACGACCGGCGTGGTGCACCAGCGCAAACCAAACAAGAGCAAGGCCAGCAACAAGAGCAAAGCCAGCAAACGCCACCACCAACGGGACCACCAACTGGCGGCCACCGGGGCCACAACAGGGGCTACCACAGGCTCGACAGGCGGCACTACCGGCGGGGCCACCACGGCTGCGGGCTTAGGCGTGGGCCTCAACGGCAATAAGGGGTCCTGGTTCTGATCCGCACCATGGTGCAGAAATCCCCAGAAGGTCAACACGGGCTTGCCGTTGACCAGATAAACAAAGTTGTCGTCCGGGAAATAAAGCACGCGGCGCAGCAAGCTGGAAAACAGAGCCTTGTCGCCCAAAGCCTCTTGCTCTTGGGCATCCATCGTTGGGGCCATCTCGTTCAGCCGGGCCTGAAAAGCACTTAATTGCTTCAAGCCTTCTTCGCGTTCTTGCTCGGTGGCTGCAGTCCAGGGCACGACCTGACCGGAGACCGGGCTGTACCAATCCAGCGTGGAACCCGTTTCATTGCTTTGCGGAATTGCCAGATGGTCGGCAAAGTTGCCTGCCCGACGGCGCAAGGCTTCTCGCAACTGTAAAGCGGAGCGAAATACCGGTCGGCCGCCCTCACCTAAAGCCATGAAAGCATCGGCACGGCCACTGCGCAGTAAAACCCCTTGCTTCATTGAGTTCCCGAAGAAAAAAAAGAAACATAGTACAACAAATAGGAAGCATCAAAGCCTGTGGGAAATGCCCATTCATAGGGCGTACACAAGGGAAAAAACGAGCTTTGAACCTTAAAGATTGCTGAACACCAAAAAGAACTCAAGGTCGCTTTAGTCCTTGTGTTCTAAATAGATAGATAAATAAGCAAACAGGGTTACGGCAAAAAATATAAAAAATGTACGACTCTGTACATAAAACAAAATTGTTATTGGCCAAATAGCCAAGGCACTGATTTTTTTAATTAAAACAAAAGTCCAATTCCGGCCTGATCCGGCGTCCAAACCTGCATCGCGAAAACGACGCCTGACCCTGCCCGCTTGCCAACGAGCCTCACCAGATACGGGTAAGCCGCCAAAAAACCACCATCCCGGTTATTCAGCTTGTTGTCATAGTCCTTTCACCTTGGGCCACTAGCATGAGCGCTACCCCCACAACTCAGCCTTGGCGCTATTTATCACTATGAGCAAACATATCTCCGACAAGACTGTTCGTAACGCTAGTCAGAACACCCCTTTTAGTGAAATCCTGGAACGAAGCATGACTCGCCGCGCCGTGATGCGCGGTGGCCTGGCAGCCGCCTTGGCCACCATGAGCAGCTTTGGGCTGGCTGGTTGCGATAGCAGCAGCACAGGAGGCAATTCCACTGATAACGGCGGCGAGAGCCCGAACCCCGGTCCCGGCCCTGATCCGGAACCACCAGCAAGCGTCAAACTGGGTTTTGAATCCCTGCCCACCTCCATGACCGACGGCTGTGTCGTACCTCCCGGCTACATTGCCCATGTACTGGCCCCGTGGGGTACGCCAATCAATGACAATGCCCTGCCCTGGGACAAGAACGGCAATAACAGCTCCAACGACTTGCTCAACTCCATGGGCATGCACCATGACGGCATGCACTTCTTCCCTCTGGAAGGAAGCTCTACCGAGGGCTTGCTGGCCGTCAACCACGAATACATTGATGAAAAAGCCCTGCACCCCAATGGGCCGACCCTGGTCAATGGCAAGCGCCCGGCAGAAGAAGTACGCAAGGAAATCAACGCCCACGGCGTGGCCATCATCCATATTCGTCGCACCAATGGCCGCTGGGACATCGTTCAGAACTCGCGCTACAACCGCCGCTTCACCTCGGCCACGGCCATGAAACTGGCTGGCCCTGTGGGTGGCACGGACTGGGTCAAGACCCCCTTCTCGCCCAACGGCACGCAAGTGCGCGGCACCAACAATAACTGCGGTAACGGCACCACGCCCTGGGGCACCTACATCACCGCTGAAGAGAACTGGGCAGCCTGCTTTGTCAACACCGGTATCCGCCCGCCTCACCAGCAGCGTGTGGGCGTATCGGCTGGCCCCGTTGGCCGCTACCAGTGGGAAACGGCTGCCAAGGATCCTTCGGAAGTCCTGGGCGAATTCGCCCGCTTTAACGTGACCGAAACAGGCGCCAGCGCCACCGAGGACTGGCGCAACGAAGTCAACGGTTTTGGTTACCTGGTCGAGATCGACCCTTACGACCCCAGCAGCATTGCCACCAAACGCACGTCCATGGGTCGCTTCGCTCACGAAGGCTGTGCCTACAGCAAGCCCGAAGCCGGCAAACCCCTGGCTTTCTATAGTGGCGACGATTCGCGCTTTGAATACGTGTACCGCTTCGTGTCCGAAGCCAACTGGGACCCGAAAGACGCCCAGCGCACGGATCGCCTGGCCGTGGGCGCCAAGTATCTGGACAAAGGCACCTTGTATGTCGCCCGCTTCAACGAAGACGGTTCGGGCGAATGGCTGGCACTGACGGGCTCTACCAAAGGCAAGGATGGCGGCACCTTGGCTGACAAGTTCAAAACCTTGGAAGAAATCCTGATCAATACCCGTGGCGCCGCTGACTTTGTCGGTGCCACCCCGATGGATCGCCCCGAGTGGACGGCCACCCACCCCAGCAATGGCGACATCTACCTGACGCTGACCAATAACACCAGCCGCAACGCGTCCACTGGCACCAACCCCGCGAACCCGCGCCTGAACAACGTCAACGGTCACATCATCCGCTGGCACGACGAACCCGGTTCGAACAAGTTCAAGTGGGATATCTTCGTATTCGGCTCGGACTCGGGTGCGGACGCAGATACCAACCGCTCCGGCCTGACCGACCTGAACCAGTTGGCCAGCCCCGACGGCCTGGGCTTCGACAGCCGCGGCATTCTGTGGATTCAGACCGACAACGGCATCGACGGCGGACGCAAGAACAATGTTGCGCGCGCCACCAACGACCAGATGCTGGCCGTGATTCCAGGTGCCTTGGCGGACAGCTCGGGCACCGGCCCGGCCATCAACGCCAGCAACCAGTCCGATCTGCGTCGCTTCTTTGTAGGCCCGAACGAAGCCGAAATTACGGGCTTTTCCATGACGCCGGACCACACCAGTCTGTTCCTGAACATTCAGCACCCCGTGAACTGGCCGGCCTACGACACCCATGACGCCACGGTAGTCAGCATGAACACGGTACGCCCGCGCTCTTCGACCGTCGTCATCCAACGTGCGGATGGCAAGCCTATTGCCGTGTAAGCGCAAGGGCGGGTTCGCTATTTGATTCCGCCCAAGCCAGTTTTTTCTTAAGTTTTTGCAATGCGGGGCCGTCAATAGATGGCCCCGCTGCTTTTTTTGACTACGCAATTCAAACAAGACCTCTGGATTGTCTGCTGCGGCACAGCGCAATCTGTTCCATTTCCAGGCAGCGAAATGGAAAAATCAGAATTCAGAGTCGGAAAACGAAAGCAAACAGGCCGCTGGGCACACTGGGTCGTCATGTTTGAAGCCGCGTAATTCAAGGCTTCAAGACAAAGTAGAGAAAATTTTCTCAACAGGCCCCTAAAGAGTTTTTTGCCCCATCCGTTAATGGTGCTGTACAGGAAGAACGCAGTGTGTCGAATGCGCGATCAGCCCCCTGGGGCCTAGCAGAACGCCAACGCTTTCCTGGGCAAAGGGCGAAACCGTTTCGCCGTTCTACTCAACATTGGGAGTTACCATGTCTGTTATCAATACGAACTCGCTTTCCCTCGTTGCCCAAGGCAATCTGAGCAAATCGCAAGGCGCACTGGGTCAAGCCATTGAGCGTCTGTCCTCCGGCCTGCGCATCAACAGCGCCAAAGACGACGCCGCCGGCCAGGCTATTGCCAACCGCTTCACCGCCAACGTGAACGGTCTGACCCAAGCTGCCCGCAACGCCAACGACGGTATCTCTATCGCTCAGACAACCGAAGGTTCGCTGAACGAAATCAACAACAACTTGCAGCGCATCCGTACTCTGAGCGTGCAAGCGACCACCGGCACCAACTCCGAAACCGACTTGGATTCGATCCAGGCTGAAATCAACCAGCGTCTGGCCGAAATCAACCGCGTTTCCGAGCAAACTCAGTTCAACGGCGTGAAAGTTCTGGCCAAAGACCAGTCCTTGGCCATTCAAGTTGGCGCTAACGACGGTGAAACCATCTCGGTTAACCTGAAGCAGATCGATTCCGGCACCCTGGACCTGGACGGTCTGGACGTGGCCAGCCTGGCCAAGAAATTCGACGCATCTTCGTTCGAACTGGCTGCTGCTACGGGTACTGGCACCGCTGCCACTCCAGCTCAAATGGGCGACTCCAAAACTGCCGTAACCGTCACTGGCGGCGGCTCCTTGATGACCATCAAGGGTCAGCCAACTGCCGGCGGTACCGCTGGTGCTGATACCCACTACATCGTTAAAGACGGCAAAGCTTACGCTGCCACCGTTACCGGTGACGCTGCAACCAACACCGTGACTGCCGCTGTTAACGGCGACGCCATCACCGACGAAGCTGTTCTGGCCAAAGTCACCCCACTGGCAGCCATCGACAAGGCTATCCAGGACGTGGACAACCTGCGTTCCGACCTGGGTGCGGTGCAAAACCGTTTCGAGTCCACCATCGCCAACCTGAACAACACGGTGACCAACCTGTCCGCTTCGCGTTCGCGTATTGAAGACGCCGACTACGCAGTCGAAGTCTCCAACATGACTCGTGCTCAGATCCTGCAACAGGCTGGCACCTCGGTTCTGGCTCAAGCCAACCAGGTTCCACAAACTGTTCTGTCGCTGCTGCGCTAAGCCGCTCGATAGTCTAGCCTTGGCTAGTCCTGCTTGATCAAGCAGGTATTACGCTCCTTTATCCACGGATAAGGGAGCGTTTTTTTTTGATGTAATGAGCCTTTTTATCCCGCAGGAACTCAGCCCCATGACGCGCCCCAAGCAGCACCGCTCCGCAAGCGGTATTTCTCCCCAGACGGCACAAACCATCCTGAATCTGCTTGATCGCAATCAATGGGACCAGGTCGAGCCCCTGCTGATCAAACTGCGCCAAAAACACGGTGACGATTTTCGCTTGCTGGTCTGGCATGGCGATGCGCTGCGAGGCCTGGAGCGTTTCCCAGAAGCAATTGGGCTTTATCGCCAGGCACTGGCGCTGGAGCCACAGAACAATGAAAGCCTGACATTGAGCCTGGCCATGTGTTTGCGCAAAGAGGGCCAACTGGATGAGGCCTTGCACTTGTCCAGTCAGGTTCTTCAGGTGCGCCCCGACTACGCAGGCGCCTGGGCTTTGCAAGGGGATATCTATAAAGATAAGGAGCTGCTGGCACAGGCCCGCGATGCCTATCTGGAAGCTCTCAAGCACGCCGTCGCTCCCTTGGATGCGCTGCTCTATGTCAAGCTGGCCCCTTTCACTCAACTGGCGCCCGAACCCGGCATTCTGCAAGCCCTGGAAGCGTTTACGAACGATGCAGAGCAGCCCATTAATGACCGTGCCAATGTACTGGCCACCCTGGGCAAGATCTGGCTGGATGCGCAAGAGACCGACAAGGCATTCGCGTATTATCAAAAAGCGAATAATCTCATAAAAGGGGCATTTGCCAGCCCTCACAAAAGCTTGATCCCTCAAGTTAACGGGCTGCGAGTGAACTTTACGGCGGAGCTGTTCAACGCTCTGTCCCCGTTTGGCGTGCAGTCCGCCCCACAGATTTTCATCACGGGCTTTTCCCGCTCAGGAAAAAGCCTGGTCGAATCCCTGTTCCGCAGTGCCGCCAAGGTGCGCCTGACAGGCGAGAGCCTGCAACTGGACCAATATAGACAAAACGTCCTGGCCCGCTTTCAAAACAATCTTGAAAACTATCTGACCGCTCAGACTCCCAGTTCTATTCAGCACGATGCGCACACCTACCTGAGCAGCTTGGGAAATGAAGAAGAGGTCAGCATCTCCACCCTGCCCTCAGACTTGTGGAACCTGGGTTTTATCGGCCTGTGGTTACCCAAAGCCCCTATTGTTTTTTGTGTACGCGGCCTGCTGGATCTGGGTGCCACGGTGTACTGCCAGCAATACAAATCCTTCGAGGGCAACCACTACAGCTACGACCTGCCAACCCTGGGCGAACATATCGCACTTTACGAGCACATGATGGCGCATTGGGCACAGGTCCTGCCCAACCCCGTCTTTCTGGTTGATTATGAAGCCCTGGTCCGTGATCCCCAGACTGTCATGGACAATCTGTTTGAGCAGCTGGGCCTGGAGCGCCAGCAGTCCTATACAGATGCCGTTGCAGCCAACGCCAGCATGGCTGCCGAGATTGGCCCGATCAGCTCCTTTGACGTTGCCATGCCCATGACCGACCGCTTCATCGGCTTTGGCGAGCGCTTCCGCGAACAATTGGCACCTATGGTTCAGCGCTATCAGTCCACCTGTCAGGAACTGGCCCAGGAGCAGCAGGCCAACATGGCCGACTTGCCCGCCCAACTGAAGGTCCGCAACACCAAGCCCGACAACAGCCCGGCAGAAGCCGACTTCAGCTGGCAGCTGTCACAGGTGATCACCGTAGCGGACAACACCTCGTATCTGCTGCGTCAGCAAAAGGCGCAGGACCTGGTCGAGTCTGGTGCCTGCACCTTGCTCAGCTTCGATCCCTCCGGCGAACTTGCCCCATTGGCGCAAGCACTGAGCAAGCCATCCCTGCATTACATTTCCCAGGCGCTGCTGGGAGATGGTCAGCCCGGCACCTTGCATTTGGCGCTGGACGCGGCCTATAACAGCACCCTGCCTCCTGTCGCCAAGCAACAAGGCCCGGCCTATCTGGCCCAAAAAACCATGACGCTGGCTCAGTTGCCCGTCACCACCTATGCGCTGGACGCCATTGAGGGATTGGACTGGCTGGACTATCTGATCCTGGACGGCGTCTACGACCATGCCAAGATCCTGGAACATGGCACTGAGCGCCTTGCCAATGCCTTGCTGATCCAGGTCAGCGTCGCCCTGGTCACAACACAAGAGGGACAAACGGATCTGGCCGCCTTGCTGCAATGGGCCGAGCAACATGGTTTCCGTCTTTTGCGTCTGATCGATGAGCAGTTCGAACAACACATGCCCGCACGCCAGGATCTGGCTGTGCAACCTGCCGGCAACCAACTGCGCCGAGCCTCTGCCTTGCTGGTCCCCAGCTATCAACGCCAGGCCCAATTGAGCCCCACACAAATCCTCAAGCAGGCTTTCCTGCTGGATACGGTGCACGACATCCATGATTTCAGTTACGAGCTACTGCTGCAAATCGACCCGACACTAGCCGAAGGCTACCTGAAAGCCCGAGGCTACTTTGAGCTCAAACGTAATGGGCCGGATCTGCGCGAAATTCAGCATATCCGTCAAATGCTGCACACTAGTGACTTGCCTGTCCCCCGCCATCAGACACGCAAGTGGATCGAGCAATATCCAGCCGACCCACTCGTTCAGAGTCTGTACGCCGAATGCCTGTCCTGGTCAGGGCATCATCGTTCAGCCATTGTGACGATTCAGGAAGCCATCTCCAAAGCTCCAGACGAACTGATCCTGCGCCAAACCTATATAGACATCATGAATCGCGCCGGCATGTGGTGGGAGGCCACAGACCTCGCCCGCGCGCTGTATGCTCGCTACCCGGATCAACAAGACGTTCAGGCTCAGTGGTGGGACACACTGGCTGCACAGGTCAAGCCCGACACGGCAGAACTGAACGAGGCCCTGTCCCGCAGCCAGTCTGCCAAGCCACACATGACAACAGCGGAGCAGATACAGCACCATGCCACCCGTGGCCGCTTGCTCGCGCACAGCCAGCAATGGGAGCAGGCTTGGCAAGAGCACGAACAAGCCTTGCTTCTGGCGCAGAACAGCCAGGGTCCCGAACTGGCCCGCCCCTTGATTGCCAAGGCCGATAGCCTGTACGAAGCAGGCCAGATCAATGAAAGCTGCGAGCACCTGTGGCAAGCCTGCGCGACCTACCGCTATTCGCCCTACACCGTCCACGCCTACCGCAAGCTCAATGCGCGCCTGCCCGAAAGCACGCAGGCAGATCTGCAGAGCATTGCCGCCCTGCACCAGAAAATCGAGCAAATCTGGGCAGGTTACAAGCAAGATAATCTGCAGTACGCCTTCGGCGACTTCGGCCTGCCCTATCAAGGCTTTGAGCCGCTAAAACTGGCGGGCTCACGACCGGCCATGCAGCGACTTGAAACCTACGGCCTGCAAGAACTGCTGCCCGCCAATGCCAGCGCCCTGGATATTGGCTGCAACCATGGCTTCTTGCTGATGGGCCTGGCTCCACATCTCTCCCATGGCTTGGGATTTGATATCAGCCAAAGCTGCATTGACGTTGGCAAGGCGGTGGCAGAACATTTGGGGCACAAGCACATTGAACTGAGCAGCCAGCCCTTTGATGACTTCAAATCCAAACAGCGCTTTGACCTGGTCATTGCCTGCGCGGTGCATCACTGGATTGGCGTGCCTTTGTCAGAATTCGGCACCAAGCTGTTCAACTTCTGCAAACCCGGCGGCCTGGTCCTGCTGGAAAGTCAGGGCACACGCGAGACCACACGTACGGAAGTGGATTTCGAGGCCAAAGCCACCACCATGGCCAGTGCCGGATTTACCGTCATTCGCAAAGGCAGCCTGTGCGATGACGGCATTAACTACCGGGAGTTCTGGATTTTGCAGCGCAAGAAGTAAGCAGCATCCTCTGCAATAAAAAAGCCAGCCCTAGGGCTGGCTTTTTACTTCCTAAAGAATATTCCACAAACATAGGCCGAGTGAACTCAGCCCAGAGAAGATAAACCGCGAGCTCAAAAAGCTACAAAAGAACCTGAAATTCCGCGCTATCGGAAATGGCATCCCATTGGTCTTTGGCAAGACTGGCGCGGATACGGGCCACGGCCTGGCTACGCAGTTGGGATACGCGCCCTTCTGTCACACCCAGCACCAGAGCAATTTCTTTCTGATTCAAATCTTGCTCAAACTGCAAGGCGAACAGCAACTTCTCACGTTCAGGCAGTTGGTCGATGGCGGTAATCAAGGCTTGCCGAAGCCCCTGGGAAGTCAGCAGGTTCAAGGGATTATCGAAGTACGCCTGCTCGCGCGTGCTGTCTTCCAGAAACTCCAGCGCATCAGCGGAAGGATCGGCATGACGTTTCAGGTCTTCGTAATGAATCACCTGCACGCCGACCGCCTCATCCAGCAGTTCGTAGTAATCGTCCATGCTCATGGACAAGGCTTCAGCGATTTCCGGCTCGGTGGGCTCGCGCAGCAGTTCCTGACGCAAGGTACTGACGGCCACTTCGATCTGGCGCGCTTTGCTGCGCACACTACGCGGCAGCCAATCCTGGCTGCGCAACTCATCCAGCATGGCGCCACGAATTCGGGTGACCGCGTAGGTGTCAAACTGGGCCTCGGCCACCACCTGGTAACGACGCACGGCGTCCAGCAGGCCCATCATGCCCGCCTGCATCAGATCATCCAGTTCAACGCTGGGAGGCAGGCGCGACACAAGCTGGAGCGCTTGGCGGCGCACCAATGGGGCGTACTGCTCAACCAGGACGTCTTCTGAACGAGGCATGGACAGGCAAGAATCCGGACAATAAAGATTGAGCTATTTTGCCTGCCCGCCCTGCCCGACAGTCCCCAAATCAAACAGTCTTTCGCCATCTTATTCAGGCTTTAAACGGGTCTGACGCGGCCAAAAACCAAAATATCTCCTAAAGAATTGGATCGTTATAGGTGCCAAGCCCCCCCCATTGAGCAGGCCTGCCACCAAGCCCCTTCTGGAGTGATGTCATGATCAACTCAGTTTCATCTCAAACGACGGCCTTGGTGCCCCTAGCCTCCCCAGTGGAGCAAAATCCCGGCACCCCTACGCCTTCGGCGGCCACCACGGTGACCCCCATCAAGGAAAGCAGTACCGATACCCAGTTGCAGCAACGCTGGCCCGACAAACGCGAACCCGTGCCCGGCATGGTCAACACGCTGGACGACACCCTGGACCAGATCAACAACTCCTTGCAGGCCTGGTCCACCGGCATTCGCTTCAATATGGACGACGAGGCCCAGCGTCTGGTGGTCTCGATTGTGGACAACTCGACCGGCGAGGTTCTGCGCACCGTCCCATCTGACGCGGTGATCCAGATTGCCAAGATGATCGTGCAATTGCAGGGCAACGCGGTCAGCGTAAAGGTTTAAAAACCAAACTGGCATCGAAACTTCCCATTGACATGGGCTTTGCGCGCGACACATTCGCGACAAAATAGGACACTACAGGAGTATTTGATATGGCTATTTCTTCAATTGGCGTGGGCTCAGGTCTGAAGCTGGACGAGCTGCTGGAAGATTTGCGCAAGACGGAAAAGAAGAGTCTTGCTGTCATCCAGAACCGCCAGGTGGCCAATACCAACAAGATCTCGGCCTACGGTCAGCTCAAAAGCAGTCTGGCAGAGCTGCAAACCGCCGCCAAGGCCCTGAACTCGGAAGACTCGTTTGGCGCGGTCAAAGTCACCGCTAATAGCGAAAACATCAAGGTGACCGGCAATTCCAAAGCAGCGCCCGGTCAGTACGTGATCAAGGTTGATAATCTGGCTACCCGCCAGACCTTGACGGCGGCCTCTCAAAGCTCGCGTGATGAGGCCATGGGCGAAGGCGGGGAAATTACCGTTCGCCTGGCCAATGGCACAGAACACGTCCTGAACATGAAAGGCAAGGACACGTCCTTGCAAGGCGTGATGAACGCGATCAATGCCGACACTGAGTTGGGCATGAAAGCGACCATTATCAACACTGGCGATCCGGACGAGCCATACCGCCTGCAACTGTCAGCCGGTGCAACGGGTGAAGCAGCGTCGATCAGCTCCATCAGCGTCAGTGGCAATGATGAACTGGCCGAGGTACTTACCTTTGATGCTGCCGACCCGGCTGCCAGCGGCTTTGAGCAAACCAAGGCACTCAACGCCAAGTTGACAGTGAACGGCATTGCCATCACAAGCCAGAGCAACACCCTCAAAGACACTATTGAGGGTCTGGAGATCACGCTGAACAAGGCTGGCGGTGACCCGGTCAATGTAGAAGTTGCCAAAGACGACAGCGTGGCCGCCAAGGCAATCAAGGACTATGTCGAGGCGTACAACAAGTTCAACAAGTCGATTCGTTCCTTGACAGCCTATAACGTCGAGCTGAAAAAAGGCGCCGCCCTGACGGGCGACTCCATGGCACGTGAGGCTCAAAATGCCATGCGTGACGCCACCCTGGGGCACGTTCCCAGCGAAGGCGAGATCCGCTCCATGGTAGGTCTGGGCATCAATATCGATCCCAAGACAGGTGATCTGCAGCTGGACGAGAAAAAACTGAACGAAGTCTTGAAGACCAATATGGTCGACGTCAAGAACATGTTTGTGGGCGAACACAGCGTTGCCGGTCGCGTTGAGGCCGCAGCAGAGGAATTTATCAAGAAGGGTGGCCGTATTGATAATGCCCAGGAAGGCGCTGAGAAAGTCGGCAAAAAACTGCAAGATCAGTTCGAAGCCGCTGACCAGCGCATCGAGAACAAGATGGAAGCCTATCGCAAGCAGTTTGTCCAACTGGACGTCATGATCAACCGCATGCAAGGCACCAGCAATTACCTAAGCCAGCAACTGTCCATGCTGGGCAATATGAACAGCAATAAATAAACCCCTATGAGCTATCCTGCCCCTTCCCGTCGCTTTGGCCAACAATCGGTTCGCGCCTACGCTCAAGTAGGTCTGGAAACCGAGGTCCTGAGCGCGAGCCCCGAACATCTGATTACCCTGTTATTTAACGGTGCTCGCACCGCCATGCTGCAAGCGCGCTTGCATATGGAACAGGGCAATATTGCCGGGCGGGGGCAGTCATTATCGAAAGCTATTGATATTGTCGATAGCGGCCTGAAAATGGCGGTCGATACCGAAAAGGGCGGAGAGCTGGCCCGCAATCTGGTCGCTACCTATGACCTGATTTTGCACAATCTGATGCTGGCCAACCTTCGCAATGACGCGGAAAAGCTGACGCTGGCCGAGCGTTTGCTGACCGATATTGCCGATGCCTGGCGCAGCAATGTTGATACCCAACGTGCCAAGCAGCCAGCTTGACTCCGGGGCTCGCGGGACAGGTTCTGTTCCTGACCTGCACCTCCAACCTCCTTTGCGCCTTTAGCGCCTGGTACGAACATGAGCGATACCTCTAACCCGATCGTCGATCAATATCAAATTATCGCCAACATCACCCGTCACATGCTGGAGCTTGCCCAAACGGCTCGCTGGGAGGATGTGTTTGAACAATCCGAACACTATCAACTCGCCGTGGAAAAGCTCAAGAACATGGAAGACCTGTCTATTACTGAAAAACAGGCACGCCGTCAGTTGCTGACCCAAATTCTGGAAGACGACGCCCAGATCCGCCATCTGGCCACCCCCGAACTGGGGCGTCTGGGTGCACTGCTGGGCAATATGAAGCGCCAGCAAACCGTGTTGCAAGCGTATTACAGCCCTAGCGTTCATCCATGAGCATAGGCGGCCCCTCCCCTTTGGGGACGCTGCTTATTCAACGGCTCGATGCCGTTCTGGGTATCAGCACTGGACAGCAAAGCAATATCGCCACGGGCGCCCGGCCGGACGCCATCAGCCAGACACCGGGCAGCCAACGCCCCGAGCGCGCCGAAAACCAAACGGCTCGTGATCAACGCCAGAGCGTAGATCAAGCCCGCGCCCACACCCAGGGTCGCGATAGCCGGAATATCCGCACACAAAGCGGTCAAACCTCGACCGACCCGGCTCTGAATGCACGTGGCCCCAATACGGCCACCACGAGCTCGGCCCCCACAACCCTGGGGCGCACTGCCCAATTGATCCTGTCCTTGCTGGAGCGCTTTCCGGATCGTGCCCCTGCGATCCAGGGACGACAGGCCTTGTTACCTGGCCGCCCCACGATGCAGGCAGACGGCAAGGAACCCACGCGCCCCGGCAGTGATACCCAGACGGCGGGACGCGCAAACACAGCACAGAGTACCGCCAGCACAATCGCCACCGTGGCTCAGCAGCGGCTGCCCTTGCCCGGTAGCACAGCAACGGGCAGCGCAAACGCGGGCTCTGCCAATGCAATGACAACAGGCAGCAGTGCTGTGGGAACAGGCACTGCCGCAGGCACGCCCAGCACGGGCACTACGACCACCGGCGCCGCAACCCCAAGCCCCCTGCCTACAGGCAGCACGGCTGCTCTGGCCCAGCATTTCAGCCAGGCTTTGCCCCAGGCCTTGCAACAAAGCGGGCTATTCTACGAGTCTCATCTTAGTGATCTGCACTTTGGGCAACGCAGCGTTGGCGAATTACAGCAAGAGCCGCAAAACCTGAATCGCCCCGCTGCCGAAACACATACCAGCACGAGCCAGAATCCTCAGACTCAGGCCAGCGCCCAGGACCCGGCCAATAGCCTGCTGGTGCGTCAGCAACTGGATACGCTGGCCCATCAGAACCTGCAATGGCAAGGTCAGGCCTGGCCGGAGGCCGACATGAACTGGAGCGTGCAACGTCACCAGGCCCAGTCAGAGGACGAAACCGAACACTGGTCCAGCACCCTGCAACTGGACCTGCCCACGTTGGGGCCGATCACCCTACGGCTCAACCTCCTGAACCAGCAATTGCTGGTCCATATTCAGGCCGATCAATCCGCCCCTTATCTGGACGAAAACAGCCTGCCCTTGCGCGAACGTCTGCAAGACCAGGGCCTGATCCTGAGCCAATTGCAGATTGAAGCCGACCCGACCCTGCCGCAGGACCTGCCCGATGAGTCATGATTCCCCCTCCCATCGCCCGCAGGCCCTGGCCTTGCGCTACGAGCCCAAAGACGGAGCCCCGCGTGTCGTTGCCAAAGGCTACGGCACCTTGGCCGAAAAAATTGTCGAGACCGCCCGCGAGCACGGTCTGTACGTACACGAGTCCCCCGAACTGGTCGGCCTGCTGATGCAGGTGGATCTGGACCGTCATATCCCCCCTCAGCTCTATCAAGCCGTGGCTGAATTGCTGGCCTGGCTCTACGCCCTGGAACAAGGCCATCCCCAGGCCACACAAGCCTTGCAGGCTTTGCACGACGCCCCAAAAACTTGAGCCTGCTATTTATAAGGGCTGAAAAGCCCCTGTTTTTGGGCTTAGATACCCTGCTTAGCCTCGCGTTCTAAACGTTACATTAAGCACGGCAAGCTGCCCGCACCTGTGCGCGTGGCCCATCCTGACTTTCTGGCAAGCGAATATGTCGATTTCCAATCTCTCCAGCATTGAAAACCTTTTGGCCCAGATGCGCGCAGTTGCGCAAGCGGCCGGGGCTTCCAGTTCTGTGTCCTCCTCGGCCAGCAGCGCCGCTCCCGGTGGTTTTGCCGCCGAGCTGGCCCGCTCTTTGAACCGGGTTTCCCAGGCACAGAACGAGGCCAATGCCCAGGCTCAGGCCTTTGAAATGGGCGAGCCCGGAATTTCCTTGAACGACGTGATGATTGACCTGCAAAAAGCCAGCGTTGGCTTTCAGGCCACCGTCCAGGTACGCAACCGCTTAGTGGCCGCCTACCAAGAAATTGCCAGTATGCCGGTATAAGCGCCTGATTCTTTCATGCCCGCCGCCCTTTCCTTAATGCTGCCTGAGCACGTCCTGATTTGAACTCCCCTGATTCCATGCAGAACCCTGCCTCTGCCTCACCCATGAGTCAGACAGCACAGTTGCTGAACAAACTTCCTGGCTACGACACACTGCGCGCCTTGCCCAAGGTAGCGCTGATCGGGCTGGGTGCCGCACTGATTGCTCTGATTGTCGCCCTCTTGCTGTGGAGCCGCGGCCCTACCTACCAGGTACTGTTCTCCAATCTGGACGACCGCGATGGCGGTGCGATTGTCTCGGCCCTGGGCCAGATGAACGTGCCCTACCAGTTCAACAGCAACGGTACCGCCATTCTGGTGCCGCAAGATCGTGTGCATGATGTGCGCATGCAAATGGCCTCGCAAGGCTTGCCGCGCAGTGGCAATGCCGGTTTCGAGCTGCTGGATCAAAGTCGCTTTGGCGCCAGCCAGTTCACCGAGCAAGTCACCTATCAGCGCGCTCTGGAGGGCGAGCTGGCCAATTCCATCAAGGCCGTGCATGCCGTCAAGGAAGCGCGCGTTCACCTGGCCATGCCGCGTGAAACCTTGTTTGTACGTGACCGCCAGTCTCCGACCGCTTCGGTAGTGCTGTCGCTGTATCCGGGCCGCGACCTGAGCGAAGGCCAGGTTTCCGCCATCAGCTGGCTGATCTCCTCCAGCGTGCCCAATCTGCATGCCGACAAGGTGTCCATCATTGACCAGAATGGCCGCTTGCTGACCGCGCCCACTGGCGAGATGGGTGCTGATAATCAGCAGCGCAATTTTGTAAACGATATTGAATACCGAGCCGTCCAGCGCATCCTGACCTTGCTGAACCCCTTGGTCGGTGCTGGCAACGTCCGCGCCCAGGTGACGGCGGAGGTGGACTTCTCGCGCCGCGAGCAGACGTCCGAGGTCTACAAGCCCAATCAGCAACCCGGTCAGGCCGCAGTACGCAGCCAGCAGACCAGTTCTTCCTTGCAGCGCAACCCGCAGCAGCCCCAGGGCGTGCCCGGTGCCTTGAGCAATCAGGCTCCCAACAATGCCACCGCCAATCTGGTGAACCCGCCTGCTGCACCGAATCAGCCCCAGACACCTGCCGCCCCGGCAACTGAGCCAGCCAATGCCGCCGCACAAACCGCCAATGCCACGAACGCTGCAGCGGCCGGTACAGACCCTTCACTGGTGTCCCTGGCCGAACAGGCCCGCTTGCTGCAAAACACCGGCAATGCGCGTAATGACTCCACCGTGAACTACGAAGTGGATCGCACCATCAGCCATGTCAAAGGTCCTTTGGGTCAGCTCAGCCGCCTGTCGGTGGCCGTGGTGGTGAACTACCGCAATACGGACAAGGAGCAACAGCCGCTGGAGCAGGAAGAACTGGACAAGATCCGCGATCTGGTCAAACAAGCCGTGGGTTACTCGGCTGATCGAGGCGATAGCCTGAGCGTGGTGAACGGACAGTTCAACGAGCAAGGCGATATTGATACCCCCTTCTGGAAAAATCCGGAGTACCGCGAGCTCGCTATGGAACTGGTCAAGTATCTGGTCTTTGCATTCATTCTGTTCATGGCATGGCGCATCGTCATCAACCCCATCATCCAGGGCCTGATCCAGGCCAAGGCGGTGGCTGACGCCCGCGTCGAGCGCCAGAAAGAAGAATCTGCTCGCGAACAGGCTGCTGAACAACGTGCCGCCGAAATGAGCCGCTACGAAGAGAATCTGAACACCGCCCGCACGATGGCTCACGATGACCCACGTGCCGTGGCTATGGTGTTGCGCTCCTGGTTGAACAAAGATGAAAAAAATGAAAACGGCTAAACCGGACGATTCCATCGAACGCAGTGCGATTTTGATGATGTCCTTGGGGGAAGATGCCGCCGCCGAGGTGTTTCGCCACCTCTCGCCTCGTGAGGTGCAGCAGCTCAGTACCGCCATGGCGTCCCTGAAGCAACTGACCCGTGCCGATATGGACGAGGCTCTGGAGAGCTTTCGCCAGGAGGCCGACCAGTTCATGGCGGTGGCACTGGACTCCAACGCCTATATCCGCTCCGTCCTGAACAAGGCGCTGGGCTCGGACCGAGCCGCTGGCCTGATCGAAGACTTGCTGGAAAACAGCGAAGGCTCCAGCAGCGGTATTGATGCCCTGAACTGGCTGGATGCCTCCAGCGTGGCCGAGCTGATTGCCGACGAACACCCCCAAATTATCGCCACCATTCTGGTGCATCTGGAGCGTGATCGCGCTGCCGACATTCTGGGCTACATTCCGGATCGTTTGCGCGATGATGTGGTCCTGCGTATTGCTACTTTTGGCGGCGTGCAGCCCACGGCCCTGAACGAGCTGACCGAAGTGTTGAACGGCATGCTATCGGGCCAGGGTGCCAAACGCAGCAAGATGGGTGGTCCACGCACGGCAGCCGAGATGCTGAACTACATGAACGCCAGCCTGGAAGAGTCCGTCCTGACCAGTCTGCGCGGCATGGACGCCGACCTGACCCAGCGCATCGTGGACGAGATGTTCGTGTTCGAGAACCTGGCCGATGTGGAAGACATTGCCATTCAGCTGCTGCTCAAGGAAATCGAGACCTCTGCATTGACGATTGCCCTGAAAGGCGCGCCCGAAGAGTTGCGCGACAAGTTCTTCCGCAATATGTCCAACCGTGCTGCCGAGATGCTGCGCGAAGACATCGACGCCCAAGGCCCGATCCGCATGTCCAAGGTGGAACAGGAACAAAAAGCCATTGTGCAGGTGGCCCGTCGCCTGGCCGAAGCCGGTCAGATTACGCTGGGTGGCCTGAGTGGGGACGAATATGTCTAAGACGGCCTCGTTTGGGCAGCTCCTGCCCGTCCAAGCCGTTATTCGCTTGTGCCCAGGCACGAACCGCCTGCGCGGGAGCCTGTAAATGTCCAGCCACCGTAAAGCCTCGGCCTACTCGGAACTTCAGGAAAGCTGGAGCCGCTGGCAAATGCAGGGGCTGGATGATCCTGTCGTCGCCCCGGAACCGGAAGAGCCCGAGTTCGTCCCTCCTACCCCGGAAGAACTGCAGCGCGATCTGGAAAACCAGCGCAGCCAGGCGCAGGAAGAAGGCCATACCCAGGGCTATCAGGCCGGTTACAACCAAGGCCACGCTGCTGGTCTGGCAGCAGGCCAGGAAAGTGGTCATGCCCAGGGCTATGAAGCCGGAATGGCGGCTGGAATGGCCAAGGCACAAGAACAGATTGACCAGTACATCAAGGAATTTGTCGCCCTGAACCAGAACTGCGCCCAGTCCATTGAACTGATGGATCAGGAAATGGGCCAATCCCTGATTCAGCTGGCGACACGTATTGCCGAGCATGTATTGCAAAGCACCATCAAGGCCGAACCCAGCCGCATCCGCGATCTGGTTGCCGAAGTACTGCGTAGTGATCCAGGCGATACCAGCGCCCTGGAACTGAGCTTGCACCCGGACGACATCAGCCTGGTGCGTGAGTTTCTGATTGAACAAGGCGAGCCCCGCGCCTGGCGTCTGCAAGAAGACCCCCAGCTGCAACGCGGTGAATGTCGTGTGCGCTCCAGTTACGGCGATATTGACGCCACCTTTGCCACCCGCTGGAAACGCGCCCTGGCCAGCCTGGGCTTGCCCGTCTCATCGGAGCCCTGATGGCAACTCCCCTTTTGGCCTCCTCCCCCGAACGCTGGCGCGCCCAGATGCTGTCGGCACAGCAACGGGTCCAGGCCATTGAGCCCAGCTTGCGCAGCGGCCGCGTGGTCCGCGCCACGGGTTTGGTGCTGGAAGCTACAGGCTTGAAGCTGGCGGTAGGGGCCGCTTGCAAAGTGGAGCTGTCTGCCGCGCAAAACATCTGGGCCGAAGCCGAGGTTGTAGGTTTTGAAGGCAGATCCTTGTATTTGATGCCCTTGAGCGAAATTTCCGGCCTGCCTCCCGGTGCACGTGTTGTACCAGTTGAAGCTCAATTGCAGCCGCCGGTTCCGCTGCCCGACTCCGATCAACCGGACAGCCTGCCCGCCCAGGCGCGTTCGCGCCATGTTCCGGTCGGCCCCGGCCTGCTGGGTCGCGTGGTCGATGGCAGCGGCAATCCACTGGACGGTTTGGGCCCGATCGACGCGCAAGCGTGCGTCTCGCTCAGCCACACCACACCCAACCCACTGAAGCGCAGTCCCATCGACACGGTTCTGGACGTAGGAGTACGTGCCATCAACGGTTTGCTGACCGTAGGCCGTGGTCAGCGCATGGGCCTGTTTGCCGGTTCCGGTGTGGGTAAAAGTGTGCTGCTGGGCATGATGGCCCGCTACACCCAGGCCGACATCATTGTCGTGGGCCTGATCGGTGAACGGGGCCGGGAAGTTAAAGAATTTATTGAGCACAACCTGGGCGAAGAGGGCCTGCAACGCTCGGTTGTTGTCGCTGCTCCGGCTGATGTCTCGCCCTTGCTGCGTCTACAAGGCGCAGTGTACGCCACCCGTCTGGCCGAGTTTTTCCGTGATGAAGGCAAGAACGTCTTGCTGATCATGGATTCGCTGACGCGTTATGCCATGGCTCAGCGCGAAATCGCCTTGGCAATTGGCGAGCCGCCTGCCACCAAGGGCTACCCTCCTTCCGTTTTTGCCAAGCTACCGGCCCTGGTGGAGCGCGCCGGCAATGGCGAACCCAATGCACAAGGCCGTTGCGGCTCGATCACCGCGTTCTACACCGTGCTGACCGAGGGCGACGACCAGCAAGACCCGATTGCCGACTCGGCCCGAGCGATTCTGGACGGCCACATTGTGCTGTCGCGCAGTCTGGCGGAAACCGGCCATTACCCGGCCATTGATATCGAAGCGTCCATCTCGCGGGTCATGCCCAGCATTGTGGAGCCAGAACAGATCAAGATGGTGCACCGCTTCAAGGGCCTGCTCTCCAGCTATCAACGCAACCGCGACCTGATTGCCGTGGGCGCCTATACCCGTGGCAATGATCCTGCCATTGATCAGGCCATTGATCGTTTCCCCTGGCTGGAGGCCTATCTGCGCCAGGGCATGCAGCAACGTGTGGACGTGCCACGCGCCTTCGATGAATTGAACGCCGTTCTCAATAGCGAGCAATAGCCATGAAAGCCAACGCTTCTTTACATACGCTGGTCGATCTCAGTCAGAACAATGTGGACGAAGCGGCCCGCCATCTGCAGGAGCTGCGAACAGAACGCGATGCGGCCCAGTCGCAGCTGGAAATGTTGCAGACCTATCGCCAGGACTACGCCCAGCGCCTGCTGGATGTGGGCCAAACTGGGGTAACCATGGCGAACTACCACAATTTCCGGCGCTTTATCGTGACATTGGACCAGGCCATTTCCCAGCAAAATAGTGTCATCCAAGCGCTGGAAGAGAAAATGGAACAGGGACGCCAGGTCTGGTATGGCCATCAGCAGCGCCTGAAAGCGTATGAAACCTTGATCGACCGCCGTCTCCAGACCCAGCAAGTCCAGCAACAAAGAATGGAACAACGTAACAGCGATGAAATCGCTGCTCGTCTCTTTACCCGTAGCCAGACCGCCTATTAAACAAGCGCCGCCATGACTTCGCCCACTCTTTCGGTTTTACCTGCGGCCCCTGCCGCACCCTCGGCCCCCGTCACCAACACGGCCGGGCCTGCGGCTGCGCATGCGCCCAAAGACGAAGGCTTTGCCCAGCATCTGCAAACCCAACAGCAGCAGGTGCAACACAAAGGGGCTGGCAAGACACCGGCAGCCGCCAAGCAGGACAGCACCAAAACCCAGGTTCCCGCCGACAGCCCCAAGCTGGCTGACGCCGTGGCCGAACAGGCTGGTGCCAGCGAGCTGGACCCCTTGATCAAAGACCCGGCCCTGCTGATTGCCGATCAGAGCGATCTGGAACTTGACACTGATGCCCCGGCCGATAGCGGCCTGCCTGCCATGGCCTTGTCGATTCTTTCGCAAGTACAGGCCATCAAGAGCAGCAAGGTCGACCCCAAAAGTGCCCAAACCGATAGCAAACTGCCACTGAGCGCCATCAACACACGCCAGAATCTGGCCGCCGAGCCAAGTAGCCGTCAAGCTCAGACCGCGCCATTGAACGCTGTTGAAGCAGAAGCCGAGCTTGATCTGAGCGCCGAACTGGTCTTGCCTAAAGCCGTTGAAACCAGCAATCCGCTGGCTGCCACCACTGCTCGCAAACCAGCGGTGAACACAGCACAAGTGCTGAACAACAACCCGCCAGGCACTGGCATCGCCGCTAATGTGCCCTCATCCCAGACACGTTTGATGGATGAAGCGTCGGCTTCCTTGGCTAACTTTGGTCGACAAATTGCTGACGATGCCCGTGCCGGCGTGAATCTGAACCTGCCCGCTCTGGATGCTTCCCTGCTAGCGCAACTTGGCGCCGCACCCAGCGCAGTCCAGGCCAACAGCCCGGCCGCCTTGCCCAGCCCCCTGACGCTGGCCATTGCCACGCCGGTCCAGTCCCCCGAATGGGGGGCGGCCATGGGTCGTCAAATGATTACCTTGGCCCAACAGGCTCAAGGCGGCGTTCAAAGCGCCGACATTCGTCTGGACCCACCCGAACTGGGCCCCTTGCGCATTACCTTGCAAATGCAGGATGGCATGGCCCACGCCATGATCACCTCGCCCCATGCTCAAGTCCGCCACGCCCTGGAACAATCCTTGCAGCAGCTGCAACAGCAGTTTGCAGAAAACGGGCTGACCTTGGGACAGGCTGACGTAGGCGACCAGCACGCCTCGCACCAGGCCTTTCACGAGCAACTGGCCGCCAAGGGCAATCAAGGCGATCAACCCGCCTTCAGCCTGAACGGCGTGGCTTCCGCTGACGAAAGCAGCCCCTTGGTGAACAGCAGCGCCACCCGCTCGCTGAACCCCGACGCGCTGGTTGATACCTTCGCCTGATTCACAGTCCCACAGACAGCCCGGCAAAAAGCATGATTAAGCTCGAAAAGCAGCGTCTATTCGCCGGGCCTGTCCTGTCTGACCTCCGGCACAATAGCTCAGGCATGCAGTCAGGCTCAGGCCCGACATGCGTTTGTCTGTTTGTAATACGCTAGAAAATACATCGCTCACATCACATGGCCCGAAAAGCACCCACCAAACTTGCACGCCTGATGAAAACCGGTCTGCTGGTTCTGTTTATTATCGCCGCTAGCGTGGGCGCAACGCTGTACTACTCCCTGCAACAAAGCAGCACGCCTGCCTGGTTAGCCTGGGCGGAAAAAGGCCAATCGGTTGAAGCGGCCCCTGCCCCGGATGAACCGCCGGTGGTCAAGGTCAATGCCAAACCCATTTTTGCGCCGCTGGACCCCTTTACCGTCACCCTGAACGAGAATGGCCGCTCGCGCATCTTGTACGTAGGCATCACCCTGCGTGTCCAGGACGATGGTTCGCGCTCCATGCTGGTGGAGTACATGCCCATGGTGCGTGATCGCGTGCTCAAGATTCTGGCTGAACAGCGCCCCACCTACATCCAGACCTCCGAAGGGCGTCAAGCCCTGGTTGCACAGCTGAGCGCCGGCCTGAAAGAGCCCTACGCGCCCAACACCGCTGTACCGAACATCAATGATGTCCTGTTCACCGCCTTTGTCATCCAATAAATGTCGTATCAGAGCTTCCTATCCCAAGACGAAGTCGATGCACTGCTGGCCGGTGTTACCGGCGAAGGCGCTGACACCAAGCCCTTGAACGAAAACCTGACTGGCGTACGGGCCTATGACCTGACCTCGCCAGACCGGGTAGTGCGTCACCGCATGCAGACCCTGGAGCTGATCAACGAGCGCTTTGCCCGTCGTTTGCGCTCGACCATGCTCAGCTTCATGCGCCGCAACGCAGACATCACCGTCGGTTCCATTCGTATTCAGAAGTACTCGGATTTCGAGCGCAACCTGCCCGTGCCCAGCAACCTGAACATGGTTGCCTTAAAGCCCTTGCGGGGCGTATCGCTGTTTACCTTCGACCCGAACCTGGTCTTTCTGATTATCGACAGCCTGTTTGGTGGCCATGGCCGCTACAACACCCGCGTCGAAGGCCGGGATTTCACCACGACCGAGCAGCGCATCATCCAGCGTTTGCTGACCCTGACGCTGGAGAGCTACTGCGGTGCCTGGGAGTCCATCTACCCGCTGGAAGCGGAGTACATGCGCTCGGAGATGCATACCAAGTTTGCCAGCATCAGCAGCAGCAATGACATCGTGGTGGTGACCTCTTTCAATATTGAATTTGGTGCCCAGGGTGGCAATCTGAATATCTGCCTGCCCTACTCCATGATCGAGCCGCTGCGCGATCTGCTGACCCGCCCCTTGCAGGACAAAGGCACCAACGATATTGACCAGCGCTGGACCCAGCAATTGTCACGACAAGTGCGCAGCGCCGAAGTTGAACTAATTGCCAACTTCGTCAATATAGACATGACCATTGCCGAGCTGACCCAGTTAAAGGCCAATGATGTCTTGCCGATTGAAATCCCCACTCTTATTGAAGCCCACGTGGATGGCGTGCCGGTTCTGGAATGCCGCTACGGCACCTCCGGTGGCCGCTACTCATTGCGGGTAGAAAACATCTTGGCCACCAACGACAGCGATTTGACTAAAGGTAAGTCCCTATGAGCGACCCTCACAACCCTAACGACCGGTCTGCGCCCGAGGACGACTGGGCAGCCGCGATGGCTGAGCAACAGGCTGGCAGCCAAAGCAGCACCCAAGCCCAAGGACTGGAACAGCCCCTGGAGGATGACTGGGCCTCGGCACTGGCCGAGCAAAGCGCAGCCACGCCTGTGCACGAACCCAGCCCGGCCAGCAATCTGTTCCCGCCCATGGAGCACGCCGAAGCGAACGCCACCACCGATATCGACATGATTATGGACATCCCGGTCCAGCTGTCGGTGGAGCTGGGTCGCACACGTCTGACCATCAAGAATATTCTGCAACTGGGCCAGGGCTCCGTGGTGGAGCTGGACGGTCTGGCGGGCGAACCGCTGGATATTTACGTGAACGGCTACCTGATCGCCCAAGGCGAAGTGGTCGTGGTGGACGATAAATACGGTATTCGCGTCACCGACATCGTGACTCCATCGGATCGTATCCAACGCCTGAACGGCCGCCGCTAGAACATGGAACAAGCCCAGCTCGTCAGAATCATGCTCAGCCTGCTGCTGGTTGTAGGCCTGATTCTGGCGGCAGCCTGGGTTGCCCGCCGAGGCGGGCTGCTGAAAAACAAAAACCAGCAACGCATCAAGATTCTGGACAATCACCGCCTGGGGCCGCGCAGCAGCGTGGCCTTGGTCCAGATTGATGACCGCGAAATTCTGATTGGCATCACCCCTCAGCAGATCAGCCTGCTGCACACCACAACGCCCGCTGGCTCCGAGCCGGACTTCCAGGCCCATCTGGACCAGCACCGTGCGCCCCGCTGACCGCATCATGACCGCACTCCTCTCTCCCGCCCAGCGCATCAGCCTGATGCTGCTTCTGGCCCTGATCAGCCTGCTCCTGCCTTCCGAGGCCTGGGCCCAGGCTGTTCCGGCCATTACCAGCACAGCAGGCCCGAACGGCTCGCAAACCTGGTCACTCAGCATCCAGACGCTGGCCATGCTGACCATGATGTCCTTCCTGCCTGCGGCCTTGCTGATGATGACCGGCTTTACCCGCGTCATCATTGTGCTGGGGCTGCTGCGCAATGCCATGGGGACAGGTACGGCGCCGCCCAACACCGTGCTGGTGGGCCTGGCCCTGTTTCTGACTTTCTTTGTGATGTCACCGGTGTTTGATCAGGTGTATCAGGACGCCTACAAGCCCTTGTCGGAAAACAAGATCAGCTTTGAAACCGCGCTGGAGCAAGGCGCCCAGCCCCTGAAAACCTTCATGCTGCACCAGACCCGCGAAGCAGACTTGAAGCTGTTTGGCGATATGGCGGGCGTGGCAGAACTGGAATCCCCCGAAGATGTCCCCTTGCGCGTACTGGTTCCGGCTTTTGTAACCAGCGAGCTGAAAACCGCCTTCCAGATCGGCTTTACGATTTTTATCCCCTTTCTGATCATTGACCTGGTGATTGCCAGCGTCCTGATGTCCCTGGGGATGATGATGGTCCCACCCGTGACCATCTCGCTGCCCTTCAAGCTCATGCTGTTTGTGCTGGCCGATGGCTGGCATCTGCTGCTGGGTTCCCTGGCTCGCAGCTTCTACCAATAAAGGACTGTCATGACTCCCGAAACCGTCATGTCCATGACCTATACCGCCCTGAAACTGGCCCTGTCCATGGCCGGTCCCATGTTGATCGTGGTGCTGGTGGTCGGTCTGGGCATCAGTATTTTCCAGGCAGCCACCCAGATCAACGAGATGACGCTGTCTTTCATCCCCAAGCTGCTGGCCATGGGCATTACGGTGGTGCTGCTGGGCCCCTGGTTGATCAACAATATGGTCGACTACATGCAGGGCCTGTTGCGTGGCATTCCCGGGCTGGTCAACTAAGACCGGCCAGCGCGACAAGGAGCCTTCCGTGAGTACGCAAATCCGTGACGGGCAAAGTGCCATGCCTTGCCCACTGAACAGGCCCTAGGCGTGCCGTGCTCGACCTGAACTCCGCCCAGCTCTATGCCTGGCTCAACGCCTTTCTGTGGCCCTTCATCCGTATTCTGGCCACCCTGGCTACCGTTCCCTTTTTTAGCGAATCCGCCATCCCCAAGCGGGCCAAAATAGGCCTGGGCTTTATCCTGACCCTGATTGTCGCGCCCTCGCTACCGCCCCTACCCGATCTGCCCACAGCCTCTTACGAGGCCCTGCTGATTGCCGCGCAGCAAGTGTTCATCGGTGTCGCGCTAGGTTTGACCATGCGCATCGTGTTTGCAGCGGTACAGACAGCGGGCGAGTTTATCGGCCTGCAAATGGGCCTGTCTTTTGCCTCATTCTTTGACCCCGCTACCGGCGCGAATACCGCCGTGCTGTCGCGGCTGCTGAACGTGATTGCGGTGCTGACCTTTCTGGCCCTGAACGGCCACCTGCTCTTGCTGGGTGTGCTGGTGCGCACCTTCCATGTGCTGCCCATCGGCGCGGACCTGAACATCAATGGCTGGGGTGCCTTGCTCGATTGGAGCAGCGAATTGTGGGTGTCGGGCATGTTGCTGGCCTTGCCGCTGATTATCGTGCTGCTGACCATTAACCTGGCCTTTGGGATCTTGAACCGTACCGCCCAGCAATTGACGATTTTTGCTGTGGGTTTCCCAATTACGCTGACAATCGGCCTGACCTTGCTGACCGTGGTCATTCCTCAGACTACGCCCTTTCTGACCCAGCTATTCAACTCCGGCTACGAAGCCATGATGCGGGTCGCGCTGGGGCTGGCAGGCTCTTAAAACGCGTGCGCCTGCCGCTGCTTGTGCGATTGCATCAAGCGCCGAGCCTGGCCTATGGTCAGGATGCCTTTTTGCTTGGCGCGCCCAATCAGTAATTGCATCAACTGTGCACTGACCAGGGCATCTCCCAAGGCATCATGGCGGTCACTTACCGGCAGGCCACAATATTTCAGGCAATCGTCCAGGCCCAGACGACGTCCACGCCAGTCGGGCAATACACAGGCAGCCAGTTCAGCCAAATCCAGAGCCAAAGGCCGGGCCTGTTCCAGGCCCGCCTTCGGCCAGGCACGATCCAGAAACGCCAGATCAAAGTCGGCATCCCAGGCGACCCATACCGTGTTTTCGGAATAGCGGGCAAAGTCCCGCATCAACTGGGGTAGTGGCTCGCCTTCTTCCTGTTGTTGCGGGCTAATCTCATGAATCAGCAGACTTTCATGACTGCGCTCACCCTGGGACCGAACCAGACCGGACCAGATATTGCCCAAGGCAATCGAACCGTTTTCCAGGCGGACCGCACCCATCTGAACGATATGGTGGCGCTTGGGCTCCAGACCACTGGTTTCCAGATCCAGCACCGTAAAGGCCGCTTCGTCCAAAGCCAGTTCGTCCACCCCACTCCAGGACAAGGAGGGACTGCGTGCGGCAAAAGAGGATTTACGCCAAGGTAGCCAGGAAAGCAGTTTCATAAGCGATACCGGAAAGCCAGAATACGTTGGGCACGGCGCACTTGCGACAAGGCTTCACGCAAGACACGTGCATCCAGTGCACCTAAAGTACTCAAACGCACCAGATTGTTGGGCTCCTGCCCCTGCTGCAACTGGGTTTGATGATGTTGCAAGCGCAGCAATTGCAAATAGCGGTAGGCCTCGCACAGGCCCTCCGACTCCTCGTCTGTGAAGACACCGCGCTGAGTCAGCACGGCCAGCCTGTCCATGGACGAGGCCAGTTCGCAACCATGCGCCAGGGCCAGCACCCGCAGCACATCCACCATCGGTGCCAAGGCCTGTTTCTTGATGTCCAGCTTGTCATCGCCCTGCCCCATCAGCGCTTCCAGACGACTGCGCTTTTTACCGCTGGGAATACGGGTCTGACAGGTACTTTGAGCCAGCATGCGCTGGAACACAGGGTTATCGTTCACCATGCCCAGTACCCGGCGCTGCATGCGTTGCAGCATACTGCTCTGGCCCCAGATGGCGCGGCAGTCAAAGTAAATCGTGGACTCCAGCAATTGCTCGGGCGCAGGCCGTTCAATCATGATCTGGAAACGATGCAGCCATTCGGCTTCAGACAGGCAGAGGTCAGGATTGCTGGCCATGATATTGCCAGTGCACCAGGCCATCCCGCAGCGGTCCAGGGCCTCGTTCACCCGACGCGCAAAAGGCAGGAGCAAGGCGCGATGGGCTTGGGCCTGTTCGGGCGAATGGGCGGCAAATAAAATGCCATTGTCCTGATCGGTATGACGGGTTTGCTCGCCACGGGCCTGACTACCAAAAGCCAGCCAGCAGAACTCGATGCCATCCAGCCCGGAGCCGGGCAAGCTCAATTCAATCGTGCGCTGAACCGTGTGATCATTCAAACGCGTAATCACCGCAGTCAGCTGTTCAGAACGCGCACCGTGAGCCAGCATGGCGTCCACCAGCCGACCAATATCAGACTGCAGACGTACCAGCACGGACACGTCCTGGGCACAGCGCAAGGCACGCGACAAATGCACCAGATCCACGCGCTGCAAGGAGAACACATCGCGCTCGGACACCATGCCCACGACTTTATGGTCTTGAACCAGGCAGATATGGCCGATCTGATGCTCTACCATCAGCAAAGCCGCATCAAAGGCCGAGGATTGGGGAGCCAGCCAGACCGGGTCCGGTGTCATGACTTGAGACATGGCCTGGGTCGGATCGTATTGACCACCAGCTACCAAACGGCGCAAGTCTCGCAAGGTGAAGATGCCCAACAAATGCTGGTCCGGATTGACCACCACCATGCTGCTGACCTGACGCTCGTGCATGTCCTTGACCGCCTGCTCGACCGGACAATCCGGCAAACAGCTGAGCAAACCGCGTTCTGTCAGGGCTTGCAGACTCATGTCCAGCGTGTAGCTGGCACCCAGGTCGGCGCTGGCACTTTTCTGGGCACTGCGCCAGACCGAGGCCAGCAGGCTGCTGGCACCACGCAAGCAGTAATCCCGAAAAGGTTCGCTGATGGTCAGCAGATGGGCAACGGCTTCACCAGCCACGCACAAGGTAAAGCAGTCTTCCTGCACCAGGTAATCACTGTCCAGGGCCTGACCCGAAACCAGTTCACGCACGGGCAGAAGATCCCCTTCCACATACTCGTGAGTTTCACCGTGTTCCTGGCTGGATATCTGACCTTGGCGAACAAGGTAGAGCTGATCAACACGCGCGCCTTCTTCCAACAGCACCTGTCCGGCTGAAAAAAACCGTAGCTCGCTATGCTCGATCAGGTAATCGCAGTGCTGCGCCTGCATCTGATCGAAAGGCGGGTAAGCAATCAACCAGGCCAAGATGCCGGGCGCCTTTTGGCGCACCGCCGTCTTGGCCACGGATTCACCGGGAATCGCGAAGGACATGGGCGTCTCTGCTGGCTATAGGCAAAGAATTATTGTGCCATGCAGCATGTCCCTCGCGGACCCTGTTTTTCTAGGGGATTTCAACTATAGGCATGCGCCTTTTTTTCCCCTCAAAGCGCTTAACGCAAACGATCGTAGTCGCGCTCGGCCATATCGATGACATCGCCTTCCTGAACCTTGAATTGGGAAACCGCCTCGGCCAGGGTCTCGGATTGAGACTGCAAAGAGCCTGCTGCCGCAGCCGCCTCTTCCACCAGCGAGGCATTTTGCTGCACCACAGCATCCATTTGTGCCACGGCAGTATTGATCTGTTCGATACCCGCCGTTTGCTCTTGAGAGGCCGAGGAAATCTCGCTCATCAAGGTGGTCACGCTATTTACCGCGCGCACCACTTCCTGAATAATGTCGCCCGCGCTGGCCACTTGCTGTGTACCGGTCTGGACTTCATTTTGCGAGGCTTCAATCAGGCCCTTGATTTCCTTGGCCGCTTGCGCGCTGCGCTGCGCCAGGCTGCGTACTTCGCCCGCTACCACCGCAAAGCCCTTGCCCTGCTCACCGGCACGGGCGGCTTCCACGGCGGCGTTCAAAGCCAGAATATTGGTTTGGAAAGCAATACCGTCAATCACGTTAACGATGTCTGCCACTTGGCCGGAACGCGCAGAGATCTGGTTCATGGTATTGACCACGGCACCGACCGACTCCCCACCCTGGCGAGCAACCTTGGCGGCGTTATGAGCCAGCTGGTCTGCCTGATGAGCATTGTCTGCGTTCTGGCGCACCGTGCTGGCCAATTCTTCCAGACTGGCCGCCGTTTCCTGCAAGGCGGCGGCTTGTTGTTCGGTACGGGAACTCAAGTCGGTATTGCCTGCAAAAATCTGCGAGGAACCTGAAGCAATTTCGTCCACACCTTGGCGAACAGTCAGCACAATGCCTTGCAAGCTTTGCTGCATGCGGCGCATGGCATCATACAAAACACCGACTTCATTGGCCGAACGATAGGTAATCTTCTTGGTCAGATCGCCATTGGCAATATGGTCAAAATGCACACCGGCTTCACGCAGGGGAGCCAAAGCGGTACGACCCAGCACCAGGCGCAGCGCCACAATAATGGCCAAGCCAATCAGCAAGCCCAAACCAATCGCGCTATTGGCAACGCGGGTTTGCAATTGAGCTTGTTCCAGCAGCAAATCCGTCTGATCGTTGTAGAACTTGCTCAACTCTTCAATACGGAACTGGAAAGTGGCCGCACGCAGCACACCAAAACCTTCGCTGACGAAGTAAAAAGTGCTGTAATCGCGTGTCTCCAGGGCCTGAACCATAGGCTCAATGCCATCGTCCAGATACGCCTGGTAGGAAGCCACCAAACCCATGGCCAGTCGGCGCAGCTCCGGTTCGGTAGGCATATTGGCACGGATATCCGCAAAGGCCTTGCGTACCTCATCCAGCTTCTGGTTGGCCATAATCACCAGATTGTCTGCACTTTGCAGCATATTGGCGTCGTTATCGATGCCAGCTTCCTGATAAAAGCGCGCTGCGCTCATCAAGCTAAGGCGCGCTTCCATCATATTGTTATTGAGCTGCAGAATCTGTACGGAACGATCTGCCTGACGATTGATGGTACGCAGCGCATCGCCGCTTTGCTGCAGGTAGTAAGCCGCCAGGCCGCCCACGGCCACAATCAGGACCATGAACAAGCCCATGCAGATCATCAGCATGGTGCTGATCTTCAGGCCCGAAGCGGACTTCAGACTGGGGCGAAATGATTTTGAGGAACGACGTTTAGAAGCGCGGGACGCGGACGGAAGACTGCTTTCAATACCCAGCATTTGCTAAATCCAAAGAAAACTCTAGTGGCTGACCGGCAAGATGGTGATCATGTCCGTGCCAGGGTGCTCAATCGTGACCGAGCCTGTCGTGGTACTACGCGCTTGCTCGCGATACATGGAAGGAATATGACTGCGTTTGACCACTTGCTGGAAACGCCCCTGGGCATCAAATTGAAGCCACAGTTCCTGTCGAAAATAGACCGCATCCGTTGCCAGGGTTGTGCCCTGGAACCACACGGCCATTTCACTGCCATCGAGCTGTCGGTAGACCTGATGAGGACGACCTTGCAAGGACAGCTCGGCATCGGCACGAGTACTTTGGCCCAGGATCAGATCATTCAACCCCGAGGCCTTGAAGGAGGAACCCTGGGTGGCACACGCAGCCAGGGTAAGCAAGCACAAGCCTATCAGCGTCTTACGTCCCAGCCCGACCCAGGTACTCAGTCGGGTGCGAGACATTAAAACTCCTCCCAATCATCATCCGAAGCAGCGCTGCTGCTTTTGCTCAGGTCCGGGCGCAGCAGGCGCTGGCTATCGTCCTGGGCAGCGGTAGCCTTGGCGGCCGGTGCAGCCTTGGCAGGCGCCGACAAGCCTTTGGTGGCGGGGCTGGCTTTGGTGGCCGCGGCACTGCCATTCAAGGCGGAGCTGCGACGGTGTTCTGTTTCAGAGGAGGCAGCGGCCGCACTGCGGCGGTTGGCCACACGGCGCGCGCTGACGTCAATGACTTCCGTACCGGGCGAACGGAAGAACGCGATGGCCTGGTTGACCTTGGTCACCTGCTCGCTCAGGCCAGAGGATGCCAGAGCGGCCTGCTCCACCAGACGGGCGTTGTACTGCGTTGTTTCATCCATTTGCGAGACTGCGCGATTCACCTGATCAATCCCGGAGGACTGTTCAATCGTGGCAGCGGTAATCTCACCCATGATGTCGGTCACGCGACGCACGGAATCCACAATTTCCTGCATGGTGGCGCCGGCACGTTCCACTTGCGAGGAACCTTCCGTCACTTTGCGCACCGAGTCTTCGATCAAGGCGGTAATTTCACGCGCGGCCTGGGCACTGCGCTGAGCCAGGGCTCGCACCTCAGCGGCCACCACCGCAAAACCCTTGCCCTGTTCCCCTGCGCGAGCGGCTTCCACAGCCGCGTTCAAAGCCAGAATATTGGTCTGGAACGCAATGCTGTCGATCACGCCCACAATGTCGGAAATCTTGTTGGAGCTGGCCGAAATGCCTTGCATGGTTGCAACCACTTCATTGACGGCACTACCACCACGATGAGCCACATCCGATGCAGTGGCGGCCAACTGGTTGGCTTGCTGGGCGTTGTCCGCGTTCTGGCGAACAGTGCCGGCCAACTGCTCCATGCTGGCAGCGGTCTGCTGCAAGGAAGCGGCCTGCTCTTCGGTACGGCTGCTGATATTGGTATTGCCCTGGGCAATTTCCTGCGCACCGGCATGGATCTCTTCCAGGCCCAGACGTACCGTCGTGGTGGTCTTGACCAGGGATTCCTGCATGCGGCCCAGCGACTCGAACAGATCACCGATTTCATTGGCGGTCAGCACGCGAATACGTTGAGTCAGATCGCCTTTGGCAATTGCATCAAAGTACGCCGCAAAGTCGCCCAAGGGACGCACCACACGGCGGAAGAAGTAGCTGATCGCGGCCAGGCCCAGCAGCACGGCCAGCACCAGCACAACGGTCAGGACGATATTGAACGTGCTCTGCTGCTCTTGCAGGGTACGCAAGACTTTGTCGCCCGAACCCAGGGCCAGCAGGCCATGAAAGTAATACAGCGCCCAACCTGCCATGGCCACTGTCAATGCCATCAGAGCAGCAATACAAAAGGTCATGCCGACCTTTAGACTCAAATTCTTAAAAAGCATAGAAGATTCCCGCACGTGGTGCTTGACTGCCGGTTTAAGGAAAAACCACCCAAAAAAGGAACGCAGGCTTAGCGATTCATATTGAACAAGCTCATGCTCTGAATCGTCTGGAACGCCATGGCCGACATTTCCAGCGCAGCCTTGCGCAACTCCAGATCGGTGGAAGCCTGAAAAATATTCAGATCCTCCAGACGCGAGAGTTCATTGGTGTAGTTCAAAGCACGAGCCGCGCCGTTGGCGCTCAAGGCATCAATCTCGTTCATGCGCGTACCCACCGAGGAAATCACGGTCTGCACGTTATCGAAGTTTTCCCCGATACGTTGCATGGCCGAGTTCATCGCGTTGCGGAACTCTGCCTGCCCAGCGGGATCGCCACTGACAGGTTTACGCAGGGCCTCAACCACCGATTGCAAGGTGTTGAACATGTTCATGTCTGCCGAGCTGGTGCTGTCTACCGAGCTGACCTCGAAACTGTCACCGACGGCAGGCTTGCCTTCGATCTGGACGCTGACTCCACCGGGCAAATTAATGCGTTGACGCTCGTTTTCGTCCAGTACGCCCTGGCTGACAACCGCGCCATTCACTTCGATGTCGTACTCGGTTTCCGAAGTAAAGCGGATGGTGTAATGGTCTTCAGCACCGGCCAGCGAGGAGTTGCCATTAGGCGCACTGACTACAGCCGAGCCCGTATTGGCATTGGCCTGGGTGAAATAGGCGGTCGAGCCGGGATTGGCGCGCTCGAAAATGGTGCGGCCATGATCGGCCGAATCCATTTGACGAGTCTGCTCAACCTGAATATTGCGGCTGTTGGTGTCGCCCGTGTAGCTGAAGGTATTGCCCGTACGCTCGAAGGCCTGTGTCGTGCCCTTGGCACCGGAGAACAGGTATTGCCCCGAACCATCCTTGGTATTGGCAAAGCCAAACAGAGTATCCAGCGCACTTTCCACCACCGTGGCCAAGGTGCTGCGATCCGCGTCGGACATGGTGCCGGTAGAGGCTTCCACCAGACGGGTCTGCACGCCTTGCAACTGCAGGTTGACGGCATTGAGCAGGTTTTCTTCCTCACCCAGGGCACGCATGGCCACTTCACGGTTTTCACCGTAACGCTTGTCCATGGCCTGGGACTGGGCCAGATTAATGGTCTGGGCCGAGGCCAGCGGATCATCCGATGGGGTGATCATGCGCTTTTGCGAGCCCATTTGCTGAAAAACCCGCATCAGATCGGACTGCTGCTTGTTGATCGAAGTCAGGCCCGTCTGAAAGAAAAGAGAAGAACTGATACGCATAGCAAGGTTCCAATTTCAAGACTAAAGAGCCGTACTCAACTACGCAGGCCTAAAAGGGTGTCAAACATCTGGGAGCTGACGTCAATCAGACGGGCAGCGGCCTGATACTGCTCCTGATAACGCTGGAGCATGATGTATTCCTCGTCCTTGTTCACGCCGGACAAGGTTTGCTGAGCGGCATAGTTTTGCTCGATCAGCTTTAACTGGGCCTTGGCCGCCGTGCCGTTTTGCTGCGTTTGCACCGCAATACGGTTCACGATCTGACCAAAAGAATCGTTCAGGCTCAAGGAGCCGTCGGCCAGCACCTTGCTATTGCGCAAGTCCGCCAGTTTCTGGGCGATGGCACCGTTAGCCGAACCGGTGTCTTTGTCGGCTGCAGCAATATCCTGTGGACGCTTGATCTCCACCTGCAAGCTGCTGCCTGCATTGACGGTGGGCTGCAGCAACCAGGAGTCGCCATCCTGAGATTGGGTCTTCAAGCCAGAGACATCAATTTCCAGACCATCCACCCGGGTAATGCCACCGTTCTTGTCCGGACCGTTCAAGGGGGTAACGTCGTTGCTGCTCAAGTTACGCAGCTGGAAACGACCATCCACGCGCTCGATGCGGTAGTTGTCGCCCGTCAGCTTGTCGACTGGCTGGGTGTAGCCCTTGCTGGGATCAGCCGGATCAACAGGGTCTTTGTAGAAAGACACACCAGGCACACCGCTGCTGACCGGGTTATTGCCATTGGCAATCACTTTCGGGCCGCTGACGCTGAACATGTCTTTGCCCGCCTCACCCTTCAGGTCCACACCTTGACGGTGAATATCGTTCACCGTGTGAGCCAGACCCACAGCCAAGCGCCCCAGCGCATTGATAGCCGGCTCCAGGCTTTCCTGACGGAACTGCAACAAGCCCCCCAAGGTGCCGCCTTTAATGGTGCCCTCGCGGAACTCGGACACCACCATCTTGCCGTCCACATTCAGTGCGGAGGTAAAGCCGACCACCATACGCTCAGGGTTTTCAGCCGAACGCACGGCGTGCAAGGGGTAAATACTTTCGCCACCCAGCAGCATCTGGCCGCCAGCGGTGGTGATGCTCATCCGTCCATCCTGCTCGACGGTACGCACATCAATCAGTTGCCCCAGCTCGGACACCAGTTGTTCGCGCTGGTCCAGCAAATCATTGGGTTCGTGACCGGGCGTGGTGCCTTTGGCAGCCACGATCTGTTTGTTGACGTTATCAATCCGTTCCAGATAGCTGTTGATCTGGGTAACGGTGGTACCCACCTGGGTATTGATGTTCTCGTTGACGCGGTTCATGTAGGATGTCGCGTCACGAATCTGGGTAGCCAGGCTTTCTGCACGGCCCAGCAGTTCCTGGCGAGCCGAAGGATCCGCAGGTTGCGATGCCACGGCTTCCAGACCATTGAAAAAGTTTTGCAAGGCGGGACTGACGCCGACCGTGCGGTCCGAGAACAGATTGTCCAGCTGGGCAATTTCCGTACCGTAGCTAACCAGAGCCGCACCGGTAGTTTGCGAGCGCACCAACTGCTGATACAGAAAGTTGTCGTAGGAGCGCTGAACGGTAACCACCTGCACGCCACGGCCGTAATAGCCATTGCCGCTTCCTACCGAGCCAGCCGTCTCAACCAGGACCGATTGGCGGTTATAGCCAGCGGTATCGATATTATTAATATTGTGGCCCGTCACCTGCATGCGCTTTTGAGCGGCAAACAAGCCGGTAATACCAAGGTTGGCGAGATTCATATCAAATCCTTTCTGTCCTGCCCGGCCCGTAGTGTCCAAGGCGAAAAATGAACATGCTGCTTTTTAACGACCACCTTGGTGCAATATTTAGACCTGTATCAATAATTAAGACTTGCCGCCATCAAAGTAGGCCATGATGGAGATCAGCTTTTTGGCGTAGGAGGGGTCGGTGGCGTAGCCCGCTTCCTGAATGCGTTGCGCCGCTTCTTGAGGCGAAGCCGCTTGTTTTACGCCTTCATAGCGTTTGTTATTACCGATCAGGCGCGCGTAGTCCGCAAACGACTCGGCATAGGAGTCATAAGCACGGAAGGTCTGCGTCATTTTGCGCGCCACGCCGTTCTGATACTCCGTCGTCATGACGTCCACCGTTTTGCCCTTCCAGGACGGCGTAGCCTTGATACCAAACAGGTTATGGCTGGTGGAGCCATCTGCGTGCATGATTTCACGCTTGCCCCAGCCCGACTCCAGCGCCGCCTGGCTCAAGATCAGTTGGGCCGGAACGCCACTGTCCTCGGCAGCCAATTTGGCGGCCGTGTTCATGCGGTCCACAAACTGGCGAATATGATTGGGCGCGCCCTGAATCGACGAGTACACACGCTGCACCGTACTGTTATTGCTGAGCTTGTCGATCAGCTCGGCAATCGATGCTGCATCAATGGAACGGTCATTAGGCATGCGCGAACGCAAATCCGCCCGACGCGAAGGGGCCGCTTCCGGATCATAGGACGCGACACCAAATGGCTCGCTGTTCTGCCCGCTCATCTGGGCCTGCAAGGCTTTGGCCAAACCAATGCCGGGGTCAGCCAACTGCATGGCCAATTGCTCATCACCCAGACTTTGCGCCATGCGCACCGACTGCGTATCAAACAGGCCGCCTTCGGGATTGGCAGCCCGTGCCTGCTTCAAAATATTTTGAATGAACAGGGACTCGAACTGACGCGCCACTTGCAGCTGGGTGGCCTGATTCTGACCGTCCTGCCCGGCTTGCCGACGCAGTTGGGCCAGTTGCTGGGGGTCAAACATCGAAACCTGCGTTCCCGTGCCCGGACGTGGGAAGTACTGCACCGTCATTAGATGATCTCCAAATCGGCCCGCAAAGCGCCCGCGCTTTTCAGGTTCTGCAAGATGGACAACAAGTCTTGAGGGGTGGCACCCAAAGCGTTCAAAGCGCGCACCACATCGGCCAGATTGGCACTGGTCTTTACGCGTTGCAGGGAGCCGCTATCACTGCGCATTTCAATCTGGGTGCTGTCAGCCACTACGGTCTGACCACCACCAAAAGGAGTATCCGGCTGGCTGACCTGCGGTTGACGGCTGATGACCACGGACAGATTGCCGTAGGCAATGGCGGCTTCATCAATCGTGACCGTGCGGTTCATGACCACCGAACCCGTACGAGCATTGATCACCACGCGGGCACGTGCCGGTGGCAGATTCACTTGCAGGTTTTCAACATGCGAAATAAAGGCGGTTTGAGCCTGGGGATCCAAGGGACCGCGCACCTGAATCAAGCGACCATCCAGCGCTGTTGCAGTTGAAGGGCCGAACTGCTTGTTCAAGGCCGCCACCACGTTCTGGGCTGTACCGAAATCCGAGGAATTCATTTCCAGATTGATCACGCCATCCCGAGCGTAAGTCGTGGGTACGCTTTGCTCGACCGTTGCGCCGCCTGGAATGGTGCCGCCATTGAGCTGGTTGACCTGTACGCTGGAACCACCTGCTTCGGCCCCTGCCCCACCAACCAGCAAGTTGCCTTGGGCAATGGCATAGACCTGACCGTTCGCACCTTTCAAGGGCGTCATCAACAAGGTCCCGCCACGCAAACTCTTGGCATTACCCATGGAGGACACGACCACATCCACGGCCTGACCAGGACGGGCAAAGGCTGGCAGACGAGCCGTCACCATGACAGCCGCCACGTTCTTGAGCTGCATATTGCTGCCCTGGGGAATGGTCACCCCCAACTGGGACAGCATATTGGTCAAGCTTTGCTGAGTGAAGGGAGCCTGACGCACCTGGTCACCGCTGCCATCCAGACCCACGACCAGACCGTAGCCGATCAGCGGGTTGTCTCGCACGCCCTGAATGGATGCCAGATCCTTGATACGCTCGGCCTGGCTGACCGGAGCCAGCAACAGGCCCGCCGCCAACATGGCGGCTTGCAGCACATGGCGACAAGAAGAAAAACGAGTACGACTCATGGAAAACGCCATAGCAAGCAAAAGGCTCAGAACGGAGAAATATTCAGGAAAAAACGCTGTAGCCAACCCATGGTCTGGACTTCGTCCATAACCCCTTTGCTACGAAACTCGATACGGGCATCAGCCACCTGGGTGGAAGACACCGTATTGCTGCCAGTAATGGAGCGTGGGTCCACCACACCAGAAAAGCGGATGTGCTCGCTGCCACGGTTAATGGCGATCTGCTTCTCACCGGCCACCTGCAAATTGCCGTTAGGCAAAACGCCGACCACGGTGGTCGTCAAGGTGCCGCTAAAAGTATTGTCGGCACGGCTGGAACCCTTGCCCTGAGCCTTGTTCGAGCCACTGACTTCAAAGTTCTGCTTGCTACCCACTTCGTTAGGCAGGAAAGCTGGAACGCCGGTAAAGTCCAGACCACCGCTTCCGGTCCGATCCGTATTGGTCGAGACATTCTTGGCCGCGTTGGTCCGCTCCTGGATCATGATCGTGACAATGTCGCCCACATTACGTGGTCGTCTGTCTTCAAACAGCGGATAGTTACCGTAAGCCGAGGGCTGGTAGATAGAGCCATTGGCCACCACGGCGGCAGGCACCGCCGGTGGCGGGGCGGCCGTCAGGGGGCCGGTTACCACATCTTCAGGGGGCACCAGCGCACAACCGGACAGGGCTACAAGCGCACACAAGGCAAGACGGCTCATCAGAGCTTGGAACATTGTCACGATCTCTTTAGATTTACAGCTGTGTCAGGCGAGCCAGCATCTGGTCAGCCGTGGAAACGGCCTTGCTGTTGATTTCGTAGGCGCGCTGGGTGCTGATCATATTGACCAGTTCCTCGGCCACATTGACGTTGGAGGTTTCGTTGTACTTGTGCATGACCAGACCAGCACCGTCCATGCCAGGTTGCAGGAAGTTGGCGGCACCCGAGGCATCGGTTTCGATGTACAAGTTCTCGCCCATACTTTGCAGACCGGCCGGATTCACGAAGGTGCTCAATTGCAATTGGCCCACTTCCACACTCGTACCGGCGGCACCAGGCTGAGTGACCGACACGGTGCCATCACGGCCAATCGTCAGTTCCAGCGCGTTATCAGGAATATTGATGGGGGGCTGAATGGGATAACCGCCAGCAGTCACCAACTGACCATTCTGGTCGCGCTGCAAGCTACCGTCACGTGTGTAGGCAAACGTGCCGTCGGGCATTTCCACCTGCAGGAAACCGCTACCCTGAATCGCGATATCCATATTGTGGCCCGTGTGCTTCATGTCACCTTGGGTATGAATACGCTCGGTGGCTACGGTGCGCACACCGGTGCCAACCTGCAAGCCGGTAGGCAACTGGTTGGCAGCACCGACTTGAGCGCCAGGCTGACGAATGGTTTGGTACATCAAGTCCTCAAACACCGCACGGGTACGTTTGAAGCCAGTGGTATTCACGTTGGCCAAGTTATTGGAGATAACGTCCATATTGGTCTGCTGGGCTTCCAGACCGGTCTTGGCAATCCACAGAGAGCGAATCATGTGTGTGTAATCCTTGCAGCTAGCGCCTGCGCAATCAGCGCGGCTTAGCCATTAAAAGAAAGTAGGGAGTTGGCCCGATCTTCGCGTGCGCTGGCGTCCTGGATGACCTTCATCTGGGTTTCAAAGCGGCGCGCATTGGCAATCATGGCCACCATCGCTTCAGCCGGGTTCACATTGCTTTTCTCGATAAAGCCCGAAACCATGCGTACCGACGGATCAACCGGGGCCGGCGCGCCATTGCTCATGCGAAACAAACCATCCTGCCCCCGCAACAAATCAGCAGAAGGGGGATTGACCATCTTCAATTGCCCCATCACCTGGATATCGCGTGGGTTGTCACCCGCACCCAGCGCGGTCAACTGACCGTCGCTGGAGAACGTGATCGATCCGCGATCCGGGATTTCAATGACCTGCCCATCGGCGCTGAGCACGGGCAAGCCACCTTGTGTCACCAGCTGGTTCTGGGCATTGACCACCAGATCGCCTGCCCGCGTATAGGCTTCCTGACCATCCAGCGCACGGACGGCAAACCAGCCCTCGCCCGCAATGGCCACATCCAGCGCATTGCCGGTCTCGGCCATGGCGCCAGGTTGAAAACGGCTGCCAGGCGTCACTGTGGCCGTGCCTACGCGGGTTTGCGAACCCACATCGCTTGTGACGGGCACGGAACGGTAATACGCCAACTGCTGGCGAAAACCGGACGTGTTCACGTTGGCCAGGTTGTTGGTAATGACGTCTTGTTGCTCCAGCGTGCGCTGGGCGCCATTCATGGCGGTGTAAATCAGGCGATCCATGACAGCTCTTAACGCAGGTTGACCAGGGTTTGCAGAACCTGATCCTGCGTCTTGATGGTCTGGGCATTCGCCTGGTAGGTACGCTGGGCAATAATCATATTGACCAGTTCCTGACCCATATCCACGTTGGAATCTTCCACCGCCTGACCCTTGATCGTGGCCAAGCCGTTCTCGCCGGGGCGACCCAGGATAGGCTGGCCCGATGCGCCGGTTTCAGCCCAGGCATTACCACCTACAGGGCTCAGACCTTGCAGGTTGCTGAAATCAGCCAGAACAAGGGAACCCAGACGCTGCGTTACACCGTTGGTGTAGGAAGCCACCATGGTGCCGTCCTTGTCGATGCTCATGCCAGCGTACTCACCCGTGGCGTAACCATCCTGGTAAGGCTTGCCCTTGGCAAACTCGCCACCGAACTGGGTGGTGCCGGTGTAACGCACATCAAACACCAGATCATCCGCTGGCGACGCATTGCCACCGGGATTGGCCAGTGTCAGATTGACGGTAGCCGGATTGGGGCTGGTCATCACGCCTGAACCGTTAAAGGTCAGGGTCGCGCTGGCAGGCGACAAGGGCGTGCTGCCTTCCATGTAATACACGTCCCACACACTCTCACCGGCCGCATTGGCGGGGCGCTTGACGAAGTATTGGGAAACCTCGTGGCTGTTACCCAGTGAATCGTAGACGGAGTAGCTGAATGCGTTGCTGTAAGTGGTGGGGTCTTTGGGATCAAACACATTAACCGCAACGGTTTCCATGTCTGGTTCCATCACGGGCTCCATGACGGGGTTACCGCTGCCATCCAGAACGGGATCACCATTACCGTCCAGCTTGGGAGTCATTTCAGGATTACCGTTGGCATCCAGTTTGGGCTTGAATACCAGATCACCGTTGGCATCCACTTTTTGCTGTGTTTTGGTCGTTGGAATTGCTTCGGCACCGCCGGGCAGGTTGGGCTTGAAATCCAGGGCTGTCGTGGCTTTGGGAGGCACGTTGGCCGAAGGCACTTGCAAGCGCTCCAGCTGGCTACCACCTGGGCCGTAACCGGTCAGGTAATGACCTTGGGCGTTAACCAGATAGCCCGCCTTGTCCGGATAGAACTGGCCATTGCGCGAGAACAGGACAGCGCCGTTACTTTGCTCCAGGCGGAACAAACCGTTTGCACCGTCAATCGCCATGTCGAACTGGTTACCCGAGTTGCTGACGTTACCTACCGAGAAACGCTGGCTGACCCGCGATACCTGCACACCCAGACCGATGCGCGAGTTGGCATACACGTCCGCAAACTGCACGGTCGAGGCCTTGTAGCCCACCGTGCCCGAGTTGGCGATGTTATTACCAATAGAATCCAGGTTTTGGGAGGCGGCGTTCAAGCCACTCAATCCTTGTCCGAAGCTCATGAACTTTCCTTTTAATGTCGTGTTGGCCCAGCCCGCTGTTGGGGCAAGCGGCGCTTACATGATTTTGCGTATATCCAGCAGGGAGAACGAACCCGCCAGGCCAAGGTCCAGCATCAAACCGCTGGAGGTGTAAGCCACGCTATCGACCTTGCCATGCGTCAATGGGCTGGCTGTGACGGCCGTGCCGTCATTACTGGCCAAGACACTGACGGTGTACGAACCGTCGGCCAGCGGTGAACCATCGTTATCCAGGCCGTCCCACTCCAGCGAGTACACGCCCGCGTCTTTGGCGCCCAGATCGTATTCACGAACCACTTTGCCGCTGCTGTCCTTGATCTGAACCACGGTCGAAGTCGCTCCGCTGACCAGATCAATGCCGTAGGGCATGGCCACTTTTTCGCCATCCTGGCTGGTCCCCAGAGACACTTTCGAGCCCGGCACCAGCACTTGCTTGCCGATCAGATTGGCGGCCTGCATGGACTGGCTGACGTCCATTTGCCCGGCCACAGCCAGCAAGGTGTTATTCAATTGCTGAATCCCCGCCACCGTGGACATTTGCGCCATCTGGGTCGTGACCTGGGCGTTATCCATGGGGTTGAGCGGGTCCTGATTACGCAGCTGCGTAATCAGCATGGTCAGAAAGCGGTCTTCCGTTTCCGCCATGGCGCTTTTGTTGCGGGCATCCACACCAGCCATGGTCCCTGCAGTGGGGTCCAGGGCGGTGCGATCGTTATTGACTGTGCTCATGTTCTATCTTCCGTAAACCGGCTTACTGGCCAATGGTCAAGGTGCGCAACATCAGGTTCTTGGAGGTGTTCACCACTTCCACATTGGCCTGATAAGAGCGCGACGCGGCCAGCATATTGACGGTCTCGGCCACCACATCCACATTGGGCAGAGTCACATAGCCTTGTTCGTCAGCGTAGGGATTGCCGGGGTCATATTGCAAACGGCCGGGCGCATCACTTTCCTGCACGCCCACCACTTGCACGCCACCCACGGGGCTGTTGCCCAGAGGAGTCATTTGAAACACCACTTGGCGGGCCTTGTAGGGCTGGCCATCGGGTCCAACCACGCTATCGGCGTTAGCCAGGTTGCTGGCCGACACGTTCAAGCGCTGCGATTGTGCCGTCAGAGCAGAACCGGCAATCTGGAAAATACTGAAACTGGACATGAAGACTCGCTATTACTGTTGCAAGGCCGCCATCAAGCCTTTCAAGCGCTGGGAAGCCAGGTTGATCGTGCTTTGATAGTGCAAGGTGTTATCGGCAAATTGCATGCGCTCCACATCCATCTCGACCGTGTTGCCGTCCAGAGAAGGTTGTACAGGAACGCGATAGAGCAACTCGTCCGTGCTGGGCGGACGGGTTGCCTGGGCGGGAATATGACGGGCCGAGGTCAAGGACAAACTGGTATTGGGCAATGCCATCTGGCCCTGCCCCCCTAAAGCGGCCTTCAAGGTGGCCGTAAAGTCCATATCCCTGGCCTTGTAGTTAGGCGTGTCGGCATTGGCAATATTGGAGGCCAGCACCTCCTGGCGCTCCTGGCGCACAGCCAGGGCCGTCTGGTAAAACTTCAGGTGCTCACCGATGCGATCAATCATGGAGTCAAGCCAATATTCTGTGTTCAAGTTTGAGATCCAGGTGAACGCGCGCACGCCTTTTCACCGCCATAACAGAATGGTAGCCAGAGGCACTGCTTCACAAATCAGGGAACAAAACGCAATTTATCGGCCAGTTCAGCTCTTGACCTGGCGACTGAGTCCGTAAAATTCAGTCATGACCTTATATAGACTCCTGATCTGCGTATGCCTGTTCGCCCTGGGTGCAACAGCGAACGTGCGCGCTCAAGAGAGCGTTCAGGCGCTGAGCGTGCAAGCCATGCAGGACCAGGCGCAGGACTATCTGCTCAAGCTGGCGCAGATGTATCCCGGTATCGCCACGATCACCCTGGACAGCGCGCGCCTGAACGCCATGCCTGCCTGCACCCAGAACCAGATATTTCTGCCCAGCGGTCAACGCCTGCGATCGCGCATGAGTGTTGGCGTGCGCTGCCTGAGCCCACAAAGCTGGAGCACCTCCATCAGCGCCACCTTGTCTATTCAGGGACACTATTACGTCACCAACCGCCGCATCAATCCGGGCGAGACCATCAATCAGGACGATCTGCTTGAGCGCGAGGGGGATTTGCTGGCTCTGGCCAATGGCGTGGTCATTGATCCCAACCAGATCATCGGGTATGTCGCCAGCCAGCGTATTCCTTTGGGCAATGCGATACGGGCTTCGGCTCTACGCGACCCGCAGTCGGTAACACGCGGCCAGATGGTGCGCACCATTGCGCGCGGTATGGGTTTTGTAGCGACCGGCGAGGGCCAGGCGCTGCAAAGCGGCTCACCAGGCACCCAGATTCAGATCAAGGCCAGTTCGGGGCAAGTGATTTCAGCCACGGTACTGGATGCATCCACGGTTCAGGTCGTTCTCTAAACTAAATCGGATGAGCATGCTAAAGTTTGCGTCCAGAGCGCCGTTACAAGATCAACGCAAAGAACAGGCCGCACGGAGAAACACGTGAAGATCAGCCCCTCCTCCCTCAAGACACCCCTTGCTGAAACGTCTGCCGCAGAGCGCAGCACGGCATCCCCTCGTGCGCGCCACGCGTACAACAACAGCAGCAGCACCAACGAAGTGGACTTCAGCGCTGCAGCCCGCCAGCTCAATTCCCTGCAAGACAGCAGTGCCGATGTCGACATGAAAAAAGTCGAGGCCTTGCGCGAGGCCATTGCAGCCGGCGAGCTCAAAATTGACACCAGTCGGATCGCCGACTCCCTGATTGCCTCTGTGCGCGATCTTCTCAAGTAACTCACCTGAAACGGCCATGTCTTTGCAAACCTGTCTTGCCGATCAACGCCAAACCCTGCTGGACTTCGAGCAGCTACTGGCAGAAGAAAACACCCTGCTGCTGCGCAGCTTCGAGCCACAAGAACTGGCCCAGATCACCCTGCGCAAATATCAGCTGGTTGAACGTATCGAGCAACAGGACCAGGCTCGCGCCCAGCTCCTGCAAGCACGTGAACTGGAAAACAACATCCAGGGCCTGCGCTACGCGGCTGAAGAAGACGAACTGGAAGAAGAACTAGAACAGTTGATCGAGCTGAGCGAGAAGGTGCGCAACGCCAGCGACAACAACCGCATTTTGGTGGATACCTTTTTGGTCGACACCCAGCAAAACCTGGACGCCCTGGAAGCCTTCACGGGTCGCAATACCTTTTACGACGCGTCCGGCAAAACACGGAATACGCAGTCTTCCTTGAGCTTGAAGGCTTAGAGCCAAGCCAAAGCTGCGCTCTGACAGACATAAAAAAGCCTGCCACACGGCAGGCTTTTTCAATCTTGCTGGATTTAGCTCATCGCTTCCTTCAACACCAGCATCTTCACCAGCGCATCAACCGCGTGGCTGGACTTCAGCCCCGGTTTGCCCAGCAAGCGTGCGCTGAGTTGTCGCACACCCAGATTGTCCGGTGCCTGCAGCAAATCCCAGGCGGCCAGCGTCAATTGGGCGGCGGCCAGCAAGTTGAGTTCTTCTTCAAACTCGGAATTGCTGGTAGGCAAAATGCCACGCACAGTGCTTAGCAAGCGCGCCATTTCCTGCACTTCGCTACGCAGCATCATGTAGCAGGCCAGACTGACCGGGGCGATGGCCTCGGAGCCTGCGCGTTGGTGCATCAAGGCAAAACGGGTTTTCAACACTTTGCCGTCGTGACGACGCACGGTGCGCAGGATGATCAGGTCCAGATGCACAGGCTCGGCATTGCGTTGTCGCAACTGCACCGGCTCGACGGCGTACCACAGGGCGATTTCACCCTGCTTGGCGCGGCCCAACGTTTCCAGATGCAAGCGTGCTGCCAGATCGGGAATCGCGTGGAATGCCAGCTGTTTGCCAAGGGCATTAGGCGTGGTCTTGCCGTCCTTGTGCCACAAGGAAGTCGCACCCGGAATCAGGGCCAGCCAGTCGGCTTCCATATCGGCCCATTGACGCCACATGGTGGGCGAACCACCTTCAAAAATATGCAGCAAGTTTACCGGTTGGGCCTGGGCATTCAAGACCTGCATGGCCTGGTTCAGTGCCTGTGTCGGGCCCGGCCGTTCCATGCTGCGCACGCCCCGTACATCCGACCATTGGGAGGGCGTTTGGCGTTGATAATACGGCACGCTCAAGGCCTGACCTTTAGGACTGAACAGGAAACTGAACGAGCATTGCTCCTGGCTACCGGCAAGCTGATGATCGGCATGGATCACCAGCAAGCGGGACACATTGCCCTCACTGACTTCCTGACACGCGGCACGCATCAGGCCTTCGGCACGCTGTGCCGCCGCCCCATCCTGAACAGGGGCATTGTGAGCATGCAGATCGCGCCAGAAATCGTAGGCTTCCGCGCAGGCCAGACGTTCATCCAGATCGGCGGCTGCACGACGGGCCTGCTCCAGGGCGATAGGGCCACCCGCAGAGGCAGCCGACAACAGACGCGGCAAGACACGCGCACGGCGTTCTTCTTCAGCCTGTTGCTCCTGGGCGGACTGTCCACCGCTTTCCAGCAAGGCAGCCAGATCGCCGGAACTGGGCGCATACAAGGGGCGCTGGTTCTCGCGCACCTGCAAAGCAGAGTCGACCAGTTCGGCGGCACTCATGAAACGCAAATCTTCGGGCACTTTCTGGCCGTTGGACACGTAATGAATAGGCAGCTTGAAGCGAATGGCCGTATCCAGCGGCCCACCCAGCTTGATCGCCTCGTCCACTTTGGAGATGATGCAACCGCTTAGCGGTGTGCCACCATCTTGCGTGTAGCTGCGGGCGACCTCATCCAAGGTATCGCCCTGGCTGGCGGCGTTCAGGACCAGCAAGCGTTGCACCCGGCGTCCGGCACTGGCCAGCAATGCAGCTTGTTCTCGCACATAACGGTCGCGCTGACTGATGCCCATATTATCGATCAGGATCACCTGATCGGGCCGCACACCCAGCATCACGCTACGCAGTTGCGCCACGTCCTGAACAATATGCACGGCTACCCGCATCAGGTCGCCATAAATTTTCAGTTGCTCGTGCGCACCGATCCGATAGGTGTCAGTCGTCAGCAAAACGACCTTATCGGGACCAAAACGGCGCACAGCACGCGCAGCCAGTTTGGCCAGCGTGGTGGTCTTGCCCACACCCGTGGGGCCCACCAGAGCCAAGGCCAAGCCGGGCTGCCACAAGGAGTCCTCGGAACGCAGTACCGGCAAATGGGTTTCCAGCTCGGTCCGCACCCATTGCAAGGCCGCCCGCGCGCCCAGCTCTTCAGGCAGGCGCTTGAGCATGGCACGCAACAAGGCAGTACTGAAGCCTTGCGATAAAAGACTCTGAAACAGATTTACCGCTACAGGCGAGCGCCGCATCTGGTGACTCCAGACCAGATCGTCCATGCGGCCTTCCAGGGCACCACGCAATGCCCCAATCGCACCCATCACATTGTCGGCAGCGGGCGGTGGCGCCATTTCCTGCTGACGTATCCCCGCGGCTTGATGCGGTGCACTGCTGGGCATGGGCGCACGTTCGGTAGCGCCACCCGGTACCGAGCTGGAGTCGGTAGCCAGAATCTCAACGCCGCCATTGACACGGCGGTTGGACACAATCAAGGCATCGGGGCCCAAAGCGATGCGCACCTGACGCATGGCCTCCCGGCTGGTACTACCAAAAAAGCGACTTATATTCATTCAGACTGACCAATAATGGTGGTGACCCGAAGGATGCGTTCTTCAGGAATTTCAGCGTTGGACAAGACACCCAGTTGTGGGATGTGGTGACGCAAGAAACGCGACAAGGTGGCCCGCAAAACAGGCGGCACAACCAGCACGGGCAGATCCCCATGTTCCTCCTGGAACTGGGCCGCACGCATGGCATCAGTCAGTACCGACTCGGCCAGACCTGGTTCCAGTGCACCACTGCTGGTCAGCGCCTGCGTCATGACCCGCTCCAGACGGGCATCCAGACCAATCACACGCAACTCGCCCTCGCCAGGGAACCACTGCTGCACAATAGCGCGCCCCAAGGCCACGCGCAGAACCGCAAGCAATTCGCCTGCCTCCTGGCCGGGCTGAACCGCACCGGGAGCCAGAATGCGCGGCGCATGTTCAGCCAGCGTTTCCACAATGCTGCGCATATCGCGAATCGGCACATCTTCAGCCAACAGACCACGCAAGACCTTGAGCAAGAGGCTGAGGGACAAGGTTTGCGGTACAAAATCTTCGACCAGCTTGGGCGCTTCGCGGCCCACGTGATCCAGCAATTGCTGCACCTCCTGACGGCCCAGCAAATCGGCCCCGTGGCGATGCAGCAAGTGGTTGATATGCGTGGCAATTACCGTGCTGGCATCCACCACGGTGTAGCCCGCAATCTGGGCCTGCTCGCGCATGCTGACATCCACCCAGACGGCGGGCAGGCCAAAGGCTGGGTCCGTAGTAGGTGTGCCGGGCAGCTTCATGGTGACGCCACCGGGATCAATGGCCAGCCACTGCCCTGGCGTGGCGGTACCCCGGCCAATTTCCACCCCGGCCAACAGGATGCGATAGTCGTTGGGCTTGAGCTCCAGATTGTCCCGAATATGAACCACAGGCGGCAAAAAGCCCACTTCCTGTGCGAACTTTTTACGCAAGCTGCGGATACGATGCAGCAGCTCGCCGTTTTGCGCATGGTCCACCAAAGAGATCAGGCGATAACCCACTTCCAGACCCAGCGGGTCCACCATGGACACATCATTCCAGCTGGCTTCACTGGCGGCAGAATCGGCTGCGGCCAGCACTTCATCATTAGGTTCGCTGGCTTGCTGCTGCTGTTCGAGCTGATGCTTTTGCATCATCCAGGCTCCAGCACCCAATATCGCGGCCAGCAGCAGGAACACCAGATTGGGCATGCCGGGAATCAAACCCATCAAACCCAGAATACCGGCGGTGATGTACAGCACCATGGGATTACGGAAAAGCTGGCTGACCATTTGCTGGCCCACGTCTTCATCCGTCGCCACACGCGACACCACCACACCGGCGGCAGTAGAAATGATCAGGGCTGGAATCTGGGCGACCAGGCCGTCACCAATGGTCAACAAGGTGTAAACGCGACCGGCTTCCGAGAAAGACAAGTCATGCTGCAGGACACCAATAATCAGACCACCAATCACGTTGATGACCATGATCAACAAGCCCGCCACCGCGTCCCCGCGCACGAACTTGCTGGCACCGTCCATGGAGCCGTAGAACTCGGCTTCCTGCGAAACCTCGGTACGGCGACGACGGGCATCGTCTTCGCCAATCAGGCCGGCGTTCAAGTCGGCGTCAATCGCCATCTGCTTGCCCGGCAAGGCGTCCAGGGTAAAGCGTGCCCCCACTTCCGCAATACGACCCGCACCCTTGGTAATCACCACAAAGTTGATGATGACCAGAATCACGAACACGATCAGACCAACGGCAAAGTTACCGCCCACCAGAAAGTGACCAAAAGCCTCAATCACCTGACCGGCAGCGTCCGGGCCTTTGTGGCCGTTCATCAGTACCACTCGCGTCGAGGCCACGTTCAAAGCCAGGCGCAACAAGGTCGCAAACAGCAGCACTGCCGGGAAAGCGGCAAAGTCCAGCGGCTTTTTGGTGAACATGGCCACCAGCAGAATCATGACGGCCAGGGCGATGTTAAAGGTAAACAGCAGGTCCAGCAGAAACGGTGGCAAGGGCAGAATCATCATGGCCATCACCATGAGGATCAGCACCGGACCAGCTAAAAGCCGGGCGTGTTGACCACCGTTTTGTTTCAGTAAGGCAAAAAAATTGTTCATTGCTTTTAATGTTTGCGCGAACGCAGTGGACCTTCATCCATGCCTGTCGGCACTTTCAATCGGGTGGGCATGATCGGGCGCTCGCCCTGCCCCTTGTTCCAGTTACGAAGCTGATAAACCCAGGCCAGCACTTCGGCCACGGCCGAGTACAAGTCCACAGGAATCTCGCGCTCCAGCTCCACGTTGAAGTACAAGGCCCGTGCCAGCGCTGGCGCCTCCAGCATGGCCACCTTGTGCTCGGCGGCCAGACCGCGAATCTTGGCAGCAATCAGCCCCGTGCCTTTGGCAACCACACGGGGGGCACCGCCCTTGCCGTCCTGATACTTCAAGGCCACCGCATAATGCGTAGGGTTGGTAACCACCACATCGGCCCCCGGCACCTGGGACATCATGCGCGAACGGGCCATGGACCGTTGCTGCTGCCGAATGCGCCCTTTCACATGCGGATCACCCTCGCTTTCCTTATGTTCTTCTTTCACATCCTGGCGCGACATGCGCAGCTTCTTGTAAAAGCTCCACAACTGCCAGGGCGCATCAATCAAGACAATCACCAGCAAGCTGGCGGCGATCAGGGCACAGCACTTGATAATCAGTGTCATCCCCGTGGCTATAGCCGCCGTGGGATGCACATACATCAGGGCCGTCATCTGCTCGCGCTCGGTCCAGATCACATACACCGCCACCGAACCCACCAGACCGGCTTTGGCCAGGGTCTTGATCAGCTCGATCACGGTCTGCATGGAAAACATGCGCTTGATGCCCTTGGCCGGATTCATGCGCTCGAACTTGGGCTGCAAGGCCTTGCCGCTAAAGCTCATGCCGCCCAGCGCGATCGAGGCAAAGATCGCGACCACAACCAGCAGCAGGAACAGCGGTGCCAGACCTTTTAATGCTTCGCCTGCCAGACCGGCCGCCTGTACCACCATGGCGCTGGGATCGTGCGCTACGCGCGGATCAAACCAGACGCTGCGACGCACAATGCCGCCAAAAGTCTCGTACAAATAGCTGGCACCGGCCCAGATTCCGCCAATCCCGGCCAGCAGCATCAGGAATGTCGTCAGCTCTCTGGAACGCGCCACCTGCCCTTCTTCCCGCGCCTTTTCCAGGCGCCGGGGTGAGGCCGGTTCTGTTTTTTCGAGATCGCTGTCTTCTGCCATGGACTGCCAAGACGCAGGAATTGAAAGAATGAATCACGCGCCCAGCACGAATGTCGCGTTCGCACTGCAGGCCGCGGGGTCATTCTAAAAGAGCACCGCGGCTCTGATAGCGCGGAGAAAGCCCGATAAAAGCAGGCTGTTCCCCACAAGCAAAAAGGCGCTGCAAGGTGCAGCGCCTTTCTGAAGCGAACGCGATGATCGAATTTGGGCGGGGCTTAAAAGCCCAGATTCGCCAGCAAGTCGTCTACCTGGTCCTGGCTGGTGACCACTTCCGAGGCTACCGGCGAGACCACTGGGCCGTTGATAAGGCTTTGAGTTTCTTCGCGTTTTTCTGTGGGGACATTATCGACCAGCACCTGGACCAGTTCGGTCTCGATGGTGCCAACCACACCCAGCATGCGCGTGATCACCTGCCCGGTCAGATCCTGAAAGTCCTGGGCCATGATGATTTCCAGCAGATTGTCCTGCGTCTGCTGGGCCTTGACGGGCACATCGCGCAAGAAGCCGCGGGTACGCTTGACCAGTTCGCGGGCCTGGTCCTGGTCCAGAGGCTGTTCAAACCACTGCTCCCATTCGGCATCCAGGGCCTGGGCGTCCTCTTGCAAGGACTCCTGCAAAGGACGCACCTGCTCGGCTGCGTTCAGTACCCGGTTGGCGGCCTGCTCAGTCATGCGAGCCACATAGTGCAGACGATCACGGGCATCCGGAATCGCGTGCGCGGCATCTTTAATGGCCTGATCCAGACCCAGTTCGCGCATGCTTTCCCGCAGCAGGCGGGTCAGATTGGCGATGCGGTAGACCAGATCAACCGGTACGCTTTGGGGGTCGGGATGATTCGGGGTTTGCTGTGGATCCATGACGTACTCCGTATTAACCGGCCATTTTCTCGAAGATCTTGTTCAGCTTCTCTTCCAGAGTTGCGGCGGTAAAGGGTTTGACGACGTAGCCATTGGCGCCCGCCTGGGCGGCGGCAATAATGTTCTCTTTCTTGGCTTCGGCGGTCACCATCAGCACCGGCAAAGAGGACAGGTTGGCATCGGCACGAATCTGCTTGAGCATTTCCAGCCCATCCAGATTCGGCATATTCCAGTCAGAGACCACAAACTCGAAATTGCCGTTGCGTAGTTTTTCCAGGCCCATCTGACCATCTTCTGCTTCGTCTACATTCTCGTATCCCAGATCCTTGAGCAGGTTCTTGATGATCCGGCGCATGGTGGGAAAGTCATCGACGACGAGAATTTTTATATTTTTTTGTACCATTTACATTCTCCAAATGAGTAGCATGCCAGTGCGTTCAGGACCGTTTATACACGGTGCCCAAAGGCCCCCACACTGGCCAGAATTCGTTCGCTGATCTGCCCCAGGGGCAAGGCGATGTCCGCCGCGCCAATTTGCAGGGCTTCACGCGGCATGCCAAAGACCACGCTGGTGGCTTCGTCCTGGGCAAAAGTCATGGCACCGGCCTGTTTCATGGCCAGCAAACCTTGCGCGCCGTCCTTGCCCATGCCGGTCAGAATGACACCCACGGCATTGCGTCCGGCCAGCTCGGCGGCAGAGTGAAACAGCACATCAACCGAGGGCCGGTGGCGGTTGACAGGTTCACTGTCCACCAGCTTGACCACATAGTTGGCACCCGAGCGGGCCAGCTTCATGTGCGCCACGCCACCGGGAGCCAGATACACATGGCCGGGCAACACGCGCTGACCATCTTCGGCCTCGTGCACCTGCATGGAACACAGACCATCCAGACGGTTCACGAACGAGCGTGTGAAACCGGCTGGCATATGTTGGGTAATCATGATGGCCGGACAATTGGCCGGCAAAGGCTCCAGCACCTGACGAATGGCCTCGGTGCCGCCAGTGGATGCACCGATCATGATCAGTTTTTCAGTGGTCGAAAAGTTGTGCGTCAGGCGACGAGCCGGGGCCGACCCTGCCGGGGCCGGGGTCGCACGACGTGGACGGGCAATGGAAGCGGCGCGGATCTTGTCGGCAATCAGGTCCGAGTAATCCAGCAAGCCATCACGCAGGCCCAGCTTGGGCTTGGTCACAAAGTCCACCGCGCCCAGCTCCAGGGCACGCAAGGTCACGTCCGAATTGCGCTCGGTCAGCGAGGACACCATCACCACGGGCATGGGACGCAAGCGCATCAGGCGCTCCAGAAAGTCCAGCCCGTCCATGCGCGGCATCTCGACGTCCAGCGTCAGCACATCCGGATTGTGTTCTTTGATCAGCTCGCGCGCCACCAGCGGATCGGGGGCCACGGCCACCACTTCCATATCCGCATGACTGTTGATAATTTCCACCATCAGGCTGCGCACCAGGGCGGAATCGTCTACACACAAAACTCGAATTTTCTTCATGCTACTCATAATCCCGATTTCAAACGCCAACAGAGCTTGGGGCGGGGTGAAACTAATGGGCCCTAGTTCCGGACATACACCGTCTGACCCAGCAAACGAAAGGCCTTGGTCAGATAGGAGAAGTTCTCGGAATGCCCCACAAACAGCAGTCCGCCAGGCTTGGTGACGGCGGCAAAGCGCTCCAGAATGCGTGTCTGATCATCACGATCAAAATAAATCATGGTGTTTCTACAGAAGATCACATCAAAACGGCTGGAAGACGGCCAGGCCGGCCCCACCAGATTGAACTCCTCGAACTCCACCATATTGCGCAACACGGGCTTGACGCGTGCCAGCCCCTTGCGAGCGCCCACGCCACGCTGAAAGTAACGCGGCAGCCACAAATCGGGCACGGGCTGAATGCGCTCCAGGGTATACACGCCCTGGCGGGCCTTGTCCAAGGCCGCCGAGTCAATATCGCTAGCCAGAATGGATACGTTCACATCCGGTGAAGGGCAGTGTTCGCGCACCGTCATGGCAATGGAATACGCCTCCTCGCCCGTAGAGGCGGCGCTGCACCAGATATCCAGGGGTTTGCCGCGTGTACTGACAAACTTGCCCAGAATATCGAAGTGATGCTGCTCCCGAAAAAACGCGGTGTGATTGATGGTGAAAGCGTTGACGAAGTCCTGCCACTCCTGGCTATGCGTGTCCTGTTCCAGAATATCCAGGTACTGGCGTACCTCGCGCATGCCCGCGTTCTGACTGCGCATACCCAGCGTGCGGGCCACCATATCTTCTTTGTGGGTACCTAAGATGATGCCCGCATACGACTTGAGCAAGCGCGCGGCTCGCTCACAGTCGGCCCTCGAGGCTTGCGGGATCGAGGGCAATGTATAAACAAAAGGTTCCACAGATGTGCTCATATAACTACAGGCTGGCCAAGGTCCCGCTAAAAGGCCCCGCCGACAGACGCTCGGTAGAACGTAATCGTTCCGGCTCGGGCGCTTCAAACGGATCATCAATAATGTCTTGCGCACTGACTTTGAACGCCGACACCGCATCGGACAAACGGGTCGCCTGATCCTGCAAGGAGCCCGCCGCAGCGGTAGCCTGCTCGACCAGGGCCGCGTTCTGCTGCACAACCACATCCATTTGCGCAACCGCCCGGTTCACCTGCTCAATTCCTTCGGACTGCTCGTTTGAAGCCGAGGAGATTTCCGCCATGATGGTCGTTACGCTCTGTACCGAGCTGACCACTTCCATGACCACCTTGCCCGCCTCATCCACCTGTCGAGTCCCTTCTTTCACTTTGGCCAGCGACTGCTCGATCAAGCCCTTGATCTCGCGCGCCGCTTGCGCACTGCGCTGGGCCAGACTGCGTACTTCACCGGCCACCACCGCAAAACCCTTGCCCTGCTCGCCTGCACGGGCGGCTTCCACCGCGGCGTTCAAGGCCAGAATATTGGTCTGGAAGGCAATGCCGTCGATCACGTTCACGATCTGGGCAATCTGTCCCGAACTGGCCGACAAGTCTTCCATGGTTTGCACCACGGTAGAGACCGCCTGGCCACCGCGCAGAGCCACTTCGGAAGCATTCTTGGCAACCTGATCCGCTTGCTGGGCATTGTCCGAGTTCTGACGAACCGTACTGGCCAACTGCTCCATGCTGGCCGCAGTCTGCTGCAAGGAGGCGGCCTGCTCTTCCGTGCGACTGCTCAAGTCCGTATTGCCCACATAGATTTCATGCGAGCCAAAAGTGATCTCTTCCACGCCCTGGCGCACGGTCTGCACCATGGACTGCAAGCTGCCCTGCATGCGACGCACGGCGTCATACAGCACACCAATTTCATTGGTGGACTTCACTTCCACGCGCTGGGTCAGATCCCCGCTGGCGATGCGATCAAAGTGCGCACCGGCCTGACGCAAGGGGCGCAACACCATGCGATTCAAGAACACATACACGGCCAAGGAGATAAACAGACAAAGCACCATGGCCAGACCCACCAGGCGGATCACCATGTTGTACTGGTCGTTTTCTTTCTGGTATTGCGAGTCGATAGAACGCTGCTGAGCTTCCTGCAAGGTGTTCAAGGCGCTGTACAGATCCTCTTCCAGGAACTTGGTGATAGTCGCCACATAGCTGCGGAAACCCGCAATATCACCTTGCTCCAGATAGGCGATCAAAGGTAGCACGCCACCTTGCATCAGGGACATGAACGCCGCATCGACACGCTGGTAGTAATCGTTGGTGCCTTCCAGCTGGGTGGCAACACCCTGGTATTCAAAGAAGGCTTCCTGGGCCAGTTCAAACTGCTTGCGCGTGGCATCCAGGGCATCCCGGGTTGCCGAGCTGATCGCCGAGGTTTTGGGAGCCACATCGCTCCACTCGGCCATCAAGTCCTGGTTTTGCAGATCATTGCTGACCACATAGCTGATGGCCGCTCGTCCAATCAGGGTTTGAGTCTCTTTGTAGCGCTCGATGGCCTGATACATGGCCGAGCCTACACGCTGATTGACCACGATGCTTTGCAGCGCACCGTTATTGGCGCGCAGGGACAAAATCCCCAGAGCGGCGCCTGCCACCAGCATTGCTAAAAAAAACACCAGTACCAGAATCAGACTGGTCCGCACCTTCAGATTGGCTAAACGTAATCCATCCAGCATTGCAAGCACCTTGTCTAGAGTAGATCCGAACATCAGAGGCGCTTGTGACGCCTCCCCCGGCCCGAACATTCCTTGAAGGACCCGTTAAACAAGTCCCCGCCTGGCAAGTCTTTGCAGACTCGGGCGATCAGGCCACTGCGCTGTCAACCAGAGCCATCTCTTCACTGGTCATCAGTTTTTCAATATCCACCAAAATCAGCATACGTTCGCCCAGCGTACCGATACCGGTCAGGTACTCGGTCGAGAAGGCGGTGCCGAAGCTGGGGGCAGCGCTGATCTGGGACGATTGCAGCACCAGTACATCCGAGACACCATCCACCACCACACCCACTACGCGGTCGTGCAAGTTCAGAATCACCACGACGGTCTGGTGGTCGTACTCCACCCGTTCCATGTTGAAACGCACCCGCAAGTCTGCGATAGGAACAATCACGCCACGCAGATTGGTAACGCCCTTGATGAAATTGGGCACGTTGGCGATACGAGTGACGGTCTGGGAGTCGTAGCCCCGGATCTCCTGAACTTTCAGAATATCGATGCCGTATTCCTGGTCGCCCAGAGTAAATACCAGATACTCCTTGCCGCCAGCCTCGGCAGCTTCGGAGTGGGAAGTAAAGTCGTTGGACATAAAGATCTCCGAATAATCAGGCCCACGTCGAGGCGGGGTCCCGCGCCAGACGTTGCAAGGCAAAAACATCAACAATCAGGGCTACGCTGCCATCGCCCAAAATGGTGGCAGCGGAAATACCCGGAATTTTTCTATAGTTGGCTTCCAGGTTCTTGACCACGACTTGATGCTGACCAATCAGGTGATCGACCAGCAAGGCAAAGCGCATGTCTTCGGCCTGCAAGATAACGGCAATCGCACGAGTCACATCGGTCTCGGCCCCTTCAACCGAGAAGATGTCACGCAGGGAAATCAGGGGCAGATACTCGCCACGTACAAACATGACGTGATCGGTATCGGTGACGCTGCGCAACTGTTCTTCAGTGGGCTGCATGGATTCGGTTACGTGAGCCAGCGGCAGGATGAACACCTCATTGCCCACCTGGACCGACATGCCGTCCAGAATCGCCAGCGTCAGCGGCAAAACAATACGGGTGGTCGTTCCCTTGCCTGCGCGCGAGTACAGCTGCACATGGCCGCCCATGCTTTGGATATTGCGTCGCACCACGTCCATGCCCACGCCGCGTCCGGAAATTTCCGTGACTTTGTCAGCGGTGGAAAAGCCGGGGGCAAAAATCAGTTGCCACACTTCGTCGTCCGGCATGGTCTCGGTCACCGGCAGGCCCGAGGACATGGCTTTCTTCAAAATACGTTCGCGGTTCAGACCAGCGCCATCGTCCACCACTTCAATGATGATATGGCCGCCCTGGTGCTGGGCCGACAAGGTCAGCACGCCCTCTTCTTCCTTGCCCGCAGCCAGACGATCCTCGGGCATTTCAATGCCGTGGTCGATACTGTTGCGCACCAGGTGCGTGAGCGGATCAATAATGCGTTCGATCAGACTCTTGTCCAGCTCGGTGGCCTGCCCTTTGGTGACCAGACGAATCTTCTTGTTCATGCGGGCCGCGCTTTCACGCACCACACGCGGAAAGCGGCTGAACACGTAATCCATCGGCATCATGCGAATGGACATCACGGACTCTTGCAGGTCGCGCGCATTGCGCTCCAACTGTTCGATGCCATTCAAAAGACGATCATGCACGACCGGGTCCAGCGTCGAGGCGGTTTGCACCAGCATGGCTTGTGTAATGACCAGCTCGCCCACCAGGTTGATGATCTGGTCGACTTTTTCCACGCCCACACGGATCGTGCCGGACTCTTTGGGAGCCGCGGCCTTGGCGGGTTTGTCGGCAGCTTTAGGGGCAGCAGCAGGAGCAGGCGTTTCGGTTTTTTCAGGTTCAGCCGCAACAGGGGCTGGTGCTGGAGCGGCCGGAGCGACAGCGGCGGGTTCGACAACCACGGCGGCGGCAGGAGCAGAAGTAGCCGCGGATGCTGGAGCCGCCGCTTGCCCAGGAGCAGCAGCCGGTTTTACCGACACCTGATCGGCATTCAGAATAAAGCAGCAAACGGCCAGGATGTCGTCCGCTGAACCTGTGGTTTCCACCCAGATATCCAGGCGATCGCCTTCACGGGTTTGATGGACGATGGTGCCCATCAACTCCATTTCTTGTTGCAGCGCCTCCGCATCTTTATCCGATACCGGTCCCATGGACACCCACAGTGGCAAGCCATCCGTATTGGCGGCCGGTTCCGGCTCGGGTTCCGCTTCGGCTTGCAGAATCGCTTCGGTTCCTTTGGCGTCCGTTGCCAGAATGCCCTTTTGCTCCAGGGCCAGTTGCCTCAATTGCGCGCAGATACGGGTATAGGCTTCCTCGTCAGGCTCCTGTTCCTCGCGGTAGGCATTGACTTGTCCGGTTAGCACGTCCTTGGTTTCCAGAAAGAGGTCAATCATGTCCTTGCGCAATTGCATCTCGCCATTACGGACCAGATCGAGCAGATTTTCGAGTAAGTGGGTAGTTTCAGCCAGCTGACCGAAGCAACCAAACGTGCCTGCACCGCCCTTGATCGAGTGCGCGGCCCGGAAGATGGCATTGAGCTGATCGCGATCAGGCTCGTCCAGATCCAGCTCCAGCAGCAAGCGCTCCATGTCCGCCAGCAACTCATCGGCTTCATCGAAAAAGGTTTCGTAAAACTGACTCAGATCTACGCCGGAGCTCATGAACACTTCCTTCCTGGTTATGGCTTAGAACAACAAAACAAAAAGCACAGCCCAAACACCTGGGCCGTCGGGCCTGTTAACAAGCCCTAGGGCACCACTGGCAAGGCAGAAGGCATTTCAGGCAGACCGGGAATATGAATACTGATAGGCCCCTCGGTCTCCTGCATGGCTTCGCGCAAATCAAACTCTTCCGAACCGCTTGCGGCTTGCTCGTCCATGCGTCGTTCGGCCCGGCTATTGAGCACGAGCAGGCTGATACGTCGATTTACGGCTGCGGCGGGGTTATCTTTAACCAGGCTGACACTATCGGCCAAACCCACGACCTGCTTGACCTTGGCCTCGGCCAGACCACCAGCCACCAGCTCCTGTCGAGCCGCATTGGCACGGTCGGCCGACAGCTCCCAGTTACTGTACAAACGCTCGCCACTGGCGTACTGCAGCGAGTCGGTGTGGCCGGAAATCAGAATCCGGTTAGGCATCTCGTTCAAGGGGGCGCTTAGCGAGCGCAAAATGGCCCGCATGTAAATCTGCACCTGTGCGCTGCCCGTCGAGAACATGGGGCGGCTTTGACGGTCGATAATCTGGATGCGCAAACCGTCCTGAGTCATGTCCAGCAGTAGTTGCGGACGGAATTCTTTCAGCACGGGATCGATGCGGATCAGTTCTTCCAGAGCCGATTTCAAATCTTCCAGACGCTCCACATCCTGGCGATCATCGGCCGCCTGGCTGCTGTTCGTGCCGGGATGGGGATTGGGAACCAGGCTGGGCTGGCCACCGGGAATGACGCTGCGCGAATAGTCGGCCTGATAGCCGCCCGAAACGGCGTCCATCAAGGGCATGCGGAAGTAATCGGCAATTTCCTTCAAGTCCTGCTTGGGAACCAGGGAAAGAATCCACATCACCAGGAAAAAAGCCATCATCGCCGTCATGAAGTCAGCGTAGGCAATTTTCCAGCTACCACCATGATGCTCGGCATGGGCCGTCTTCTTGCGACGGATGACCACGCGATCTTTATGATTGCTCATGAACGCATCCGCTTAGGCTTTGCGACCAGCACCCGAGCGGGCCTGACGTACATGCTCTTCCAGCTCCTGGAACGAAGGGCGATCGGAGGAAAACAGCACTTTACGGCCAAATTCCACGGCAAGCTGGGGCGGGTAACCATTCAGATTGGCCAGCAAAGTGACCTTGATGCACTCCAGCACCTTGACCGAATCCGAGGTACGGCGTTCGATGGTGGCCGCCAAGGGAGCGACAAAGCCGTAGGCCAGCAAGATACCCAGGAAGGTACCAACCATGGCCTTGGAAATCAGGTCTGCCAGCACGGCAGGCGGCTGGTCTACAGAGGCCAGCGCTTTCACCACACCCAGCACGGCCGCCACAATCCCGAAAGCGGGCAAGGCGTCAGCCACCTCACGCAAGGCACGTGCAGGCACGTTACGTTCGTGCTGGTGGGTTTCAATGTCCTGGTCCATCAACGTTTCGATTTCAAACGAGCTCATATTGCCGCTGATCATCAAACGCAGGTAGTCGGACACAAAGTTCATCAAAGCCGGATCTTTCACCACATTGGGGTAATCAGCAAAGATGGGACTTTGTTCGGGGTTTTCGATATCCGCTTCGATGGACATCATGCCATCGCGTCGAGCCTTGTTCAGCAGCACAGACAACATGCCCATCAACTGCATGTACAACTGCTTGTTGTAGGGGCTGCTGCGAAATGCAATCGGCAACGCTTTGGCCAGCAGCTTGATGGACTTGCCGCTGTTGGACGCAAAATAGGCCCCCAGGGCCGCGCCACCAATCAGCAGTAATTCAAAAGGCTGGTATAGCGCACCCAAGTGCCCGCCCAGCCCCACAAAGCTCCCGAAAACGGAGACGAAAACAATGATATATCCAAGGATAATAAGCACGGATACGCCTTCTTCAAATACACGCTGCTAATGATGGCGGCAAGCAACCAGGCTAAAACGACGCGTTAATGGCCTTTTTCCAGCCTAGATCGACGCTTCCAGTTGCCTTGACACTTTCAGATTCTTATCAGATCCACATCAAAAACCAGCATCTATCCGGCTTTGCTGCACACTGACGACAAAAGCTATTGCTAGATGGGCACGTCTACCTGTGCGTTGACGTGCCCCGTGACCCTGGCTTGCGGCTCCTTGACCGGCTCTGATTTTCGACTTTTGCCGCCCGGAGATTTAGGTGTACTGCGTGCCTTGCTGGCACGGGTCTTGCCAGCCCGTGGTGGCGGACGGCAAATGGCACAAATAAAGCCTGATTCAGGATCGTGCGCATGGGCCACAAAGCCCCCCTTGCAGCGCTCGCACTGGGACAGCTGCAACAAACCGCTATCAAAAAAGCGCAGCAGCATCCAGGCACGAGTAAAACTCAGCACGGGCTCTTCATCCGGCCCCACGTCCAGACGCCCGGCCGACGATTGCTCCAGGTAAAGGCGATAAGCCTCGACCAGTGCACGGCTTTTATCGCACGGCGTATGCACGGCCATGAACTGGTAAATGCTGTAGAACAGGCTGGAATGAATATTGGGCAGCCAGGTCATGAACCAGTCGACAGAAAAAGGCAGCATCCCTTTGGGTGGCGAGCAGCCTTTGACTTCACGGTACAAACGGGCCAGCCGGTCGTAGCTTAATGATGTTTCTGCTTGCAGGACCTGCAAACGCGCCCCCAGCTCAATCATGTCGGAAGCAAGCCCAATTTCCTGGGCTTCTTTGGCGACGCTTTTTATAGCCATAGTTCTTGATGTAATAAGTTCGCAGCCGGTTTAACCGGCTTGTTCTGCCGTCGCGCGCTGTGACAGAAGAATGGTGGAGTGGGCCTGCTGCAATACCCCTCCCAGCACATCCTGCGTCAAGGTGGTGAGCAGGTCGTAGTCATTGAAGCGAAAGCCGCAAATCAACGAGCTGGAGCTGGCCAGCTTGACCAATTGGGCCGGCGACAGACGCAACAAGGTCTCTGCCACATCGGTATCGAAGCCCAAACGGAACATACCTGCCGAAAAATTCTCCCGCAGCAGGCGCTGCGCGAGTAACAAGTACGACAAATTGACTTCCTGAATATCATTCAGCAGCGAATTTTCCGATACGGGCATGTCAGCCATCCTTGTAAATCTGTTAATCAGCCAGTTTCTTGTAACAAAACACATTTAAAATATATAAAGTTACATAAATATGTATCATGCCTTGCAATCTATTGCATGAATATAATTTTTACATTCTCGATGTTTCCGACACACACCCTCTTTTAATGCCCTAAAAACATGGAAAACATCAAATATATGCAATAAACGTATCAAGACACAGCAGAATATTATCAGATGCTCACTTAATGTTGTAGTTATAAACGAGATGTAACATGACAAAGATCAAAGCGTCTGTATCAAAATTATGTTTTGTTGCATACATTAGCCATTAATTAATGCATATTTCGACGATCCATCTCACGCGCTGCCTAAAAAGCGTCGAAATATCGGATAATCTTCTGGTGACAGCTTTCCCCGCCGCCCCCACATCCGTTTTGTAACAGCCCATGGTTCCTGCTGCTTTTACGCAACGTCTGTTTGCCTTGTGCCTGACACTGATCCTGGCGGCTTGTGCGCACACGCCCTCGTCCCGCCTACCCGCCGGCAAACCCATTGGTGTGGATGAACAACGCCGCTCAGCCGTAGTCCTGTCTGCCCTGACCTTGCTGGATACGCCTTACCGCTACGGCGGACGCGAACCGTCTACCGGCTTTGATTGCAGCGGCCTGGTGCACTATGTATTCAGCCAGGAATCCAGTTCCCCCATTCCACGCCGCACCGGCGACCAGGCCAGCGCGGCCCGGCGTGTCAGCCGTTCACAGCTGCGCCCGGGTGATCTGGTGTTTTTCAATACGCTGGGTACCCCGAACTCGCATGTAGGCATCTATATAGGCAAGCAACAATTCATCAACGCTCCCTCCAGTGGTGGACGCGTGCGGATTGATTCACTGGACAATCCCTATTTCGCCAAACGCTTTGAAACAGCTCGCACTTTCTTTGATTGACTCATCGGCAAGCCAGCGCGGGCATTGAAAGAAAGCAGGCCTGATCTTTCACCAGGCCCAATTTCATTGGGCGCAGAAAGCAAAAGGGCCCGTAATGAACGGGCCCTTTCTTATTGCCATACGTTTAACGCGTAGGCACGGTGGCGTATTGCTCGGCCAGTTCCAGAAAGGCCTCCAGCTCGGGCGAGCGCCCGGTTTCTTCTTCCATAATTGCCGCCACCGCTGGGGCAAGTGATTGCGCCAGACGCGCATCAAGGAACAAAAGGCGCGAACGACGGGCCAGCATGTCTTCAACGGTACGGGCATATTCAAAGCGGCAAGCAAAGCGCACCATAGCCACACTCAAGCCCGGCGCCAATTCCTGATCCGCTCCCGGCAAGGTCTGCACCCAATCGGCCTCGCTGCCATACGCATCCAGACCGGCTGTACGCCCCAGAGAACGCCGGTCACCTACATAAGAAGCACCGACCAAACGTTGCTCCTGAGTCCGACAGGCTGGCAAAGGCCTCAGCAAGCCGGACTGCTGGCAGCGTTCCAGCACATCCTCGGCCATGGCACGATACGTCGTCCATTTGCCGCCAGTGACTGTCAGCAAACCATTCGCACTAACCGTAATGCTATGTTCCCGGCTGATGGATTGCGTCTGCCCCGCGGCCGACTCGGCTGCAGGGCGCACCAACGGTCGCAGCCCCACCCAGATACTGCGCACATCCTGCACCGTGGGCGCTTTTTGCAGATAATTCGCGGACTCTTTCAGAATGAAATCCACTTCCTGGGCCAAGGGGCGCGGCTCCAGCGGAATATCGTCTCGGGGAGTATCCGTCGTGCCCAAAATCAGCTTGCCCAACCAAGGCACGGCAAACAAGACCCGGCCATCCTTGGTCCGTGGCACAAGCAAGGCGTGTTCACCGGGCAGGAATTCCTGATCAACCACCAAGTGCACACCCTGGCTGGGCGAAACCATAGGGCGCAGTTCACGCCCGGCTTCCTGCGCATCCAGTTGTCGCACCTGATCCACCCACACGCCCGTGGCATTGACCACGCATGTGCTCTGGATCTCGTAGGTCTGACCGCTTTCCTTGTCCTGGCAGCGCACCCCGCAGACCTTGCCCTCGCTGTGCATCACATCCACAACCGGACAGTAATTAATGAGCAAGGCCCCATTCAGAGCCGCCGTACGGGCCAGGGCCAAGGCCAGACGGGCATCATCAAACTGGCCGTCCCAATATTTCACACCACCTTTCAGGCCACTTTGCCGCGCACCGGGTAGAAGCTGCCGGATCTTGGAAGCACTCAAAAATTGGGTATGACCCAACCCCTCGCGCCCCGCCAAACCGTCATAGGCCATCAGGCCCACCCCGTAAAACGGAGTCTCCCAGCACTTGTAGCTGGGCATGACAAAAGGCAGGCGCTGCGCCAGATGGGGCGCATTGCTGAGCAAATGCATACGCTCGCGCAAGGCTTCACGCACCAGACTGACATTGCCCTGGGCCAGGTATCGCACCCCGCCGTGTACCAGCTTGGTCGCCCGCGAGGACGTGCCTTTGGCAAAGTCCCAGGCTTCCAGCACAACCACACTCAAGCCCCGCAAGGCCGCGTCCAGAGCGACGCCCAAGCCGGTAGCACCACCACCCACCACGACCATATCCACCTGCGTGGTGCGCGCCAAGGCGCCCAGCATCTGGGCTCTGTCGGTCAATAAGGGGGAACTTAATGTAGTCATAAGATGAGCTTTGGACCTGAAATTAGCAGACACCCGAAAAAAACACTGACTGGCTCGGGATTTACCCTGATTTTAGCCCCTGAACTTTTACCGTCCAGTGAAACTTGTTTGCTCGCGTATCAAGTCCCCTTCTGCGACCGGACACAGAGCACACAGAGCCAGTACACTGTGGTCTGCTCCGCTTTTACTGCCTCATTCGCATGACATTCATACTTGCTCTTGATCAGGGAACTTCCAGCTCGCGCAGCCTTGTGGTAGCGGCAGACGGCCGCATTCTGGCCAAGGCGCAGCAGGAAACTCAGCAATACTACCCGCGTACAGACTGGGTGGAGCATGATCCCCAGGAAATCCTGGACACCCAGTTCCGAACCGCCCGGCAAGCGATTGAGCAGGCAGGGCTGCGCCCTCAGGACATACACGCCATTGGCATTACCAATCAGCGTGAAACCACAGTGCTATGGGATCGGCAAACCGGGCAGGCCCTGCACAAGGCCATCGTCTGGCAAGACAGACGCGCCGAGGACTTCTGCGCCCAGTTGCGCGAACAAGGGCACGAAGCCACCATTACCGGCAAGACCGGCCTGCCTATTGATGCCTATTTTTCGGCCTCCAAGCTGCGTTGGCTGCTGGACTCCGTACCCGGCGCCCGTGAACGTGCAGCGCGTGGTGAACTGGCTTTCGGCACCATTGATAGCTGGCTGATCTGGCATTTAAGTGGCGGCAAAGTCCATGCCACCGATGTCAGCAATGCCTCGCGCACTCTGCTCTACAACATTCATAGCCAGCAATGGGACGATGAGTTGCTGGCCCTGTTCAACATCCCGGCCAGCGTCTTGCCCCAGGTACAGAGCTCCGCCTCCGAGTTTGGCCATTGCAGCCCCGAAATTCTGGGTAGCCCCATTCCCATTTGTGGTGTGGCGGGCGACCAACAGAGCGCCCTGTTCGGCCAGGCTTGCACAACACCCGGCATGGCCAAGAATACCTATGGCACAGGCTGCTTCCTGTTGATGCACTGTGGCTCGCAAGTCCCCCAATCCCATAACGGCCTGATCGCAACCAGCGCCGCCCATCATGGCGATGCTCCCGCCTATGCGCTGGAAGGCAGCGTCTTTATTGGGGGGGCGGTGGTCCAATGGCTGCGCGATGGTCTGGGCGCACTGGAACATAGCGCGCAAGTCGAAGAGCTGGCTCGCAGCGTGCCGGATGCACAAGGCGTACGACTGGTCCCTGCCTTCACCGGCCTGGGCGCCCCCTATTGGGATGCCCAAGCCCGCGGCACCATTACCGGCCTGACACGTGCCTCCACCATGGCCCACATTGCCCGCGCCGCTCTGGACAGCATTGCCTACCAAAGCGCCGCCGTGTTGCAAGCCATGAATCGGGATGTACAGGCCAACGGCGGCCCGGCCTTGCACGAGCTGCGTGTGGACGGTGGGGCCTGCGCCAATAATCTTCTGATGCAATTTCAAGCAGACTTGTTGGGCCTGCCTGTCGTGCGTCCCGTTACTATTGAGACGACCGCGCTGGGCGCCGCCTATCTGGCGGGCTTGGGCAGCGGTCTGTATTCAGGTCTGCCTGAGATTGCGGCGCTATGGCAATGCGACCGGGTTTTCGAGCCCATCATGTCGCGCGATGAAGCCCAAAACCTGATGCTCAGTTGGGAACAAGCCGTGCGTCAGGCACGCACTTATTGAACTTGCTGTTTTTTTGACGGAAACACCATGCTGCAAAAAATCATTCTGGGCATTGCCATCTTCCTGATCGTGATGTTGGGCCTGACCTTTGGCGAGGCCATTTTCCACTACATTTCCTCGTACCTGGGATTCCTGTTCCATGACTTCATCGAATTGATGCAGCAAGTTCAGCGCTACCTGACCGTACATTGGGGCAAGGCGCTGATCGCCTTGATCATTACCATCCCGCTGGTGATCTGGATTTCCAAGAACAAGAAAGACGAAATGTCCAAGCCCAACAGCCACCGCAAGATCGCGATTGTGCTGGCGATATTCCTGGGCTGGCTGGGCGTGCACCGCTTTTACCTGGGCCAGATCGGCATGGGCTTGTTATTCCTAGTGCTGTTTGCCATCTGGTCGCCGCTGGCCTATTTCCTGGCCTTGATCGACGCCTTGCGTTACGCCTTCATGGGCGACGACGAGTTCAAGCTGGCCCGTTAATTTCCAGACTGCTCACCAAAGCCCCACTTGCTGGGGCTTTTTTTATGGCTGCCCCCTTCACGCATGCCAGAAGCCTGGCTACGTCAAATAAACAGGCTCCACTCAGGGCGTTTTGTGGACTTATCAGGGAAAACCACAGCCCATGCCGCTTGCAAGCCTAGTTCCTTGATTTCCAATGCTTATATTAGCCACCATACCTTCCAGGTATGCAAGCAAACCTTTTTAGTCTTGGAAATCCCCAAGCGGCTTCGTGTTCAATCGAATTGGGGGAGACACGCCAAGCCTCTAAAAGACTGGCAGCGGCGGCTCAGATCAAAAGTGTGAGGCCATTGTTGCTGGCTCTGTCTACACATCCGTTACCCGATGGTTTTACGTATAAAAACCCATCAATACGCCCTATGGCACTCGCGTCCACGGCTTTATGTAGAGACACATCTCCGACTTGCATCGGAGGCCTGCAGACGACGAGGGTCACTACAAACATAACTAGATTGAGACACAAGAAAATGCGACGCACTAAAACTAGCTATTTACTGCGCAGCTTGCTGGGCCTGGCTTTGGCCGCCTGTACGCTAAGCAGTCACGCAGCCACAGAGAAACAACGCCCCAATATTTTGCTGATCGTGGCCGATGATCTGGGATATTCAGACATTGGCGCGTTTGGCGGGGAAATTTCCACCCCTAACCTGGATGCCCTGGTCAAAGACGGCGTAGCACTGACCGACTTTTACGCGTCCCCCTTCTGTTCCCCCACCCGCGCCATGCTGATGTCAGGCGCGGACAACCACCAGGTTGGCTTTGGTGGCATGGCCGAACTGATGACGCCCCAGCAGCGCGCCCTGCCCGGCTACGAAGGCTTTCTGAGCGACCAGGCCCTGCCCTTCCCCTTGGTCCTGCAAGACAATGGCTACCGCACCTATATGGCGGGCAAGTGGCATCTGGGCGTGAAAGAGGAAGTCGCCCCACCCAATCGCGGCTTTGACCAGTCCTACGCCTTGATGCACGGCGGCGCCAGCCACTTTGACCAAAGCGGCATCATCACCTTTGATGCCAATAAAGCACCGGTTGCCCTGTACCGCGAGAACGGCAAGGAAGTGCAACTGCCCAAAGACTTCTACTCCAGCGAGTTTTTTGCCTCGCGCCTGATGTCTTATATCGATGCGGACAAGCGCAAGGACCAGCCTTTCTTCGCCTACCTGGCCTTTACGGCTCCCCATTGGCCCTTGCACGCACCCGAGGAATACATACGCAAATATGAAGGCCGCTATGACGCAGGCTATGACGTGCTGCGTGAGGAGCGTCTGGAGCGCATGAAGAAGCTGGGTCTGGTGCCCCAGGATATGCAAGGCTATGTGGGCAATCCGGCCTGGCCACGCTGGAAAGAGTTAAGCCCTGAACAGCAACGTGTTGAAAGCAAACGTATGGCGGTCTACGCCGCGATGGTGGAAGCCATGGATGCACAGATTGGCCGTGTCATCGAGCACCTGAAACAAACCGGCCAGTACGACAACACCGTTGTGATCTTCATGTCCGATAACGGTGCCGACGGCAATACCGTGCTCGATGAAGGTGAAACCCGCGCCTGGGCCCACAAGCATCGCGATAACAGCTATGAAAACACGGGCCGTCCCGGCTCCTTTGTGGAATATGGCCCAGGCTGGGCGCAAGTTGGCTCCACGCCCTTCAATCTGTACAAAGCCTTCATGTATGAAGGCGGTATCTCGGTACCCAGCATCATGCGCGTACCCGGTGGCAAGCGTCAGGGCGAATTTGTGCGCGCTCCGGCCCATGTAACCGACATCGCCCCCACCATTTTGGCCTTGGCCCAGATCGAACAGCCCAAGGGCGAGTACCGTGGCCGCCAGGTCATCCCCATGCAAGGCAACTCCATGGTGGATGTGCTGACCGGTCGCAGCGATCAGGTCCATGAAACCTTCCGCCAAGGCTGGGAGCTGAATGGCCGCCGCGCCATGCGCGTGGGTGACTGGAAAATCGTGTACGCCAATGCACCGTGGGGCAAAGACCGCTGGGAACTGTTCAATGTGGTCGAAGACCGCTCCGAGCTGAATGACCTGTCCGAAAAACATCCTGAAAAGCTGAAAGAGCTGATTGCCGAGTACGAGCAATATGCCAAGCGCAACGGGGTGGAGGATTTTGAAGGTCTGGCTTCGCGCCCTGGCTACAGCAACAGCCTGAACTACTACAAGGATCTGGATGAAGTCCTTTAAGCTCTCCCGAGCCAAGGCACTGCTGACGGTATGCGGGCTGCTGACAGCAGCCCCGCTGCCTGCAACGGCAGACGGCTCCGATACCCTCCCTCCTCCGGTTCCGGCCCACGATTGCCAAGCCTATAGCGGCATACCAATGGGCTTCGGCCCGGCCAGGCAAGGAGCCGCCAATCAGGCTGGTTTGGTCACCATTCCTGGGGGGCGCTTTCTGATGGGGTCCGACGAAGGCTATCCGGAAGAAAAGCCGGTACATCCCGTGGAGGTCCAGGCTTTTCAGATAGACCAGCACGAAGTCACCAATGCCCAATTCGCACAATTTGTGGCGGCCACAGGCTATGTCACCCAGGCGGAACGGGTGCCGGAATTTCCGCCGCATGTTCAGGTTCCCGAGCAGTATCGTCAGCCCGGATCTGCCGTCTTCACACCACCAGCAGCAACGCATGATCACGATCACCACGAAGGACACAATCAGCACGCCCCTTCCGGCAATTACAACTGGTGGGTATGGGTGCCGGGAGCCAACTGGCGGCATCCCGGTGGTCCCGATACCAATCTGAACGGCCGTGACAATCATCCCGTCGTCCATATCGCCTACGAGGATGCGCTGGCTTACGCCCGCTGGTTGGGACGCGATCTGCCCACCGAAGAGCAATGGGAGTTTGCAGCGCGCGGCGGACTGGAAGGCGCTACCTACCCTTGGGGCAATACGCCTGAAGTGCGCGGCCGCTTGATGGCCAACACCTGGCAAGGTAATTTCCCCGCCCAGAACCTGCTGCGCGATGGCTACGAAGGCACCGCCCCCGTAGGCTGCTTCCCGGCCAATAACTATGGCCTGTGGGATTCGGTCGGCAATGTCTGGGAATGGACACGTAGCGCGTGGCACCCCCAGCATCGGCCCCTGACGCCCAAACCCCTTGTCACGGCAGCAACGGATGCCAAAGGAAACCCGGCAACCGGCGTTATCAAGGGCGGCTCTTTTCTGTGTGCAGCCAATTTCTGCGTACGCTATCGCCCGGCATCACGACAACCCCAGGAAACCACCATGTCTACCCAGCATGTGGGCTTTCGTACGGTGCTTAATGAAATAAAAAACTAAGCTCAAAAGCCAGGCTCACCCTTGCCAAGCCCGGCACCAAACAACAATCCCCTCGCTTTTGACGAGGGGATTGTTCACTATCAAGTTCTTTCAGGGCAGACAAGCAAGGCATCAAGGCCTACGTTGCCGCTCCCGTTTCCGGCGTGGCCGTTTCTTTTTGCTTGACGGCCTGATGGTCCAGGGTCTCGCTGACGCTTTCCCACGCATTCTGCAAGCTATCAAAAACGCGATGCGCGTGAATCTGCTTGAACAGACCCATGCGAATCAGCTTGCGACCCACTTTCTCGTTCGCCTCGCACAGCGCCACCATGACATTGCGCTGTTCCAGCTCCGCCAAGGCAGTCTCCAAAGCCTGCATGGCCGTCGCATCCACAAAAGGCACGTAATTCAGGCGCAAGACCACGGCCCGAACCTGCTCCGGCACCGTCAGCAAGGAACGATTCACCGCTTCCACACTGGCAAAGAAGTACGGTCCTTCCAGAGTCAGCACCGAAATATCCTGGCGCAACTCCTGGCTGAAGGACAAATCCAGTGCCCGCTGTAAACGGCGGCCTTCCAAGGCCCGCACTTGCACCCCATCCGAGGTGCGTTTGAGCACATACAGCATGGCCAGAATCACCCCAATATTGACGGCTACCACCAGATCCGCAAATACCGTCAGGGCGAACGTCACCCACAGAATGAACAAGTCAGCGGTAGGCATACGGCGCTGCAGGCGAAGGACCAGCTTGGCCTGACTCATATTCCAGGCCACCATGAACAGAATTGCCGCCAACACCGTCAGCGGGATATAAGCCGCCAGCGGGGCCAGCAACAGCAAAACCAGCACCAGGAAAATGACATGCACCACGCCGGCAATGGGGCTGTCACCGCCATTACGGATATTGGTAGCGGTACGGGCAATAGCCCCGGTAGCCGCAATCCCGCCAAACAAGGGCGAGAGCACGTTGGCAATCCCTTGGCCCACCAATTCCTGATTGGAGTCGTGACGGGTCCCTGTCATGGAGTCGGCCACGACAGCGGACAGCAAGGACTCAATCGCACCCAACATGGCAATTGCAAACGCAGGCCCGATCAGCTCCACCACGCGAGTCAGCGTAATTTCCGGCCATTGAAACGACGGCAAGCCGCTGGGCAAGGCACCGAAGCTGGAGCCGATAGTGGCCACCGACTCAAAACGGAAAATCGCCTGGATAAGCGTGATGACCACCAGGGCCACCAGCGGTCCGGGCAAACGCGCCAGACTTGGGATCTTGGGCACGACAATCAGAATCGCCAGAGACAAAATCCCCAGCAGTGTGGTTGCCCAATCCAGGGACGGCAGGTTCTGCAGCAAGAACCAGAGTTTCTCGTGAAAGTGCTGGCCCTCGACGACGGGAAGGCCAAAAAAGTCCCGCCATTGACCCACCCAGATGATCACCCCGATACCGGCGGTAAAACCCACGATGACCGGATCGGGAATAAAGCGGATCACGGCTCCCAGGCGCAGCAGGCCCAGCAGCAGCAAGATCACCCCGGCCATCAGCGTGGCAATTTGCAGGCCCGCCACCCCATGTTGGGCCACCACCCCGGACAGGATGACAATGAAGGCCCCCGTCGGCCCGGCAATCTGCACCCGGCTGCCGCCAAATAAAGACACCGCCAAACCGGCAATAATGGCGGTATACAAACCCTGCTCGGGCTTGACCCCGGAGGCAATGGCGAAGGCCATGGCCAACGGCAAGGCCACCACCCCCACCACCAAACCAGCCAACAGGTTATTTAGCCAGTGTTTTCGCCCCAGGAGTCCGGCTCGACCCGCTTCCAGCAGTGCAATCATCGCGCGTCCTTGTCATGCCCAGCCTGCTCGACACAGATGAGAAACAAGCAGGGCCTCAACCCAAATGAAGCCTTAATGATACTACTGCGTGTCAAAAAAACTTCACGTTAGTGATGGGCTTATTTGACGCGGCATAAAAAGGCCCCCACGCTGCGCCTGCGGCCTGCATGCCGCTCGGATTCGCCTGGCACACAGCAGGCCGCAATGGACTACTGTGTGTCCAGGCTCATCCCCGAGGGGGCGCTTTTTACCGGGGGCGCCGAGCCTTGGGACGGCCCAGCGATAAAAAAAGCCCCACCTCAAAGAGGTGGGGCTCAGTGACAACGAACACGGAATTCAAGGGTTGCGGGCGCGCAGCAAACGCAAGCTGTTCAGCACCACCAGCAAGCTGGCACCCACGTCGGCAAACACGGCCATCCACATGGTGGCTTGGCCGGTCAGGGCCATCACCAGGAACACGGCCTTGATACCCAAAGCCAGGCTGATGTTCTGCCACAACACGGTATGCAAGGCTCGAGACTGACGCATCAGCAAGGCAATCTTGCCCAGATCATCGTCCATCAAGGCCACGTCAGCGGTCTCGATCGCAATGTCCGAACCCAAAGCTCCCATCGCGATACCCACATCGGCACGAGCCAGGGCGGGTGCATCATTGATGCCATCACCCACCATCGCCACCAAACCGTTACCCAGTTTTTCCTCGATACGGTCCAGCTTGTCCTGTGGCAGCAAACCACCTCGGAAATCCTTGATTCCGGCTTGCTGGGCGACATGACGCACGGCTTGCTCGTGGTCGCCCGAAAGCACTTCCACCTGAACACCCTGCGCTTGCAGATCGCGAATCGCCTGGCTGGTGGTGGGACGCAGCGTATCCATCATGGCGAACCAGGCCAGCAGACCGTGCTCGTCACCCAGATACACCATGGTGGCACCGCTCTCTACCGCTTGCTGCTCGGCCTGGCTGGACTCAGCCTTGTTCTGCCCCAGCACCCAGCTACGCTTGCCCAGACGCAATTGGCCAGTCGTGCCTTGTGCCTGCACACCATTACCCGCCAAAGCTTCGAATTGATCCAGGCGCACCAGACCCGATGCCACACGGCCACGGGCAATCGCTTGCGAGGCAGGATGATCCGAACGCTCGGCCAGAGCAACGGCCATGTCCAGCACTTCGCTATCCGACAGGCTTGGACGCAGGCTGCCATATTCGCTCAAGGAAGGCTCGCCCAAGGTCAGGGTGCCGGTCTTGTCCACGGCCAAGTACCGTAGCTGACGAGCCCGCTCCAGATACACGCCACCTTTAATCAAAATACCGGCACGCGCGGCACTGGCCAGGGCACTGACTACGGCCACAGGCGTGGAGATCACCAGGGCGCAAGGGCACGCAATGACCAGCAGAACCAGAGCGCGGTATACGGACTCCGACCAGCTCACACCCCAGATCAAAGGCAAGGCTACAGCCATCAAGGCTGCCGCCACCACAACCAGCGGGGTGTAGATGCGGGAGAACTGGTCGACAAAGCGCTGAATCGGAGCCTTGTTGGCTTGGGCCTCCTGAACCGAACGTGTGATTCGGGCCAGCAAGGTTTCATCATGCGCGGCCTGGACCTGATACACCAGTTCGCCCATGCCATTGATGGTGCCTGCAAAAACCTCGTCACCGGGCGCTTTGTCCACGGGGGCACTTTCACCCGTGATAGGAGCCTGGTTAACCGTGCTTAGCCCTTGCAGAACTTTGCCATCCAGGCCAAAACGCTCGCCGGGGGCCACGCGTACTTGCCAGCCTGCCTGCACCTGATTGGCCGGTACACGCTGCCAATCCTTGCCATCGGCACTGACCAGCACTTCATCCGGGACCAGCTTGAGCAGGCTGTCCACCGCATTACGGGCGCGGTCCAGGGAACGAGCCTCAATCCACTCAGCCAGGCTGAACAAGGACATCACCATGGCGGCTTCAGGCCATTGGGCCAGTAGTACCGCGCCGGTAACGGCAATACTCATCAAGGCATTGATATTGAGCTGACCATTACGCAGCGCAATCCAGCCCTTCTTGTAGACCTGCACGCCGCCGGACAGAATCGCGGCCAGAGCCAGAACAATCACCAGCCACTCGGGGGCCGCCAGCCAGTGGCTGATCTCGGCGGCCAAAGCCAGCACCACGGCGCCGGCAATGCGAATCAGGCCTTGCTTGGGCGATACCTGCTTCACAGGCTCTTCATCGGCCATGCGGGGCTCAAAGCCCAGGCCGCGCAACGCACCCAGCACCTTGTCACGGGCACCATCCACGTGGTCTACGGTCAAAACCCGCTGCATCAGGTCAAAACCCAGGTTCTGCACCTGATCCAGCTTTTTCAGGCCGGAGCGAATCATGTTCTCTTCCGCCGGGCAGTCCATATCAGCAATATGCACGACCAGACGAGTGGAGGTACTGGCCGCCAAGGTCACCGATGGGCCAAATGCGGGTGCCGAGCAGCACGCCCCCTCGTGGGAGTGCGACGCTTGTTCTGCAGGGCTGTGATCGTGATCATGGCTATGCTCGTGGCTGTGATCGCCCGCCGCATGGTCGTGATCATGACTATGGTCATGTACGTGCTCGGTCTGGCAGGCTGATGTTGTGCACTGCCCCACGCCGAGCTTTGATGTGTTGTTAGCTGATGTCATAGCAGTTCCTCGCTTCTTGCATGGGACCAGTAGAAAGCCTAAAGTAACTACAAGGTCAAGCCCTTTGGAGGCCAAGCAATGAAAATTGGTGAGTTGGCGGAAAAAAGCCACTGCAACACGGAAACCATCCGCTATTACGAGAAAGTTGGGCTGCTGCCCGAGCCGGAGCGCAGCGAGGGCAACTACCGCCTGTACCGCAGTATCCACCTGGAACGGCTACGTTTTATTCGCAACTGCCGCAGCCTGGATATGACGCACGAAGAAATTCGCGGCCTGCTGGCATTCATGGACGGCCCAGCGCAAGACTGCGCCCCGGTCAACGATTTGCTGGATGAACACATCGAGCATGTGGCCGTACGCATTGCCGAGCTGGAACACCTGCAAAAACAACTGATTGAACTGCGTCACCGCTGCGGACAGGCCGGTGGCCTGGAGCATTGCGGCATTTTGCAGGGATTGGTGAATATGGAGCCGGATCAAGTCCCGGCTCCCACAACCCATTTAGGCTAAGGCGGTGTGACGTGGTCCTTAGCCACGCACCCGCCCTGCCGCCCACATTCCGATCAGCATCGCGACCAGAAACAAAATAGCCAACGGTGCGCCCGACGCAGCCAGCACAATGGCCGGTCCAGGGCAGAAACCTGCCACACCCCAACCAGCGCCGAAAATCAAAGCACCCAACACCAAAGGACGGTCTATTTGACGCTGCTTGGGCAGATTCATGGGCTGGCCAGTCACAAAAGCACAAGGACGACGGCGTGCCAGACTGAACGGCACAATCGCCACCGCAATTGCCGCGGCCATGACCAAGGCCAAAGACGGGTCCCAGGCTCCGGCCAGATCCAGAAACGCCAGCACCTTGCTGGGGTTGGCCAAGCCGGAAATCAATAAACCCAAGCCAAAAATCAGGCCGGAAACTAAAGCGATGAAATAGTACATGGCGGGCCCCTTAGATCAGATGGCGCAAAACAAACACGGTCAGAAAGCCGCTGGCCATAAACGTCAGCGTTGCCACCAAAGAACGGGGCGACAAACGCGACAGACCACACACACCATGACCACTGGTGCACCCCGAACCCAAACGGGTTCCGAACCCCACCAGCAAACCGGCTATCACCACCCACATCCAGGGCTGCGGCTGCACGACAGGTACGGTTTCCCCGGCCAGGCGATACAGCCAGGGCGCCGCCGCCAGACCCAACAAGGCCATCCAGCGCCAGCCCTTGTCACCCGCCTCCCCGCTCCAGGTGCCCGACAGCAGGCCGGATATGCCAAACACCCGACCATTGAACAGCACCAGCACAGCGGCCGCCAAACCAATCAAGGCGCCGCCAAACAAGGCGCTCCACGGGGTAAAGGAACTCCAGTCAATTGCGATCATCAATGCCTCCTGGGGCACAAAAAATTCCATATAAAGTTTGCATGACAGCCAACACCGCCGGGTTTTCCAGGCGGTAATAGACGTACTTGCCCTCTTTGCGGCTGGCAATCAGCTCTTCGCGCCGCAAAACCGTCAATTGCTGGGATAAAGTAGGTTGTGAAATTCCACTGCGCTGCGCCAGCTCCCCCACATTGCATTCGCCCTGCACCAACGTGCACAGAATCATCAGGCGGTCGGGGTTGGCCAGGCTGCCCAGCAAGCTGCTGGCTCGGCCCGCTACCTGTCGCAGGGCTTCCAGTTCGGTTTGATTCATAACGTTCTACAAAAATACAATATATATTATTATATAATATCTTTTCATATTTTATAAGCAACAAGAGGTCTGACATGCTCCAAGCCCAGGTCGCCAGCTTCTTTCATACGGACACGTCCACGTTCACCTACGTGGTTTATGCCGAAGATCAACGCGAATGCGCCATCATTGACTCGGTGCTGGACTACGACGCCGCCTCCGGCCGCAGCAGCACCGTGTCTGCCCAGAAGGTCGTGGACTTTGTGCGCCAGCATCAGCTGGAGGTGCAATGGATTCTGGAAACCCATGCCCATGCCGACCACCTGTCCGCTGCGGTCTGGCTGCAAGAACAGGTGGGCGGGAAAATAGCCATTGGCGAACACATCAAGCAAGTGCAGTCCACGTTCAGTCGCATCTTTAATATAGAGTCCGAGATTCAGGCCAACGGCACACCCTTCGATACGCTGTTCAAGGATCAGGAACCGTTCCAGATCGGTGCCATTCAGGTGCAGGCTCTGCACGTGCCCGGTCATACCCCGGCAGATATGGCCTATCACGTTCAAGGTCTGGGCGTATTTGTGGGCGACACCTTGTTCCTGCCCGATGTCGGTACCGCCCGTTGCGACTTTCCGGGTGGCAGCGCCAGCCAGCTTTATGAATCCATCCAGCGCCTGCTAGCCCTGCCCGCAGATACGGTCTTGTTCATGTGCCACGATTATCCGCCTGAAGGACGGGAGCCCCAGTTCCACTGCACGGTTCAGGAGCAGAAGGACAGCAACATCCACGTACACGACGGCATCAGCCAGAAACAGTTTTGCGAGCGCCGCCACGCACGCGATAAAACCCTGAGCATGCCGCGTCTGATCCTGCCTTCCATTCAAGTCAATATCCGCGCCGGACACTTTCCCGAACCAGAAAGCAATGGTCAGATCTATCTGAAACTGCCCGTCAATCTGCTTTGAATACGACTGTTTTTTGCGTCCGGGCAGACACAGGCTCGGACGTAGAAAAACTTTTAAGGCTCAGCCTGCGTATACTGCCCTTTTCTGCACCCTGAACTTCAGAAGGAAATAACAGGCATGACTTACGTGGCCATCAAACACTTGCACATGACAGCCGCCGGGCTGAGCATTTTGTTTTTCATTATTCGGGCCTTTTGGTCAGTCAGCGGATCATCCTGTTTGCAGAATCGCTTTGTGCGCATTGCCCCGCATGTCATCGATACCGTCTTGCTGGTCTGTGGTCTGGCGCTGGCCGGCATGTTGGGCGCAGCCGCCAACCAGCCCTGGCTGCTGACCAAGATTGTGCTGCTGGTGGTCTACATCGTGGTAGGCAGCTATGCCATCAAGCGCGGTAAAACCGCCTTTAGCCGCGGCGTGGCAGCCCTGATTGCGATTGCCATCTTTGCCTATATCGTAGGCGTGGCGCTGAATCGCAGCCCGGCGTCCTGGTTCGTCTAAGCCAGTAGCCCACATACAAAAAAAGCCCCCACGCTACGCCTTCGGCTTGCTGCCCCCCGAGGGAGAGCTTTTTGTCTTGGGACGGCCCGGCGACAAAAAAAGCCCCCACGCTACGCCTTCGGCTTGCTGCCCCCCGAGGGGGAGTTTTTGTCTTGGGACGGTCCGGCGACAAAAAAGCCCCTGTCAGTGAAAGTTATCTTCCACTGACAGGGGCTTTTTACATACCTGTCTTACCAGACACCTATCCAACGCTGTACCAGCAAACTGCTGACCGCCACCGCGATCCAGACTCCCAAGCCCAGCAAGGCAGGCCGCACGCCGGCTCGGGCCATCACACGCAAGTCCGAACACAAACCAATAGCAGCCAGGGCCAGCACCATCAGGAACTCAGCCAGAAAACGCAGGGGTTCCAGCCACTCCACCGGCACCCAACCCAGCGAGCGCAGAGCCGAGGCCACCATGAACCAGACGATGAACCAGGGGAACACACGCATCAAGTCAAAGTCCCGACCAGCCTGACGCGAACGCCACACTTCCAGACCCGCCAGAATCAGGCAAATCGGGATGATCAAGGTTGCCCGAGTCAACTTGACGATAGTGGCGTGGTCACCCGCCTGACGGCTGTAGCTATAGCCTGCAGCCACTACCGAAGACGTATCGTTGATGGCGGTTCCCGCCCACACCCCAAAACCTGCGTCCGACATATTCATCATGTGACCGGCCAAGGGGAAAATCAGCACAGCCACAATATTGAAGATAAAGATGGTGGAAATCGCCAGTGCGGTTTCATGTTCCTCAGGCTTGAGAATGGGCGTGACGGCTGCAATGGCCGAGCCACCACAAATCGCTGTCCCCACCCCAATCAAGGTGCGCAGCTTGGAAGGAATCCCCAAGGCTCGGCCCAGCACCAGCGCCGTCACAAACGCCACCGTCAAGGTCACCAGGGTCACCGCCAGCGAATCCATACCGGTACGCATCACTTGCGGCAGGCTCAAACCAAAACCCAGACCAATAATCGACCACTGCAACAACACCTTGGACGAAAAGCGCAAACCGGGCTGAAACACCGTAGCCACGCCCATGCTGTTACGCAGTACCATGCCCAAGACAATCGCAAAAACCGGACCGCCAATCAAAGGCCACACTTTGCCCAGGCCCATAGCCGCAACACCTACGGCCACCGCCAGTAAAAAACCCCACCAACGCGACGGCTTCAGAGAGAAACCCGATTTGCCCTGTGCCTTCAGGGTCGTGCTTCCTGCTGGTAAATCGGTCACACTGCTCATCTCGTCATTCCAGATATGTAATAAGTAAAAGTAATTTTAGGTTGACCCCGAGTATTAAAAAATTCATTATTACTTATCGTAAGTATCAATTTTATTTATCATGAATGCGATCAGCATCAGACAACTGGAAGTGTTCGTAGGCATTGCCACCTTGGGCACCGTGCGTGCTTGCGCAGCCCAGATTCACTTGTCCCAACCCGCCGCCAGCATGGCCTTGGCCGAACTGGAAAAGCAGCTGGACTGTCCCCTGTTTGAACGCACGCCGGGGCGCATGCAACTGACCAGCCGCGGCAAGCAATTGCTGCCGCACGCTCGCGAAATTCTGGAGCGCCTGCGGGAGATGCAAAGCCAGCAGGAAGAAAGCGAGTTGCGTGGTGAAATCCGCATCGGGGCCAGCAATACCGTCGGCAACTATCTGATTGGGGATCTGGTGGGGCAGTTTGTGCGCCAGCACCCGCGCGTGTCCCTGCATGTGTCCGTGGACAACACGGCCAACATCATCAATCAATTGCTGGAACATGGCTGCGACATTGCCTGCGTGGAAGGCCCGGTCAATCACCCTCAGTTGGAAACCTGGATCTGGCGCGAAGATGCGCTGGTCGTCTGCGCCGCCCCTGATCACCCGCTGGCTACCAAGGCCACCTTGGAAAAACAGGACTTTGCGGGCATGAGCTGGATCATGCGCGAACGTGGCTCGGCCTCCCGAGCGCTGACCGAACAAGCCTTGAATGTGCTGCCCGGCGGCCATGTGCTGATGGAGCTGGGTCAGGTAGAAGCCATCAAACAGGCGGTCATCGCCGGACTGGGCCTGGCTTGCCTGCCACAGGCAGCTACCCTGGATGCTGTTGCCAATCAGCGACTACGCATCCTGGACACCCCTTTTCTGGATTTGAAGCGCCGCCTGTCCCTGGTCCTGCATAAAGAACGCTACCGTAGCCAGGTGTTAAGCGCTTTTGCGGAACATGTACACAGCCCGGAGTCCGGTTCAAGCGCATCGGAAACTTGACGCAAGTTTGCATTCTGATGATGGTTGACACCCGCAGCAATGCTATTCTTGCTGCAGTGCAGCACAAACAGAAGGGACCATAAGTCCCGCTCTCCTGCCCACCTCTTGAACCGAGTGATGCCATGAACACTGTTCCTACGCCACAAGCGCAAGATGTCCCCGCTTTTGCCCGCCCCTCTTATTTGCCACCCTACGAAACGGTAGCCCTGGTATTGCAAGGCGGCGGCGCTTTGGGAGCCTATCAAGCCGGTGTATATGAAGGTTTGCTGGAAGCAGGAATCGAGCCAGACTGTTTATCCGGGATTTCGATTGGGGCCTTGAACACCGCGATTATTGCGGGCAATCCCCCCGAGCGGCAGGTAGAACGCCTGCGGGAGTTCTGGAATACCATTTGCGAGCCCTACTATGGCTGGTCCAGCCCAGCCTGCCTGGAGCGTGCCCTCTTTGGTATCAACGATGTCATGCGTGAGGCCATCAGCGCCTTCAATGCCAGCAACGCCCTGGTCTTGGGACAGCGTGGCTTTTTCCGCCCCCGTTTCCCCCCTCCAATGCAAGCCACACCGGGCGTGCCCGAAGGTGCCAGCTATTACGACACCAGCGCCCTGAAAGACACGCTGGAACGTTTATGTGACTTTGATCGCATCAACGACAAGCGTCAGCGCATCTCGGTAGGTGCGGTCAATGTAGGCACGGGCAACTTTGTTTACTTTGACAACCATCGCACCACCTTGCGAGCCGAACACTTCATGGCCTCGGGTGCCCTGCCTCCGGCTTTTGCCCCCGTGGAAATTGATGGTCAGTATTACTGGGACGGCGGTCTGGTTTCCAATACGCCGCTCTCTTATGTGCTGGATCAGTCACCCCGCCGGGACACTCTGGTGTTTCAAGTGGATTTGTGGAGTGCGCGTGGCCCGGTACCCAACAATATGGGTGAAGTCAGCGACCGCTTGAACGAGATCCGCTACTCCAGCCGTACCCGTATGGTGACCGAGGACATGCGTCATTCGCAGTACATGCGTCATATCCTGTCAGAGCTGCTCACCCTGATCCCCGAAGATCAACGCAAAGACCTGTTGCCGTGCCGCCTGGCCGAAGAGCTGGCCAGCAACAAGCGCTACAACGTGGTGCACCTGATTTACCGCAACCAGCCCTACGAGCAGCACTACAAGGACTATCAGTTTGGTCGCATGACCATGCGCGAGCACTGGCGTAGCGGTCTGGATGATATTCGCCAGACGCTGATCCATCGAGACAAGCTGAACATGCCGGAGAACCTGGCCGGCTTCACCACCTACGACGTGCACCGCGACGAAATCGAAAAACGGCTGGCCAACAACGGCAAGTAAGCCAGCCTGTGCCGGGACTTAGCGGCGGCTCAAGACCATCGCGCCGCTGAGTACAAAGGCCGTACCCAGCAATTGCATGAGCGTAATCGGTTCCCCCAGAAACCAGTTCGCCAGAAACAGAACCGAAACTGGGCCAATCAGCCCCATTTGAGCACTCATGGGTGCGCCTATGCGCTCCACCGCCCACATTGTCATAAAGGTCGGCAAAACCGTATTGCAGACGGCGTGAATCATGGACAGGCCATAGACCGGCGCAGGCTGCACCAGCCCCTGCCAGCCCAGCACGGCAAAAAAGTGAATCAGGGTGTAGACCGCCGAGAAGGACATGGCATAAGCCACCAGCCGTGTAGAACCAATGGCCTTGAGCAGCTCGCCCGAACCAATCAGGTAGATGGCATAGGAAATGGCCGAACCCAACACGCAAAGCGCACCCAGCAGCACATCATCGCCGGTCAGGCTCAAGTCCTGCACAAAGACCAGCCCTACCCCTAAATAGGCCAGCGCCAGAGCCAGCCATTGTTTGGGCAGAATGCGTCGTTTCAGAAAGATGGCGGAGAACATCAGCACAAAGGTAGGCGACAAAAACAGAATCAGCCGCTCCAGCCCTGCCGAAATATATTCAAGGCCGATAAAGTCCAGCAAACTGGCCAGGTAATAGCCCAGAAAGCCCAGCACCACCAGCTCCAGCTTCTGACGACCAGTCAGTGCGGCCAGCTTGCCCTGCCGTACTTTCTTCACTTGCCAAAGGGCAATAGCCAGAAAGAAAGGCAGCGACAAGAGCATTCGAAAGCCAATAACGGTCAAGGCGTTGACATCGTATTGGTAGGTCAGCTTGGCAACCACCGCTTTGGCGGAGAAAAGAATAGAGCCGCCCCCCGACAGGGCCAGTCCAATTAAAAAGGAACTGCGCTGCGCACTGGAGCTTTGACTAGCTTGCATGGGAATTCATCACTTTGCAGGGCGACACCGTCAGCACAAGAGCTGCTGGCCCCAGCGAAAAAAAGAGTCAACAAGCCGTCGATTCTACTCTTTGCTTCTGGCAGCGGCCACGTTGACCCTGCCAATATTGCAGCCAATGACCCACTAGAGTGCACGACTCTCCAAAACCGAATATCGCGAATGACACGATGTCGAGCCAACTCCCCAATAAAGACAAGGACTTAGCCTGCCCGCCCGTGAAAACAGCACCAACATGCCAAAACTTTTGTGCTGTTCCTCCATGAAAACTTGCACATTTCACAAAATACATGCTATATTCTTTTTCTCTGGTCCCCGATAGCTCAGTCGGTAGAGCGACGGACTGTTAATCCGCAGGTCCCAGGTTCGAGCCCTGGTCGGGGAGCCAAGAAAACCATTGAAATCAGCCCATAGCATTTGCTTTGGGCTGATTTTTTTTGTCCCTGCAAAACGCGTCTGTCCGATAACGACGCAGCAGCGCCATTAACATTTGGACAAACAAAATCCTTCAGCCGAAAAGACAGCGGGACTGCATGTTGATGCAGCCCCGCTGTGGCTCTTTTCCCCTGACCTAGCCCCTGCCCGGGCCGATGCCGCCGCTGCTAACGCACTACGTCGACCCGGAGCTGGCAGAATCAGTCAGAAAGATCAGAAACGGTGCGTGATACCGACCGTGGCAACCGTGCTCTTCAGATCGCTGTAGTAGCCGATGTTGCGAGCGTAGGAGCCAATCGCGTACAGATTGGTGCGCTTGGACAGGTTGTGCAGGTAGCCAGCGCTAAATACGTGCTGGGTCTTGGCATCATCAGTACTGCGCGGAGTCGAGCGTGGATCAGCCATGGTCCAGGAAGCCAGAACCGAGCCGGCCTTGCCTGCAGGAACTGTCACGCCCAGCGCGTAGGAGTTAACCTTCAGGTCTTTGTGCAGTCCGGGACCAAACTGTTCGGTTTGCAGCGAGCCACCGATGTAACCATTACGGCTTTGGCCAAAAGCAGCGTGCAAGGTAGCAAAGCTGAATTTGTAGCTGGCAGCCAGGTTCCAGGCGCTGACATTGCCGCTTTCAGCCGCAACCAGGTTGCCGCCTTGCTCACGAGCCGAACCATAACGGGCCTGGTCAAAGCTCAAGGCCGCTTTCAAAGGACCATTGGTGTAACGCATGGCCACGCTAAAGGCTTTCACGTTAGCGTCGTCGCTGTTGATGGCATTGCCAGTCAAACCGCTACGATCCCACTTTTGTGCGCCGTTGGTGTTGAAAGAATAGCCAGCACCGAACTGGAAGCCGGAGAACTCGGGGCTCTGGTAGGCGACCATATTGTCGTAACGAACCGTGTTGGCCGCATCAAATGCAGCGCCCACGCCGTACTGGTAGCCGTTGCCACCAAAGGGACTGGCTACACCGGCAACGTACAGGGAAGTCACAGTGGTTTGACGACCCAGATCCACACGACCCCAGGATTCGCCGCTCAGGCCCAAGGTGGCTTGACGACCAAACAAGCGGTTCTGGCGCATATTGCCATCGCTCAGATCAAAGCCGCTTTCCAGCATGAAGTTGGCTTTCAGACCGCCACCCAGATCTTCACTGCCCATCAGGCCCCAGCGGTTACCCATCCAGCCCTGATCGTACAGACCAAAACGACTTTGTTTTTCTGCGCCGCCTTTCAGGTCGCTCCCTTTCCACTGCTCGTAGCCCAGGCCTGTATCCACCACGCCGTACAAGGTCACGTTCGATGCGGCGTATGCGGGAACCGCCAACACAGGCATCAACATGGCTGCCAAGATAGTTTTTTTCATGTTCTCTGTTCTCTGTAAACGTCTGAATGCCGGATTTCTTATCGTTGTCCGGCTCTTGATCAAGTGCTGAGTCCCACCGCCTGAAAAGCTGATTTCCCGACGCCAATCCCCTGCACCCCCTCCTATTTCTTGAAGCAAAACTGCTCAACAGATCAGCCCTGAAACAGGGATGAAAGGGGCTTGATAGTTGAAACACATATACTGCAAGCATTTATATTTCAGACATAAACAATATTGGTGTCAATAAACCGAATCCAGCGTGTTTACTGGGTTTCATACGCATTTTCCCTAGTTTTTCACCTACAGAGAATTCAGCAAAAAATGGGCTAAACGGTCGCAAAGCCAATAAACAAAAGGCTTGCAACCATTTGCTACAAAACGGGCTCATGAGCCTTATTGACCAGACGGTATGTTCCCAATGAAAAAATCAGGATTTACGCCTATTGCCAAGGCCATATCCGGTTTTGCGTATATGAAAATACATTTCTCAAAAAATACCTCTTTACAATCTCGGTAGCCCTACCCTATAATCATTTTCTTTGCTGGTCCCCGATAGCTCAGTCGGTAGAGCGACGGACTGTTAATCCGCAGGTCCCAGGTTCGAGCCCTGGTCGGGGAGCCAAAAATACAAAAGCCCAGCTACGCAAGTAGCTGGGCTTTTCTACGTCTGGCCTCATGAAAAAAGCCTCTTGATTGCTCAAGAGGCCTTGTCTGCAAGATCACTATCCAGAATCGCTTACTTGGCTCCTGCGGGTGTAATGCTGATCTCATACGGCACGAAGTTCTCCACTTCCAGCAGATCCTTGGCCAACAAATCAACACGCTCGCCATTCATCACTGCAGTCGCCCCCGTCACCACCACCCGCAAATTCTGATCGCAAGCGATTTCGTTATACCAATAACCAGTGGCATAGCGATCGGCACTGGAACTTCCAAAATCGTCCACCTCGATCACATCCTCGGCCACCAGCTTATTGTTCTTCTTGCTTAGCACCTGAATATGAACCCTCAGTTGCTGCACCGGCTCCATTTGGGAATCAAAAGTAAAGTTCGCAGCGCACATTCCCTGATTCACAAAGACCGTATCGGAATGCCACATCTGCACCGCCTGTGCCTGGCCAGCAACCACACCACCCAGCAGCATGGTCCCTGCAGCCAGCTTCACACTTTTACGAAAATCCACATTGCCCTCTCTTTTGCAATAGAAGCCCAAGCGCTCTTATACACAAAAAAGAGAATGACCGCTGTGTTTGCAACATACGCTTCCAGAAACGTCCAGTTTGCAACACTGAAGTATTTCACTCCATAGGCTGCGTAACTGGCGATAATGCAGCATCCTGATTTCTATCCCGGTCTGTCGCGCCGGAACCTGCCGATTATTTCGCTGCTTGCACTCTTTTATGCTTGATACTCTTTTCCCCTTTTTAGGGGGGCTTGGCCTTTTCCTGATTGGCATGATGCTGCTGTCCGAAGGACTGGTGGCTTTTGCGGGTGGCTCTCTCAAGCAGATCCTGCTGGCGTTTACCGGCAGGCCCATCAAGGCCTTTGCTTCCGGCGCCCTGATTACCGCGCTGGCCCAATCCTCCACCGCCACCACCGTCACACTGATTGGTTTTGTCAGTGCGGGCCTGATCTCCTTTACACAAGCCATAGGCGTAGTCATCGGTGCCAGTCTGGGCAATACCGCTACCGGCTGGATCATCTCCGGTCTGGGGCTGAAAGTGAATCTGGGCTTTTACACCCTGCCGTTGATCGGCTTGGGTGCCCTGCTCAAACTGCTCGCCCCCGGTCGCTATAAAGAGCTGGGTCGGGCACTGGCGGGCTTTGGCACTCTATTTCTAGGATTGGGCATGCTGCAAGACGGCATGCAAGGGCTGGCAGCCAGCTTCAGCCTGGCCCATATGCCGACAGGAGGCTATGGCGCACACCTGTTGATCATGCTGACTGGCCTGGCTCTAACCGCCGTGCTGCAATCCTCGACCGCCGCAATCGCCATGACCTTGACGGCACTGGATGCTGGTGCCATCAGCTTTGATCAAGCCGCCGCCATTGTCGTAGGCGCCTCCATAGGCACCACCCTGACCGGCGTACTGGTTGCGATCGGTGGCACCATTTACGCCAAACGCACGGCCATCGCCTACATTCTGTTCAACGTTATTGCCGGTCTATTGGGGCTGCTGATCCTGCCCTTGTTCCTGAAAGCCATGTACGCCACAGGCTCCTACATCAACGTTCCTCCCGGTGCATTGGGACTGGCGGCCTTTCACAGCCTGTTCATCGGCCTGGGGGCTGCCTTGTGCCTGCCCTTTACCCAGCAGTTTGCTCGCTGGGTACAAGGCCTGGTACCCGACCGGGCTGCCCGCCCCCAGCACCATCTGGACGACAGCTTGCTGCAAGTACCGGCCCTGGCCCTGGAAACCACACAACGCACCCTGGAAGAGTTGGCCCAGCGCCTGCTGAACCTGTATCAGCACAGTCTGAACATGAGCCGCCCCAGCACCGCCACTGCCGACCTGCAGCAAATCGAGACAGTCCTGGATCAAGCCTACGAATTTGTATTACGCATCCCCAGCGCTGCCGATGATCCCGCCGTTGCCGCCCGTATCAGCGCGCTCTTGCACACCATTGACCACATGCAGCGCCTGCGCAGCCGGCTGCAACATCCGCCCAGCACGGACCTGCAGGACAATCGTTACCAGCAAGCCCAAACCCTGGCCACAGAGCTAAATACCCTGGCGCAGCAAAGCCTGCACGGACAAGCCCCTGGTGATTGGCTGGAGCAAGTACAAGCCAGAGCCCAGGCCCTGGCTGATTTGTTAAGCGCCGTTCGCAGTCAGCTTCTAGCCGCGCCACAAAGCCATGATGATGTCTCACGCACCTTGCGCATCACAGACACCCATCGCTGGTTCGAACGCAGCAGCCAGCATGTCTGGCGCAGCAGCTATTACTTGCAGCGGGCTCGCCAACCGGAGCAATAAGCCCCAAGCCCATGCATCAACCCGGCTGGCGCCGCTACCCGCAAGCAGGCGCCCCCAGCTTACCCTTCATACTTAAAGCAGCTTTTGGGACTCTCCTGCCGCGCAAAACTCATATGACAAGAATATGCAAAACAAGCGTGTTTTAAAGCCCACAGAAACCCAATAAACAGATACCAAGATTCACGCTCATAGTAAGGATTCCCCCTTACAATCGGCTCAAATTCACGCTAATGGAAAAACTCCATGTCCACCCGGCCAAATCTACAATTCCATACCTTTTTGCTTTTGCTGGCCGCCGTATCCGCTGCCTTTGTCTGGATACTTCTTCCCTTTTATGGGGCCGTATTCTGGGGTGCCGTTCTGGCTATCTTGTTTACCCCTTTGCAACGCAAACTGCTGGCTAAAACCAAAGGCCGGCGGTCTCTATCTGCCCTGATCAGTTTGCTGGTCATCATTTTGATCGTCATTATTCCGGTCATCCTGATTTCCATTTCCCTGGTTCAACAAATCGCCTCTTTGTACGATTTGATGAATAGCGGTCAGCTCAATCCGGGCGCCTACCTGCAAAAAATACTGAATGCCCTGCCCCCTAGCGTGACGGATTTTGCCGCTCGTTTTGGTCTGCATGACTTTGCATCCCTGCAAGAGAAGTTCTCTGAGTTTGCCGTGCAAGGCGGCCAGTTCCTGACGAAACAAGCCCTGAACGTTGGCCAGAACACCTTCCAGTTCCTGGTCAGCCTGGGCATCATGCTGTACATGCTGTTCTTCCTGCTGCGCGATGGCGTAGAGCTGGGTCGTCATTACCGCCAGTTGATCCCTCTGAGCGAGGGCCAGAAAACCCATCTGTTCCGCAAATTCACCACTGTGGTACGCGCTACCGTCAAAGGCAATATCGCTGTGGCAGCCACCCAAGGTGCGCTGGGCGGGGTCATGTTCTGGTTCCTGGACATTCAAGGCGCACTGTTCTGGGGTGTGCTGATGGCCGTGCTGTCCTTGCTGCCTGCCGTGGGCGCCTCGCTGATCTGGGCTCCGGTTGCCATCTACTTCTTTGTCTCGGGCCACTACGTTCCCGGCATCATCCTGACCGCCTTTGGTATTTTGGTAATCGGCCTGGTAGACAACCTGCTGCGCCCGCTGCTGGTGGGTAAAGACACCAAGATCCCGGACTACGTGATCCTGATCTCCACCCTGGGCGGCTTGTCGATTTTCGGCCTGAACGGCTTTGTGATTGGCCCGCTGATCGCCGCCATGTTCATTGCCTGCTGGGACCTGTTCCCTTCAGCCGTCAGCGCCCGCGTGGAAGCGGAAGAGCAAGAAAGCAACGGCAAATAAAAACAGGCCAGCTTTGCGGCTGGCCTGCCAATAGTCCAAGCAAACAATCCCAGGGCCTGTTCCATGCTTGATCAAAAGCACAGAACAGGCCCTTCTTCATTTCATCAAGTCCGCAGCACGGGCAGGAACACAATCCAGATATTGACGGCCAAGGCCAGGAACCACACCAGCGAACGCAAGGTGGCCTTGTCCATTATGTACATCAGCAAATACAGCACGCGCAGCACAATCCAGGAAATCATCAGGTTTTGCACGCGCAAGGCGTCCGCCCCTGACCATAAGGCCAGCAAGACAGCCGCGTAAAAGAACGGTAAAGCCTCAAATGCATTGGCCTGCGCCGCATTGGCCCGGCCACGCCAGCCCGACAGGCTGGCCAACCACGGACGAGGCTCATGATTCGTAAAGCCCGCCCCACCGGCTTTGGCACAAATCGCCGCCAACCAAGGCAAGAAAGCCGCTACCACCAAACTGATCTTGATCCCCAGCATCATCGTCCCCTTCACAGGCTGAAAACGCCCAACATAGCACGCCGCAGCCCAAATGCGTGCGCAGAATTTACAAACCCGAAAAAAACAGGATATACTTATCGTCTTAGGTTAGCCGATGTAGCTCAGTCGGTAGAGCAGCTCATTCGTAATGAGAAGGTCGAGGGTTCGATTCCTTTCATCGGCACCAGCTAATCTAAAACCATTGAAATAAAATAATCAATAATTTAATCGAATCAATGGTTTAGCTTCCTGACATCCGAAGCAATTAATCGCCCGCTTTCAGCTATTCCACATAGACGGCCCCAAAAAGCCCCACGACTGGCCTCATGAAAATTGGCATATAGCAAGCAATGCCAAACATGCAGCGGCCATAGCAAGCCAGCCCAGAAACCGTTAGGTTTCTCCGCTCACCAACATACCATTGCCGAGCTGAGAACAAAAAAAAATAAACCCCCAGGCTCGAAAGCCGGGGGGATCAGTACTCCAAGGCCACGTCGGTAGCTTTTTTATAACCTCACGGCCCGACCACTTGGCTGACATGCTCCGGAATATTCCAGGCGCCCCCAGCGCGAATCAGAGCACAACGCCCGGTGTCGCCGCGTTCACTTTCAACAAAGTCGGTTCCATCCCAGACCGATGCCTCGTAACTCCAGCAATCGCCCAAACCCCGCCCCTTCATGCTGGACGAGATCATTCCATTATCGTAATCAGTAGCGCTGGTACTCACTAACACCGGAGCAGACTGCATATTGTTATTGATCACAAAATAGGCTGCCCCACCGTTATAAGCGGCTAACCAGCAAGGCGCGCCAACCAGGGAGAACTGCTGATTCAACCGTGCGATTTCCCATGGCTCGGACAGCATGTCAGCACTACAGGATTGCTCTTCATCAGCGGCAAGTACCTTCAACAGCACAGGCCTTATCAAGGCGTCCTCTTGCGCTGTCATGGGGCGCAGGCTTTTATCCACTACCGGGGCACGGTTGATGACTGGCGCAGCAATAGGTGCCTTGACCGTAGACTCGCTGCCCTTCCCTTTACGCAGAATAGCCCCTGGCGTATTGACACGTCCTTGAACGTCATCCATTTTCAACAAGACGGCACTTGAACCAGCCCCCGAGAATGCATAAGTGCTGCCATTCCCACGAAAGGAAATTACGGCGTCTTTTTTCAAGGCTGCCAAAAACTGGGCTAACTGCGCCTCACTCATTTGCCAAGACTCGTCACCCGCAACACTCAGTGAACCGGCTTTACGGCCCGCAATAACAAGTTCTGGTAATGAGTCTTTTGGCCACTCGGGATCGTCGTAGTGTGCAAGCATGACTCTATTTGCCACCGGCTCTCCACTGCCCGCTTTACGCGTCAATAACACCGTTGAACCCAGCTCCTCACCATCAGCCGCATAACCGGCAGCGCGGCAGGTTAGCGTGTTATCGCAACGTAGATCCCAGTCTTTATGAGAAAACGTCACTGAAGCGGCATTAGCCGCTGCACCTCCCATACAAAGCACTAGCGATATGGCGGCTGTTCGTACTGAAAAAAACGCACTGTGATCTTGCTTTTGCCCGCTCATTTTCTCTCCTCCCTAAGCTGTTATCTAAATACACAGCACATATTACGTCGCGGCAACGCTAAATGCGCTCTCCCAAACCCATGCCAGAAAACCACATTAAACGACTGACCACGTGCGTTCGTGACATTATTCTGTTCAATCACCCCTTGCAAGGCATGGTGCTATTTAGCTAAGCCACAGGCACCTGGCTCACCCTGTTTCCGTTTGCGCTCGTGTAAATCCTTTATATAGAATGCAGACGAAAAAACATGCAGTGTCCATTAAACGATAGATAATCAAACCTCATCCAGGTCGAGTAAATTCTGATGCGCAAATATCTGAACCCTATTGCAGTTGGCTTGCTCAGTTTCCTCGCCGTTGCCAGCCATGCGGCTTCTCCGGACTTTTCCGTCACGACTGAAGATCTTAAAAAGCTGCGCTCGACCTCCGTCATGCCACGCGAAGCGAATCCCTCGGCAGCCACACTCAAAGATCCGGCCAAGGACTCGGAGTTCAGCAGAAACTTCCAGAAGGCGATGAACAATGAGGAAAAGGCACGCCAAGCGGCACGAGAACAGCAACTGGAGCGCAACCGCCTGCCCCAGCTTGAGCAGAACAGAAACCCGGCCAATCGCTTCGGCCCGCCCAACAACAAGAAAGAAAATATGGGGATTTATTTTGATGCCGACGGCACCGCAGCTACCTCTTGCCGAGAGGACGAGCTAGGGAAGACTCGTTGCAAGGTACATGAGCTCAGATAGAAACCAGCCCCAGGCATACAGCCTGCGCGCTGTTTTCAGGGACAAGCCTTAAAGGTTTGATGGCACTCATAGACCGTCCTACAAATTGGCACCTGGCTTGTATCCAGAGCTACGTCTGGATCAACCGATACCGCAACCTGGGTTTGCTGTTTGAGCCAGGCAAGCATCAACCGCGGAGCTGAAAAGGGATAAAAAAGCCAGCCTCAGCTTTGCCGCCTGGAGAAACGACGTGGGGAAGCCCGCGTCCACTCTTTGAAGGCGCGCGAAAAAGTCGCGGTATCCGAATAACCGAGCTGCTCGGCAACGACGGACAAAGGCAGATCAGCAGACTGCAACATGGCTTGTGCTCGCTCCTGGCGTACGGTCTGCAATACGCTACGAAAAGATGCCCCCTCTTCCATCAAGCGTCGACGCAAAGATCGAGCCGACACCCCCAGAACCAAAGCAATGGAATCGCAATCTACCGGCGCACGCCCCAATCGCCGGGCAATCGCTTCCTCTACTTGCTCTGTCACAGCTTTCGCCACCGTAACCTCTGGTCCCATCAGGTCCAGCAAATGACATTCCAGCACGGACTTGAGCCGGGTATCCTGAAACCCGCTGGCACGGGAAAACTGCCGATCCAGGTCGCTGTTGCGCATTACAAGCTGATTGGCGACCTGGTTGCCAATGACAGGCGCTCGGAAAAACCGCTCCAAGGTCTGTTCTCGCCCCACAATCGAATGTTCAAAATGAACTTCAATCGGCTTCCAGCCTGGTGTCGCCAGTTGCTTGAGCATCAAGGCCATCCCTGCCATCGTAAACTCGGCATCCTGGCTGCGCGGCCAAATGGCCCGATTCTGAATCCGGTAACTAAGCGTGGTGGTCTCAGCCTGAGCTGTCACATCCAGGGATGTTCTGGTTTGCCAATGGCCTTGAAACATGCCAAACGAATCCAGCGTAGCGCGCAAACTCCCCGCTGCCACAAACAAGGCATGAAATGGACCCATTTCTTCCAGGCCAAACTTCGCCCCCATCTCCAATCCCAGATAAGGCCGATCAAACTTCCTGGCGGCATGCTCGAGCAAGGACACATAGCGATGCAAAGGGACCCGCTCGTAAGGGGTTGCCGTCTGATTTCGATAAAAACCGTATTCACGCAATAGCGTATCTACCTGATGCCCATGCTCTGACAAAGCGTCAACCAAAGCACTCAGATACAAGGTTCGTATTGTGGCCTGCCTATCCTCAGTCGGATTAACGGCATTTGGACAGACCGAGTCCAGGCCGCAAGCCACACCCACCGACCCGTCAAGACCCTGGTTCATCTTCCCCCCCTTTTTGTTTCCTGCTTCTACCTATCCACCGGTATCAAGCCAATCCGTAATATCTCTTTTTTTATGCTGACTTAAATCTTCAAGCTTCAATTAACAAGAAGTTTTACGCTATATATAACTTATAAAATCAGCCACTTGCAATATCGGTATTTACCCCTTCCCTTATTTTTTACCCGCCAGATCAGTCTCAATGCGAGCTGGCCTATTCTGCAAATTCTCTATCCCGCTTTGCAATTTCCCCACCTTCGTCGCTGGGGCACCATGTCATTGCAAATAACGCACTACAAGGATATGAGACATGAGCACCTCGACGAAGATCGACTTTATCTATCTGTCCGAACAGGACATGGTTCGTGCTGGCGTGACCGATATGGCCAGCTGCGTAGATACGATGGAGGAGATGTTCAGCCTGCTGCACCATAACGACTACCGAATGGCAGGAGCCAACAACAACTCGCACGGGTCCATTGTTGTCTTTCCGGAGAACTCCCCCTTCCCCGACATGCCAAAACCGACCCCTGACCGGCGCTTTATGGCCATGCCCGCCTATTTGGGCGGACGTTTCCGTACGGCGGGGATGAAATGGTACGGCTCCAATATAGAAAACCGGGAAAAGGGGCTGCCACGCTCCATCCTGATGTTTGTGCTCAATGACGCGGACACCGGAGCACCATTGGCATTTATGTCTGCCAACCTGTTGTCCGCCTATCGCACAGGAGCCATTCCAGGTGTCGGTGCGCGTCATCTGGCACGCAAGGACTCCAAGGTGGTCGGCATCCTGGGCCCCGGTGTCATGGCTCGCACCTCCCTGTCTGCCTTTATGGCCGTGTGCCCGCAAATTGACACCGTCAAGGTCAAAGGACGCGGCCAGAAAAACCTGAACGCTTTCCTGGCCTGGCTCGCGGAAACCTTCCCACAGATCACCACGGTCCAGGTTGTGGAGACCGATGAAGCTGTGGTTCGGGACAGTGACATCGTGACCTTCTGTGGTTCGGGAGCGGTTGGCGACCCCTCCACCTATCCCACGGTGAAGCGCGCCTGGGTTCGCCCCGGCACCTTTCTGGCCATGCCCGCGCTAGGCAACATCGATCAGGACATGGAGTCCCCCGAAATTCGCAAGGTTCTGGACCATATCGGTCTGTATGACGCCTGGTACGAAGAGAACCCCAAACCCGTCCATGCCAGTGTGCCTGTAGTAGGGATTCGCTTCATGGATCTGATCGCTGAAGGCCGCATGTCCCGCGATCAGCTGGAGGATCTGGGCCAGATCGTGGCCGGAGAAGCACCGGGCCGCCGAAACGATGAAGAAATCATCATCATGTCCGTGGGCGGAATGCCGGTTGAAGACGTGGCCTGGGGAACAGTGGTGTATCGCAATGCCCTCAAACAAGGCATTGGTACCCGCCTCAATCTCTGGGACGAACCCGTTCTGCGTTAATCCCATGTGGCCACACAAGCAGCCCTGACCACCTTGTGTGGCGCTTTCATCACCGCCTCTTTCAGGACATAAACATGACCTCTATCGTCAAAGTCAAAACGGGCTCCAAATTTGAAGAGTTGGGCAGCTACTCGCGTTTGGTTGCCGTCGACAATCTGATCTTCATGTCCAACACCGCCGGACGCAATCCCCGTACCAAGCTGATTCCCACCGACTTGCGCGAACAAACACTGCAAGTACTGAGCAATATCGAAACCGCACTGGCCTCAGTCGACGCCTGTCTGGCAGATATTGTTGCTGCTCGCGTCTTCATCCAGTTTCCTGAGGATGTGGACACCATCATGCAGGTATATGGTGAAAAAATGCGTGGAATCAATCCAACCCTCACCATGACCAGCCCTCCTCTGGGCTCACCCGAGTACAGGGTAGAAATTGAAGTGACGGCCTATCGCGGTGCCTCCAAAGGCACGATCAAAGAGCTGACCATTACCCCTTGAAAAGCGCCATGCGGTTGACGGTGACCGGTGTCGCGCCGCATGGAACGAGACATCCGGTCTACTCTACAGTCCAAGGAGACGAGCTGTGGCTCCCGTCATCACTCCTGTATCCAGCTCTATCGAGCTGCCAGACTCTTCAACCGTTGTTATTATCGGCGCGGGCATCATTGGCCTTAGCGCCGCCCTGACCCTGGCCGAACGCGGCATCCCCGTTGTTGTGCTTGAAAAGGGCTGTATCGCAGGCGAGCAATCCTCCCGCAATCTAGGCTGGGTGCGCAAAATGAGCCGTGCGGCACCTGATGTACCGTTGGCCCTGGCCGCCGACCAGCTCTGGTCCCAAATGCCTGAACGCCTCGGAGCCGATGTGGGCTACCGTCAGGCTGGCATTATGTACCTGGCCCGCAGCGAGGCTGAAATGCAGCAGCATGAGCAATGGCTAGCCTCGGTTCGGCATCTATCGCTGGACTCTCGCCTGCTCAATCCTTCCCAGATCAATGATATGGTGCCTGGTGGTCAGGGTCGGTGGGCGGGCGGTATTTATACCCCTTCTGATGGTCGCGCCGAACCCACCTTGGCCTGCAGTGCCATTGCGCAGGCTGCCCTGAAAAAAGGGGTTCTGATCGTCGAAAACTGTGCCGTCCGTAACTTGATCATGTCAGCAGGCCGCGTCAGTGGCGTCATGACCGAACGCGGCGCAATACACTGCGAACAGGTGCTGTTGGCAGGCGGCCTCTGGTCTCGACGCTTTCTGGGGAATCTGGGAGTCTCACTGCCAACACTGCCCCTGGTGGCCTCTGTCGTGCGCACCGCTCCTTTGGAGGGCCCTGCGGATATTGCCGTCGGTGCCCCCGACTTCTCATTTCGCAAGCGCCTGGACGGCGGCTTTACCATTACGCAACGCGGGGCTCTGTATGCTCCCTTGATGCTGGACAGTCTGTTACTGGGCAGGCAGTACCTGCCCATGCTGCGTGCTCAATGGAAAAATGTACGTATTTCTCTAGGCCGTGACTTCCTGTCGGATCTTATGTTGGGACGCCGCTGGAAGGGACATCAAATTTCCCCTTTCGAACGTATCAGAACGATGGACCCACCTACCTTGCCTGCTCTGAATACAGAAGCCATGAACAACTTGATTGCAGCCTGGCCCGTTTTTCAGCACGCCATTATCAAGCAAGCCTGGGGGGGCATGATTGATGTCACCCCGGATTCCCTGCCCGTCATTTGCAAGCTAGAACAGACTCCTGGACTCACCTTGGCCAGTGGATTTTCAGGCCACGGTTTTGGTACTGGTCCGGCCGCTGGTCAATTGGCCGCAGATCTGATCTGCGATACTACTCCTCTCGTCGATCCGGCTCCCTATCGCCTCGATCGTTTTCAACGATAAAAACAAATCGCGGCGACCCCCCACTATCGGGGTCGCCGCGATAATCAGACACGTCACTACAGACTCAAAGATTAATAGCCAACCATCGCTCCACGATCCAGACGCATACAAACTGCCTTCGGTTCGGTGTAGGCCTGGATAGCCTCGCTGCCAAACTCACGCCCCACCCCGGACAGTTTCCGACCGCCAAACGGCACGGCCAAATCCAGCACATTATGGGTATTGAGCCACACCGTCCCGGCATCAATTCGATCCGCAAGCAGGTGAGCCCGCTCCAGATCACGCGTCCAGATACTGGCGGCCAGACCGTAGGGCGTGTCATTGGCCAGATCGACCAGTTGTGAGGACTCCTCGATACGCAAGGCGCAGACCACAGGTCCAAACACTTCCTCACGCATCACAGGCATTTCACGCGATACCTCCGTCAACACGGTAGGCTGATAAAACCAGCCTGCCTCGCCAATCATATCGCCGCCTGCCAATGCCACCGCCCCCTCATCCAGACTGGAGCGAACCAGGCCAGCCACCCGCTCCCGCTGGCGAGCAGAGATCAATGGACCTATTTGAGCTTGCGGATCAGCACCCGATCCCAATTTCAGCGTCCTGGCGATATCGGCCACACCCGCAATCACTTCCTCATACACCGCGGCCTCAATCAACAAGCGCGAGCCCGCTGTACATATCTGACCTGAATTGGAAAAAATAGCGGCAGCCGCCCCAGGCACTGCTCGGCTCAAATCAGCATCGGCCAAAATAATGGTGGGGGATTTGCCACCCAGCTCCAGAGTGACACGTTTCATGGTCGGTGCCGCTGCTGCCCAAATTCGCTGCCCTGTCGCGGTAGAGCCAGTAAACGAGATCTTGCGCACCAGGGGATGTTCGACCAGAGCCGCTCCTACATCATGGCCATAGCCCGTGACAATATTGACTGCACCTGCTGGAAAGCCCGCCTCCAGAATTAACTCCCCCAAGCGCAAGGTCGTCAAGGAGGTTTCTTCAGATGGTTTGAGGACAACGGTACATCCACAAGCGATTGCCGGTGCCAATTTCTGAATAGCTTGTCCCAGAGGAAAGTTCCAAGGGGTAATTCCGCCCACGACGCCCATGGGCTTGCGTTCGGTATAAGCCCGGTAGGACGCCCCATCCTGAACCAGAGGTGAAAGGGCAATATATTCGCCGGAAATTTTAGAACTCCAACCTGCAAAATAACGCAGCGCCTCGATCGCAAAAGGAATATCAATCATGCGTGTGACACTTAACAGCTTGCCGCTATCCAGGGACTCGAGCTGAGCCAGTTCCTCTGCATGTTCTTCGATCAGCAAAGCCAAACGCTCCAACAGCCGCCCCCTGTCCAAAGGACGCATGGACCGCCAGGCCTGACTCTCAAAACAACGGTGGGCCGCCATGACAGCATGGTCGACATCCGCCGCCGTACAAGCTGGAATCGTCGTAATAAACTCGCCCGTTGCCGGATTGAGCACATCAATCCGTCGTGCTGACGGGGAGGCCCCACTGAGCTTTCCATCCAATAACAACAGGCCTTCAGGCATACGTATTTCAGATAAGGCCAGGTCCGGATTTAAAACAGATGCTTGCTTCATAAGTGTCTCTGCTTATTCGAGTAAAAATAGATGTGGTGCGTGCACGGCTGTGCCATCAAGGCAAATCCGTTGTGTCCGTCTGCAGATAGTGGTGAACGGAACTCTTCAGACGGGTATGTGCCAAAACCGCCTCCTCGCTCAGGTCATGCCCCATGCCCGAGCTCTTCCAGCCACCAAATGGCAAGCTGACATCAAGCGTATTGTGGGTATTCACCCAGACAGAGCCGGCCTGAAGCTTGCGCGTCATATAGCGCACCCGGTCCAGATCCCGACTCCAGATGCTGGCACCCAATCCAAACTCGGAGTCATTAGCCAAGCTCACCGCCTGGGCATCATTCTCAAACGAGGCAGCCACCAGAACAGGGCCAAATATTTCTTCACGCACGACCCGCATCTGCGGGCTCACCCCAGCAAGCACCGTCGGCCGTACATAAGCCCCAGGATGATCCAGGCCTTGCCCGCCCGTGCGCAACGAGGCTCCTTCTCGAATCCCTTCTTGCACGTAAGCGAGCACACGCTGACTGTGAGCGCGATTGACCAAGGGGCCCATCGCACTTTGCGAATCCAGTGGAGCTCCCAACGTGATGGACTCGGCAATCGCACTAATACCGTCAACAACCTCATCAAAGACACGGGCATGAGCATACAGGCGTGATCCCGCACAACAGTTCTGACCATGATTGGCAAAGATGGCCCAAGCGGCCTGAGGAATAGCACGCGACAGATCGGCATCCTGGGCAATAATGACGGGCGATTTACCGCCTAACTCCAGGCTGAAACGTTTGAAAGCCCCTGCCGCATCCAGCGCAATCTGCCTGCCAACCTCGGTAGAACCGGTAAAACTCACCATGTCCACATCCGGGTCCCGCACTAACGCAACCCCCACCTCAGGCTCACTGCCTGTCACCACATTAAGTACCCCTTCAGGCAGGCCTGCCTCCAGCGCCAGCTGTGCCAGGTACAAAGCAGTCAGCGGAGTTTGGGGTGCCGGCTTCAAAACGATAGTGCAGCCCGCCGCCAGTGCCGGTGCAATTTTCCAGATCGCAATCCCCAGAGCAACATTCCAGGGGACAATGGCAGCCACCACTCCTACAGCTTCTCGAAACGTGAAACCATCCAGCTCGCCGTCAGGCACATAGGGAACCGACAAAGGGGTCGTTCGCCCCGATAGTTTGGTCGCCCAACCCGCCATATAACGCAACACATGAGCCGAGTAATGCACGTCAACATGCAAGGTGTTCTGCAACAAGCGCCCGCTACACACTGTCTCGATTTCCGACAAGGGGCGAGCATGTTGCTCCAGCAAATCAGCCAGGCGCAGCAAACAGGCCTCACGCTGATGGGGGCGATACCTTGACCAAGCTCCCCCTAAAGCCTTTTTGGCTGCCGATACGGCATCTGCCACATCCAGCATCCGAGCCTGTCCGGCATGGGCGAAAACCTGCCCGGTGCTTGGGTCTTGCAACGCATACGTCGACGCAGCCCTGACCTGCTTTCCACCGATATGAAAGCCATGTGACGAGTCCAGAAAAGAGCGCGTGCTCTGCCCGAGCGATCCATAATCATTGTCCAGACGCAATTCAATCTCCACAGACATGCCGCCCCTGCGGTCTGCACGATCAGGCCGCTTGGCAACATTCAAAACAAAGTTGATTCAATCTTCAGTGCACAGCTCATGGACTTCGACCAGGAGTCTGCTAGCCACTCCAGCGTAGCAATCCAGCTCCGGCGGCAATAGGCACCAATGCGCAGCCACTATCCCTTAAGTGCAGCAAAAAAAGAGCCGTGTCGCCGTCAGCGAGGTTTGAGGACTTCGGAGGGGCTTTGACCGAATCGCGCCCTGAAATCACGTGCAAACTTTCCCAGATGGAAAAAGCCATAACGTGTCGCGATGTCCGTGACGTTCTCCCCTGTTTCCCGAGCATCCAGCAAGGCGGATCGGGCTGCCTCCAGCCGCATGCGCTTTAACTGTGCGCCAGGTGTGGTCTGCCGGAAATTGCGAAATCCGGCATGCAAGGTGCGACGGCTGACGCCCACCGCCTGCACCAGATCGTCAACACAGATGGAGGCCGTTAAATGAGCATGCATATATTCTTCTGCTCGTTTGATGAAAAACGGAGCCGGACTCGTTGTTGCCGAGCAAGCGGGTTGCGCTAATTTGCGTGGCAAGGCACGAACGGCATTAACGACTATTTTTTCAATGGTCTGCCGAAATGCGGGCAAGCCCAGCAAAGAAGCGCCACTGGTCGTGTCCTCGCAAATCGCCTGCAAGATTCCTGACAAGGCCCGTGCCTGACCGTCGGCATTGATACGAGCTATTTCAAAAAAGGCACGCTGCCCCCCTGGACTTAGCCCATCTTCCTCATCCAGGGAATCAATCAGTGCCGCATTCAGCTGCAAGGTCAGGTGGGTGTAGTCTGCCGACATTGAGGAAACAAATGTCTCTCCGGGATGCACGACATACAACATACCTGGCCGAACCTCAAAATGAGCACCCGCCTGACGGTACTGGGCCATGCCACTTAACGGAATCTTGAACAAGTAGTGATCGCTCAGTTCCTGGGCCTCAAGGCTGACAACACCAGCGGGTACGCCATACTCGATGAAATGCAAGGAGAGTCCCTGCAGCAGCAAGCGATTATGCGTAAAACACACGGCTTGCCGCGTATCCAGTTCTAACCGATGCGGGGCGAGAATTGCGCTCAAGTGTTCACGCGCCTGATCCGCAAACCGTGTATTCATCGCCGGAAACCCCTCCAGCCTCAACGCAGGGTTCACACACCCTGCCTGGCTTCGGGCCTGACGTTGAGCTGTTGTCTCGTATCTCATCTCGCCTCCGCTTGAATCAAGAATTCCTGCACCGGCCAATCAGGCGGCTGCGGGTACCAGTACCTCCTCCTCAACTCGGGTGGAGCCCACTTTGAGGTAGACCGATGGCCGATTGCGTTTCAGCCAACTGCCATGCAGATAGCCCGCAATGACCACCACCAGGAACAGAAATGGCAGGTTATTGACCAGAACAGAGTCCGTACCTGTCAGTGCCGAATAATTAGCCAGTGACAAGCAGGTCGCAATGGCCAGGAGCAGACCCGCTAGCAAAGGGGCGCCTGTCTTGGCCAAAGAATATTCACCACGTCGGATGAAAAAGACGCAGATAGAAAAAGATGTAGTCGTGAGCAAACACATCAAGCCCACGGCCCCCATGGATGAAAGACTTGTCGCCAGATTGAGCAAAGGGTCCAGGCCGGCCAAGGCAAAAGCGCCAATCACCACAATAAAAATACAGGTCAAGAAGATACACGCCACATACGGCGAACCATGTTGCGGATGAACCTTGCCCAGCACAGCCGGAATCAAACCGTCGCGCGCCACCGCAAACAAGTAGCGGGCAATATTGTTGGCAAAGCCCAGGGCAGCGGCAAACAGGCTGGTCACCACCAACAGATTCAATGCATGACGGCCTAACTCGCCCAAATATTGTTCACCCATGCCGGTGAGCAAACGTCCCGGGTCTGCGGCGGCCACTGCCTGCAGTTTCTCGGGAGTCACGCTCAACACCAGGCACCAGGAAGAAAAGACATAAAACGTCCCCAACACCAAAATGGCACCGTAGGTTGCCCGTGGAATCGTCACCAGGCTATTTCTGGCCTCTTCTCGATAAATAGCGGTTGCCTCAAAGCCAACCACGCCATTGATGGCATAGATAATGGAGATACCAAAACCAGGCGCCAGCACGGCAGCAGGCGTAAAGCTGCTGAAATCCAGGCCAGTAAATCCGACGTGGTACAAAATCAGCACATCCAGCACCAGAATGAAGGCCACCTCCAGAATCAACAACACCGCCAGCACTTTGGCCGCCATCGTAATTTTTCGATAGCTTAGGTAGGCAATCAAGGCAACACTGATCGCGGCCCACATTTCCCAGCGTGTAGTGACGCCGAAAACCTCTTGCACAAAATCAGTGGAAAAAAAGGCCATCGCCCCCAAGGTGGAGGTAGATGCGCAGATATAGGCAATGATGGCCACATAGGCGGCTGCCACCCCCACCTGTTTGTTCAGGCTGGTCGCAATATAGGCGTAAAAGGCCCCCACATTTCGTACATGGGGAATCATGCGCACATAGCCCACCGCAAAGATCAGCATCACCAGGCAAATCAGCAGCATGGTGCCAGGTGTGCCCGCACCATTGCCAAACGCAAAAGCCAGTGGAACCAGCCCGCCCAACACCCCCAAAGGGGCAGCACAGGCCAGAATCATGAAAATAATGTCAGCAGTGCCCAATTGACCAGGAATCAAACCCGGCTTGGACACTGATCGCGCATCAATGTGGCTCATTGTTGTCTCCGTTTTCGTATTATGTGATTTATGCGCCATGTGCAATTAATGCTAATTTGTCGCTCTGAAAGCAGGTATTGCCGTTCTTCCCCGAAAATTTGCAATTCCGGCCAAATAAGCCGAAATGCATAAAAAATCAGGTACCGAACAAGCTGATGTGCCAAGACAGCTCAACGCAAGCAAACACATGGATTTCAAAGCAGGATCAGAAACTGGCGCTGAGGACCAGTTGCGTATAGATATTGGTTGAGGCATTTCTGTTCTGGCTGCCGCCATTGGCCTCATACTGGCGTGGCTTGTATAAGCCCACCAAAGGGGTAATGGTGATGTGGTCCGTCACCGCCCAGTCCAGATACAGATCGACGGCATTGGCATCACTGTTGAGCACATCTCGATTGGCAACGGTTCTGTAGTTATAGAAAATCGCGCCCACAGTCAGATTGTCATAAGGTCGGGCTCGCAAGGAGATGGCATGTACCGCCAGATTGCTGGCAAATGCACCTGGGACATAGTTTCCTGCTACCTCTCCATGCGTCCAGCCATCATCCAAGTACCCACCCGTAAAGAAGGGATCCCAGCGCTTTGAGTAATGGCTGTAGCGGTAACTGATTTCCGGACTCCAGGCCATATCGGCAAAGGTGTAGCCAGCTTGAACAGACCACGCCGTTTCATGGCCAGACTGCTTGTCCTGACGAGCCAAATCGAAGCCGAATTTGGCATTTTCTATACCCGCGCTTCCCTCTCCGAACAGGCCGTAAATGTTCATATTCTTGCGCTCCAATGCCATGGCATCGGCGTACTGCTTATCTACATCCAGACCCCGGATATAACTGAAGCCTACGGTCCCTTCAGCAGCGGTGTACTCGACCGTCCCAACCGCCATTTCCGTCTTGGCCATTGCCGGGTTGTCGGACTTGATCCACATGGCACTACCATGCAGCCCCTCCTTGCCGCCCAAACGTAAAACAGCGGTCTTGGCAAAAGAATGACGAGGGCCCAGATAGTAAGCACCACCTCGATCAAACTCCCTGCCCATGCCTCTGCCTGGATTGGCTGCATCGTCATAGACCAGAAACCCTCGGCCAACCTTGATGCTCTGCCGACCAAAGGAAATATCAATGCCATCCTGGCCCAAGAAGGGAAACAAGCTCCCCGAGCGCCACCCCACATAGGCATCCTCAAAACTGGTGCGCCTCTCTTTTCCTATCGAATAACCGCCAGGGTCGCCGTCGCCCCAAGTGCCAGAGCTGATCAAGGCCAGGCTACCGTACACAGAGCCAGCACCAATGCGGTCCGTTTCACCACTTAAACCATATTTGGCAAACCCTTCCTGCCATCCAAAACGGCCTGGACGACCTATATAGTTATGCTTGCTGTTCAAGACACCAAAGACAACGGTCAGATCAGCATTGAGCTCAGTACCCTCTTCACGATAGAGCTCGTAGGCTTGAGACTGAGGAATAGAGACGCATAAGATGCCCGCAGCGAGCAAGGATGCGCGAATGATTGAGTGCATGGAGCAACTCCTTTCTTTCTTATAGGAACTACAGCCTGAAATCATCTTGTGGGATGCCGATGTATGCAGAACCTGTGCTAAGCGCCAGAACCTTGGCATGCAGCAACAAATTCAAGCCCTATCAGGCTAAATAGCCCCCCTCCTGTCCCGCTATCCCATTCACGCAGATGGCAGCCCTTTCCTGCACTTATTCACCAAACTGGCGAAAACCGCCCTTCCGCCCGTCGCTCGCAGCCTGGACGAAATAAAAAAAGCCCGCTTTTTTAAGCGGGCTTTCACTTCACTGTAGAAGTACAGCTATACGTTCAGGTAGACAAAAACTCATCCACCAACTCAATCCAATGCTTGACCGCAGTCCGACCCGCTCCATTCAAATGATTCCCGCAGGCCATGTTGGCCGTGACAATCAGGTCAGGCTTGCTGCTTTCCAGCGCATCCATCTTGCGATCCCGCAGGCGTCCTGCGATCTCGGGCTGAGTCAATGAATAGGTGCCCGCCGAGCCGCAGCACAAATGGCTATCCGGCACGGCGCCCAGATCAAAACCCAGACGAGTCAGCACGGTCTCAACCCTCCCTCCCAGTTTTTGCGCATGCTGCAAAGTACACGGACAATGGAAAGCCAGGCGTGGGCGGGTTTGCGTGTTCAGGCATTCTTCCAAAGGCTGCTCTTCCAGCACTTCGACCAGATCCTTGGCCAGTTCACTGACGCGGCGAGCGCGCTCGGCATAGGCCGGATCGTTCCTGAACAGGTCCACGTACTCTTTCACAAAAGCGCCGCAACCGCTGGAGGTCTGCACAATCGCCACAGCTCCCTGTTCGATCTGCGGCCACCAGGCGTCGATATTGCGACGCGCCTGCTCCAGGCCCTGTTCTTGCGCACCCAAGTGAAAAGACGAAGCGCCACAGCAGCCTGCCTGAGCGATGGGCGTCACGCTGATGCCCAAGCGATCCAGCACTCGGGCCGTCGCGGCGTTAATGGAAGGTGCCATGGCTGGCTGCACACAGCCTTCCAGCATCAGGACTCGTTTGCTATGTCGCTGTGCAGGTCGCGTCAAATCCGCATTTTGCTTGGGCGGAATTTTTTCCTGTAAAGAAGATGGCAGCAAGGGGCGCATGGTTCGCGCGACCCCCAGCAAGGCACCGACTCGACCAGGCTCAGGCAGAATTTGCGTCAAGGCGACTCGCATGGCGCGGTCCTTCAAAGGCCGCTTTACTTTGGGTTCCAAAGCGGCCCGACCTATATCCAGCAAGTTGTGATATTTCACCCCCGAAGGACAGGTCGTTTCACAGTTACGGCAGCTCAGGCAGCGATCCAGGTGATGCTGGGTCAATTCCGAGGTAGCCTTGCCTTCCAGGAACATCTTGATCAGGTAAATACGGCCACGGGGACCGTCCAGCTCATTGCCCTGGTCCAGATAGGTGGGACAGGTGGCATTACAGAACCCGCAATGCACACAGGAGCGCAAAATGGCCTGGGCTTGCTCGGCTTGCGGCAGTTGCTGAGCCCATGGTGTCAGTTGTGTTTGCATGTGGACTCCGCCGAAGGAAAGAGACGACCTGGATTAAAAATGGCAGCAGGGTCCAGCTGTTGCTTCAAGCGCTGATGCCATATCAACAAGGACTCGGGCAAGACATCCTGCCCGGCGCCTGATCCGGACCAGCAACGGGCATGCCCTTTCAAGGCTTGAGCTTGCGCATGAATCTGCTCGGCAGGCGCATCGGATTTCAGCCACAGCTGTGTCCCACCCCAATCCACCAGAATCTGGCCGGGCCATGTGTGCACTGGGGCATCGACTGGCAAGGCGATCCGCCACAAGGTGCCGGGTTGCTTGAAGAACTCCAGGCGCTGCTCGCACAAATCGTCCCAATAGGACAAGTCCAAAGCCTCCCCACCGATTTGCTCTTGAGCCAATTGCACTGAGCTGTCGCCACCTTCCAGACGCAAATGCAAACGTCCGTCCTGCCAAGCTGCGCCCGTAATGGGACGGCTTTGGTCACGCCAACTGCGCAATAAACCGGCGATTTCCTGCTGGGCTACCTCCAGAACCAGGCTGGCACGGCTACGTGGGCGAGGCAAGACTTTGAAAGACACCTCGGTAATCACACCCAAAGAACCCTGTGCGCCGACCATCAGCCGCGATACGTCATAACCGGCGACGTTCTTCATGACCTGGCCTCCAAAACGCATATGTGTGCCCATGCCACTGATCAAACGGCAGCCCAGTACATAATCTCGTAATGAGCCTACCCAGGGACGACGCGGTCCCGACAGACCACAGGCGGTGGCTCCACCAACAGTGGCGCGGCCATCAAACAGAGGCGGCTCAAAAGGCAGGCATTGGCCTTGCTCGTTCAAGATCGTTTCCAGCGCTTGCACGGAAGTCCCGGCACGCACCGTGACGACCAGTTCCGCCGGATCGTAATCGACCACCCCTTCATGGCCTGCCAGGCTCAGCTCTTGCCCCTGCACGGCTTTGCCTAAAAAAGCTTTGGTATTGCCGCCTTGCAAACGCAAGGGGGTTTTAGTGGCCAGGGCTTGCTGGACCTGCTCCAGCAATTCAGCGCTGCGATCCTGATTTTTATGTTCTACGGTACTCATCAGAAGCGCTCCAACTCTGGGAAAGGCAATTGCCCGTGATGGATGTGCATGCCGCCCATTTCTGCACAGCGATGCAAAGTGGGAATGTTCTTGCCGGGATTCAGCATGGTTTTGGGATCAAAGGCAGCTTTGATCGCATGGAAAAACTGCAGCTCGTCTTCATTGAACTGCACACACATTTGATTGATTTTCTCTCGGCCTACACCGTGCTCGCCGGTAATTGTGCCGCCGACTTCCACACACAATTCCAGAATCTTGCCGCCCAAGGCTTCGGCTCGCTCCAGCTCGCCAGGTTGATTGGCATCGAACAGAATCAGCGGGTGCATATTGCCATCGCCCGCATGAAACACGTTGGCGACGCGCAGGCCGTACTCTTCGGAAAGCTCGGCGGTTTTCTTCAGCACATAAGCCAACTGACGACGCGGAATGGTGCCGTCCATGCAGTAATAGTCGGGAGAAATCCTGCCTACAGCGGGAAAGGCGTTTTTACGACCGGCCCAGAAGCGTTGTCGCTCCTGCTCGTCCCGCGCAACCCGCACTTCTTGCGCGCCGGCCTTGAAAAGAACCTGCTCAACACGAGCCACATCGTCCTGCACGTCTTCCAAAGCGCCATCAATCTCGCAAAGCAAGATCGCTTGTGCATCAACGGGATAGCCAGCGTGGATAAAGTCCTCGGCTGCGCGGATGGACATTTGATCCATCATCTCCAGCCCTGCCGGCACAATGCCTTGGGCAATAATCTGGGCCACGGCATCAGCTGCTTTTTCCACTTCGTCAAAGCTGGCCAGCAGCACCACCGTACAGGGGGGACGTGCCAGCAACTTGACAGTAATTTCCGTGACTACCCCCAGCATTCCTTCGGAACCCGTAAACAGGGCCATCAAATCAAAGCCGGGCGTATCCAGAGCTTCGGAGCCCAAAATCAATCGTTCGCCTGTGACGGTAATCACTTCCAGGCGCAGGATATTGTGTACGGTCAGACCATATTTCAGGCAGTGCACACCGCCCGCGTTTTCCGCTACGTTGCCCCCAATTGAACAGGCAATCTGCGAAGACGGGTCCGGTGCGTAATACAAGCCAAAGGGTTGGGCCGCCTGAGAGATCGCGATATTACGCACGCCGGGCTGAACGCGAGCAATCCCGGCTACAGGGTCCAGATCCAGAATCTGGTTCAAGCGCGCCATCACCAGCAAAATACCCTGCTCCAAAGGCATGGCACCGCCCGACAAGCCGGTACCCGCACCACGAGCCACCACCGGCACGCCGACTTCGTGAGCCAAGCGCATCACGGCCTGTACCTGCTCCACATTACGGGGCAAAACGACCAGCAAGGGTTTGGCGCGATAAACACTCAGTCCATCACACTCGTAAGGATGCAGTTGCTCATCAGTGTGCAGCACATCCAGGCCGGGAATATCATCACGCAAACGGCTAAGCAGCTGCATCCTGTCCACGCGGGGCAGCACACCGTCCAGTTTTTCGTCGTAGCGCAAGCTCATGACGCCTCCTGTCTTTTAAAGTCTCCTGAAACGGATGGTCTTTGATGCGGGCTGGCTTGTCCAGCCGTCAGGCTACTGGTCCGACCAGTTTTTACCCTAAGAGAGTATTAGGGTTTATCTTTATACTTATAAATCAGACAGATAGATAATCAGCTTGTTATCATTTCCACAGGCATACAACTGGTCTGACCACGAATGAAAATGCAGGAACCCAAGCGTTTGGAAGTCACCGCCGAGCTGGTCGCCCAACGCATCGAAACTTTTATTATGGATGGCGTCCTGAAACCGGGACAAGTCCTGCCCTCCGAGCGGCAACTGACGCAAAGACTGGCGGTGTCCCGATCTGCCCTGCGCGAAGGGCTACAAATCCTGCGCGTGCGCGGCTTGATTGAAACCCGACATGGCAAAGGTTCCTTTGTCGCCAACCTGATTGATTCAGCCGTCAGCAAGCCGCTGGAGCACCTGCTTCAAGCGCAAGGGCGCACTCTATATGACTTGCTGGAAGTGCGTGAACTGCTGGAAAGCGAGGCGGCTCAACTAGCCGCCTCCAGGGGGACGGAAGCCGATCACATCATGATACGACGACGCTTTCAGGAACTGGAGGATCTGCAAATGCAGGATGCAGCGCCTGAACAGGTTGCGCGGGCAGATCATGCTTTTCATGCGGCAATCTGTGAGGCCTCGCACAACCCGGTGCTGGTACATATGATCAGCCTGTTCAACGATTTGATGTTATCTACGGTGCGCGTGTCCGTGCAGCACCTGTATCCCGACCATGACTCCAAACGCAGGTTGGACAGACAACATGCGCGTTTATGCAATGCCGTCACACAAGGCCAAGCTGACTTGGCCCGACGCGCCGCCAAAGAACATATCGATGGGATACGACGACAACTACAGGAGATGGAGGCCAAACAGCTGCGCCTGGAACATGCCCGGCAACGTCTGAATGGCCTTTAGTTCTTTGACTTACTTCGCCAACAGATTGGCCAGCATATAACCTGATCCGGCCCCCGTCCCTGCACCGGGCCAGGTCGAGGCGCCGCACAAATACAGATCCTTGATCGGCGTTTTGTATTTGGAGTAACCGGCCACTGGGCGGAAGAAGAAGTTCTGATCCAGATGGTGGCTGCCCGAGAGGTTATCACCACCAATCAAGTTCGCATTGAACTGCTCCAGATCCTGGGGCGACATGATATGGCGGGCCAGGATCTTGCTACGCAGGCCCGGCGCATAACTTTCAAGCAGATCCAGGACGCGCTCTGCATATGCATCCTTAAGCTGCGACCAATCGCCAGCGGCAATCTTGCCAGAAGCGTCGCCTTTGATTTGGGCTGGCAGCACACGCACTTGAATCCACAAGGTATGTTTCCCCTCCGGGGCGCGGGAAGGATCCAGTGCTGTACCTTGTCCAACCACAAGAACTGGCTCGGCAGGCAATAAACCTGCAGCTGCTTCGGCATAGACGCGGCTCATCATGGCCATATCGGGTGCCAGATGGACGTAGGAGAAACGCTGCAGCTCGGTGCCCGCTGTCCAATCAGGCAAGCCATCCAGAGCTAAATGGATCATCATGGTGCCCAAACCGGGGCGGAAGGCATCGACTTTCTTCTGATAATCCTTGGGGACGGTAGCAGACTGCACCAGGCGCCCAAAGACGAGCTGAGGATTCAGATTCGCGATGACCGCCTTGCGTGCCTTCAAACGGCGACCGTCGGCCAAAACAACACCACTGGCGCGACCATTCTCTTGTTCAATTGTCTGCACGGGGGCATTCAACAGCAGCTCACCGCCCAGCTCCTGCAGCAAGCTCGTCATGGCACGGATAATCGTGTCAGCACCGCCCTGCCCGATCACCATGCCGAAGGCTTGGTTGGCCATGGACTCCAGATAAGGAAACAAGGCACCGCCTGCTGTGTCTGGTGTGAAATCCACATGCAGCCCCCAGGCTGCCATCATGGCTTTCACTGAGTCGCTCTCGAAATGGCGGTCCAGAAAGTCACGAGGCGTCGCCAGCAGCAATTGCATCAGCTCTGCAACGCCATCCTTGCCCAGCTCCCGCCAGCTCTTCCAGGCGCTTTTCATCAGGCCCCACGAAGGCATAGGGCTACCGAGCACAGCAAACAGATGGGGAGCCTTGCTCTGGAAGTCATCTAGCATGGCTTGCCAAGCCTGAGCGTCCTTCTCAGAAACAGCTCGAATACGCCTTAAGGTCGTTTCCAGGTCTGTACTGACGCCCAAATAACTTTGATCCCGGAACACGCTGGCAAAGCAATGCTCTGCAGGGACGAATGCCAAGCCATGGCGAGCCAAAGCTTCTTTATGGCGCTGGAAGAACGCAGAGCCTGCGAAGGAGGACAAGTTCATGGCGCACACATCATGCTTGAAGCCTGGCAAGGTCAACTCCTGAGTGCTGACCGCACCACCTGCCGAGCTTTTGGCTTCCACAACCTGAACTTTCCAGCCTTTACTGGCCAGTTCAACCGCTGCTGCCAAGCCGTTGTGCCCTGCCCCAACCACAATCGCGTCTACTACTGTCTCTGCACCCACGAGCAACTCCTTTAGCTCTAAAGTATTTACCCATATTCTACGGCGCAAAGAGAAAACTGAGTAGGAATTTCAGGAGGATCAGGGAGGACGAATACAGGCAGTGACTAAGTACGCTACAGCCCTAAGCTAAGGAGACAGATGTCGGCAGTTGCAGGCGCCAATCTTGGTAGACAAAGCTGATTGGTGCGAAAAGCTCAGCTGCTAATGCTACGAGCGCGAAGAGTAGAGCGACCACTCTGCAGCGATGATCCAGCCACGTTGTCTGCAACTAAAGCATTAAACGCGCTATGCGCACCAATCATAGAGCAGGCCCCCCTCATGCCGATCAGAGTCACTACCCGGGGCAATCAGCAGCAGCAGAAGAAGAAGAAGAAGAAGA